>NZ_JBICVO010000012.1:0-250088 GCF_043199105.1 Streptomyces sp. NPDC048644
AACTCGATACGACAAGCTCGCCGTCCGCTACGAGGCCACCGTCCAACTCACCTTGATACGGCAGGCACTGTGACCACATCTCAAACACGCCCTAGGGCTCGTCCGTCTCGGCGAGCTTGTCGATGTAGTGCTGGAGGATGTTCAAGGTCGCCTTCTTGTCGGCGGCCAGATCCCACAGGTAGAGCAGATCGACCTTGTGCTCCTCGACTTCCTGGGGATTGCTGACGTACGTGCCGCCCTCCAGGTAGGCCATGTCGCTCCCCTTGCCCTGCGGGAACTTCAGCAGGGTGATGGCGGAGATGGGCGCGGCGGCGTGCTCGGCCGCGGTGAAGGGGAGGACGCGGATGTGGATGCGGTCCCTGTTCTCCGCGTAGTTGAAGAGATGGCGGAGCTGTTCGCGCATCACGGCCCGTCCGCCGGTGGGCTTGTTGAGGATGCTCTCGTCCAGCAGCGCGTAGTAGTCGGGGGCGTCGGCCTCGTCGAGGAGCCGCTGCCGCCGAAGGCGCACCCTCAGCCTGCGGTTGATCCGCGATTCGCTCTTCTCGTCCGGGTCCTCGCCGGCCGACCTGCGGTACGGCGCCCGCATGACGGCGCGTGCGTACTTCGAGGTCTGGAGCAGACCGGGGACGAAAAAGCCCTCGTAGGTGCGGATTTCCCGCGCCGCCGACTCCATGCTGATCAGCCGCCCCAGCCAGCCGGGCACGACGTCGCGGAAGCACGCCCACCATTCCTTGACCAGGGACTGCCGCGTCAGATCGCGCAGCGCCGCCAACTCGCCTTCGTCCGTGCGGCCGTAGAACTTCGCGAGTGCGATGACCACCTCTTCCTTGAAGGGGGTCTTGGCGTCCTCGTAGCGGCTCAGGGTGGACGAGGAGCCGATCACGCCGGCGTCGACGACGTCCTTGAGGCGGTGGCCTGCCAGTTCGCGCAGCTGCCGCAGGTGGGTGCCGAGCACCCTGCCTGCGGCGACCGGCGGTTCGGCCTGCTCCTCAACACCGTTGTTGCTCGGGACAACACTCAGGACGCGGTCGATCACTCTGACTCCTCCACACCGGCGAAACTCCCGCCAGCATCCCAGCATGAGGAATCGGGCAGCCGCCACGAACTCTGCCCAACGGGTTTCAGACAGTCATGCGGTCGAACTCGCCCTTCCGCGCGCCGTCGAGGAAGGCCGCCATTTCCGAACGCGTGAACACCAGAGCAGGGCCGCCGGGAAAGCGGGAGTTCCGGAAGGCCACCTCGCCACCATCCAGGCGTGCAATTTCCACGCAGTTGCCGACCGGGTCGCTGGCCTTGGCCTTCACCCAGGCGGCAGCCCCGATCGAGTCCGCAGCCACACCATTTCCGTAATGCACCATATTCTCCCAGTCATTCGTTCCTGACCAGCGCCGATACTCCTGACACCTGGCCACTCGCACACAGCGCACCCGGCGTGCTCGACGGCCATGTGCACGCGGCCGTGAAATTGCACGAGATCCGGGGGTGGCGCCGATCTTAGCCGCCGGGCTCAGAATCCCGCCGTCCCTCGAAAGAGCGTTCCTTCGACGCGAATATAGGAGGTAATACATTCGAATGATCCCGCCGTAATTCCCGGGTCCGGCGCGCACCACATTGGCTGAAGTGGATTCGGTAGCGCGCGGTGGCGGGCAGCGGCGCGGGATGGCGAACGCGCGGCCCGTCCGGGGTGCCCGAGGTGAACGGGCCCGACCGTCACGGGATTCGGCCCGGCCACGGCTCTGTGCAGCTCATCGCGGCTCCTCCGCCGCACCGCGCGGAGCGACCGCCTACCCTCGCAAAGACAATTGTGTTGCGTTTACTGCCGGGGGGGCCGCCTGACGCCGCCCGTCGGCACCGACATGAAGGGCGTACATGCGCACCATCGATTCCCCGTCCGGGGAAGCCGCCGAACCGGCGCCGCCCGCGGTCCCGGATCCGCAGGACGGGCACCGGGCCGCCGTTGCCGCCGTGGCCCAGCACCTCAACACCGTCATCAGCCCCCTGCACGAGCTGGACCTGACGGACGTCCGGCCGGAAGGCGGCCACGGCAGCGGGCAGGGAGCGGCCGATGCGTCCCTGTGAGCTGACCCTCGCCGAGGCGTCCGAAGCCGTGGCGGCACGGGAGTTGACGGCCCGGGAGGTGACCGAGTCCGTCCTCGACCGGATCGCGGCGGTGGATCCGGTGCTGCACCCGTACGTCACGGTGACGGGCGAGCGTGCGCTGCGTTCGGCCGCGGAGGCGGACCAGGAGATCGCGGCCGGCCGGTACCGGGGCGCGCTGCACGGCATGCCCGTGGCACTGAAGGACCTCATCGACGTCGCCGGCCTGCCGACCGAGGCCGGTTCGCGGGTGCGGGCCGGTCATGTCGCCGCGCGGGACAGCACCGTCACGACGCGCCTGTCGCAGGCGGGCGCGGTGCTCGTCGGCAAGGCCCACACCCACGAGTTCGCCTTCGGGGTGACCACTCCGCAGACCGCCAACGCCTGGGACCACGGCCGCATCGCGGGAGGGTCAAGCGGGGGCTCGGCGGTCGCCGTGGCCACCGGAGCGGCCACCTTCGCGCTGGGCACGGACACCGGGGGTTCGGTCCGCATGCCGGCGGCGCTGAACGGCGTGGTCGGGCTCAAGCCGTCGTACGGCCTGGTCTCCCTGAACGGTGTGGTCCCGTTCGGCTGGTCCATGGACCACGTGGGGCCGCTCACCCGCACGGTGCGGGACGCGGAACTGGTGCTGCCCGCGCTCACCGGATACGACCCCGATGACCCGGCATCCGTCCGGGCGCTGCCCCGCCCGCGCCAGGGCCGCCCGGAGGACGGCCTGGCCGGCGTGCGCGTCGGCGTGCCGGTCAACTACTACTTCGAGCGCGTCGACCCCGAGGTGGAAACCGCCGTGCGCGGCGCCCTGGCGCGACTGGCCGGGCTCGGTGCCGAACTCGTCGAGGTCGAGATCCCGCTGGCGCGGTACCTCCTGCCCACCGGGTGGGGCCTGCTGGCCCCCGAGGCCGCGGCGTATCACGAGAAGACGCTGCGGGCGGTCCCCGAACTGTACGGTCCTGAGGTCCGGCTGCTCCTGGAGGGCAGCGGGTCCGTCGCCGCGAGCGACTACCTGCGGGCCCGGCGGGCGCGCACGCTCCTTCAGCAGGCGTGGGCCGGCATGTTCGACGAGGTCGACGTGATCGCCGCGCCCACCGTGCCGTTGACGGCCGTACCGATCGGCCAGGAAAGCGTCCAGTGGCCGGACGGCACCACGGAAACCCTCCTGGACGCCTACTCCCGGCTGACCGCTCCCGCCAACATCACCGGCGTGCCCGCGCTGACCCTCCCGGTCGGCCGCGACCACGCCGGCCTGCCCATCGGCATGCAGCTGATGGGCCGCTACCTGGACGACGCCGGTGTGCTGCGCGTCGGCCTGGCCTACGAAGCGGCGCACTCCCCGGTCGGTGAACCGGCCGCCACGGCCGTCTGATCCGGCTCTCCGGCGCGCCCGCGCGGCGGCCCGGACGGACCCCACGGTGCCGTCCGGGCCGCCTCATCCGCCTCACCCGCCGCCGTCACCCGCCCTCGCCGCCTCCGGGAGCAGCGGGAGGGTGAGGCGGAAGACGGAGCCCGCGCCCGGAGTGCTGCGCGCCGTGACGGTGCCGCCGTGCATCTCGGCGAGTTTGCGCACGATGGACAGGCCCAGGCCGCTGCCGCCCGTCTGCCTGCTGCGGGACTTCTCCGCGCGCCAGAAACGGTCGAAGACGTGCGGGAGTTCGTCCGGCGCGATACCCGCTCCGGTGTCGGCCACGTCGATCCGTACGGACCCGTTCGCCACCTGCGACCGCAGGGCCACCGTGCCGCCGCGGGGCGTGTGCCGGATCGCGTTGGAGACCAGGTTGCCGGTCATCTGCCGCAGCCGGACCGGGTCCGCGTCGACGAGCGTCCCGTCATCCGCGGTGACGGTGAGCGTCACGCCGCTGGTGTCCGCGTCGGCGCGGTGGGCGTTCGCGGTCTGCGCCAGCACGTCCGCGACCTGCACCGGCGCCTTCGACAGCCGCAGCTCGCCCGCGTCGGCCGCCGACAGATCGCGCAGGTCGTCGATGATGTGCTGGAGCAGCAGCGCCTCCTCCAGTACGGAGGCGAGCAGGTCGTCGTCGGTCTCGACGACGCCGTCCTCGGCCGCCTCCAGCCAGCCCCTGATGTTGCTCAGCGGCGTCCGCAGTTCGTGCGCCACGTCGCTGACCATCGCCCTGCGGAGCCGTTCCAGCTCCGCGCGGCGCCCGGCCATCGAGTTGAAGGCGACCGACAGCCGGCCGATCTCGTCGGCGCCTGTCACCTGCACCTGGGCGTCCGCGTCGCCCTCCTCCAGCCGCTGCACCGCGGCGGTCAGCGCGCGCAGCGGACGCACCAGCCGGATGCCGGCCAGGACGGTCACGGCGACGGTCACCAGCAGCACCAGCGCCGCGCCTCCGGCGATCCGCGCCTTGTTGGCCGGGGACAGCGCGAAGAAGGTGGTCGCGGTGCGGCCGGGGCTGGAGACGTACAGCTGCGCGGCGGGCGCGACGTACGGAGCGAGTTGTTCCGCGCGGCTGGTGGCGACGCACGAGGAGACCTGGGACCGGCCGGCATCGCGCCCCGTGGCCACCGGCTTCCCGCTGTCGTCGAGCGACAGGGTCACGGCGGGCGCGCCGCGGTGGGCGAGGCAGGCATTGACGAGGGTGCCGAGCGCGGACAGCGCCTTCTTCTCAGTGGGAGTGGGCTCGTCGATGATCTCGGTTCTGCACCGGGCCGTAGTGCTCATGTCGGGCGGCAGCAGTACCCGGGAACGCCCGCTCGGCTCCCGTTCGACGCGGACGTCCTCCTGCATGGTCTCGTGCACGCACGTCTGGACACGCGCGGCGAGGCCCGCCAGCCTGTCGCGTTCCTCGCGGGGCAGCAGGAACGGCCCCACCGCGCGCGGGTCGATCAGGTCGCCCGCCGAGCCGGGCAGCAGGTCGGGGTCGACGGCGAGCGGGTCGATGACGGCGGTGGGCTTGGCGGGCGGCCGGAACGGCACGCCGGGTTCCGGGTCGGAGTCGGCGACGGGCCGCGGGTGGCCGCGGGTGGTCAGCACGATGCGGTGGCCCGTCCTGCGGGCGAGCGCGTGCACGGTTCCCGCGGCGTCCGACCAGTCCGGGTGCCGGGCCGCGTAGCCGAGCAGCTCGTCGTACGTCTTGGCGTCGTCGGCCAGCGCCTGGCCCTGTTCCTGGCGGATCGCGACGGCCGTCATCTGGACGACGACGTAGGCGGTGGCGGCCACCGAGCAGACGGACACGACCACGGACACCGCCAGCAGCCGCAGCAGCAGGCTGCGGCGCAGCGGCACCTCGCGGCGGAGCGAACTCGGCAGGATGCGCCAACGGGCCGTGCGGCGGCGGGGGTGAGAGGCCGCTTCGCCCCGGTTCGTCTCAGGGCCCATGACGGATGTCCCTCCGGCCGGTGGCGGGCCCGGGGTCCTCCCGGCCGGCGGGCGGTTCCTCGTCGACGAGCTTGTAGCCGACGCCGTAGACCGTCACCAGCCGGCGGGCGCTGCGCGGGTCCTGCTCGATCTTCTTGCGGAGGTTCATCACGTGCACGTCCACGGTCCGCGCGGTGATGTAGCGGTCGAAGCCGTGCAGCCGCTCCAGGATCTGCGCCCGGGTGAAGACCTGCCCCGGCCGCGTCGCCAGCACTTCGAGGAGCCGGAACTCGCCCGGTGTGCAGTGGATTCGGCGGTCGTGGGCCCACACCTCGTGGCGCCCGGGGTCCACGGTCAGCGGCCCGACCCGTAGGACCGGGTCCGGGTCCGGTACGGCCGCATCGGCGCTGCCGCCCGTGCCCGTACGGCTGCCGCGCCGCAGCAGGGACCGGGCGCGGGCCATCAGTTCACGGGGGCTGAACGGTTTGGACATGTAGTCGTCCGCGCCCAGGTCAAGGCCGAGCAGCAGGTCGTCCTCGGTGGAACGGGCGGTCAGCATCAGCACCGGCAGGGCGGCGAGTGCCGCCTCGGCGCGCACGATCCGGCAGACGTCGAGGCCGTCGATGAACGGCATCATCACGTCGAGGATCAGCAGGTCCGGTGGACGGCGGCGCAGCTCCGCGAGCGCCGTGGCGCCGTCGTGCACCACGACCACGTCATGGCCCTCGTGCTCCAGATAGCGGCGGACCAGCTCCGCCTGTTTTCCGTCGTCCTCGGCGACGACCACGCGCGCACACATGGGGTGAGTCTAGGAACGCCGTGCGCGGCACGGGGCGGCCGGGCACAACCCCTATGAGCACGCCATGAGTTCCTGACAGCTTCCTGACAAGTCGTCGTGATGCTGGGCGGCATGCAGAAGACCCAACCTTTCTCTTCCGCGGTCCGTACCACCGCGTTCTCCGTCTGCGCGCTGCTCGCCGCGACCGTGCTGACCGCCTGCGGTGCGGGCGACGGTGGCGACGCCAAGGCCGGCAAGGACGGCGTCTCGACCCTGGAGACCGGAAGCCCGGCATCGGACGGCAAGCCCGGCACGTCCGCGTCCTCGAAGACCGACTCCCGCCGGCCGCAACTGCGCCTGGACAGCTCGGAGGAGGAGATCGACAAGCTCGACAACGCCTACAACGCCTGCCTCCAGTCCCACGGCGTCCCCATGAACACCAAGCGGGCCGAAATGGCGGGCGCCAAGCAGGCGGCGCCGATGCAGAGCATGGAGATCGCCAAGAAGTACAAGCCGGCCTACGACGCGTGTCTGGTGAAGCTGCCCCGGCGGCCACCGGAGCAGGACCCGGCGATCAACCCGCACTACACGGACGACTACCGCACCTACGTGAAGTGCCTCACCGACAAGGGCATGCGCATCCACATGCTCCAGGACGAGCACGGCATCGCGACCGGCTGGACGTACAACGACAGCAAACCCAGCGCGCTCTCCGAAGCCGAGCAGGACAAGGCCGACAAGGTGTGTACAAAGGAAGCGTTCAGTGGCAAGTAAGGACAACACTCCGGCGCCCGGCCGCAGCCGGGGCAGGCGGGTCGCGGTGGCAGCGGTGGCCGTGGCAGTGCTCGCCGGGGGCGCCGCCGGAGCGGTGGCGCTGACCGCGCACGGCCGTGACCAGCAGCCCAAGAAGGCCGGCGCCCCCTCGGCGGGGACGACCAAAATCGTGCGGACGGACCTCGCCGACAGCCGGACGCTGCCCGGCGCCCTCGGCTTCGGCGGGCAGCGGACCGTCAAGGGCACCGGAAAGGGAGCGGTGACCCGGCTGCCGAAGACGGGCGCCCCGGTATCCCGCGGCAAGCCGCTGTACTGGGTCGACGACCAACCCGTGATGGTGTTCTTCGGCGACACCCCGTTCTTCCGCACCCTCGGCACCGCGGGGACCGGCGGACGGGACGTGACCGTACTCGCCGAGAACCTCCGGGCGCTCGGCTACGACACCGGCCCGACGCCGCGGGCGACCGCCCCCAGCGGAGACACGGAGCCCGGCACCGAACTGACCCCCGCGCTGCTCGCCGCGCTCAAGCGCTGGCAGCACGACACCAAGCAGCAGGAGACCGGGAAGCTCGTCCCCGGGCACATCGTCGTGCTGCCCGGCCCCTACCGGGTCAGCGGCATCAAGGCGCAGCTCGGGGATCCGGCGGCGTCGGAGGTGCTGACCGTCACGTCCGTCCGCAAGTCGATCCGGGTGAAGGTGGACGCGCAGGACTCCGGTCCGATCCACAAGGGCGACTCCGTCACCCTCACCCTGCCCAACACCAAGACCGTGCCGGGCAAGGTCACTTCGGTGGGGCAGACCGTGCAGGGCGGAACCGACGACGACGCCTCGGGCACGGCGTCCGAAGCCACGCTCCAGGTCACGGTCGAGCCGAAGGACAGCGCCGCGGTGAAGGACATCAGCTCGGCGTCCGTGCAGGTCACCTTCACGACGGAGAAGCGCAAGCAGGTGCTCGCCGTCCCGGTCGGCTCGCTGCTCGCACTGCGCGAGGGCGGCTACGCGCTCCAGCGGCCCGGCGGCCAACTCGCCGCCATCAAGACCGGGTTGTTCGCGAAGGGCATGGTCGAGGTCTCGGGTGCGGGCATCAAGGAAGGCGACCGGGTGGTGACCACGTCGTGACCCTGCCGCACACCGCACCGGCCGCCGACGGCACGTCGTCCGCCGCCCCGCACCGCCGGACCGGCCCGCCCGTCCTCACCGTCAAGAACGCGACGAAGGCGTACCACGGCGGCGTCAAGGCGCTCGACGACGTCTCGCTCACCATCGCCGACGGCGACCTGCTCGGCATCGTCGGCCCTTCCGGGTCCGGCAAATCGACACTGCTGAACATCATGGGCACCCTCGACCTGCCGACCAGCGGCTCGGTGGAGATCGCCGGCGAGGACCCGGCCCGGCTGTCCGACCGCCGCCTGTCGGCGCTGCGCGGACGCTGGCTCGGCTTCGTCTTCCAGCAGTTCCACCTCACCGACGGCCTGAGCGCCGCGGAGAACGTCGCCACCGGACTGCTGTACGCGGGCGTGCCCCGCCGGCAACGCAGGCCGCTGGCCGTCGCCGCGCTGGAGCGGGTCGGGCTCGGCCACCGCGTCGGGCACCTGCCGCACCAGATGTCGGGCGGCGAACGGCAGCGCGTGGCCATCGCCCGCGCCCTGGTCAACCGGCCCGCGCTGGTACTCGCCGACGAGCCGACCGGCGCCCTCGACACGGCCAACAGCCAGGCCGTGCTCGACCTGCTCATCCGGCTGAACGCCGAGGGCACCACCATCGCCGTCATCACCCACGAACGGGACATCGCGGAACGGCTGCCACGCCGGGTCGAGATCCGCGACGGCCGCATCGTCGCCGACGAGGCAGCGCACACCGGGGGCCCGCAGTGAAACGCACCGACACCGTCCCCGCACCGACCGCCCCGGACGCCGACCCCAGCCGCCCGGTCAGGCTCGCCCCCTCCGACGTGCTGCGCCTGGGGCTCCTCGGGATCCGCACCCGCCGGATGCGCGCCGCGCTCTCCGCGCTCGGCATCTCCATCGGCATCGCCACCCTGATCCTGGTGACCAGCATCCCGGCCTCCAGCCAGCGCCACCTCGACCAGCAGCTGTCCGCGCTGGGCACGAACACGCTGCGCGCCGAATCCGCCCCCAACCAGAAACCGCCCGTCCTCATCCCCGAGGAGGCACCGGACATGGTCCGGCGGATCGGCCCGGTCACCCATGCGAGCGCCGTCGCCAACACCCATGCCCTGGTGCGCCGTTCGGAGCGCACCGACCCCAACGACGGCCTCGGCCTGACCGTGCTCGCGGCCCGCACCGACCTGCTGCCCGCAGTGAACGGCACGGTCAGCTCCGGTAAATTCCTGAACGCGACGACCGACAACTTCCCCACCGTCGTCCTCGGCTACGAAGCCGCCGCCCGACTCGGCATCCCCCGCCTGACTCCCGGCCAGGAACCGCCCCAAGTCTTCATCGGCGACACCTACTTCACCGTCGTCGGCATCCTCGGCCCGATGCGTCTCACCCCCGACCTGGAACGCTCCGTCCTGGTGGGCTGGGGCGCCGCCAAAAAGGTCCTGCACTTCGACGGACACCCGACGGTCGTCTACACCACGGCACACGAGGACTCGGTGGAGGACGTCGCCTCAGTACTCGCGGCCACCGTCTACCCGCAGACACCGGGCCTGATCCAGGTCAGCCGCCCCTCCGACGCCCTGACCGCGAAACGCGCCACCGCAGCGACCTTCTCGGCCCTCTTCCTCGGCCTCGCAGGCGTCGCCCTGCTGGTCGGCGGCGTCGGCGTCGCCAACACGATGTACATCTCCGTACTGGAACGCCGCCGCGAAATCGGCCTCCGCCGCGCCCTGGGCGCCCACCGCGGCCAGATCCGCAGCCAGTTCCTCACCGAGTCGATCGCCCTGTCCCTCCTGGGCGGCCTCCTGGGCACCACCGTCGGCGTCCTGGCCTCCCTCGCCTACGCCACCTACCAGGGCTGGCCCCCGATCATCCCCCTGTCGGCAATAGCCGCCGGCACAACCGGAGCGATCGCGATCGGGGTGGTGGCGGGGGTGTACCCGTCAATGCGGGCTGCGGGGGTGGCGCCTACTGAGGCGTTGAGTGCGGGGTGAGGGGTGAGGGGGCGGGTTCCTGGCGGGTCCTGGACACAACTCCCTTACGGCGCCCCCTGCCACGTCCGCGCCCCGGCAACACCACCGAGATCCCTGAATGCGGCAATGCGACGCGCTCGCCCTCCGGTTGAATGACCGTGTGACACGGAACACCGGATTCGGCCCGGACGACCTGCGCGCGCTGGCCGGTCCGCGCTCCTTCGAGCGAGGCCGAGGCTACCTGGACGCGGTAACCGCCATGGAAGTTGGCGACGGCTGGATCACGGCCACGGTCCACGGGACCACCGCCTATGCGGTGGAGCTTTCCCTTGGCGGACCCGACGGACTGGGAGGTGAGTGCGACTGTCCGTACGGCGTGGAAGGCAACTTCTGCAAGCACCTGGTCGCACTCGGCCTGACCGTGCTCGCCAGGGAGGACACACTGCCGCAGCAGCGCGACCGGGCCCGGACTCGTACTCAGCAGCTGGACGTGTGGCTGGCCGGGCTCTCCAAGGACGAACTGCTCGATCTCGTACGGGAACAGATCACCGAGAACCTGCAGGTACGCCGCCGCCTGGAGCTGCGGGCGGCGAGCGCCCGCGGAGACCTGACCGAGGTCCGTACCCGGATCCACGAACTCCTCGACATCTCCCCCTTCGCGCAGTACGGATACGTCGAGTACACCGATGCCCGCGCCTACGGCGAACAAGCCGCACAGGCGGTGTCCGCCCTCACCGCACTGACCTCCACCGGGCGGGCCGCGGACGCGGTCTCCCTGTCGCGAGAGGCGATACGGCTCCTGGGCGAGGTGCAGGACGGCACCGACGACTCCGACGGACACCTGCACAACGTCGGATCCGCTCTCGCCGAAGCCCACCTCGACGCATGCCGTGCGGCTCGCCCGGACCCGACCGAGACAGCACGGTGGCTGGTCGGGCAGGTGCTCAATGACCTGGACGACCTGACCGGCCTCGACCCGCTCGACTACGCGGAAGTCCTCGGCGAGCAAGGCATGGTCACCGTACGGCAATTGGCGGTCGAGGCGTGGCACGGCAACCGCACCGGGTGGGCGGAGAAGTATTTGATGGAGCGACTGGCCAGGGCGGGCGATGATGTGGACACCGTGGTCGCCGTCCACGCGGCCGCCCTCGCACCCGACGGCAGCACCCACCTGATCATCGCCCGCGAACTGGACGCCGCCGGCCGTCGCGACGAATCCCTCCGGTGGGCGGAGCGCGGCATCAGGGAAGCATCTGGCCCCGACGCCCCCGGCATCGCCTTGGTGGACTACCTCTGCGACCGCTACACCCTCGCGGCGCGGCCCTCCGACGCCGTTGTCCTGCGCCGCGACGCCCTCGCCGCTCACCGCTCCCTGACCGCGTACCAACAGCTGCGTACGGTGGCGCAGGCGGCCGGCTGCTGGCAGGCAGAACGTGAGCGAGCTCTCGCGCTGCTGCGCGCCGACGCACAGCAGTGGCAACAGTCCTGGCGCGGCGGACCCGCCCTGATCGATGCCTTGCTCGACGACGGAGACATCGCCACCGCCTGGCAGGCCGCAGCCGAGACCGGCGCCCACAACCGACAGTGGCTGGCCCTCGCCGACCAGGCCCGCACCTCTCGCCCCTCCGACGCACTGGACGTCTACCTGCGCCTGGCCGAGCCCCTCACGAAGCAGACCGGCAACACCGTCTACGAGCAGCTGGCCAGCCTGCTGCTGAGCATCCGCGACTGCCACCGCCGCCTGGGCACCGAGGCCGATTTCATGTCGTACCTCACTGCTCTGCGGGCCGCCCACAAGCGCAAACGGAATCTCATGCGGCTCATCGACCAGCACGGCCTGTGACGCCTGCCGGAGCACAAGACCCAGGGAGCCGCACGAGCGGTCGATTCCCTCAGACCGTGCCCGCACGCCCGGCATCGGCCAGGTCATCCAGCAGAACGTCCGCAACCAACTCCTCGACCACGGCCGTGCCGTGACTGGCCATGATCGCGGTCAGCTCCGGATCCCAGGGCGCCTCGGTGAGGCGGCCTGGTGGAGGGCCGCCAGGGATACGGGCTACCGCGGCGCGGTAGTCCGACGCTGTCATGCGCCACGGGTGGGCCGGTGTCTTGTCGAGCACATAGGCGGCGATGCGGATGCCCTCGCCGTCGAAGTCGCCGTGGTAGCGCAGGTCCGCACCGTGGTCCGCAAGCAGGCGGAGAAGATGGATGGCGGCGCTGTTGGGCCAGCCGGACGTGCAGACGAGGGGCGGGCAGGAGGGGCCGAACCGCCGTAGGGCGAGGGCCATGATGCTGGGGTTCTCCACGGCGTGGACAACGGGAGCGGGCCGGGTGCCGAGCGTGAACCCTCCGGGGGCGCGTACCTGGGCCAGGGTCAGGCCGGCGGCCTGCCCGGCCTCGGCACACACACGTGCCACAAGGGCAAGCGGCCCGTCGCCGCCCGGTCGTAGTCCGGCGGTGAGCACAGTGGCGGACAGTTCGTCGTCGGCGACGCCCGCCCGGATCCACAGGGCGCGCCGGTCCGCGGCAGACTGCGGCAGGTCGGTGTTGTGGAGGGCCGCCAGGGCACGCAGGACGAGGGAGGACAGGCGGGTGCCGTCATCGAGAGCGTGGGAATCACCTCTCACCACCCGGGCGGCGAAGACCGGCAACGGCTCCGCATGGGAGGGAAGCGCCGCCAGTACCGCGAGCGCGTCGGTCAGCAGGGCACGCGTACGTCCCGGAGAGCCGTCGACCAGACCGGTGGCCCGGCAGGAGGTGGCCCAGTCGGCGAGCGCGGGCTGGGCCCGCACAGCGTCGTGGGCATCCAACCAGGCCCACAGACAGGCCCGTTCGTCTTCCTGACGGCGCCGCTCGGCCGCGCGGTCGGCCGGCGGGCCGACCAGTTCGGTGACGACTTCACGTACCGTGCGACCGCTGAGCTCGGTGACTGCCTCCTCCAGGCGGGCCAGGGTGACGGAGGGCCGGACGTCCGGCAGGCGGTCCAGGCCGAGGAGGTCGGCGAGGGCTTCGCGCTGGGGGTCATCGAGCGGGCCGAAGCGTACGCGGGTGACGGGCCGACCGGAGGAAAGGCGGTCGTGGACCGTCTGCCAGAGGGGCTGCAGCTCGGGGCGGCGCAGGGTGCGCTCCCCCAGGGTCGGTCCCGTGGTCGTCATTCCGCCTCCAGATCAGTGCCGTTCCACACGAAGCGGGCGCTCGTGACCGCGTCGTCGTCCGTGCTCGTGAGGAGCTGGTGGATGGCGATGCCGGGCAGTTCCCCGTAAGTGCACCACTCGTGATCGGAGGTGAGCATGAGGTCCAGGTCGAGAGCGGTGAGCAGCGCGAAGACCTGGCCGCGGTTGACGGTGTCGACGCCGACGAAGACCTCGTCCAGCAGAATCGGCCGTGGCGCCCGGGGCACGGCTTCGTAGTGGGCGGCGACCGCGGCGAACAGCGGCAGGTGCAGGGCGATGGCCTTCTCTCCACCGGACAGCGCACCGTGCAGCTTCTTAGTCAACGGCTGCCAGCCGGTCCCGTTCGCACGGTCCAGACGGACGGTGAACTGGTGCCAGGCCGTGTAGTCGAGCACTTCGCCGAGCTGTTCCTCCCAGCTCGCCGCCGTGTCGCTGTTCTTGGCCTCCTCGATCCGCGCGCGGAAGAAGGAGTGCAGGGCCTCCCGGTCGCTGTCGGTGACCCGGCCCGGGTCCTTGAGCAGCAGCTCGCGGGCGGTGCGGGTGCCCTCGGGGAGATCCGGGCGGATCTGCCACACGAGCTGGACGGAGACCCGGGAGGCGGTGCGGACGCGTTCCAGGTGACCGTTCATGCGGTCGACGAGTTCACCGGCCTGGCGAATGCGGGTGGCCAGGTGCCGGCGGATGTCACCGGTGAGGATCTGGTCGAACAGACGCCGTTCGGCGCCGGTGATGTCGTCCCGGCTGCGGTCGCGCTCCTGCGTCAGCGCGGTGAGCAGTCCCGTTGCCCCGACGCGTACGCCGTCCAGGGTGGCGGTGAAGAGCTGGACGTCCTCGTCGGGCTCCAGGTCGAGGTCGGCCCGGGCTCCGAGGTGCCGACGAGCCTCATGGACCGCTTCGGAGAGGCGGGTGGCGGCATCGCCCAGGTTGTGTGCGGCATGCGGGACGCCGGACCACTTCGCCGCGGTCGCGCGGGCTGCTTCCAGGGTGGCCTTTGCGCCGCCCTCGGCATCGAGTTCGAGGGCGATGCCGGCGTCCTCGGCCAGTCCGGTCGCGCACAGATGCCGGAAGCGCCGTGCTGCACCGTCCCGGGACATGACCGCCTGCTCCCGTCCCTCGACGTCACGTTGGCTGACGGCCCGCAGTTCCCCGATGCGCCCCTCAAGGCTGCGCAGGAGTTCACCCGCGCGCTCGGCCGCGTCACGGCACCTACGCAGTTCGGTCCGTGCCTCGGCGACACGCGCGACCACCTGCCGGTAGTCCTCGCCGACGGTGGCCTCCACCGCCTCCAGGCGGGCCCGCACCCCCTCGGCCTCGGTCTCGGCGATGGTCGCGGCCGCGTTCTGCTCCTCGGCGTCCCGGTATGAGCGATCCGCCTGCGCCACGAGCTGACGGGCCCGGTCGGCGACCGCCGTCGCGTGGAGCCGGGCGTCCACCCAGAGGTCGGCGGAGTCCCGGAACGTGTCGATGGCGCGGGACAGTTCGCGCAGCCGGCCGCTGTCCGTGGGCAGACCGTGCTCCGCCGCGCGACGACTGAGCGTGCGCAGCGCGGCCGTGACCTCGGTCTCGGTCCGCTCCAAGCGCCCGACTGCGTCGCGTACAGCGTCGTCCCGGGCCGCTACCTGATCCTCGGCACGGTCCCAGGCACGGCGCCGCTGATCGAGCTCGCGGTGGTCGGGGCGGGCCGCCCGCTCAGCGTCCAGCAGGTCGCGCCGGGCGCCGAGGGCGTGCAACCGGTCGTCGAGTGCGGCGAGGGAGGCCTGCGTCCCGGCGATCCGGTCGGTCAGTTCGCCGATCCGGCGGTGTCGTGCGCGCTGCCGGGCGAGGGCGCCGATGTGGGCGGGCTCCGGCTTGCTCCAGGTGCCGGTGGCGAGCGCGAGGCGCCAGGCGCCGTCGGCTGACACGGCGGCCGGATGCCCATCGGGGAGGCACGCACCGAAGGCAACACCGGCGAGCAGCCGGGAGACCGTCTCTGCCCGGACCAGGATGTCTTCTTCGGGCCGCAGTACCTCCAGCAGGCTCGCCCCCGGAGCGGGCAGGGCCAGGGCGGCCTCAACACGGGTGTCGTGACCAGGCAGGGTGAGCCCTTCGTCCGAGCCGACCCAGGCATCCAGCAGGCCCGACGTCTCCAGCGCCGCCTCCACTCCGGCCTGTACGGCGAGTGGCACACCCGCGCGGAAGGCGACCAGCCGCCACAGCGGCGCGCCTGCCATGGCGGCGCGATCCGCAGTGCGGGTGTACGGCGGCGAGGGCGGCAGGTCGGTCTCCTGACGCAATCGTTCCGCCTCCCGCCCCAGCGCGTCGCGCTCGTCCAGCAGGCTTCGCCGTACAGCGCGTTCGGTGGCCTCGTGTTCCGCGATCTCCTGCTCCACCGGGCGAGCGGCGGCTTCCACCAGGGCCACCACCTCGGTCTCGGACGCCGCGCGGGCCGACAGTTCCTCCGGATCGGTGATCAGGAGTTCCGTGCACCCCCTGGCCCAGGCGCGCAGCCGCTCCGCCTGTGCGGAGAGAGCGTCATCCCAGGCATGGGCCGCTGCGTCGCGCCCGGCAATCGCCTCCGCAAGCCGGGTGCGGGTCTGTTCCAGCACCTCCTCTGCGGTGCCCCGGTCCCGGACCGCTCGACCGTGCCCGTCCATGGCCTCCATGACGAGATCGACCTGTTGCCGTCGGGCGGTGACCGCGCCCCGCAGCAGTCGGCGCGCCTGCCGGGCCCGCTTCTCGCCCGTCCCGTCGGAGGCGGGCGGAGCCTCGGACGGAACGGTGTCCTGCCGGGGATCCGTCGCGCCGGACGGCAGGCGTACGGAGCCGAGCAGCGCGTCCGCTTCGTGGTGGACGGACTCCAGACCCGCTCCTCGTGCCGACCGGTGGGCCTCCTCGGCGGCTTCGCAGGCGTGCTCTTCGAGCGTGCGGGCATGGCCCGTGGCCTCATCTGCACGCCGCTGGTCCTCCTCCGCTCGGTTCCGTCCAGTGCGGGCCCCGGCGCGCTGCCGCCGGGCGTCGGCCGTCGTCTCTTCGGCGCGGCGACGGAGCCGGTCGAGCTCCTCACCCTGCCGGTACGCGTCGCTGTCACGCAGGCCCTCGATGGTCTGTTCCAAGGTGTGCGCGCGCTTGACCTGCTCCTCCCGCCGGGCCTCGGTCATCTCCCGCTCCTCCCGGGCCCTGGCATGGTCCTCGGCACTGGCCCTGGCGATACGGGTGAGGTTGTCCATCTCCGTGGTGGCGGAGATCAGTGCGGCCGCGGCAGCGCGCAGAACCCGGCGCGCGTATCCACGTTGCCGGGACGCAACGGTCTCGGCAGCTGCCACCTCGTCGTCGAGTCGCGTGAGGTGTTCGCGCTGGCGGTCCAGCCGCTCGAAGCCCTCGGCGAGTTCGGCGATCTCGCCCTCGCCCAGTGGAGGCAGGGCGCGGGAGAGGAGGGTGGAGAGCAGGGAGGGGTCGAGCCGTTCGGACAGTTTGGGCTGACGCAGCTGGAGGAGAGCGGACAGAAGCGATTCATAGCGCTGTTCCCCCATGCCGACGAAGAGTTCGCGCCGTACCGCCGTGCGGTAGTCGGCGGCCGAGGCATGCACGTCACCTCGGTCGCGCAGGGCCTCCGCGAGGGCAGCGCGGGTCAGGGGCTGTCCGGCGCCGTTGATGAGGGACAGACCGCCGGGGTGGGCGATCCGGGAACTGGTGGTGAAGTAGTCGGTATGCACTCCGCTGGTGTGCACACTCGCCTGCAGACGCGCCCCGCAGCCGAACCAGCGTTCCTCGCCGTCGTCACCGACACGGCGGAACTCCAGCCACACGTATCCGACCCGGGTCTTGCCTGAGGCGCCCTCACCCAGGAGGTTCCAGTGCATGGTGCGTTCCGAACCGCCGAACGTCGAGAGGCGGTTGGGGCGCAGGCTGGCGTCGAAGAGGAAGGGCAGCAGGAGTTCCAGGGCCTTGGACTTGCCCGAGCCGTTCTGGCCCCGCAGCAGCAGGCGGCCCTGGTGGAAGGTGAAGGTCTCGTCGTAGTAACGCCAGACGTTGAGGATGCCGGCGCGGTGCGGCTGCCAGCGGCTCCACTGTGACGGCGCGGCAGGACCGGACGACTCGGCCGGCTCGTCGCGGCGCGGCGCGGGAAGCTCTGTCACACTCACTGTTCGTCCCCTTCGTACGGACCGCCGTCCAGGGCCTCGGTGCCCATCGCCTCACTCCGTGTCACGCTGTTCCTCTGTCCGGCTTTCCTGTCCGCGTCCGCACCGGTGGCCTCGGCGACGCGGTAGCGGTGGGCGGCCGGGCGCGCGACGACGCGACCCCCGGTCCGGTGGATCAGTCCCATGTCCCGCAGCACGCGCACGGCATCGTCAGCCAGCCGGGCCGCACCGTCCTGGGACCGGTACGCCTTCGCCCAGCGGGGGAAGCGGCGCAGCAGGTCCGCGCCGGCCTCGGCAAGCTGTTCGGGAAGCAGTCCGGTGGGCGCGGCACAGACCGGTTCGAGCAGGAGCAGTGCGGCGACCCGGGCGGTGGACGTGTCGTCGGGGAAGCGGACGTCGGTCGCGATCGCGTCCGGGTCGACGAGCAGGAACCCCTCGGCGCGTTCCTCCAGGAGGAAGCCGGCCTGTTCGACCGACCGTCGCAGGATCTGGCGGCCGGTCAGGGAGGTGACGTAAGCCAGCTCGTCCTCGGTGAGGTCCACCCGGTAGACGACGGGATCGTCGAACAGGCGGCGCAGCACCGAGTGGCGCAGCCACAGATTGCGCTGTGGTTCCGTGGCGGCAGCCGCGCCAGGCGTCTCCTCCGCCGTCCCGTCACCGGCCGCGCCGCCGTAACGCCGCTCCCGCACGATCCCGGTGAGGAGACCCTCGAAGCCGGTGGGCACCTCGTCCGGTGGTACGGCAAGCCCGGAGGCACCGACGGGCGCGGCGGGCAGCCGCATCAGCAGGGTGGTGTCCACGCCGTAGAGAACCTTGGCCTCCACCGACTCGACGTACGCCTCGGTGGCGCCGTCCACGGCGCGGAGCACGCCGTACGACTCCAGCAGCTTGAGAACGTCCACGAACGCCATCCGCTCCGGCCGGTGCACCGGGTCGAAGGCGGGCAGTGCTTGATCGGCTGCCGTGGCCTGGACGACACGACCGGCGAGCAGGCCGATGGTCGTCATCGACATGGACAGCAGCTCGGCTGCGGTCACGCACAGCAGGACGTAGCGCCGACGGTCGAAGGGAGGCCGGTGGGAACGCTGTCTCCGGGCGGGGCGGGAGGAATCGGCGTGAGTGCGGATCTTGGCGAGGCGTGCGTACCCGCGCCGGGGCTCGACCACCAGGTTCCAGCCGCAGGTGTAGTCGAACCACTTGGCCAGCGGCTCGCGTCGCCGTCGCACGAGCTCGAAGCCCACCGGGTCGGCCGCCTCGGTGAGCAGTGGGCGGGCGAGCAACAGCCGGATGCCCCGGGCCACTTCCTCTCTTTCGGCGACCGCCAGTTGGTTGGCGAGCGTGCTCATCCCGCCACCTCCTCTCGCGCGGGCTTCTGCACGGACCAGAACGCCCCGGTCTGGTCCGTCGCGGTGATATGGACGATGTAGTCAGGCCCGGACAGCGCTCCCTTCGCGGTACGTAGCACGGCGGTGCGGTGGTCGGGTGGCGGGGAGAGCACGATCTCCACCCGGCCGTCCCCGGTGGTCGCGCGCCGCAACCCGGTGGTGTCCTGACCGGCGGACAGAGCACGGCCCAGCAGATCGAGCAGCCGCTCGAAGACCACGGGATCCAGCTCGCCGAAGGAGGAAAGCCGCATGGGTCCGTCCGTCTCCAGACCCCGCCAGGCCAGTGCGAGTTCCGCCCGCTCCGCACGGGCCCGCTCGGCCCGCTCCGCCTTGACCGCGGCGATGTCCCGCACCTTGGCCGTACGAGTGAACCGCTCGGTCCTTCCACTGGTCCGCAGCAGCGCCGACACCTCGACCGGCGGAGCCTGGGACCACGGCAGCACGGAGGGAATCAACTCCGGGTCGGAATGCGCGAGGTGGGCGTGGCGTGCCGGGCCGAGGCCGAAGGCCGCTGACCACAGCCGGTGCAGGTCCTCCTCCCCAGGGGCGGCGGCGAACCAGCGCGCCAGCTCGCGGAAATCCTGCACGGCACTGGAGGAGCGGCGCCGAGACTCGTTGATCCGCTCCAGGACCTGCAGGAGGGAGACGATGGCCCGCCGGGCGATGTCGTGCAACTGCTCGATGCGGGGACGGGCCCCGTCGTCCGGCAGGAACCACGCCCGCAAGCCGGCCCAGCGGGCCCGCCGGCTCTCCAGCCAGCCGGGCACCGGGTCCTCGCCGGCCACCGGCGGCAGCTCGGCGCCGCGCAGGGCCCGCTCCCGCAGCAGCGACACACCCCGCTCCTCCACCCGGCCGACGGCCGCGGCGACGGCCTGCCCACGTCGGTCCAGATTGACCAGGAACTCCTGGAGATACGCGACGGTGGCGGCTTTCACCTCGCGGAAGACCTCCAGGTCGGTGCCCTCGGCGCGCAGCAGCCGCTGCAGCTCGGCGTTGAACGCCTTGGTGTTCTCCACCAGGGCCTCCAGGTGCCCTTCCAGCTCGCGCAGCGTGGTGAAGATCCGGCGATCGCCCAAGGCGGTCTCATCGGAGAGCAGGCACAGCTCGTCGAGCCGGTCGGCGATGGCTTCCAGTACGGCCGTCTGGAGGGCCCCTGTGGAGGCCAGCACCTCCAGCGCGTGCCGCACCCCGGCGAGCGCGGCCTCGCCCCGGCGGGTCAGCGAGTACTGCAGGTTGCGCCGCTCGTACTCCTCGGCCGTGCGGTAGTTCTCGGCGTGGTTGTGGACCCTGTCCAGGAGCTCCCAGTCCACGAGCTTCTTCAGTACGTCGTGCAGTTCCTCGTCCTCGACCGCGGCCAACCACCCCACCGTCCGCAGCCGTTCGCGTACGTCGTCGAGCCCCAGCGCCGTCTCCAGATGTTCGCCGGCCGCGCCGAAGGCGCCCAGCACCGCACCGTAGAGGTCGGACCTTTCCCCTGTGGTGAATCGGAACATCTCCGGCGGAACCCTGCGCATGCCTCTCACCCCTCCCCTGCCGCCTCGGCGGCATGTGGTTCTCCACCGTAGGCGGCGGCACTGACATTCACGGGGGCGAGTCCCTTTCTCCTCCATCCAGGTGGGTCTGACGCACATGCCCACCT
The DNA here is from genome assembly GCF_043199105.1 of Streptomyces sp. NPDC048644. Lineage (NCBI taxonomy): Bacteria > Bacillati > Actinomycetota > Actinomycetes > Kitasatosporales > Streptomycetaceae > Streptomyces > Streptomyces sp. NPDC048644. The sequence goes on from NZ_JBICVO010000012.1 coordinate 20,376, forward strand.
GGCCGGGATTCGCCGCACGTCACAGAGACCGCGGGATCACCGCGGGTGCCGCTGGGTAGGGTCGGCGGGGGACCTGAGATTGCCGGACGGGGAGCGGGGGCGACGGGGGTGGGGTGGCGCGAGGAGATCGCTGCGGCTCTTGGTGAATTGGTCGCGATCATGGGCAGCGCGGGCCGGCAGCCGCGCTGGCAGCGTCTGGGGCGCGCGGTCCGCACCAAGGGGGGGGCTGGTACGCGGTGGATCTGCGCGGTTCCGATATCGGACCGGACCAGCTGGACGCGCTGCGGCTCGCGGGCCCCGAGCCGGACGGCGTCGATACCGAGGGCTTCGCCGTCTCGGAGACGGTGCAAACCGGCTCCCTGCTCACACTGAAGATCGCAGAGTTCGCAGATCTGACGGACGCGTATCTGTGGCTGCTCAAGCAACCGCCGACCTTCCTCGTCGAGGCACTGCGCGACGGTATCTCCGGGCTGGGCGAGGCCCCGCTGGCGAGTGTTCTGGCCGGAGGTGCGGTCGGCGGTACCTCCTCACCCGACCCCGACCCCCCGGGGTTCCATCCCGCGCAGGGAGATGCCTACCGCGCGTGCCTCGGCCAGGGCGTGCATCTGGTGTGGGGCCCGCCGGGCACCGGCAAGACCACGGTGCTGAAGCGTGCCATCGGCGACCTGATCACCCGCGGCAACCGCGTACTGCTGGTATCCGCCACGAACATTGCCGTGGACAACGCCCTGCTGGGTGTGGTGAAGGAGAACCGGCACGGCCCGGGTGACATCGTCCGTGTGGGCCCGCCGCAGCTGCGGGAGGTCGCCGACAACGCCGAGGTGTCACTGCCGCTCATGGTGCGGGAGCGGCTGGCCGAGACAGCCGAGCGGTTGCGCGTGATCGAGGCCACGCTGGTGGACATCCGGACCCGTGCGGCGGAACTGTCCGCACTGGACGCCTCCCTCACCCGCTTCGACCCGGCCTTGTATGCCGATGCCCGGAAGCTGCTGCACATGCCCGGCCAGGATCCGGTCTCCGTACGGGAGCGGGCGGAGAATGCGGCGGCCCTGCTGGAAGAGGCCGTGACGAACCGGGAGGCGGCCCAGCAGGCAGCGGTGGCGGCCCAACGTCGGCGGGACGGGGCCGAGGAATCCCGCCGGCAATGGGCCGATGCCGACCGGCTGCGCAAGGAACAGTCCCGCGTCCTCAAGGCCGCGCAGTGGAAAGAGGCCGAGGCTCTGACAGCCGATGGCCACCTCGCCGAGCTGTCCGAAAAGTTGCGGCAGCTCGACACCCAGCGATCCGTGGCCCGGTGGCGTGCCCGGGAGAAACGGCAGGCGCTCCGCGAGCAGTTGGCCGGCACCGAGGAGGGCGCGGACCGCGCACGCCGGACGGCGCAGGCCGCGCGCGCCACAGCCGAAGCGCACGTCGTCGCACTGGAGACGGAACGGGCGGAGCTGGTCACCGGCATCGCTCACACCCCCGAACAGATCACCGCTCTGGAGCAGGCACTCGCCTCGGCACTGTCCGCCCACGGCTCGGCCCGGGACCTCGTGTCCACCCGCAGCGAGGAGGCCACACGGCTGGAGCAGGCCGTCGTCCGTGCTCTGGATGCCGCCGAACTCACCGCTCGGGCAGAGCAGCAGGACTGGCCGGCCCGCCACGCCCGCGCCGAGCAGCTGCGTCCCCGAGTGACAGCCGACACGGCCCGCCGCTCCACCTTGGAGGAGGACTTCAAGCAGGTTCAGGAGGAGTACGAGCGTCTGGCCCGCAACGCCCAGGGCGAGATCATCAAGAGCGCGAAACTGGTGGCCACCACCCTCGCCCGGTTCCGCACCAACAAGGCGGTCTTCGAGGGCCCGTACGACGTGGTCCTGGTCGACGAGGCGGGCGCGGCGACGCTGCCCGAGGTGATCCTCGCGACGGCGAAGGCAACTCGGGCGGCCGTCCTGCTCGGTGACTTCATGCAGCTCGGGCCGGTCATCGAGAATCAGCTGAAGGATCTCGACCGTCCGGACGTCAAGCGCTGGCTGCTCCCGGACGTCTTCCAACACTGCGGAATCCGGGATCCGGCCGACGCCCAACGGCATCCGGCCTGCGTCACCCTGACCGAGCAACACCGCTTCGGCCCGGCCGTGATGGGCCTGGCCAACGCGCTCGCATACGGAGGGATGCTGCAGGGCGGCAAGCAGACCGCGGCACAACGCCCCCCGGACGACCCCGAGATCGTCGTCGTCGACACCGACGGGCTGCACGAACTGGCCAGGCCCCACCTGACGGGCCGCCGCAGCGGCTGGTGGCCGGCCGGATCGCTGATCGCCAGAGCCCTCGTGGAGTACCACCGCGGCAAGGGCGAGGAAACAGGCATCGTCACGCCCTACGGCGTCCAGGCGGACGCGACGCTGGAGGCTCTGCGGGACGTGGAGAGCGGCGGCGGCCCACTGGCGGAGGTGGGCACGGCACACCGCTTCCAGGGCCGGGAGTTCCCCGTCGTCGTTTTCGACACGGTCGAGGGTGCCGACGGCCGGGATCTGTGGATGTCGATGGCGCACCGAGGGCCGGACGCCTCGGACTGGCTACGGGACGGCATGCGTCTGTTCAACGTGGCGGCCACCCGAGTCCAGACCCGCCTCTACGTCATCGGCAGCTGGGAGCGCATTCAGGCCGCGAAGGACGGCAGGGCCTTCACACATCTGGCCGCCCTGGTCGGCACCCATGGCGTACGACGGCTACGTGCCAGCCACCTGATCACGCCACCGCACGAGAACGCGCGTGACCTCGGCGGGTTCGGTGCCGCACTCGCCGAGGTCCTGGCCCGGCACGTCGAGGTGACAGGCATGGACGACGAGCTGACCTTCTTCAGCACGTTCGAGGCCGAGATCCGCGCGGCCCGTAAGTCGATCCGGCTGTGGGCACCATGGGTCGCCAACCGTGTGCGCAGCATCCTGCCGCTGCTCCGCGAGGCGGCCGAACGCGGCGTGCACGTGACCGTATTCATCCGCGACGACACGGACCAGCTCCAAGCCCGTCCCAACAACCAGAGACTCATCGAGGATCTCCGGGCCGTCGTCCACACGGTCATCCCCGTCAACGTCATGCACCAGAAGCTTGTGGTGATCGACGAGCAGACGGTGATGATCGGCAGCCTCAACACACTGTCCCAGTCGTGGACCCGCGAGGTCATGGTGACGATGCGAGGCGGCCACTTCGCCCGCAAGCTGCTCGAACATGAGCGCGCCGAGCTGTTCACCCGCCCTCCGAAATGCGCCCGTTGCGGCGGCACCAGCATCGAACTGCGCCGACGCAAGAACGGCATCTGGTTCTGGCGCTGCTACGACACGGCCTGTAAGACGGGGCCGAACGGCCGGAGCAATGCGTGGAACCAGGACATCAGGTCAGGTGGCGCCAGGCGCTGAGGACAGCGCACCACAGCGGCACGGGTGTACGCGCGGCTCGCAGCCGGCTGGGCCGCGAGCGGCGGACCTGAGATTCAGGCCCCCTTCCCCGCCCGCTCCAGAATCGCCACACACTCCACATGATGTGTAACCGGCAAGACGTAACGGGCAACCACCCCGAGCGCCTTCCGAGCACGACAGGCCGGGCCCTTCCGCAGAAACCCGTATCGCCCTCCTGCGTGCCCGAATGGTGACCGTGCTCGCGGCGGGGCGGGTGTCATCACCGCCGCAGCGTGCCTGCGACGCCTGCCGACCTCCTCGCCCAGGACGCCAAGGCGAGGCACCGAAGAGACGGACCGACACCCGCCGAGCCCCCTCCGTACGCCCCTCCCCCCTGCCCGTCAAGGGGCTTGACCTGCCCGAATGTGCCCGGTCGGCGATGTCTCGCCTTGAACATTCGGGTGTGGAGCCCGGAGACTGGCCGGACCCCTGACCCATCAGCCGCGCGGCGCTCGCGGCTTGTCCGCCCGGCGGCGTACGGGCAAGCGCTGCTCCCTCTGGAGGTCCCCATGCCGGTGTCGTGCGGTGATCACCTGCGGGTCGAGACGCTCGGGCCGCTTCGTGCGTACGCCGGAGGACGGGAGCTGGCCCTCGGGCCCCCGAAGCAGCGCGCGGCGTTCGCCATCCTTGCACTGCGGACCGGCAGGGTGGTCTCGCGGGACGAGTTGGTCGACGGCCTCTGGGGGGAGTCGCCGCCGGCCACCGCGGTCGGCAGCCTTCACACCTATGTGTCCGGGCTTCGCCGGGCGCTGGCCGGGCTCGGTGATCCGCCGCTGCCGCTGACCAGTTCCGGTCCCGGCTACGCGCTCCGACTCGACCCCGCGCGGCTGGACATCGCCATGGTGGAGCGGCTGGCGGCGCAGGCGCGCAGCAGCCGGGCGGAGCAGGATCCGACCGCGGCGGTCAGCGCCTACGATCGGGCACTGAGCCATTGGTACCCGGGCATCGCGCTCAGCGGACTGCCGGGGCCGCTCGCCGCTGAGCACCGGGTACGGGCGTCGGAGCTGCGGCTGAGCCTGCTGCTCGAGCGTGCCGAGTCGCTGCTGGATCTGGGTCAACCGTCGCGGGTGGCCGACCAGTTAAGGCGACAGGTGCAGGAAAACCCGTACCACGAGCGGTTGAGCGCCCTGTTGATGACGGCTCTCAGCCGGAGTGGCCGCACCGCCGACGCGCTCGCCCACTACCACGAGCTGCGCAAAAGGCTCGCCGATGATCTGGGGATCGATCCGTCGGCAGAGCTCAGGGCGCTGTACGGGGCGCTGCTCGCCGACCGTCCGAGCGCGTCGGTGCCGATGGCCGCCGGGCCCGTTCGGCCGGCACAACTGCCGCAGGGTGTGGGAAGGTTCGCGGGCCGGACGGACGCGGCGCAGCAGGTGCTGGAGGCGGCGCGCACGCCGTCGCCCGGGGCGTCGCGCATCGCGATGATCGTCGGGGTCGGCGGCGTCGGCAAGACCGCGCTCGCCGTGCACTGCGGTCATCAGCTGGCCGATGCCTACCCGGACGGCCAGTTGTACGTGAACCTGCACGGCTTCGACCCCAAACGGCCGGCCAGTGCACCGGCGGACGTGCTCCACCATCTGCTCACCTCGCTCGACGCCAGGGCGATTCCCGCGTCGGAGGAGGCGCGCGTCGCGCTGTGGCGCAGTCTCGTCCGGGACAAGCGGTTGTTCATCGTGCTCGACAACGCCGAGTCCGCTGACCAGTTGGACGGCCTCCTGCCCGGCTGCGGCCCGTCCTTCACCGTCGTCACCAGCCGGAACCGACTGGGGGGTCTCGCGGTCAGGTACTCCGCCCGCCGGGTCACGCTGTCGCCGTTCAGCGCCGATGAGTCCCTGGAACTCCTCTCCGACGCGATCGGCGGGGCCCGGGTCGACGCGGAGCCGAAGGCGGCCCGTCGCCTCGCGGAGCTGTGCGGCCATCTGCCGCTGGCGCTGCGCGTCGTCGCCGAGCAGGTGTCGGCGGGTCCGTCGCAGCGGATCGCCGATCTGGTGGCCGACCTGGAGGATGTGTGGCTCCGGCTCGACACGCTGGAGATACCGGGCGATGAGCTGGCCTCGGTGCGCGGAGTGCTCTCCTGCTCCTACGCCAAGCTCCATCCGGAGACCGCCCACGCCTTCCGCGTCCTCGGCCTCTTCCCGGGTGAGAGCATCCGGCTGGAAACGGCCGCCGCGCTGCTGGACGTACCGCCGTCGGCCGCGACGGACGTGCTGCGGGACCTGGCCTCCCAGCATCTGGTGGAGGCCGTGGGTGACCGCTATGTGATGCACGACCTCACCCGGATCTACGCGGCGGAGGTGTGCCGGGGCGGTGAGCCGGCCGCCTCGCGGCGCCGGTCGCTGGAGCGGGCGCTGCGGTGGCACGTGCGGGCGCTGGCGCGGTACCACACCGCCGACGGGCTTCCCCTCCCGTTCACCGTCGAGACCGAGGCGGTGGGCGAGGAGCCGCCGCGGTTCGCGGACCAGCGGGAGCTGGTGGCCTGGTGCGCGCGGGAGTGGGAGAACCTCGGCCCGCTCGTGCGCGCGGCGCAGCGGATCGGCTGCCACGACGCGGCCTGGCAGCTGGCGTATCTCCTCTTCGACTACTTCTACGCGGCCGGGCAGGCCCGGGACTGGGCCGAAACCCTGCGGATCGGTCTCCGCAGCGCCCAGCTGATCGGGAACCGGCGGGCCGAGGCCGCCCTCCTCAACCACCTGGGCGTGGCCGACTCCCGGATGGGGCGGAACGCCGCCGCCGTGGAGCAGTTGGAGCGCGGGCTGCGGCTCGCCGACGAACTCGACGACGACGTCCTGCGTACCGGTCTGCTGGGCAACCTGGCCTCCGCGCTGCGGGAGGCCGAGGACCACCCGGCGGCCTTGCGGCACGCCGAGCGGGCGTTGGCGCTGGCTTACCGCACCGGCTCCGCGTATCACCAGTCCGGCTGCCTCGACGTCCTGTGCGGCCTGCACGCCGAGCACGGCGAGTTCGCGGAATCGCTGCGTTACGGCACTCCCGGCCTCGCCGCGGCCCGGCGCTGCGGCAACGCGCTGCTGGAGGCGAATGTGCTGATCAACCTGGGCCTGGCGGAGCACGGGCTCGGCGATGCCGAGGCGGCGGGGCGGTGTTTCGAGGACGCGCTGTCCCTGTGTGTGGCCAACGGGGACCGCTACCACGAGGCGTTGTCCCTGTTCGGTCTGGCCAGGACGCGGTGGCTGGGGCAGTCCCGGCGTTCGGCCGAGGCTCTGGCGGAGCAAGCACGGGAAATACTGGTGGAGTTGGACGCGATGGAGTTCACCGGCGTCGCCGGTCTCCTGGACACGCTGGACGCCACCGGCTCGCGTCCGGTGTCGCCGGGACGCGGTGCGGCGCTGGGCAGCGTGAGCCCGTTGCGCTGATCGCGTTGCCAGAACAGCACCGCTTCGACCCGGCTGCGCGCACCCAACTGCCGGAAGATGCGGTTGATGTGGTTCTTCACGGTCTTCTCACGGAGGTGCAGCCGCTCGGCGATCTCGGCGTTGCGTGCCCCACGGGAGACCAGGGCCATCACCTCGTGCTGGCGCCGGGAGAGGGAGACCGCCGCGGGGTCGGCCGCGTCCGGTTCCGCCGGTGCCGGGGCGTATCCGTGCGGTGCCGGCGGACCGGGCGGCGTGTCCGGCTGTTCGGCGTGACCGACCACGTTCAGCCGGTACTCCGCGCACAGCCGGCGAGCCGTCGGCAGGTCGGGGCGGGAGCCGGCGCCGGTCCCCCGGTGCAGCACGGTCCGGCCGACGGCCGGCACACCGGTCGTCGGCCGGACGGCGACCTCGACGTAAGGCATCTGGACTATCTCCACGTCAAGGTTCTTGTCGGCGAACTCCTTCTTGATCCGGGCCAGAATGTCCGGGCTGACGATGGCGATGCGTACCCGGTCGGCACTCTTGGGGACAAGGGAGGAGCTGGCAACGACTGTCATGCCCTCCAGCGTGCGGGATGCGGCTTCATGTTCTCTTCATATCCGCCTCATGCGGTGTCCCGGCTTCCCCGGCCGGTACTCCCGCGTCCGCCGAAGGGGACAACTCCGCCAGCTCCGCGAGCACTTCGTCCTCGGTCGGGGCGTCGATCCGGTTCGCCCAGCGCATCGTCGAAACGATCATGTCGAAGAGCATCACGACGGCCTGGACCGGCTCGGCCTCGACATCGCCGTCGGTCAGGACGGTGAAGGTCAGCAGCGCCCACACCCCGGGCGCGTCCGGATTGGACACGTAGTACGAAACCCGCCAGGACGGCGCCTTGCGCCCGGCCGGGCTGCTGTCCACGACGGTGGCGAGGCGTACCGCAGGCGCCTGCCCGATCTCCAGGTAACTCCCTTCGTCCCCCGCGTCGGCGAGGATGGAGGCCAGCAGGGCTTCCGCGTCCTCGTCCTCCTCACCGTCCTCGATGACGGTGACCAGCATCGACCCCGGCAGCTTGACGCCGTTGAACTCGCGCAGCGGCAGCAGCACCGAGCGGGCGCCCTGCCGGGATGCCTCGTCGGTCGCCGCGACGAGTTCCTTGCGGAGCATGCGGCGGAACGGGCCCGCCTTGTCGCGCGGCAGCGAGTCGGGCAAGTGGTGGCGGATCAGCTCGTCGATGACCCGGCCGCGCAGCCTGGTCATGTCCGGTGTGGTGGGGATCTGCACCCAGCCGTCGGGCAGCACGAGTTCGAAGTCGATCACGACTGCACCTCGCCCTGCGGTGCGCGGAAGCCGAGCCTGGCCTGGCCGCCGCCGGGCGGCGGCGCGCTCTCCTCGGCGATCTGCTGCATCAACTGCTCTATTCCCGAACCGATCACGGCCATCAGACCCATCTCGAACACCAGCGTCGTCAGCAGGACGTCCACGCCGACGTCCGCCGTGTCACCGCCCTGGGGGACGTCGAGGCGCAGTGCCGCCCCGACCCGCCCGTAGGCCGCGCCGTCGGACGTCCGTCCCAGGGCGAAGATCCGGAACCCGTCACCGCTCAGGGTGGTCACGTAGTCCACCGAGGGCGGTCGGTCATCGCCTTCGACGCCGCCTGCGCCCATCAGCTCCAGGAGGTAGTTCGGGTCATCGGCTTCGGGCCTGCGGAACTCCACGACGACCGGAACCGGTGCCCAGCGCGGCTCGCCGTCCACGAACGCCGCGCCCCACGCGAGCCGCGACCATGCGGGCAGTTGCGCCGCGCGCTCACGCAGCCATGCGACGACGCCGTGCCCCACCGCGTCCGCGGTGAAAGGGAACTCCGCCTCGGCGTCCGCCGGCCAGGACTGCCGGGCGGCGTCCAGGCCGGCGGACGTCCAGTCCGTGAAGAGTTCCACTATGTGCGCGGCCCAGGGGTCGTCGTCCCCCTCATCGGGCCGGACGTCGGGTACCCATTCCCAGTGCCAGGGAGCGTGGGCCAGCGTCGAGAGCTTCTCACTCATCGTTTCTCTCGTTTCTCCCACTCATCAGGTGGCGACCACGCCGGGCGGATTGACATCGGGGATCCACCCCATCTGGCGTCCGCCGCCGTAGATCAGACCGCCCATACCGAACGCGCCGTTCACGCCGCCCCAGACGTACCAGAGGGGCGAGATCTTCCCGAGGTTGGCCGCCTGCACGATGGCCGACAGGTCGCGGGCGCCCTGGATGCCGGTGAGGATGCCGGTGAAATCCTTGCCGAACTTCGTCGGATCGCTCTTCAGCATGGCCCAGAACTTGCCGACGTCCTTGAACTGGCTCCCCGCCGATGACCAGAACCCGGTCCCGGGGGTGACGAAGCCGCCCTTGCCGAGCGCCCAGTTGACGGCCGGATTGTTGAACCACTCCGTCATGTTCTTCCAGTTGGTGGCCGCGTTGCCCGGCGTCCCCAGGGGCCGGAAGGAGTTGCCGGGACCGAGCGGCCTGGAGAAGTTCGGCACGGGCCGGAACGTGTTGCCGGGACCGAACGGCCTGGAGAAGTTCGGCACCCCGCGTCCGCCGGCCCCGAGCGTCACCATCTCGATGTTGTTTCCGCCGCCGGTCGTGACCGGACCGGGGCGCCCCTTGCCGAAGATGGCGGCGTTCTTGGCGGCGTTGGAGATCCCCTTGCCCACCACCGAGGCGATGCCGCCGAGTCCGGCGAGGCCGAGTCCGACGGCACCCAGGACGACGTCGACGATGCTGCCCTTGCCGTGCGCGTAGAGCACACTGCTGGCGACAAGTGAGACCACACCGGCCGCCACTCCGGCCAAGACCAGGACGTTCACCCCTGGGATGAGGATGGCGAGGACACCGAGGATCATGCCGATGATGCCGAAGATCTTGCCGATCTTCTTCAGCACGGCGTCGATCTTGTCCTGTGTGGAGTCGGTCAGACCGTCCTCGTATTTCTTGCAGTTGACCGCGTCACCGAAGCGCTTGCCTGCCACGTTGAGCGCGTCGACCGCGTTGTGGAGACGGTTCTTCGCCGCGGTCATCTTCCCGTCGGCGTCCGTGGCGGCCTTGTCCTTGGCGGTGCCCTTGTCCTTCTCCTCGGAAGAGATCTCGCCGTCGTCGTCCTTCTGCGGGTCCGGCATGGCCTTGGCCTTCTTCTGCGCGCCCTCGGCCTCCTCGGCGTCGGTGCGGGCGGCGGCCGTCTCGTCCAGGCCGTGCTTCAGATCCGGTTCGTACTTCCCGATCTCGTTCGCGACGTCGTGGTAGCGGACACCGGCCTTGTCCAGGCTCTCCTTGATCGAACCCGCATCTTTCTTGAGACCCTGGACGTACTTGCCGACGAGGGCTTCGCTGCCGCTGTCGACGATCTTTTCCAGCTTGTCGACGGCGTCGTCGATGGTGGTGGCGATCTTCTGGTAGCGCTTCTGCGCCTCATGCACCACATCGAGGTCGGCGTGGACGGGATCCCTGTCCAAGTCCAGCGGCGACCAGTCGAGTTTCCTGATAGACATCGGTTCTCCTCAGCCCCTGCCTGCCCGCGCCTCAGCCGTCCTTGAACGAGTCCAGCAGCTGCTGGTCCCCGTCCGTCCATGCCTTGTCGAGCTTGGACACCTTGTCGCGGAACTTCTTCATGTCCGCGACCATCTCGTCCCGGTGGACGGTCCAGTTGTCGGCGAAGTCGCCCATCGAGAGATTGGCGTTGAGCTGGCCCCAGAGCCCCTTGTCGTCGTTCTGGAAGTCGAGTGCCCCCTCGAACTGGCTGATGAGCTCGTTGAGGTCGCTGACCAGGCCCTGGAGGTCCTTCACCACGAGGTCTGCCATCACTGCTCCCTACGGTTGTCGGCGGCCGGCGCGGGACGGGCCGCCGCCAGCGGAATCTGCGTGGTCATCAGGCTGCCGCTGCCCAGATGCAGCAGGCCGGCGCCCGGTACGACCTTGGCGGCCACCTGGGAGCGGGAGAGCCTGACCCCCACCAGGTCCCCGTCACCCATGTTGGGCGGCGACAGCAGGACGCCGCGGCGGTTCTTCTTGATCTCCGACTGCCAGCCGGAGAAGCCCACCCCTACCGTGGCGACGTCCCCGCCGATGATCACGCCACGCCCGCTGCCCGACGCCTTGCGGACGAAGGTCTTCAGCCAGTCCCGACACGGCAGGTCACGCCACATCTCGGCGTCGTCGACCACCAGCACCACCGGGCCATCGCCCGGGTCGAGCAGTTCGGCGAACCGCGCCTCGGTGGGCTCCTCATCGGTGATGACGCCACGGACACCGGGACGGCCGGCGAAGCCGCGCAGCGGGGAGTTCATCGGTGCCCCGATCACCACCTCGGTTCCGCCGCGCAGCAGCGACTCCGTCATCACGCCGAGCGCCGTGCTGCGCCCGGAGCGGGACGGTCCTGCGACGAGGAAGGTCGGCTGGTCGCCGTGGAGGTCGGCGCCGACCGGCTCGATGTCGTCGCCGGCCACACCCACCAGTGCCCACATCCGCTCCGGCGTGCCGACCTGCTCCCATGCCTGGTCGAAGGACAGCTCGGTCGGCATCACCGCGATGCGGTTCGGCCGGGCCGACTTCGGGACCGCGGCCTCCCGTTCGGCCAGCCGGGCCGCCAGCGCATGCACCGCGGCGGCCTGCGCCGGACCCGCCGGGTCGGCCGCCACCAGGGCGACCTGGGTCTCGACCGCGTTGATCGCGCGGTATCCGCGGCCCGGCGGCAGGTTCTCCGGGATTTTGCGCGGGTTGAGCCCGGCCAGGCTGGCATCGGTACGGTCCGAGAGCCGCAGGATGAGTTTGTCCTCGCACAGCGACGCCATCCGGCCGCTCAGCAGCATCCGGTCGCCTGCGATGACCAGATGCACTCCCGCGCTGCCGCCCTCGCGGTGGAGGGTCTGGATCAGTTCGGTCAGCGACCCGCCGTCGTACTCGCCGAGGGTGCCCATGAACCCCTCCCAGCGGTCCAGCAACAGCACGATGTGCGGCAGCCGTTCGGCGGCCGGCCTGGCCGCCCGCTGCTCGGCCACATCGGCGAACCCGGACTCGCCGAGCACCCGTTGACGCCTTTGCACCTCGTCGTGCAGCCGCTTCAGCAACCGGACCGCGCGGTCGGTCTCCGAGCGCTGCACCACCGCGCCGCAGTGCGGCAGCCTGCTCAGGGAAAGCAGCGCGCCGTTGCCGCAGTCGAGCCCGTACAGATGCAGATCCGCCACGCTGGAGGCACTGGCCGCGGCGGCGGCGAAGGTGCGCAGTGCCGCCGAGCGGCCCGAGCGCGGGGCACCGACGATGTGCAGGTGCCCGAAGGTGGCCATGTCCACCGTCGCCGGCTCCTGCCGCTGCTGCGTCGGCAGGTCCTGGAGCGCCCAGGAGAACACCGGGTCCTCCCCGGAGCCGTAGACCGGTTCCGACGCCAGCTCGACCACCGGGGACAGCGGCAGCGGCGGAAGCCACGGACGGCGCTGCGGCGCGATACCCAGCAACTCACCGGCCTGGCGGACGGACTTGACCAGCACCGAGAGGTCGGTCGCCTCATCGGTCTCCCTGGCGGTGCGCGGTCGCTGCGGTGCGGGCAGTCCCAGGTCCAGCCAGGAGACCGGCTGGAAGAACGGCGCGGCCACCTCGTCCGTCCGGTCCGACGACGGGCGACGGCCCCCCACCCGGCCGGTCTGGAAGGGGATCAACGAGCTGTGCCCGAGGCGGGCATAGGCCCGTCCTGGGGTCGACGCGGAGATGTTCGCGGCCTCGCGGTCGTCGATGACATCGGTGCTCTCCCCCGCGTCCGTCACCCGCAGCGCGATCCGCAGGTTGGTGTTGGCGCGGATCTCCGCGGAGACCACGCCGGAGGGCCGCTGCGTCGCCAGGATCAGGTGGATGCCCAGCGAACGGCCACGCTGCGCCACGTTCACCAGGCCGGTGACGAAGTCCGGCAACTCCCGTGCCATGGAGGCGAATTCGTCGATGACGATGAGCAGGCGCGGGATCGGCGCGAGTTCGGGCCGACGGCTCGCGTAATCGAGGTAGTCCTCCAGGTCCTTGGCGCCCGCGGCGGCGAGGAGGCGCTCGCGGTGGGTCAGCTCGGCGGTGAGCGAGGTCAGGGCGCGTTCGACGAGATGCGGGTCGAGGTCCGTCACCAGGCCCACGGTGTGCGGCAGATGGACGCACTCCTTGAAAGCGGCGCCGCCCTTGTAGTCGATCAGCACGAACGTCATGGCGTCGGGGCGGTTGGCCACGGCAAGCGACCCCACCAGCGTCTGGAGGAATTCCGACTTGCCGGATCCTGTGGTGCCCGCCACCAGACCGTGCGGGCCGTGGCTGACCAGGTCGAGGGCGAACGGACCGTCGAGCGAGTAGCCGACGACGGCCTTGGTGCTGCGGCCCCCGGCGCGCCAACGGCCCGCGATGGCAGCGGCGTCGGGGTCCTCCAGGCCGATGGTCTCCAGCAGGCGCGCGGCCGTCGGCAGCGCGGCCTCGCCCTGGTTCTTGCTGACGTCCCGCAGCGGCGCGAGGCGGCGCCCGGTGGCCTCGTACCAGCTGTGCACGACCTCGTCGGCGAGGATGCCGTCGATCTGGTCGGCGCGCTGCTGCCGCAGGCTCGCCGGGTGGCCGGCGCCGCCGACCACGACGGTGGCGCACTCCTCCGGAAGGGTCCGCTCGTCGGTGTCCACGCAGATGCTGTAGACGCCGACGGCCGGGCCCTCGCGCAGGATCGTCACGACTCCTGGCAGCGCCCGCAGCCGCCTGGCACCGTCCATCACCACGACGATGTCCGGGTCGGTCAGCACCGCCCCTGAACCGACGTTGAGCCGTTCCTGCTTCCGGATGTTGATCAGCTCGATCAGCTCGGCGACCCGGTGGCTGAGGGTCTGCGCGTCCGCGCCCACCAGCGCCAGGGCCTGCTGCCCCAACTGCGGCCTGGTGTGCGGCAGCCAGGCCGCCCACTCCCACAGCCGCTCGCCCGCCGGATCGGTCAGGACGTACAGCTGCACATCTCGCGGACTCTGCAGCACCGCCAGCTGCCCGACCAGCCAGCGGGCCATCTGCCGCGGCCACTCCTCGTGCCCGGCGACGCCGACGACACCCGCGTGCGCGATGGAGAAGGCGGCCGGGACGTCCGGCGCGGCCCGCAGATCGCGCTGGCGCCGGCTGTTGTCGCCCTCCTCCTCCACCACGATCTCGGTGGGAAGGTCGGCGATGCCGACCCGTACCAGGAGGTGGTCGGGGTCGACCCGGCGGCGTTCCCAGAGCCGGGCGCGCGGACCGGTCGCGATGGCCAGCAGCTCGCCGGGGTCAGGACCGGCGACGCGGCGGTCCAGGCGCTCCTGGTCCAGCGCGACGGCGATCTCCCGCTCGGTCTCGGCCCGTTTGGCCTGGTACTCGGCCAGCTTCTTGCGGTGTCCGACGCGGCCCTGGCGCCGCCCCGAGATCCAGTTCCCGATCATCATCACCGGTGACATCCCGGCCATGAGCAGGAACATCGGATTGCTCGAAACCAGCGCGATCACCCCGCCGAAGACCGCGGGCAGAGAGGCCGCCAGCCACGGCAGCGCGCTCGGCGTCGGGGCCTTGGGCTCGGCGGGAAGGCGGAAGGCGGTGCGCTTGGTCGGCGGGAGCAGCCGCGGCGGACGGTTGTAGTCCAGGTACTCGCCGTCCGGAGAGGGGTCGATGATGGCGTCCGGGCGCTGTACCGGCTGCGCCTCCAGGAGGGTGTCCCCGCAACGGAGTTGGGCGCGGGGCTCCCAGCGGACCTCGTGCCCCGGCAGCGGGGCGCGGTCCAGGAGGGGGCCTTCGGCCGACGCGGAGACGTACACCGACGCGTCCAGGAACACCCGGATCACGGCGGCTTCGGCCGGCTGGTCACGCCCCACCCTGACCCGGCAGTTGGCGCCGGACCCGATCAGATGCTCGCCGGCGTCCAGGTGCCAGACCTGCCCCGCTCCCGTACCCGCCACCGCCCGGACGGTCACCAGACCGGTCCGCTTTCTCGCGGCCTTGCCCGGCTGGTCCAGCCACAGGACGCTGCCGTCGTGGATTCCGCTGTGCGAGAGGGGCTGGTCGAGGTCGAGCAGCTGGTCGCCGAGATAGATCTCCGGCATGCCCGCACCCCCCGGGTGCCCGGCCGCCACGGCATCGACGCTGGCCAGCAGCTTCCGGACAACGTCGCGCACGACGGTGGCGGGATCGGCATCCACGACCATGTCGGCCGACACGTCCGGGCGCCGGGCGATGGTGATCATCATGGGCATGGCTGGACCCCTCTGGCTGCCGGCCGACTACTCGTGCTTACTTCTTGTTCAGGGAGCCGGACAGCTGGGTGTCCATGTCCTGCATCGCGCTGACCGCCTTGTCCAGCCACTGCGACAGCTGGTCCAGGGTCTCCATGGCCTGGTTCGCCGAGGTGACGAACTCGGTGTGCACCTCGTCGAACTTGCCGGATGCCTGGTCGGTGACGAAGCCGCTGGCAGTCAGGTCGTCGACGATGCTCTTGCACTCGCTGAGCTTGCTGTCGATGTCGGCCTTGTTGTTGCGCATACGGGTCGCGCTGTCCTGCATCTCCCCGTACGTCACGTTCATGTTCGCCATGAGAAGTACCCCTTCTGCTGGTCGCCTTGGACATCGCCCGGCGCATCGGCACACGCCGGCACTCCCCGGCGCGGACGCGGTCGATGCTAGGAACGGACTCGCGTAGGGTCCACAACTCCGGTGCGGTGCTGGGCCCAAGGGCCCAAGCTCTCCCCCTGCCCGGCGTTGACACCCCCGCTCAGGACGGCCAACGTTCTTCCCACGCCCGCGAAACCGCGCGAAAGCCGGTTGCCGTCCGGCGGGCCCCAGTCGAGGAGTTGAAGGTGACACAGCCCAGCCGACCCGCCGATCGAGGTCCTCGCCCCGGCAACTGGCTTACCCGGTTGTTCGGTAGGCGGAAACCCGACCCTTGGGCGGGTGGCCTGCGCGCCGATCACGGCCTGTGGACGGTCGACCGCGTGATGCGCGTCATGGCCACGGCCTGCGCGCGGGAGAACCGGGAGGTCCCGGTGGCCCACGCGGTCATCGTGGGATCCGACACCGTGCGGTTCCTCCTCAAGACTCCCGACGCGCGGCCCCCGGCGGGCTGGACCGCCGATCACGACGCGCGTGCCTGGTACGCGCAGCTGCGCTGGGTACAGACCGCGGAGGTCACCGAGTCGCTGCCGGAGCCGTACCCGCAGCTGGTCTCCATCGGCAGCAACAGCCAGGGCTTCGCCTTGCTCAACCTCGGCAAGTCGGGCGGAATCATCGCCCTGGAGGGCGACAGCCGGCGTGCCAGGGCGCTCGTCCAGGACTGGACCCGCGAGCTGACCACCAACCCGTGGTCACGGGGTGTCCAGGTGGTCCGGGTCGGCTTCAAGCCCGGCACCGCGGACCCGATAGGGACCACCGAGGTACAGAACCTGGCCGACGCCGCCTCGGCGCTGTCCCAGCCGTCCGGCGGGGTGCTGATCCTGGCGAGCATGCCAGGCGGGCGGGACCGGGAGCGCGTCCACTACCTGGCGGACCACCCGAAGACACCGTGGTCGGTGGTGGTCCTGGGCCGGGGCGACCGCCCGCGGTGGCGGTTCACCATCGACTCCAGGGGCCTGATCGACACCCGGCTGCTGCCCGAGCCCGTGCATCATCCGCTGAACCCGGCGCTGGACACCCCGCCCCTCGCGGACGACGTCAAGGACGTCACGGTCACCCCGGCGCCCCAGCCGGCCGCGGGCTCCGCCGGCCGTTCCTTCCCCGAGAACCCCGACGCCAAGCCGCCGTCCACGCGCCGCCGCACCACGATCATCGCCGCGTCCGTGGTCGCCGCCTGCGTCGTGGCCGCCGCCCTCGTCTTCACCTTCACCACCATGTCCGCCCCGGACTCCACCTCCGCCGGACACGCCACAACCGCCCCCGGCGGAACCACTCCCCCAACACCCCCCGCCGCCTCGAACACCCCCGACGCGCCGAACTCCCCGCCCCCTCCGAACCCCCAGAACGCCCCGGGCGCCCCCCTGCTGAACGCCGCCACGAACACCTGCCTCACCGGCGGCGCCGGATCCGACGGCACACCCCTGGCCCTGGCACCCTGCGACGGCGCCGCCAACCAGCAGTGGAAAGTCACCGACGACGGCACCATCCGCACCAAGAACCTGTGCATGGACGCCGCCGCGGGCGCCACCACCGACGGCACAACCGTCCAGATCGCAAACTGCAGCGGAAACCCCGCCCAGCAGTTCTCCCTGCGCGACGGCACCATCCACTCGACCCAGGCCGACAAGTGCCTGAAGGACGTCAACGGACACATCCAGCTGTTTCCCTGCGGCAAGGACGAGGCCGAGGCTTTCCAGCCCAAGTAGCGGTCCGTACCCGCAACGACTCCGCCCTGTCCATGAAGGACAGGGCGGAGAACTTTGTGCAGCGATGGCTGGTTGCTCTTCCCGTCTCTCCCGGGCACCGAGAACGGACCTGTGGGCGCCGGTTGCAGTATGGCGGGCCCCAGGGCCACCGCCACCGGCCCGTGGTGCAGCTGGGGCCGTCGACTCCGCCACTCAAGTGCGTCTGAGTATCCATACGGATATCGTCCCCGCGGCGCCCTGGCCCTACGGTGGATTCAGTTGATCCGAACTCACCCGTCGATTAAGTGAGTTCGAATGGAACGTGCCAGGTGAAGAGAGGCCGTGCGCGCAATTCGCGCTGCGTGCCGAACAACCGGCGTCAGCAACACAACTGCGGCAGTCGAATCCCTTGCGGTTGACGTTCAGCCAGGCATGTCATGCCAGGGCTCACGCAGGTCCTCTCCCCGCCAACCACCCACAGCTCAGGGAGAGAAATGAAGACTACGAAGCATCTCGCGGCGTTCGGTGCCGCGTTGGCGACCACCCTGATAGCCGGCCCCGCGTACGCCATCTCAACAGGACCGGCCACGTCCCACGCGGTCCATGCGGCCACGGGCTACACGGTGGCTTGCAATTCCCCTGGTGACACCGCGAATTTCCACTACAAGGAGGGCACCGTCCACACCACCGTGTACTTCAACAACCACTGCACCCACGCGGTGAATGTCAAGGTATCCGCCGCCGATGCCCACCGCTGCCTCACCACCGAGGCAGGCGAAAAGGGCAACAGGCTCTACCTCATGAAGGGCAACGTGGAGCTGCACCGGGATTGCTGAGCACGATCGCCTCCCCGCCGTCAGTCGGATGATGCTTCACCTGGGCTGAAGCAACATCCGGCGGCCTGCCGATGCAGCTCAGGCGCCCTTCTTCACCGGCTCAAGAATCGCCACACACTCCACATGATGCGTCACCGGGAAGGCGTCCGATCAGAGGGCACCTTGAGAAACTGCAGGTCAGGCAACACTTAACCCATCCCCTGGCACGCCTAGAAGGGGTGCCAGCGTCAAATGAGCGTCGCGGGTCCATGCTCCGTCCATCGCAACCCTGCGCCCCAGTCCTCCAGCGTCCTATCGCGGGCCCATGTACACGCACGGTCCAGGACCACTCCGCGCGGAAGAGCAGAGCGAACTCCGGCAGGCCGAAGGCCCGACGTCCCGACAGGGTTCCGACCCCAACCAGCTGCCGATCGCCCTGTCCGAGCTGACCGCCCCCACCAGCGGCACCGTGAGCCTCGGCATGTACCGCATCGCCCTGAACGCCGACTTGTACGACGATTGCGTCCGCTACCTCGACGGCAACCTGCTTACCCCCTCCTGGCCCCGGCTGCAGAAGATGGTCGGCCGCGGCATCCGTACCGCATGGGAGGAAACCGTTCCCGGCCTGTACACCAACTCCGCCGAGGCCGCTGTGTGACCCAGCAGAACCTGCCCGATCTACCCAATCACCACCGTCAGCTCTTCACCGGAATCCTCGACCTGGGGCTCCCCTGCAGGCTGGCCCTCCGGGGCAACTACACAGTCCGGGCCCACGGCATCGTCCACCGCCCGGGCCAAAGCCTCGACTTCACCGCCATCCACCCGGCAGACCTGGCGGACTTCACCGTGAACTCCTCCATGGTCTGAGCCAACTCGATCCCGCGTCCGAAGCGATGCACGTCTTCGACCGTATGTAACACGAGGTCGACCGTAACCGCATCGCGCATTCCAGGAGCACGGTTCAGCGACTGGTGTAGAGGAATCGCAGGTATCGCACGAGAGACAGCCTGCGCCAGTGTGCCTCAGCAGTCTCGGCAGCAGAGCTCAGCGCCGCATGGCGCGCACTGTTCTGCTGGAGCGTGACCGCGCGCCAGCTGAACTCCTGCCGCTGGTGACGGGCCCGGTCGCCAGCCAGGGCGTTCTCCCGGGTGAGCCGCGCCTGGCCGCTCTCCAGCTCCTTCTGTGCCTTCGTCCGTGAGGCTTCAGCTGCCGCGTCCACGGAGCGGAGCTCAGCGGCGAGGCGGGCGCGCCGGGCCTCGATGCCCTGGTCGATCGGCTGTCGTTCCTGTGCGGTGAGCGCAGTGGGCTGACCGGCTTCGGCAGCGGCGACCAGTTGCCTGCGCCAGGCATCGAGCGCGGCGGCCTTGGCCTCACCGATGCCCTGGACGTCGATACGGCGGCCGTTGCTGAGCACCAGTTCGGCGCCGACGCTGTTGTAGTGCGCGTTCCGCACGGCTCGGTATCCGGTGAAGTCGGCTGCGGTACGGATGCCCGCTACCGCAAGCCGCGCGGCCAGTTTCGGCCCGATGCCGTGCGGCGGATTCTGGGCGATCAGCCGTCGTCCAAGACGCTCCCGCACGTAGGCGGACTGCCGGGCGGCAAGCGCCGTTCTCAGTGCCTTCCCTCGCTCCTCCGCAAGCCCAGCGATCTTCTTGTCCAGCTCCTGCCGCTTACGGACCCGGCGCTTCTCAATCTGTTGGATCTCGCCGTGGTAGCTCGCGGTGAGCTTGCACTGTGCGCGTGGGTGGTCGGCGGTGCGCTTCGTCTCTGCTGCGTCGAACTTCGCCCGCTCCTTTCGCAGCTTCGCCTCGGCCTTGACCGGGTCGTCGAGCTGGTCCAGTTCTGCTGTGAGCCCGGAGAGAACGGCCCATGCCTGAGCCCGCTCCGTGCGGCGGGCCCGCCCGAACACCGAGAACGCGGCGGCGGCGAACACCGGGACTGCTGGACCGAGCGGGGCTGTCGAGAGGCCCACGACAAGCACCAGCACCGTCATTGCCAGCATCAAAGGCCAGACGACGGCTACGGCGACGTCCAGTGGCGTCCTGACCTGGAATCTGTCCGGTGAGGCGACCGATTGCGCGGGCTGCGTCGACGTCGCCTTGGAGGCGACGTGTCCCGCCATCCAGTCGGGCAGACCGCCCGTACCAGTGATGACGGTATCGCTGTGAGTAGTGGTGTCCGTGTTCACCGTTGCGGCTGCGCGCTGCCTGGGCACGGCCAGGGTCAGCGGCGGCACCATGTCCAGGGGCTGGCACGCCAGGGTCCGCACCTGGTCGGCGAGTCCGCTCACCATACGGTCGGGATGAGTGAGCAGTGTCTGCAGTCGCGCCGAGCCGGCCGGGCTCGTGAAATCATCCTCGGTGAGCAAGAGGAACTCGCCGCTGGGTTCGTGCAACCGGGACCACAGGGCCGGTTCGGAGGCGATCGCCTTCAACGAAAGGAAGATGACCCAGGCGGAGAACCGGTCAAGATCCACTCCGAAGTCATTGTTCCCCCGCAGGGGCGACTGATAGTTCCGGTGCCCTCGCTCGGTCCCTCCCAGGCCAGCCAGTGCCGGGACGTACATGCCGTCGTAGTCGACCAGCCGCAAGGTGTCGTCGCTCGCCACGAGCAGGTTGCCGTGCTGCAGATCGCCGTGGGCGATCTGGTGGTCCGCCAGGTCCCGGGTCAGTTCCTCGAACCGGTCGGCCAGGCGATCGACGGCGATCCGGTCCGCATGGTTGTCGTCGAGCCAGGAGGACAGGGTGACGGCCTCAGCCCACTCCATCTTGAGGACCGGGTAGCGTTCCCGCCCGACGCTGATGGCGTCGGGAAGGTACTCGAAGCCGAGGTTCCACGGCTGGGAGAGCTCCGCCGGATCGAGCAGGGCGAGTCGGGAGCTGATGGCCTCGTACCGGCGTTCCTGGTCCGGGACGTGACGGGTGAAGCACTTGACCGCGTACCGGCGGCCCGATGAGGGCGAGGTCAGGGAGAATACACTGGCGAAGGCGCCGGAGATGGGGCGCGGCAGGCCGAACCCGGTCAGCTCGGGCCGGGCGCCCTTGAGTTCCGGATGATGGAAGCACAGCTGGGTGTGCTGCAGGGCTTCCGCGTACTCGGCGCCGCTGGGGAACCGGCGCTGCGAACCGGTGGCCGGGCCCATGTTCACCGTCCCTCGAAATCGATCCGCACGAATGCCACGTCGTCGTTGCGCAACTGCTGGCTGTCCCGTAGCCCGTTCAGCCAGTTGTTAAAATCGTCCAGGTCGTCGGGCCCGGCGTACTCGAGAAGCTGGCCGACGGCGTCGGCCTGGTCCGGAGCCGACATGAGCCAAGCGGCCAGGGCATCCGTCATCAGAAGCAGGCGGTCTCCCGGGTGGCAGTTCCCTCCGGTGAATCTCGTGCGGTCGGCAATGAGCGCGGCGTTACGGTTGCGGCTGCCGAAGAGATCAGGAGTGGCGCCGAATTCCTCGATGGCCGACACCGGGAACGTCTGTATCAGCTGGTTGTCGCGCAGGTGGAACAGGCAGCTGTCCCCCAGCGCAGCGGCACGCCACCGCCAGGACGGTACCGCTGCGCCGTCGTGAGGACCGCTCTCCGGGTCGACGCGCACCATGAGCAGCGTCGCGTAGGCGCCCTCCGCGAGCTTGGTGTGCTCGTACCACTTCAGTGGACGCTCTTCCGCCTGGCGAGCCAGTGTGTAGTCGGCCAGCCAGGGATCCCACCGGGCCACCACGGACGCTGCGAACTGCTCGAAGGCGGTTCCGCCCGCCAGCGCGTCCGGCAGCGCCATGGCGTGTTCGGCCGCGGCGCGGGACAGCAACCTGGCCCAGTCCTTGGCCAGTGCGCTTTCCGTGGCTCCGTCGCAGACACCTGCCGCGAGTGGCTCCCGCAGCATGTGATCGTGCGGATGCCCGGGAAGCACGGCGACGGCGTCCTCACATTCCGCTGCCGTGCTTCCTTTCTTGGGGGCCACCAGGTGCGTGACGTACACGCAAGAAGTGGAGGTCGTCACCGCAGTTCGGTGGCCCGGGTACCGATGTCGAGGAACTGGACGACCGTGGTGATGTCGGCGTTGTAGACGAAACCGCGAGTAGTCTCGCTGACCCGCTGCCCCTGCGAGGCCGCGTACGAGCGCATGTGGCTCGGCAGCGGGCTGGACATGCCGAACAGGGTCCGGGCGTAGCTGTCCGGAAGGGTGTCCGCCGAGTCGGGGAACGCGGTCGGTGTGCCACCTGCTGCAGACACATGCAGGTTAAACAGTAGCGCCGCTCCGTCCGCTGTGGCGTGGGAGGTGACGGCCTCGGCGGCCGCGGTGGGGTCGCCGTCGGTCGACTCGCCGTCCGTCAGGTTGATGACGATAGGCGGGAATCCGGCCGGATACCGCTCAGTCCAGCCGGCGACGAGTCCCGCCGCGTACTGCAACGCACGGTTCATCGGGGTTCCGCCGTGGGCGACCGGATCCATCCACAGAGGGAAGTTGACGGTGGTCTCAGCCAGGCCGCCGGCACCGTCGGGGACCTTCTTGCTCCGCTCGTCGATGCGGGCCGGGTTGTCCGCCACCTCGCTCAGGGGGACGACGTCCCGTCCTTCGAGCGGCCCCGCGAACGCCGAGCCCACGGTGGCTCCGTAGCCAATGACCGCGACGTGGAAGTAGTCGCGTACGCCCTCTTCCTTCGCGCACTTGACGGAGAGTTCGGTGAGCAGGCGGTTGATGGCGTCAGCGACGACATCGGCCTTCTGCTGCGGTACTTCACCACCGATGGGATCGCTCATCGAGGTCGACTGGTCGACGAGGAAGATGATGCTCGCCGGGTTGGAGCGGCTGATCTCTGCTGTGTACGGCACAGTGAACTCCTGGCGGAATACGAAGAAACCGGTCGTCGGAGAAGCTCGTACGAGGCAGCGGTCTCCGGCGGGCGGGCCGGGAGACCGAGATCCCCTGGTCCGATGATAGGGACAGGCGTCGGCTGTCGCAGTCGTATCGCGCTTCCCGGTCGTCCCGGTCCGTTCTGCAGCCCTGCCCGCCCCTCCCTGCACATTTCAGTTGTCGAGCCGGCCCACCACCTTTTCCACCCGCCCGTCCCACACCTGCCAGGCAGGGATCCGCACGCCGTTGGGCAGCAGGGCCGTTCGGCCGAGTGCGAGTCTCAGGTGACGTGCGGCCTCTGCGCCGGTGGACGCACCGTGGTCGAGTCGGACCCGAACGCTCTTTGAGCTGCGGCGGACGTCGAAGTCGTAGGGATAACCGTCCAACGTGGCATTCCGGTCGATCAGGACTCCCGGAATCTCGTCCGTCAGCAGGTACTGCAGCCGGTCGCCGACGTCTTCGTCGGAATGTTCCGGGTGAACGCCGAGCGAAGGGAGGCCGTCCTTGGCTTCTGCCGCGTCGAGGAGTGCGTGCGGCATGCCGGGCCGGACCGACCAGAAGTCGCGGTCGCCGAATACAATGAGATGCGAACGGGCCCGTGTGATGGCCACGTTCCAGAGGTTGACCTCGCGGGAGAGCCAGTTGACCGTGCTCGGACGCATCCGGTCGGACGCGACGAGGGACAGGAGGATCACATCCTGCTGTCCTCCCTGGAAGGTGTGCACCGTCCCGACCCTGACCCGTGGTTCGTGCTGCCAGCGGCCGGCAATCAGGTCCTTCTGGGCCCGGAAGGGGGTGACGACACCTACGGTCGAACCGTGCGGAAGCCGCTTGAGCAGGCGCTCCACCGAGAGATGAACGCGGTCGGCCTCCTCCTGGTTCAGCCACGACCCGTTGTGGCCCCTGCGCGCTGTTCCCTTCACGTCGAGCCACTGCACGGCGTCGACTCCATCGATGCGCCGCAGCGACCGGGGGTCGGTGAGGACGGTCAGCCGGCCGCCGTAGCAGTGCCGGTTCGCGATGCCGACGATGTCCGGGTGGCAGCGGAAGTGCTCGTCGAGCAGCAGCGTCTCCCTTGCCGCATGGGCGGCCGCATGGAAGGAGGAGTAGCGGCGGTGCTCGAGCCGGTGCTCGTCGAGCCAGCTCGCCCGCAGCCCTGCTCCCCGGTGCGCCTCCGCCTCCTGGCGTGGCTGCAGTGTGGTGATGTGCTGCAGCTGCATGGGGTCGCCGATCACCAGGGCGCGCCGGGCGCGGAAGAGCAGCGGCAGCACATCCGGTGCGGAGCACTGACTGGCTTCGTCCACGATGACCAGGTCGAAGAGGGCGGCCCGGTCCCGGAACCGCCGTGCGGACCGCGCGGTGACGGCCCAGCCCGGGACCTGCGGCAGGATGCGGTCCAGGGTCGACCACTGCCTCGGTGATCGGGCCCGCACAGCCTCGATGCGCTCGTGGATGGCAGAGCGGGCGGTCATCGCCTGCTCCGCCACCGACGACTGCAGCAATGCTGTCGCGGCCTCGCGGATTCGCCGGTCGGTATCCTGGAGCGTGGCGTGGAGCTGGGTGTCGTCGGGCGCCGCTTCGGCTGCGGTGCGCATCCGCCGCCAGTCGGCTTCCGCTTCGGCGAACATCAGCAGTTCGGCGAAGTCCTGACGGTCCGCGACCTGGGCCGGCACAGGGTCGAGCCTGCGCACGCACCGGCCGCGCAGCCATCCCCCGAAGATTCCGAGACGGGCGGCCGTACGGGCCCGGCGCAGCCACCGTCCCAGGGATACGTCATCGCCCAGCGCGGTGGCGAGTGCCAGGGGGGCCTGGTGGTGCTTCTCCGCGTAGGCGGAACGCAGCCGGCCGAGGTCGGCGAGGTCCCGCTCCCGGCGGGCGATCTCTGCGAGCCGGTGCCGCAGTGACTCCTGTGTCCGGAGATGGTTCCGCAGTTCGCCTCGGTGCGTCTGGGGGGACTGCCGGGGCCGGGCGCTGCGGGTGAGTTCCTCCAGTGTGCTCACCTCCTTGTCGACGACCGACTGCGCGCCTGTCCGCACGAGAAGCCCCGGGGCGAGTTCCTCGCACCGCTGCCAGACCTCGTCCACCGCCTTGTTGTTGGTGGAGGCAACGAGCACGGTCTGTCCGGCCGCCCTGGCGGTGGCGACCGTGTTGACGATGAGCTGGCTCTTGCCTGTGCCGGGTGGTCCGGTGGCGACCGTGAGCCTGCGGACCATGGCGGCCCGGATGACGGCTTCCTGTCCTTCGTTGAGTTCCAGTGGCGCGACGATCTGTACGTCCTGTTCGGCGCTCGGATCCATTTCGCCCTGTGCGGTGAACGCTCCGAGTGCCGTGTCCGGGAACTGCCCGATGCTCCGCTGCAGCGTCGTGTAGTCCTTCATCCGCTGCGCTGTGGCCGCGCTGTCCGACCGGGTCGCGTAGACGACCGCCACGTTGCGGGCGCCTTCGTGTGCCGCGCGCAGCGAGCTGCCGTCGCCGAGGATCCCGGGATCGAGGTGTTCAGTGTCGGGCAGCCCGAGTTCCTGCAGCAGGCTGCGCAGGTCGCGGATCATGTCCTCGCGGAATCCCGGCCGCCAGTTGGGCTGGTAGGCGGCGAGCAGTTCCCGGCCTTCGTCCTTGCCCAGGCGGTTCAGGACGAGTTCGGGGTGCAGGACGATCGGTCCGGAAGGCGTGACGACGCTGCGCCCCTGTGGTCCACGTTCGACTTCGATTCGGCGCATGGCGAGCGGTGCACACACCTGTCGCGTGCCGTCGTACAGCACGGCGACAGGGTACCCGTACCAGAGGTCGGCGCCGTCTTCCTGCGCCTGCTCGGCGAGGTCCACGACGCGCTGTGGTGCCTGCACACTGGATTCCGTGCCGGAGAGAAGGGCTTCCTCCCCGGCCGGCCAGACCGTTCGCGGTGGGTCGCTGCCCGCCAGCGGCAGCAGTTCGCCGGTGCGGCCCTCCACCTCCAGGCATTGCTGGTAGTAGGCCAGTAGCCGGGCCCATTCGGTCTCGGTGAAGGCGGAGTCGTCGTGTGCCGCCTCGGTGGGCTCGACCGGTGCCGGCGACTTGTTCCCCGCGGCGTCGGTCACTGCGGTGAGCCCGGCGGGCAGTGGCTTGAGTGCGGGGATCTGGCGGCCTGTGGCGGCGCGGGCGAGATAGATGTCGCCGGTCACGGACAGGGTGGACTGGGTCGGCGTCTGCCGACGGCCGTCCGGTGCTTTCCGCAGGTCCCGGCTGATGTGGCGGAACAGGTCGTTCGCGGAGATCTGCCCGTCGCCGTCCAGGTCCGCTCGTCCCGAGTGCAGGCCTTCGACGATCGCCCGGGTGAACTGCGAAGGCTGGTCGGCATCCGTGGTGAACGCCTTCTCCCAGTGCTGGGAGGCGGTGATGACGTGTACTCCTCCGGCTTCGACCACCAACTTGGCGGCCGTCGCGGGTGCCCCCTTGCTGCGGAAGCCCTGCACCGCGCTGCCGCTGAAACAGCAGTCGAGCAGCAGCACCTTGCGGAGGGCCGCGCACTTCTCCAACTGGTCAATGACAAAGGCTGCTTCGAGGGCTGTCTGCCGCTCCCGCCCGGCCTCGGTGTCCGTCGTGACGAAGTACAGCTGACCGTCCTCGCGGTCGTACGCCCCGTGACCGCTGAGGTAGACCACTACCAGTTCATCGGGTTCCCGCGCGCTCAGGAACCCCTCGATGGCCTGCTTGATCGCCTCTTTCGGCGAGTCCTCGACCCGGGTGCACTTCTCGTACCCTCCGACGGCGGGCATCTCCAGCACCTGGCCCAGGAAGTGGATGTCCG
The DNA here is from genome assembly GCF_043199105.1 of Streptomyces sp. NPDC048644. Lineage (NCBI taxonomy): Bacteria > Bacillati > Actinomycetota > Actinomycetes > Kitasatosporales > Streptomycetaceae > Streptomyces > Streptomyces sp. NPDC048644. The sequence goes on from NZ_JBICVO010000012.1 coordinate 46,956, forward strand.
CGCGCACCGAAGGCAGGGCGGGGTAACTCACGTCCTGGTGGGTGGCGGTGCCCACGAGCAGGGCATGTTTTCTGCTCATCGCCCGGCTCCGGGGCCGGGGTCCGAATTGCCGTTATTGCCGCCGTCCTGCAGCTTCCGGACCTCACGCCCGGAGACGCCGCCCTGGAACTCCGTGACCGTGCCGTCCGGGTGCAGGACGCGCACCTTGCGGCTTTTGCGGACTGCGACCCACGCCTTGATGGCGGTCCCGGCCAGCGTGAAGGATCCTCCCGTGAGAACGAGCACGACCTCGGGGGTCAGCAGCGCGGGCCCCTTCGAGCCCTCCGCGTCGTGTGCTGGTTCCGGTGGGGCGAAGCGCACCTCGGTGTCGTCCAACCGGCGCAGAACGTCGCGGAGTTCTCGCGCCTCCAGTTCCGCGTGACGCGGGTCCGCCCCGGACACCTGAATCCGTACGGACTCGATCTGGCCGTTCATACTCCCCCTCGGGTCATCCACTTACCTGTATATAAGGTGATTTACTATGTTCACTGACGGGATGCCGCCCTAGCGACTTTCTTGCACACCGAGATCCGGGGCCTCGTTTCCCGCCCCATGCCCGCTCATCGGGAATCAGGAGAATCCGGTACAACGGCTCCCCCAGGTCGGCCCACCGCTCCAGCGCGTCTCGGTCGACCAGACGGATCCCGTAGCGCGGGCCACTGGCTGTCGCGGCTGTCGTGAACCCTCCGGTGGTGACGATCACAGCGAATTCGGCACCGTGGTAGTGGCGGTAGGTTCCGTTGACCCGCCGGACGCCCTGGTCTCCGACCCTTCGATCCGGTCGCAGCCGCTTGCACTGCACGACCACCCGTCGTCGGAACCCGTCGACGACCAGTACGTCGGCCCCCTTGCCCCCGGCTCGGCCGACATGCTGCACAACCAGTCCGTCCCTGCGCAGCTGGGAGCAGACCGCCAGTTCGAACGCCGTGGGGTCCAGGGAATCGAGATGAGCCAGCGAATAGCGCACGGGCCCTGCGGCAAGCGCCGAGCGGCCGGCCCGCGCCGTCAAGGCCGATCGCCCCGGCTTCAGCGCCAGCCCGACAGCTGCGGAAGCCAGCCCGAACCCGGTCCACACCGGCCACTGCTGGGCCACCTGCCACAGCCCGATGAGCCCTGCCATGCCTCCCAGCCCCCATGCCCACCAGGGAATCGCGACCCACCCTCCTTGGCTGCGGCTGCGCCGCATCAGCCGACTGCCCCGAAGAGCGTCCACACTCCGAAGGCCAGACCGAACAGTGCGAGTCCCGCCAGGTCGGTGACCGTGACAAGGGTGAAGCCGTGATCCTGGCAACGGGAGAACAGTCCTTTTCGCCTGCGGCGGCAGGGCCGGTGGTACTGCGTCGGTCCACCGCAACGGGACACCAGCACGCATCCACCTACGCTCAGTAACCCCACGACAAGCAGCACTGCCCCCCCGATCCCCCGCTCAATCTCTTATGTGTATCGGAGAGTCATGCGTTCCAACCAGTACGTCTTCGGACGAACTGCAGGGCCCGCGCGTTCCAGCCACTCGCCCACGCCCCTCACCCACGCCGTCCCGCGCAGCCGCCGCAACGCTCACCGAACACCCCGCCGACTTCGACGGGACGCCCGTCCTGCCGCTCACCTCGGCCACCGGCCGACCCGACAGTCCGGCCGGCATCCCCTCCAGCCCTCTGGCCTGCCGTTGTATGCCCGCTGTCACTTCTGGACCGCCTGATGTCAGTGTCACCGTCTAGGATTTCTTCCAGGGAATTCAGCCGGGCTGTCTGGGTCGTACCAGCAGGAATGCGACCGGCGCATACGTACGCGAGCTGACGCAGGGCAGGAGCCACATGGAGGATGGCCGGTGGACGACGGTCACCGAGTCCGAGTTCGAGCACGAGCGCCGCGGCCTTGAGGCGATCCGCAGGTTCCTGCCGAACGAGGAGCCTTGGCGTGCCTGGTCGAACTTCACCTTCACGGCGAACAGCGGGCACGTCCGCGAGATCGACCTCATGGTCACCGCGCCGGCCGGTGTGTTCCTGGTCGAGCTGAAGGACTGGCACGGGTCGGTGAGCGGCGGCGGTAACAGCTGGGTGCAGACGACACCCGGCGGCACCCAGCGCCGGCACGGCAATCCGCTGCACCTGACCAATCAGAAGGCCAAGGAGCTGGCGGGCCTGATCGGGAACGTCGTGGGGCGTGGCCCCGGGCGGCCGAGGATCTGGGTGGGTGAGGCGGTCTGCTTCACCGACGACAGGTTCCGGGTGAACCTTTCGGGCGCCGACCTGAATGGCGTCTTCAAGATCAGGCAGCTGGTCGAAATGCTCGCCGTTCCGCCGGAGGACGCCCGGGGGCAGATGACCGCCGGGATGTCGCGCCAGGTCGACGCGGCCCTCAAGCAGCTCGGCATCGCGTCCGTCCGCCGTCAGCACGAGGTGGGGTCGTATCTCCTGGAGACGAAGTCGTTCGACTCCGGTCCGACCTGGGCCGACTACCTGGGACGTCACACCCAGTTGCACGATCTAGCGCGGGTGCGGGTCTTCCTCAGCGAGCGGGGCGCTTCGGACACCGAGCGCGCCTCGGTGGAGAAGGCCGCCGCGCGTGAGGCCACGGTACTCAGCCGGTTCCGGCACCCGGGCGTCGTCCAGCTGAAGAGCTACCTGCCGTCGGGGCATCCCGCAGGCCCGACGATTCTCTTCGACTACCACCCGGAGACCCTCAGACTCGACGACTACCTGGTGGAGCACGGCGAGCGCCTCAGCCTGCCCGGCCGGCTCGCGCTGGTCCGCCAGCTCGCCGAGACGCTCCGTTCCGCGCACTCCAACCGGCTCCACCACCGCATGCTGTCGGCGCACGCGGTGCATGTGATCCCGCGCAACCGCGGTCCGCGCGGGCGCGAACTGGGCGAGGAGCAGCGCTGGCTGAGCCCTCGGCTGCAGATCGCGGACTGGCAGATCGCGTCCGGGCACAGCGCCAGCCGGGGCAAGCCACTGACGCTGGCCACCTCCCATGTGTCCGGTCTGCACGTCTCCCAGCAAGCCGACCCGTATCTGGCCCCCGAGCTGCGGATCCCCAAGGCGGACCCGGTCCGGCTCGATGTGTACGGACTCGGCGTTCTCACGTATCTGCTCGTCACCGGGCAGGCGCCGGGTGCGACCCAGAGTGAGGTCCTGTCCCGTCTGGAGGCGGGCGAGACACTCGCACCGAGCGCGCTGGTGGACGGTCTCGACCCGGATATCGACGAACTGGTGGAGGCGTCCACCGCGTACGAGCCGAGCCGCCGTCTTTCCACGGTCGACGACTTCCTGGAGATGCTGGAATTTGTCGAGGAGGCGTTCGCCGAGAAGGCCGTGTCCCCCGACGACGCGGCGGGCGGCGGTTCGGCCGGTGACGGTTCGCCCCCGACACCCGGCGGGGAACAGTCAGAGCCGGAGAAGGACCCGCTGGAAGTCGTGCCCGGTGATGTGTTCGCCGGGCGCTGGGAGATCGTGCGCCGTCTCGGTACGGGCTCGACGTCGCGGGCGTTCCTCGTCCGTGACCTGGCCGGTGAGCCCCGCCGCAGCGGCAGCCTGCCGGTAGCGGTGCTCAAGGTCGCGCTCAGCGAGGCGAAGCACGTGGTGCTCGACCGGGAGGCCGACGTCCTGGGCCGGATCCACCGGGATTCCAGCATCATCGCGCTGTACGAGCGGGAGCCGCTGACCCTCGCGGGCCGCAGGGTGCTCGCCCTGGAGTACGTGGGCGACAGTCGCGCACTGGACACGGAGAGCACGGGCAAGGCCGCACGCAGACGCGAGGACACCGTCGCCCGTCAGCTGCGGGACTACGGCCGCCTCCGCATGGACCAGCTGGAGACGTACGGAAAGTACCTGTTCGGCGCGGTGGAGCACCTGGAGGCGGAGGGCATCTGGCACCGGGACCTGAAGCCGGACAACATCGCGATCCGGATCCGTCCCAACGGCACCCGCCAGCTCGTGATGATCGACTTCTCGCTCGCCGGGTATCCCGCGAAGGAGATCGAGGCGGGCACCGAGGGCTATCTCGACCCCTTCGTCGGAATCATCACGCGCGGTTCGTACGACGGCCACGCCGAGCGGTACGCGCTGGCTGTCACGCTGCACGAGATGGCGTCCCGCGAGCTGCCCCGCTGGGGCGACGGCTCGGTCACGCCCCGGCAGACCGATCCGAAGGAGTGGCCGTACCCGCAGCTGGCCGCCGACGCCTTCGACGACCCGGTGCGGGACGGCCTGGTGGCCTTCTTCCGCAAGGCCCTGGCCCGGGACGTGAAGAACCGGTTCCCGGACCTGAAGCCGATGGAGCGCGCCTGGAACGCGATCTTCCTGGACGCCCAGCGGACGACGGCGCCGAGCTCCGGGCACGGCAACAAGGTGGTGGCGGTAGAAAGCGCTGCGCCGCAGATCGGCCAGGGCGACGACGACACCTCGGCCGAGGAGATCCGCGACGAGCAGGCGGAGCGTGCCGACCGTTCCACGCCGCTGTCGGTGGCAGGCCTGACCCTTGCGGCACAGTCCCAGCTGTTCGACCTGGGCCTGAACACCGTGGGGGACGTCCTCGACTACTCGGTGCGGAAGTTCCTGACCGCGCCGGGCATGGGCGCACGGACCCGCACGGAGATCCAGAACCGGCAGAAGCAATGGAACCTGCGACTCGGCAAGACACCGGCGCCGACGAGCAAGGAGGCGCTCAAGGCCGCCCGCGAGGAGGTCACCGAGCTGGAGCAGGCGGTCGCCGAATCGGTCGCGGCGGGCGGCGGCGACACCGGCCCGGAGGTACTGCGCGCACTCAGCCTGGACGCGCTGGCGTCCCGCCTGGTGCCACGTCCGTCGGGCGGCAGCGCCCGCTCCAACGCGAAGGAGCGCGAGGCCGTCCGGTTGCTGCTCCGGCTTCCCGATGAGAACGGTGACCTGCCCGAGGGACTGCCCTGGGTCCGACAGACGGATGTCGCCAAGGCCCTTGACCTCACGGTGGGCCGTATCCCGCAGATCGTGAAGAAATCGCGCGAGCGCTGGTACAACGATCCCGCGCTGAAGCTGCTGAGCGAGCAGGTGATCGAGCTGGTCGCCGAACGCAGCCGGGTGGTACCGGTGCTCGAACTCGCCGACGCTCTGCTCGCCCAGCGGGGCAGCAAGGTGGCGAAGCGTCGGGACCGTCGTGCGCTGGCGCTGTCGCTGCTGCGTGCGGTGGTGGAGCGGGAGCAGTTCCGGGAGCAGTACGAGGAGACGCCGCCGCGGTTCCGCTACTTCCACGCCCGGCTGCCCAAGGGCGCCGACCCGGTGCTCGGACTGATCGTCATCGACGTCCGCGACGGAGAGGACAGCGACGACGGGGCGGACACCCCGACCCTGCCGGCCCTCCAGGAGTACGCGCTCAAGCTGGGCACGCAGGCGGACGAGCTGGCGGGCCTGGAGTCCTTGCCGACGGCGAGCACCGTCCTCACCAAGCTGGCCGCGGTCCGGCAGCCGCCGGGGGCGCTCGGCTGGGACGAGCGGCGAACGGCCGAAATCGCGGTCGCGGCTTCCCCGGGGGCCGCGCTCACGCCCCGCCTGGAGATCTATCCACGCGATCTGGATCTCGTACGTGCACTGCGGATCACCCAGGCCGGTGTGGTCGCCGTGCAGCCGGGTGTCGAGGAGGAGCGCCAGCCGGGGCTCACCGTCGACGCCCTGCACAAGCGGGTCGCGACCCGCTTCCCCGACCTGGGCGAGGATCCCCTCGTCCCGCGCGAACTGCCGGTCGGCAGCGCGCTGGTGCGGTTGCTGAAGCAGGCCGGTTTCGAGCTGAAGCTGGCGACCCGCTACGACAAGACCCTCCGGCTCGTCCCGGACCGGCCCGCCGGGGAGTTCACCAGCGGGCTGACGTCCGCGAGTTGGGGTGTCGCGGCCTCGGCGGCGCGGCGGTCTGCGCCGACGCAGTACGACGCGGATGCGGCGGTCGCGGCGGCGGTGAAGGCCGAGCAGCGGCTCGTGCACTCGGCGGGGCAGGACGGGTTCCGGGTCCTGACCGTGCCGCACCAGGGTGCGGAGAAGGCGGTACGGAGGCTGGCCGGCGAGCCCTACGGGGCGGCGGTCGTATCGCTGACCGGGCTGTTCCTGGCCGAGCTGCGCGGCGTGATCGCCGAGGCTGCTCGGCCGACCTGGGAGACCGTCCTCAAGGCGGATGCCGCCGAGGCGGGCACGCGGCCCCACCAGCAGTTGCGGGTCCGTACGGACAAGGCGTGGGGGCGCGTCGAGCCGCTTCTTCGCGAGCGTCTGGCGGAGGGTAGCGGTCCGCTGCTCCTCACCGACACGGCGGCACTCGCCCGCTACGACGCGTTCGACCTCCTGGGCAGGCTCGCGGAGGAGTCCCGGCAGGGCGGCAGCCCGCTGTGGCTGCTCGTCGCCCAGTCCGACCCGGCGCGGGCGCCGAGGCTGGCCGGTCAGAGCGTTCCGTACCAGGCCGGGTTCGACGAGTGGATCGTCGTGCCGGACGCGTGGGTGGCGCGGAAACATCTCGCGCCGGACGTCGCCTGACGGCTGACGTGCGGCGGATCGTCGCCTCTTCTCTCATCCTCGTCTCGCCTTTCAGTCACAACTTCGGGAGCAGTCCGTGATCGACCGCAAGAGCCTCCTCAGTGACCTGCAGAAGCAGGTCAAGGCGGCAGAGACCGACCTGGACGCGCAGGTCAAGGCCGTTCCCGAGGTCGGGGCACGGCTGCGCGGCGAGTACGACCAGGCGAAGAAGCTCGGCCGGACGGCGGCCACCTGGAACTCCTGGCTCGGGGAGCGGGTCACCCAGGTCGCGGTGGCGTGGGTGCTCGGCACGGTCTTCGTCCGGTTCAGCGAGGACAACCGGCTGATCGCGGAGCCCTACATCACGGCGCCGGACGTGGCGGGGCGCGAGGTCGCCCAGGCGCGGTACGAGGAGTACATGGCGAAGGACGCCGACCCGACGTATCGCGGGTGGCTGGAGACGGCGTTCGCGGAACTGGGCGCGGGGCAGGCGGGGCGGCTGCTGTTCGACCGGGACCACAATCCGCTGTACCAAATTCCGCTGTCGCACGACGGGGCGGGAGCGCTGCTGGCGTTCTGGCGGGAGCAGAAGTCGGTGGAGGCGGAGGATGGCTCCGGCAGCACGTCGGTGCTGGTGCGCGACTTCACGGACCCGCTGAGCGAGGACGGCACGGAGGGCTGGGACACCCGGTTCCTGGGTGACCTGTACCAGGACCTGAGCGAGGCGGCGCGGAAGACGTACGCGCTGCTCCAAACTCCGGAATTCGTCGAGGAGTTCATCCTCGACCGGACGATGACGCCTGCGGTGCGGGAGTTCGGCTTCGAAGACCTGAAGATGATCGACCCGACGTGCGGGTCGGGGCACTTCGTCCTTGGCGCGTTCCGGCGGCTGGTGCGGCTGTGGGCCGAGGAGCGGCCGGAGGTCGGTTCGTACGAGCGGGTGCGGGCGGCGCTGGAGTCGGTACACGGGGTGGACCTGAACCCGTTCGCGGTGGCGGTGGCGCGGTTCCGGCTGCTTGTTGCGGCGATGGCGGCGAGCGGGATGCGGACGTTTGGGGCGGCGCGGGAGTTCGAGTGGCCGATCCAGCTGGCGGTGGGCGACTCTCTGATCAAGGACCGGCAGTTGGAGCTTCAGCTGGGTCTCGGGGAGGAAGGTGCGGCTGGTGACCCGCTAGCGGAGTTCTCGTACGCGACGGAGGACGTGCAGGAGTACCCGGGGATTCTGCAGCAGGGGCGGTACCACGTGGTGGTGGGGAACCCGCCTTACATCACGGTTAAGGATAAGAACCTCAATTCCCTGTACAAGGGTCTCTACGACGCTTGCGCAGGGACGTATGCACTGTCGGTACCGTTCGCGCAGCGATTCTTCGAACTTGCAGTACGGGGCGACCAGAAGACCGGTCGAGGCTTCGGCCTTGTCGGCCAAATCACGGCGAACTCATTCATGAAACGAGAGTTCGGAACAAAGCTGATTGAGAGCTTCTTCCGAGACCGCGTCGAACTCACGGAGGTCATCGACACTTCGGGCGCCTACATCCCAGGACACGGCACTCCGACAGTCATCCTCATTGGCCGCCCACTGGGCCACACTGGCACTCGACAATCAACCATTCGCGCAGTCCGAAGTGTGCAGGGCGAGCCTGCGGCACCAATTGTCCCCGCAGAGGGCTCCGTCTGGCGTGCAATCGTGGACCAAATCGATCGCCCCGGAAGCACCGGACGGTGGGTTTCAGTGGACGATCTCGAGCGTGGGCAGAATTTCGGAAAACAGCCCTGGGTTCTGGTGGATGGCGGGCTCGAAATGAAAGCTGCCATCGGTCGGGCTAGCGTGACGACTCTAGGGCAGATCGCCAAGAGCATCGGATTCAGTTGCGTTACACGTGAAGACGACGCCTACATGCTGGGCACAGAAGCAGCACGCAGGCTCAGGACGCCCAAGGAGCACATCCGAACGTTCCACGGCGGTAGCTCGATCCGCGACTGGACAAAAACCGACGGAGTCGGCACTCTTTTCCCCTATTTGGAAGAAACCAAAGAAGCTGGAATTCCTGAACCCGTCGAACACATCCTGTGGCCCAATCGCACTAACCTGCGCAATAGGCGCGCCCTTTCCGGCACGCAAGAAGAACAGGGGCTCGAATGGTTCGAGTACTCTAGCTTCAATCGCAAACGCCACTGGTCAAAATTTCTGATCGCGTTCTCATTTGTTGCGACGCACGGCAGCTTCACGCTGCGGCGTGATCGCGATGCTTTCATTAGATCCGCTCCTGTTATCACACTTCCGGAAGAGGCGACAGAAGAGGAGTATCTGCAACTGCTTGGGCTGCTAAATAGCTCCACAGCCGGGCTCTGGCTCAAAATGGTGAGCCACGACAAAGGCAGCCAGTCAGGGACCGGCGGTTTCATGCACGACGAGTGGGAAAGGTTTTATGAGTTCACCGGAACCAAGCTTCAGGAATTTCCGATCCCTTCTGAACATCCCATCTCCCTCGCGACTAAGCTCGATTCTCTAGCCCAGCAACTGCCCGCCGCCGCACCCAGAATTGTCGTCACCAAGACCGTTCCCGCAGCGCCCGAACTCCGCGATGCCCGGTCCCACTACGAGAGCATCCGAGCCCGCATGATCGCACTGCAGGAGGAGTTGGACTGGCAGGTTTACTCGCTCTACAACCTGCACTCTGATGCCCTACATCTACCCAATACCTCCGACGTTCCTGAAATCGCCCTCGGCGAGCGGGCTTTTGAAATCGTGCTTGCACGCCGGGTAGCCAGCGGTGAGGTCGAAGAGGTGTGGTTCAAACGACACGGGTCCACGCCCATCACGGAGATCCCCTCCCACTGGCCCGACGACTACCGCGCCCTCGTCCAGAAGCGCATCGACGTCATCGAGTCGAACCGCGCCATCGGCATGATCGAGCGCCCCGAGTACAAGCGGCGCTGGGCCACCGAAGGCTGGGACTCGATGAAGCAGAAGGCGCTGAAGTCCTGGCTGCTCGACCGGATCGAGGACCGCTCGTACTGGTTCGACGCGAACGGCAACCCCACCGTCACCACCCTCGCCCGCCTCACCGAAACCCTGTCCGCCGACGAGCACTTCACCTCCGTCGCCGACCTCTACGCGCCCCGCCAGGACCTCGCCAAGACCGTCCGCGACCTGCTCTCCGAGGAGCACGTCCCCTTCGTCTCGGCCCTCCGGTACAAGCCCGCCGCACTCAAGAAGCGTGCCGATTGGGAGCACGTCTGGGATCTCCAGCGGGAGGAGGACGCCGCGCCGGACGAGCCTGCCAAGCGGAAGATCCGGGAGCGGACGCCCGTACCGCCGAAGTACACGTCCGCCGACTTCCTCAAGCCCAGCTACTGGCGCGCCCGAGGCAAGCTCGACGTGCCCAAGGAGCGGTTCGTCTCGTACGGCACGGTGAACGCTCAGTCGCCCGAGCTGTACGGATGGGCCGGCTGGGACCACCTGGAGCAGGCGCTCGCGCTCGCCTCGTACATCCAGACCGCCGGTCTCGGCAGCGAGGAGATCGTGCCGTTCCTGGCCGGGCTCCTTGAGCTCCAGCCCTGGCTGGACCAGTGGTACGGCGAGTACGACGCCGAGTTCGGCGCGTCCCCCGCCGCCGAGATCCTCGCCTTCCGGCAGCAGAAGCAGGGCGAACTCGGCCTGACCGACGACACGTTGCGCGCATGGCGCCCTTCCCCTGCCACCCGCGCAAAGAAGGCCGCCGCCCAGAAGAAGAAGACGGCGGCCCCCGCAGAGTCCGACTGAGCAGTGCGTCTGTGAGGCGGCTGATCCGCCGCTTCACAGACGACAGTCAGGAACCCGACACGTGCGCGATGAAAGCCGCCCAGGCACCGGCGGCAACGGCGAACGAGTCGCGGCCGAGGTCCTTGGAATCCCGGACGCGGACCGCTTCGGCGTCCAGCGCGACCTCGATGCAGTTGTCGCCTTCACTTCCGCTGTAGCTGCTCTTGAACCAGTCCAGGTCTTCCGTGGTGCTCATAGCGCTCCTCGCATCTGTTCCAGCAGGTTCACCGTAGCCCGGCAATCCAGGGCCTGGGAACGCAGCTTGCCATAGCGTTGGAGGAGCACGCTTACGTCGTTCGGAGCGGTGATCAGGCTGCTGGAGCGCTGGCCTTCGACGTAGCCGATCCACTGGTGGCCAGGCCGCTCGGCCAAGTACATCTGACCGTCGACGCCGGCGTGATCCTCCTGCCGCAGCGGCATCACCTGGATCTCCACATTGCGCTGACTCCCAACGTCAAGTAGGTGGTCGATGACGTTGCGAGTGGCCTCGACTCCTCCCAAGCGGCGTTCGAGGAGCGCTTGCTCGATGACAAAGCTGAAGGCGGTGTTCGGCCGCTGGGTGAGGAGTTGCTGACGGTCCAGCCGAGCAGCGACCTCGCGTTCCAGCTGCTCCTCGGTGACAGGCGGGAGCCTGCGGTCGAACACTGCCCGGATATACCTCTCCGGCTGCAACAACCCCGGAACCCCCCGGCACTCATACGCATACAGCGTGATCGCCTCTTCCTCGACCCCCGCCCATGGCAGGAACCAGGACGCCAGCCCGGCCTTCCTCCGCAGGCTCTTCGCCGCTGCCGCGAGGACCTTGCCCGCGACGGGCCCCAGCACTTCGGCTGTCCGGTCCGGAAGGTTCTCCGGAGGGAACCGCTTGCCCTGCTCAATCTTCGCGACATACGCCGCCGAGTAGCGCACACGCGGTGCGAACTCCTTCTGGGTTAGGCCGTCAGCCTCCCGCAGCGCCTTCAAGACGGCCCCGAATGTCTTGAGACTGTCCGACAGTTCAGGTTCTCCACCCGCCGCCGTTCCGCTGCCGCCCTGGTCCGCCGCCATCGCCGCCCCGCTCTCCGTGCCCCGCGTCGGTCAAGCTGCCCAGGGTTACGCGGAGTCACCCGCCCAGTCCAGGGCGTGAACCAGTACAGATGGATCTGTATGGGTGCCGTTCCTGTCGGCATGGCAGGCACCGCCGGAAGGCTGGGCGCATGAAGACATCGCAGGTCCAACCGCCCTTGGCCGTCCGCGAGTTCACGCACGCCTTCCCCGCCACCCGCCTCGGCGCGATCCTCGCCCGCCGGGCCGCCGTGGCCCGGCTCGACGACTGGGGCGTCCCGCCCGGCAGCCCGCTCTCCGACACCGTCGCCCTCTTCGTCGCCGAGCTCGCGGCCAACGCCGCCCGCCACGGCCGCGTACCGGGACGGAACTTCGAGCTCCGCCTCCTCCACAGGCACGCGCACACGACCGCGGTCGTACGCGTGGAGGTGTCCGACACCCACCCGCGACGCCCCGACCCCACGACGGTCGCCATGGCCGACGCGGACGCCGACGGCGGCCGGGGACTCGCCCTCGTGGCGGCCGTCGCCGACGACTGGGGCGTCGAGGACCGCACCGGCCCCGGCAAGACCGTATGGGCACAGACCGGGCCGACCGACCACCCGGACCCGAGCCGACCGGACCGCCCCTGACACCGGCATCGCTCACCGACGCCCGGCGGGAACCGGACGGCTCAGAGCAGCACGCGCTTGCCCGCGAGGAACCCCGCCAGCTCCCGCACCGGCAGAATCCGCACGCCCGCGCCGCCCTGATCCAAAGCGTCCCGGTAGGCGCACAGGTCCCGGGGGTCGGACGTGACCACGACCGCCTCCGGGTGGCGTGCCGCGACGACGACCGCGAGCGCGTCCACCGCGTCGGGGCGGTTCTCGTCCGACAGACCGGCCGGCGCGAGCAGCTGCCCGACCCGCTTGGCGTCATCGGCCACATGTCCGCCCTGGCACACGCCGCACGGCGGCGGCTCGGCACTTCGGGCTCCGAAGACCACGCACTCCGGGATCAGCCTGGTCAGCGGCGTCCACCTCCCGGGCTGCCACGCCTGCGCGAGGACGGGCAGCGGGATCACCGGCGGGTGGCCCGGGCCGAGCAGCGCGCGGTGCAGGAGTTACGCCGGGCGGTCCTGCCGGTCGACGGCGCTGAGCACTCCCGCGTCGTAGACGAACACCGGATGGTTCACGCGGCGGGATCCTCCGGCGCGGTCAGCGCCTGGGCCATGCCGGCCCGTGCGGCCACGACGTCCTCATCCGTGATGTCCACCGCCGCGCCGGACAGCACCGGAGCGGCGTCCGTGGCCGCGATCGCGGCATCGATACCCGCGAACCGGCGCACCACGACCTCGTCCTCCGCCATCTGCCGTCGCACCGCGGCCGTGACGTACGCCGAGACATCGAGGCCCAGCGCCTCGGAGGCTTCTTGACCGCCGCGTGCAGCACCGGGTCCATGCTGATGCCAAAACGCGTCTTCGTAGCCATACCCCAAACCGTAATGCGCCGTGTTGCACGGTTGCCGCGCATCGCACGGCCCACTGTCAGTACCGCCCTTTACGATTGATCGGGCAGCTCAGTTCCTGATCGAGCTGAAGGACCGGCCGGGCGAGGAGTATCAGAGACACCATGGCGTTCATGAGTAGGAACACCCCTCGACCCGAGGACCGGCCCCTCCTCCGCGAGCTGATCGACATTCCGGAGCGGGTATCGACCTCCGACTTCGTGCTGAAGCTCGGCGAGGCCGTCACCCCCGAGGGCGCCGAGGCGGCCCTGCGGGACTACGTCGTCACCGACCGTCTGCGCGGCAACTTCGACGAGGCACTTGACCTGATCAAGTCCGCGCTCGACAGCCACTCCTCCAAGGCTGCTTATTTGCACGGCTCGTTCGGTTCCGGTAAGTCGCACTTCATGGCGGTGCTCTACGCCCTGCTCTCCGGACACCAGGCCGCCCGCTCCAAGACGGGCCTCGACCCGGTCCGCGCCCACCACTCCTGGCTGGACGCGGGAGATCGCAAGTTCCTCCTCGTCCCGTACCACATGCTCGGCGCCAAGTCCCTTGAGCAGCGCATTCTCGGCAAGTACGTGGAGCACGTACGCAAGGTGCACCCCGGCTGCGATCTGCCGCAGGTCTATCTGACCGACGGCCTCTTCGAGGACTTCGCCGCCCATCGCCGTGGCAGCGGCGACGACCGTGTGATCGCGCAGCTCGCCGAGGCGGACAGCGGCGAAGGCGACGAATGGGGCGAGGCGTTCGCCTGGACCACCGAACTGCTCGACCGGGCCGTCGCCGCACAGGAGGAGCACGAGAACACCAAGGGCTTCGACCTGGACAACCCGACCACCCCGCAGGAGCTGCGGGCCCGGCTCGTCCAGGACCTGACCAAGACCCTCTTCCCGTCCTTCGCCCGCAACGCCTCGGAGAACGCCGACGGTTTCGTCTCCCTGGACAAGGGACTCGGCATCATCGCCGCGCACGCCAGGGACCTCGGCTACGACGGCCTCGTCCTCTTCATGGACGAGCTGATCCTGTGGCTGGCCACCCTCATCCACGACCAGAAGGCGCTCGGCCGCGAGGCCGGCAAGGTCACCAACTTCGTGGAGGGCGCCGACGAGCGCCGCGCCATCCCCGTCGTCTCGTTCATCGCCCGCCAGCGTGACCTGCGCGAGCTGGTCGGCGAGGAGATGTCCGGCGCCGCCGAGGCCGCCGTGCAGGACACGCTGAAGCTCAACGGCGGCCGGTACGACTCGATCGTCCTGGAGGACCGCAACCTGCCGACGATCGCGCAGGCCCGTCTGCTGCATCCCGTCGACGACGAGGCCGAGGCGAAGGTCGCGGCGGCCTTCGACGACGCCAAGAAGCTCGGCCCGGATGTCTGGCAGACCCTGCTCGGCCACAAGGACTCCACCACCGGCGCGGACGAGGACGCCTTCCGGCGCACGTACCCCTTCCCGCCGGCGTTCATGGACACCCTGGTGCACATCTCCGGGGCGCTGCAGCGCTCCCGCACCGGCCTGAAGCTGATGAGCCAGCTCCTGGTCGACCACCGGGACGACTGGCGGCTCGGCCAACTCGTACCGCTCGGCGATCTGTACCCGGCGATCGTCGGCGGCGGCGACAAGGCGTTCAGCGGCGAGACCAGCGTCCACTTCGAGGCGGCTGACAAGCTGTACCGCGAGAAGCTGCGCCCGTACCTGCTGAAGACCAACCAGGTCACCGAGGACGACGTGGAGACGTACAGGCGCCGCCCGGAGACGATCAACGACCCGCAGCTGAAGGCCCGTTGCCGGGACTTCACCGGTGACAGCCAACTGATCCAGACGCTGCTCCTCTCCGCGCTCGCGCCGAGCGTCCCCGCCCTGTCCGACCTGACCCTGGCCCGGCTCAATGCGCTCAACCACGGGTCCATCACCACCCGGATCGCCGGAACCGAGATCGGCCGCCTGGAGCAGAAGGCGAAGGAATGGGCGGCGACCTTCCCCGAGATCAAGGTCGCCGGCACCGGTCCCGGCGCGGTCGTCCGCCTCGAACTGACCGGTGTCGACCTCGACGCGGTGCTCGCCAACGCCCAGGTCCACAACAACCTGGGCAACCGCCGGACCAAGATGCGCACCCTGCTCAAGGAGGCGCTCGGCGTCACCGACGGCACCGGCGGGTTCGACCCGTACGACACACTCGACCTGGTGTGGAAGGGCACCGAGCGGCAGGTCGAGGTGGTCTTCGGGAACGTCGCCGACGTCGACTCGCTCTCCGACGCGGCGCTGCGGCCCAGCCAGGAGGACGCCTGGCGGCTCGTCGTCGACTTCCCTTACGACGAGGGCGAGTTCGGGCCGATGGACGACCTCCAGCGGCTGCGTACGCTGCAGGAGAAGACAGGCGGCGACTCGCGGACCCTGGCCTGGCTGCCCACTCATCTCACCGACGCCACCCGCGGCGACTTCGAACGTCTCGTCGTCATCGACAAGGCACTGTCCGACGAGGCCCGCTTCGACTCCGAGTTCGCGCGCAGTCTCAACGCCGACGACAAGGCCCGCGCCAAGGGCATGCTGCAGTCGCAGCGGGAGGTCCTCACCGAGCGCGTCCTGGGCGCTCTGAAGCAGGCGTACGGACTCGCGCAGAAGCAGGAAGGCGTCGTCGACCTCGGCTTCGGCAACCACCTGGAGGCTCAGCAGCAGGTGGCGGACCTGCAGCTGCCGATCGGCGCGCAGATGGACGACGCCGCACGTCAGCTGTCCGGGAAGCTGCTCGCCCACCAGTTCCCCGCCCACCCCGACCTGGATCCGGAAGGCACCGGGAAGCCGCTGCGGGCCGCCGAGATCAAGACCGTCTTCGAGTACGTGCGCAAGGCCGCCGAGGACCGTGACGGGCAGGTGGAGGTCGAGTCCAAGGACCGCAAGGTCATGGCGCGGATCGCGGGCGGCCTCAAGCTCGGTGTGATGCAGGAGGCGTACTACCGGCAGTCCAACGCCTGGCTCGACCACTTCAACGCGCAGGCCCGGCGGGACGGGGTCGCCGAGCCGACCCTGGTCAAGCTCGCCGACTGGAGCGACCAGCCCGACCCGCGCGGCCTGCCCGAGCCGCTGCGTCGGCTGCTCGCCGCCGCGTACGCGGAAATGTCCGACCGCGTGTGGGTGCGCGGCGGGGTCGCGGTCGAGCCCGCACCGCTGCCGAGCGATCTGAAGCGTGACTACGCGCTGCGGGAGCAGCCGCTGCCCACCGAGGCGGACTGGGCGGAGGCCCGCAAGCGGTACGAGACGGTGTTCGGCACGCCCGCACCGCAGTTGCGGCGTGGGCGGATCGTGAACCAGTTCGCCGGCGAGATCCGCAAGGCCGCGAACGCGTTCGCCACCGATGCGGAACGGCTCGTCACGGAGCTGGAGAAGCACCGCAGCTTCCTGCACCTGGACGACGCCTCGCCCCGCCTCGTGCTCGCCCGGCGGGCCCAGGAGCTGGTGGACGCGGTGCGGGCGGAGAACCTCGGCGCCAAGGCCGTGGTGGACCGGCTGGCCGGCTTCGACCTCGGTGCCTTCACCGCGCACCGGTACAGCATGTCGCTGACCAGTGCCAAGGCAGTGGCCGATGCGCTGCAGAACACCAGCTGGGGCGAACAGCTGGAGCTGGCCGACACGCTTGGCCGGGACGGTGCGGCGATCCTGGAGCGGGTGCGCGACGCCGCGGCCGGCGACCCCGGCGACTACCCCGACCTGCCGGCCGTGCTGAAGAAGGGCAGCCGGGAGGTGATGGCACTGCTGCGGTCCCGGCAGAGTCCGCCACCGGCCCCGCAGCAGCCCACCGCCCCGGCACCCAGCTCCGACACGGTGCCCCTGGACGGCGGCTCCGCTCATCCGCAGGTGCTGCCGACGCCGCCGCCCACGCCGCGTGATCCGGCCCTCCCGGTGGCCCGCTCCGGTGGCGGTCGGACGACGGCCGCCCGGGCGACTGCGCAGCTGCAGGCCGAGATCGCGGCACTCGCCGTGGCCCACCCCGACGCCACCGTCGAGGTCACCTGGAAGGTCGTCGACTGATGTCCGGCACGATCACCATCGCACCCGCCACCGGGCCGGGGCCCACAGCTGCGGATCCCGCCCGGCTGTCCGTGAGCACGGTCCGCCAGTTCATCGCCGCGCGCAGCAAGCTCTGCGACGGCGCGGTCCGCGTCATGCTGCTGCGGGCTGCCCCGCAGTGGGACGGGGCTGCCGTGCAGCCGACGGTGGGCGGGACGCAGGTGCGGGTGGCTGTCGCACCGTCCGTCCTCGCGGTGCACGAGCAGATCCTGGACCACCTGGAGGCGCAGGTCCCGCCGGAGCCGCGTGTCCTCGTCGTCCTCACCGACCGGGAGAACACCGAGCTCGACCCCGGTCTGCTCGCCCGCGTCTACAGTCGCCGCATCAGGTCCGTCGACAACTGGGAAGTCGTGCAGGAGGCGTTCGGCGCGAGCGGCCTCGACACCCGCCTGCGCGGCGAGACCTGGGCGGCCGAGGCGCTCCTGGACGCGGCGGGCACCCGGGGCTGGCGCTCGATCGGCAGAGGCGTGCTCTCCCGCGACGAGGCCCTCACCCGGCTGACCCGGCGCCGTCTCCGCCTCGACGACAGCAGCGGGGACACATCGGCGGGGCGCGTCCTGCCGGGAGAGTCGGACCGAGTCGACCCCGTCGCCCTGTTCCGGTGGACCCTCACCCCTGGCGGCCCGGACCTCCTGCGCGAGCTACGCGGACCGGAGAAGGCCGGCCTCGCCCACTTCCTCGCCGCACCCGAACAGGGCGGCTCCACAGGCAGGGTGATCACCGCCCTGGTCGATGCCGAGCACGGCCCCGACGCAGCTGCGTACGCGGTGGTCTGCGCCGCCCTGTGGGGACACGCGGAGGCCGACCACGACCTGTACCGCGCGCGCGGCCGGGCCGAACGGTGGCTCGGCGAGCAGCCGCCCGCCCAGGGCGACGAACTCGACCGGCTCCTAGCCTCCTTCGCCCGCAGCGGCGAGGCATACGTACGCGATCTCGTCCACCGGGACGAGCGCCGTCTCGCCGACCCGGTGCTGACCCGGGCCGCACAGCTGGTCGCCCAGTTCGGGGCGCAGGCAGCCGCCACCGCCAGTCCGCTCCTGCCCGCCGGGCTCGACGCCCGGTTCACCGAGGCCGGTCACGCGCTGACCGGCGGCTCCACCGAGGCGGTCACGGACTCCGTCGCTGCGCTCCGCGCGCACGCTCTTGCCACCGGCGACGGCGAGACCCGGGCCCGGATCGAGCGGGTCCGGATGGCCGTACGGCTGCAACGGTGGCTGGCCGGGAACCCGTCGGACGAGATCGAGTCGGTGAACGACGGGACGGACCGCCAGATCCGCGAACTCGGCTGGGCCGACCGCGCCCTGGAACACCTGGAGGCGGGCGGCGACCCCGACTCCGTACTCGCCGCCGCGTACAGCCGGATCGGCGACCAGGTGCGGCGGACCCGCCGCACGCTCGACCACGCCTTCAGCGAGCGGCTCGCGGTGTGGACGGCGGACGGCAGCTCCCCCGGTTCCCTGCTCACCGTCGAGTCCCTCCTGACGCGAGTCATCACGCCGGTCGTCGCCGAGCCGGGGCGCCGGGTCCTGCTGCTGCTCCTGGACGGGATGAGCGCGGCCATAGCGGCCGAGCTGGGGCAGGAACTGCGCGAGCAGTGGGCCGAGTTCGACCCGCTTCCCGGGGCTCACGGCGAACCTGTGCGGCGTGCCGTGGCAGCAGCGCTGCCCACACTCACCGCTGTCTCGCGCACCTCGCTCTTGACCGGAACTCTGATGAAGGGCGACCAGGACGACGAGAAGCGGCTCTTCCCTCAGCACTCCTGCTGGCAGGGCGCCCCGGCGGCCGTCTTCCACAAGGACGACCTGCGCGGCCCCGACACCGGCTCGCCCTTCTCCACCGCCCTCGGTGAGGCCCTCGCCGACGAGCGCATGCATGTCGCCGTCGTCCTCAACACCGTCGACGACCGGCTTGCCAAGGAACAGAAGCTCGGGGACGGCGCCTGGCAGACCAAGGAGGTCGGCGGTCTCGAGCCGCTGTTGCGGGCCGCGCGTGCGAACGGCATGACCGTGCTCCTGACCTCCGACCACGGCCATGTCATGGAACGGCGGGGCAGCAAGCTCGACGCGCCCGCAGGCACCATCGGTTCGGCCCGCCACCGCGACCCCGGCGGCCCGGTCGCACCCGCCGAGATCGCACTGGCCGGGCCGCGGGTGGTCTGGCCGGAGCCCGGCTCGCGCATCGTCTCTCTGCGCGACCACGACGCCCGGTACACCGCCCTCAAGGCGGGTTACCACGGCGGCGCGACCCTTGCCGAATTCACCATCCCGCTGCTCGCCCTGCTGCCCTTCGGCACTGAACCACCGGAAGGATGGCGGGAGTTGGGCGATCCAGCTCCGCTGTGGTGGTCGGATGAGACGGGCATCGAGACGGAATCCGGCGCCGAGGCCGTCACCTCGTCCGGCACCGCTGCCTCCCTCGCCACGCCGTCGCGTCCGCGCCCCAAGCAGTCCAGGAAGGCCGCCCCGCCCGTGACAGAGGGAGTCATCGGTCTCTTCGGCGATGAGGAACTCGCGCCTCTCACACCTCAGAAGCCCGTCGGCCCCGCACCGGAGACCGAAGCACCCTCCGCCCCGGCCCAGCCGCCTGCCGTCGCGCTCGTGGAACGGCTCGTCGCCACCGAGCTGTACGCGGCGCAGCTGGACCTGCTCGCCCGGAAGCCGCGGGATCCGTCCGTCCTGCCCAAGGCGCTGGTCGCCCTCGTCGAAGCGGGCACTTTGCCCATGACCGCTCTGGCCGAACGCGCGGGCCAGTCCGCCGGCCGCGCCCCCGGTTTCGCCGCGACCCTGGCCCAGCTCCTCAACTACGACGGCGCCCAGATCCTGGAGATCCTCCCCGACAACCGCACCCTGCGCCTGCACCGGGCCCAGCTGATCGAACAGTTCGGACTGCATACCCCGTGAGCACGACGAACCGGATCCGTCCGCCGGCATTCCGGCGGTCCGGCGACCTCCCTGATGGGAGACTGTCCGGGTGAACGCGTTCGGATCCTCAGCCCCTCGTGCCGGTGCACCCGTCGGCGCCGTACGCCGCCGCGCCGTCGTGGACGCGCTGCGGCGCGGCGCCGTCCCCGAGAGCGGCCTCGACCTGCTCGCCACCGGCCTGGGCCGCTTCGAGCTGGCAGTCGACGAGGAACTGGACACCGTCGCCGCCGGCGGCTCGGTGTTCAAGGCGGTGCGCGGTGAGTACGGCTCCGGCAAGACCTTCTTCACCCGCTGGCTCGGCGAGCGCGCCAAGCGGCGCACCTTCGCCGTGGCCGAGGTACAGGTGTCGGAGACCGAGACCCCGCTGCACAAGCTGGAGACGGTCTACCGGCGGCTCACCGAACGCCTGACCACCGCAAGCTTCCCGCCCAGCGCCCTGCGGCCCGTAGCCGATGCCTGGTTCTACGCCCTTGAGGAGGACGCGCTCGCCGACGGCGCGACCGAGAGCGAACTGCCGCAGGCCGTGGACCGACTACTCACCGCCCGCCTTGCCGAGGTGTCCCGCCAGGCCCCCGCCTTCGCCACCGCCCTGCGCGGGTACAAGCAGTCCCTGGACGCCGGCGACGAGGCGACCGCCGCTGCGGTGATGGCCTGGCTCGGCGGCCAGCCGCACGTCGCCGCTGCCGCACGTCGCAGCGCAGGAGTCCGCGGCGACCTCGACCACTTCGGCGCCTTCGGCTTCCTGCAAGGCCTGCTGACCATGCTCAAGGACGCGGGGCACGCCGGGCTCGTCCTCGTCCTGGACGAGGTGGAGACGCTGCAGCGGGTCCGCTCCGACGCCCGTGACAAAGCCCTCAACTCCCTACGCCAGCTCATCGACGAGGTTCATTCCGGCCGCTTCCCCGGCCTCTACCTCGTCATCACCGGCACGCCCGCCTTCTACGACGGACAGCAGGGCGTCCAGCGTCTCGCCCCGCTCGCCCAGCGCCTGGCCACCGACTTCACCACCGACCCGCGCTTCGACAACCCGCGTGCCGTGCAGATCCGGCTTCCTGGATTCACCGAGGAGTCCCTGACCGGTCTGGGCGCCACCATCCGCGACCTGTACGCGGACGGCGTCTCCTCCCCCGACTCCGCCGAGCGGATCAAGCGGCTCGCCGATGACGCGTACCTTGCAGACCTGGCAAGGACCGTGGGCGGGGCGCTGGGCGGGAAAGTCGGAGTGGCACCGCGCCTGTACCTGAAGAAGCTTGTCGGGGACATACTCGACCGGATCGATCAGTTCGACGACTTCGATCCGCGTATGCACTACAAACTGACCCTCGGCAGCGGCGATCTCACTACCACCGAACGCAACCTCGCCGCGCCACCGGCGGCCGCGTCGGCCGACGACCTCGATCTCGACCTCTGATCTGTCCTCTTCCCCTCCCGTTCCCGGAAGACCAAGCGCAGGGAGCCACCCACGTGCAGGACCAGCCGCCCGGCGCCGACCCACTCGAACGCCTCGATCCGGTCGTCCTACACCACATCGTCAACACTCTCGGATGGCCTGATCTGCGCCCCCTGCAGAAGACCGCCGTGGAACCACTGATGGACGGCGAGGACGCGATCCTGCTCGCGCCGACCGCGGGCGGGAAGACGGAAGCCGCCACCTTCCCCGCCCTGTCCGCCATGCGGGAACAGCACTGGACCGGCACATCCGTCCTCTACCTGGCCCCACTCAAAGCCCTCCTCAACAACCTCGTCCACCGCGTCGACACCTACGCCCAGTGGCTCGGCCGCCGCGCCGCGCTCTGGCACGGCGACACCCCGGAGTCCGTACGCCGCCGCATCCGCACCGAGTCGCCCGACTTCCTGCTCACCACACCCGAGTCGCTCGAAGCGATGCTGATCAGTGTCAAGACCGACCACACGCACATGCTCGGCCGGGTCCGTGCCGTGATCATCGACGAGGTGCACGCTTTCGCGGGCGACGACCGGGGCTGGCACCTGCTTGCCGTGCTCGAACGGCTGGAGCGGCTGGCCGGTCACCGGATCCAGCGGATCGGGCTCTCCGCCACCGTCGGCAACCCGGACGCACTGCTCACATGGCTGCAGGGGGCACGCCCCGCCGAACGCCCGGGACGGGTCGTCGCGCCCGGCATCACCCTTCCGGACACGTCCGGGAACACCCCGCTGCCGAGGCCCGCGGGAGACATCGAACTCGACTACGTCGGCTCGCTCGCCAACGCCGCCAAGGTGATCTCCGCCCTGCACCGCGGCGAGAAGCGTCTGGTCTTCTGCGACTCCCGCAAGCAGGTCGAGGAACTCGGTGCGGCGCTCCGGGCCCGCGACGTCACCGTGTTCCTCTCGCACGCCTCACTCTCCACCGATGAACGGGCCCGCTCCGAGCAGGCGTTCGCCGAGGCGCGCGACTGCGTCATCGTGTCCACCTCCACCCTGGAGCTCGGCATCGACGTCGGCGACCTCGACCGCGTCATCCAGATCGACTCCCCCGGCACCGTCGCCTCGTTCCTACAGCGGATCGGCCGCACCGGCCGCCGCACCGGCACCGCTCGCAACTGCCTCTTCCTCGCCACCCGGCCCGAGACGTTGCTGCAGGCCGCCGGGCTGCTCACCCTCTGGGCCCGGGGCTGGGTCGAGCCCGTCACGCCGCCACCGTCACCCCGTCACCTCGTCGCCCAGCAGCTGCTCGCGCTCACCCTGCAGGAGCACCGCATCGGCGACCGGCTCTGGCCGGCCCGGTGGAACGGCCTCGCGCCCTTCGATCGGTCGGCCGCCCCGCTCCTGAAGCACCTGATCGACGAGGGCTTCCTGGACAGCGACGATGGCATGCTCTTCATCGGCCCCGAGGCCGAGAAGCACTTCGGCCGCCGCCACTTCATGGAACTCACCGCTTCCTTCACCGCGCCGCCCGAGTTCACCGTCCTCACCGGGCGCACCGAGATCGGCACCACCGACCCCACCGTGCTCACCGAGGAACGCCCCGGCCCGCGCCGTCTGCTGCTTGCCGGGCGCAGTTGGCAGGTCACGTTCATCGACTGGGCCCGCCGCCGTGCCTTCGTCGAACCCGTCGAGGACGGCGGTGTGGCCAAATGGCAGGGCAGCGAGGCCCGCGGCCTCTCGTTCGCTGTGACCCGCGCCATGCGCGACGTCCTCCTCGGCACCGACCCCGACGTCCGGCTCACCCGCCGTGCCACCGCTTCCCTCGCCGAGCTGCGCACCGATCGCGCTCCTCACGAGGTCCACCCGGCCGGCACTCTCGTGGTCCGCGATGCCGATGCCACACGCTGGTGGACCTGGGCCGGCTACCGCGCCAATGCGACCCTCGCCGCCTCCCTCGGCAACCTCGCCGATCCCGTCCAGCGGCCCTCCGACACCCATCTCCGCCTGCGCCAGGACCTCTCCCCCGCCGACTGGAAATCCGCCCGCGCCGAACTCCCGGGCGCCCTCACTCTGCCCACCGTCGACCCGCGCGCCGTCCGCGGCCTGAAGTTCTCGGCTGCCCTCCCGCCACGCGTGGCCACCGCCACACTGGCCGAACGCCTCGCCGACTTCGACGGGGCACTGGCCACGGCGCGAGAGCCGGTACGGCTCGAATGGGGGATGTGAACTCCGCTCCTGACAGCGTGAGTTCCGCTGCCGCCCCAGGTCTCCTCTCCTCCGGGCATCGCTGCCACCTCTGCCACGCCCGCCGGGCCTCGGCCGGTGAGGCCCGCGAGAACTCTTCCTGCGCAGGGCCCAACCTGGCTGCATCCTCGACGACAGCCGGGGGCCAGCTGCTCCTCCCGGACGGCGACGGCCAGCAGGTCGTCGAATGCCTCGTAGTCGTCGTAGGCGGACGGAAGCGCGGGCAGCGCCTCCTCGCCGAGTCTGCGGACCTGCCGCCGAGCCTGCCTCGTGTGCACGCGGCGCCTCTGCCGCGTCACGGCCGAGGATCTGGTTCAACATCTGCAGTACGAGGGCTCACGCCCACTGCAAGCCACCCGCGCCCACGTACGACCCCACCTGCAAGCCCGTCAGAACGAGCATCGTTTCAGCGTCAGGACTTCCAGGACACCCCGTCCGCAGACCAGGCGACAATCAGCCACTGCGCCGGAAAAGCCGAGGCCAGAGCCCACAGAGCCAAGCCGTCACGCCTCGAACTGTTTCCTTCAGGGAAAGACGTCGAATCTCAGCTCGCCCTCACAAAACCGCAGCTCAGGCCCCCTTGCCCGCCTTCTCCAGAATCGCCACACACTCCACATGATGCGTCACCGGAAACAGATCGAACGCCCGCATCCGCCGCGGCACGTATCCCGCCTCCTGGAAGTACTTCAGGTCGCGGGCGAGGGCCGCCGGGTCGCAGGCCACGTAGGCGATGCGGCGGGGGGTGAGGGCGGTGAGTTGGGTGACGGTTTTTTTGCCGGCGCCGGCGCGCGGGGGGTCGAGGACGACGAGGTCGGCTTCGGTGATGCCGGTGCGGGGGAGGATCGACTCGACCTTGCCGTGTTCGATGCGGACGCGGTCGAGGTCCTGGAGGTTGTGGCGGGCGTCCTCGACGGCGCGCTTGCCGGATTCGATGCCGAGGACGGCGCCCTTGTCGCCGACGCGTTCGGCCAGGGCTCCGGCGAACAGGCCGACGCCGCAGTAGAGGTCGAGGGCCATGTCGCCCTTCTTCGGCATCAGGCCCTGCATGACGGCCTCGACGAGGAGGTCGGCGGCCTTCGGGTGGACCTGCCAGAAGCCGCCGTTGCCGACGCGCCAGGTGCGGCCTGCGGCGCGCTCGCGGACGAAGGGGCGGCCGTGGACGCGGTGGACGCCGCCGTCCTTCTCGTCGACGCGGAGGACCGAGACGGGCTTGTCCAGTTCGACGAGGGGGAGGCGCCCGCCGGGCTGGGGGGTGAGGATGACCTGGCGGTCGTGGGAGCCGGTGGCGGCGATGGCTTCGACGGAGGCGATCTGCGGCCAGGTGCGGTTCTCGATGCCCAGTTCCTTGACGCCATCGGCGGCGATCAGGCAGTGGGTGACCGGCTCGACGTCGTGGGAGCGGTGCTTGCGGAGGCCGGCGTGGCCCTCGGCGTCGACGGCGTACTGGACGCGGGTGCGCCAGGCCGGGACCTCGCCCTTGGCGACCTTGTCGCCGGGGGCCGGTTCGACGGTGCCGTCCCAGCGGGCGTCCTCGGGGGTGAGGCCGGCCAGCCGCTCCAGCTGCTCGGTGATCACCGCGCCCTTGAGGCGGCGCTGGGCGCCGGGGGCGGCATGCTGCCAGTCGCAGCCGCCGCACTTGCCGGGGCCGGAGAAGGGGCAGGGCGCCTCGACGCGGTCCTTGGAGGGGGTGTGGATCTCGACGGCGTCGGCGCGCAGGAAACGGGCGCCCTCCTCGCCGTCGGTGACGCGGGCGGTGACCCGCTCGCCGGGGAGTGCGTGCCGTACGAAGAGGACCTGGCCGCCTTCGGTGCGGGCGATGCAGTGGCCGCCGTGCGCGACCGGACCGACCTCGACCTCGTACTCCGCGCCGACCAGCGACTTCTCGGGTTCTGTCTGCATGGCGGCGAAGCTCCAAAGGTGGGGGTGGCGCGGCGGGGCCGCGGCCGGGTACGGCGGGACGACAGCCTTCGATTCTACGTGCCGTCGTGCCGTGCCCGGTGCCGCGGACGCCGCACGCCCGGCGGGGCCGCTACTTCTTGGTGGCCGCCTTGTCCTTCTTCGGCTGGGTGACCGGGCCGCGGCGGACGGCACCCGGCGCGTTCCACTCGGCGCGCTTGCGGGCCCGCAGCTTGGCCGCCTCGGATGAGTCCAGCTGCCAGGGCACGGAGGTGACCATCACGCCGGGGGTGAAGAGGAGGCGTCCCTTGAGGCGGAGGGCGGACTGGTTGTGCAGCAGGTGCTCGTACCAGTGACCGACGACGTATTCCGGGATGTAGACGGAGACGGCGTCGCGCGGGCTCTCCCGGCGCAGGGACTTGACGTAGTCGATGATCGGGCGGGTGATCTCGCGGTACGGGGAGGCGAGGACCTTGAGGGGGACCTCGATGCCGCGGCGTTCCCACTCGGCGCGCAGCGCCTTGGTGTCGGCCGGGTCGACGTCGACGCTGAGCGCTTCGAGGGCGTCGGAGCGCATCAGCTTGGCGTAGTTCAGGGCGCGCAGGGTGGGCTTGTGCACCTTGGAGACCAGGACGATGGAGTGCACCCGGGAGGGGCGGACGACGTCGTCGTCGGGGGTGTCATCGGCGGCGATCTCGTCGGACACCCGGTCGTAGTGCCGGCGGATGGCGGTCATCGTGACGAAGAAGATGACCATGCCGAGCAGGGCAACCCAGGCGCCGTGCGTGAACTTCGTCAGCAGCACGACGATCAGGACGAGTCCGGTGAAGGTGGCGCCGAACGCGTTGATCGCGCGGGAGCGGTGCATCCGGCGGCGGGCGGCGACGGACTTCTCGGTGCGCAGGTGGCGGTTCCAGTGCCGGACCATGCCGATCTGGCTGAGCGTGAAGGAGACGAAGACGCCGACGATGTAGAGCTGGATGAGGCGGGTGGAGTCGGCGCCGTAGATGTAGACGAGTACCGCGGCGGCGCCGGCCAGCAGCACGATGCCGTTGGAGAAGGCCAGCCGGTCGCCGCGGGTGTGCAGCTGGCGCGGCAGGTAGCGGTCCTGGGCGAGGATCGAGCCGAGCAGCGGGAAGCCGTTGTAGGCGGTGTTGGCGGCGAGGAAGAGGACCAGGGCGGTGGCGGCGGCCAGCACGACGAAGAGGAACGAGCCGCTGCCGAAGACCGCGGCGGCGACCTGCGAGATGACCGGGTCCTGGGTGAAGCCGGAGCCGACCGGGACGCCGTTGTGCAGGAGGTCCTTGGCCGGGGACTCGGCCATTTTGACGTCGGTGGCCATGGCCAGCGCGATGATGCCGCAGAACATGGTGACGGCCAGGCCGCCCATGAGGGCGAGGGTGCTGGCGGCGTTCTTGGACTTCGGCTTGCGGAAGGCGGGCACGCCGTTGCTGATCGCCTCGACGCCGGTGAGCGCCGCGCAGCCGGAGGAGAAGGCGCGCAGCAGCAGGAAGACCAGGGCGAAGCCGGCCAGGCCCTGGTGTTCGGCGTGGATGGTGTAGTCGGCGGTGGGGGCCTTCATCGAGTCGCCCATGACCAGGCCGCGGAACGCGCCCCAGATGATCATGATGAAGACACCCGCGACGAAGACGTACGTCGGGATGGCGAAGAGCTTGCCCGATTCCTTGACGCCGCGCAGGTTCATCAAGGTCAGCAGCACGATGGTGGCGATTGCGCAGAGCGTCTTGTGCTCGACGACGAACGGAATCGCGGAGCCGAGGTTCTCCACGCCGGACGAGATGGAGACCGCGACGGTCAGGACGTAGTCGACCAGCAGGGCGCTGGCCACGGTCAGACCGGCCTTGGGGCCGAGGTTGGTGTTGGCGACCTCGTAGTCACCGCCGCCACTCGGGTAGGCGTGCACGTTCTGCCGGTACGACGCCACGACGGTGAACATCAGCACCACGACGGCGACCGCGATCCACGGGCTGAAGTGGTACGCCGACACGCCCGCGACGGACAGCACCAGCAGCACCTCGCCCGGCGCGTAGGCCACGGAGGAGAGCGGGTCGGAGGCGAAGACGGGGAGTGCGATGCGCTTGGGGAGAAGGGTCTCGCCGAGCTTGTCGCTGCGCAGTGCGCGCCCGATCAAGATGCGTTTGGGCACGTCGGTCAGTTTGGACACGCAGAGGATGCTAAGCCTTCGTCAAGGTCCTCGCCCACCCGCCTCCCTTCCGGGTGGGCGGCCCGTCACGGGGTGTCCCCGCCCTGCCTGGCAGGGAGCCCGCCGGGCCCGCACCACCTGCACACGATCTGCACGAGTCGTCCGCCGGATGCCGACGCGGTGGCGCCCCAGGGCCTCAGTGGGCCCGCCAGGTGGCCTTCACCTCCTGCCAGCGGCGGGCCTCCTCGCCGGTGAGGCGGCCCCGGATCTCGGCGAGCTTGAGCAGGTTGGCCTCGGCGCCGCCGGTCAGGGTCTGGGCCTCGCTCCGGTAGTGGTCGTCGATCAGCGCGTCGACCTCCGTGTCGTTCATCACGGGCACCAGGCGCGCCGCGAGCTTGTTGGTGTTGCGGTACGAGCCCTGGAGGAGGAACGGCGGTTCGGTGCGGGTGGCGTCCGCCTGGGAGGCGGAGGCGAGGTAGGCGCGGTTGACGTCGAGCACCGTGCGCCGCACGCGCAGCAGCCGGCGCAGCACGGCGCGTATCTGCGCCAGCTCTTCCGGGGCGTAGGGGTGGGTGAGCTGGTCGGCGCGGGCGGCCGGGTCGTCCTGGGCGAGCCGTACCAGCAGGGCGGTGTCGGTGCGGTCGCGGGCGGCGAGCGGGGCGAGGACGGGGTTGGCGGTGAGGGCGTTCTCGATGTGGGAGAGCGCGAAGAGGTCCTCCTTGCCAGTGAGGACGTCGCCGAGGTTCCAGACGTCCGCGCGGTTGGCGAGCATGTCAGGCAGCCGGAAGCGCTGCCCCGACTCGGTGTACGGGTTGCCCGACATGCAGACCGCGAAGCGTTTGCCGCGCAGGTCGTAGCTGCGCGCCTCGCCGTCCCACACGCCGTCCATGCGGCGCTGCGCGTCGCAGAGCGGGATGAATTTCTGGAGCAGTTCGGGCGAGGTGTGCTGGATGTCGTCGAGGTGGAGGAGGACGTTGCTGCCCATCTCCAGCGCGAAGGAGATCTTCTCCACCTCGCGGCGGGCGGCGGCGTCGGGTGCGGCGGCCGGGTCGAGTGAGGTGGTGCCGTGGCCGAGTGCGGGCCCGTCGACGGTGACGAGGACCAGGCCGAGGCGGGCGGCGACGTACTCAAGCAGCGTCGTCTTGCCGTAGCCGGGCGGTGACAGGAGCAGCAGCAGGCCCTGGCTGTCGGTGCGCCGCGCGTCGCCCGCCGCACCGAGCTGCTTGGCGAGGTTGTCGCCGATGAGCGGCAGGTACACCTCGTCGATGAGGCGGCTGCGGACGAAGGACGGCAGGACGTGGGGGCGGTAGGAGTCCAGGCGCAGCCGGCGGCGTTCGGCGGCGAGGAGGGCGGTGCGGCGGCGGGTGTAGGCGCGGTGGGCGGGGACGCGGGTGGCGCGGAAGGCGCGGGTGCGGGCGAGGAATTCGTCCAGGCGCAGCGGCAGGGTGCCGTCGGGGTGGATCCGCGGGTGGCTGCCGAGCAGTCCGCTGACGACGGTGGTGA
The DNA here is from genome assembly GCF_043199105.1 of Streptomyces sp. NPDC048644. Taxonomy (NCBI): domain Bacteria; kingdom Bacillati; phylum Actinomycetota; class Actinomycetes; order Kitasatosporales; family Streptomycetaceae; genus Streptomyces; species Streptomyces sp. NPDC048644. The sequence goes on from NZ_JBICVO010000012.1 coordinate 75,974, forward strand.
CGGGTGCGTCGATGTCGCGGCGCGGCAGGTCGGGGCCGCACAGTTCGATGGCGGCGGCCTCGGCGAGGTCGTCGTGGGGCGCGCCGCGGTCGTCGGCGTAGCCGCGGAGCCAGGCGGTGACGAGGTGGTGGCGGGCGGCGAGGTCGTCGCCGAGGGCGCGCAGGTCCTCGGCGAATTCCTTGACGGCGGTGGATCCGGGGCCGCCGAGTGCCTGCCGGAAGCCGGCCAGCAGGGTGCGGGCGGCGGCTCCGGTGGCGAAGTGCGGGCTTCCTGCCGCCAGTTCGTCGACGAGGTAGCCGCCGGGTCCTGCCGGGTCGTGGGGGTCGGGTGCCGGGTCGGCGGGCGGCAGGCCGGTGTCCGTCAGGAAGCGGGCGGTGGCCCACGTCAGCTCGGCGGCCAGTTCGTCGGTGTCGGCGCGGCGGCCGAAGCGGGCGCGGGCGCGGGCCAGGGAGTGCGCGCGGGTGGTCCACAGGGTGCGGGTGGTGTGGTCGGTGCCGTGGTGCCAGAACAGCTGGGCCGTGGCGCGGGTGGCCGGGGTGAAGCGGAGTGGTCCTGCGTCCGCGCGCAGCCGCAGCAGGGCGGCGAGCACGGCGGTGGTGTCGTGGTCGTGCACCCCGCGGTCGTAGCCCTCGTCGTAGCGGTCCTGGGCGGCGTGTCCGACGAGGCCGGCCAGGGTGCCGTCGGCGTCCGCGGCGTGCAGCGCCTCCAGGGTGCGGCCGTCCTCGCCGGTTTCGGCCCGGTCCAGGAGGAGGGCCGCCAGGTGTTCGGCGCGGTAGACGGCGGGGGATTCGGAGGCCAGCGGCTGGTCCCAGAAGGCGCGGTCGGCGGTGAGGCGGTCGTCGTCGGCGGGTGCGCGGTAGTCGGTTCCGGTGACGGCGAAGGCGAGGCGGCCTTCGTGCGGGACAAGGGTGAGGTCGAGGGGCTGGGTGTTGACGGCGAAGCGGTGCCGGCCGAGGCGGAGGGTGCCGGCGGTGTCGTAGAGGTCGGCGCGGTCGCGCAGCGCCCGGCCTGCTTCCTGGCGGGCGGCGGCGAGCCTGCCCTCCAGTTCGCCTGCCCGTACGGGGTCGGCGAGGGCGCGCAGCTTCTCGGCGGTGGCGCGGACCTTGGCGACCAGCGGGTCGGCGGCGAAGTAGGCGTGGACCTCGTCGGCGGTGGCGAGGGCGCCGGCCCGGCGGGTGACGGTGGCCAGGACCCGGTCGGCGGATTCCGCGAGCCGGTCGGTGTGCCGGGCGCGTTCGTCGATCTTGGCCTGTTTGCGGGCGGCGAACGCCTCGCTGATCTCCTCGCGCCGGGCGGCGATCCGCGCCATGCGGTCGTCATCGCCGGTGGCGGCGCCGTCGTCGGGTCCTGCGAAGCGCGCTTCGAGGTTCTCGACCTGGAGGAGCAGCCTGCCGAGCTGTTCGTCGCACTCCTCCGGGGTGGCGGCGTCGGCCAGCGCGCCCGCCATGGCCTGCCCGATGAGGGCGAAGTGGGCGGCGAACTCCTCCTGGCCCTCGGCGTCGGCGAGGGTGCGGCGGCGGGCTTCGAGGGTGGCGCGGGCGCGGTTGACGGCGCCCAGGACGTCGCCGGTGCGGGTGAGGACGGCGGTGCGGACGGCGGTGCGGACGGTGGTGTCGGCGAGGTCGAGGGTGCCGACGACGTCGGTGACGATCCGCAGCCCTTCGGCCTGTTCGTCGATGCGGGCGGCGAGCGGTGCGGCGTCGGCTGCGGAGCCGATGGCGGCGGCCTGCTCGGTGAGGGCGGCGACGGCGCGGTGGGTGGCGGTGAAGGCGTCGTCGGCGCTGAGGAAGGCGACGGCGCGGCGGCCGGTGGCGGCGGTGTCGTCGGCGAGTGCGGCGGTGAGGGTGTCGATCCTGGCGGTGTCGATGTGCCGGGTCTCGCGCAGGCTCTCCAGGTGGCCCTGGGCGTGGCGGAGCGCGGCGAGGTGGCGGACCCAGGTGTCGGCGGAGTCGGGCCGGTCGGCGCGGATTTCGCGGACCAGGGCGGTGGTGCGGGTCTCGGCGTCGGCGAGCTGCGCGGCGGCGTGTTCGCGGAGCGCGGTGACCCGGGCGAATTCGTCGGTGATCCGGGATGCGGTGGCCCGTACGGTCGCCAACGGCTCGGCGGGTGCGCCGAGTTCGGGGTCGGCGAGCCAGTGGTGGGTGTCGGCGGCGCGGGTGGCGGCGGCGGTGATGGCGTCGTGGACGGCGGCGGACGGCTGCGTTGTGGCCGTCATCCGGGCCACGGCGAGGATGTCGGAGATGCCGCGGACGAGTTCGGCGTTGCCGATGCGGGCCAGTGGCCCCTCGCCCTGCGGGCCGGCCGCCGCGTGGGCGTCGGACGTGAAGGGGGTGCGCCAGATCTGGACGGGGTGGACGCGGGCGGGCTCCGGGCCCCCGTCGCGCAGTACGGCCAGGGTGCCGTCGTCGAAGAGTGCGTAGCCGCGGGCGGTGAGCGGGGCGGCGGCCTCCTCGCGGATGACGTTGTAGGGGAGCAGGAGGGTGCGGCCCCCGGCGCGGTCCTGGAAGACGTACAGCACGTCCTCGCCGTTCGGGGAGCGGACCGCGCGGGCGAACTCCAGCCCTGCGGCGGGGGTGTCGAACGTTTTGGTGGCACCGCCGGTGAGGTGGTAGCCGCCGGGGAAGACGATGCCCTGGTCGTCGGGGAGGGCGCGGCACGCCTGGCCGATGGCGTCGATCCGGACGGCGGTGCGGGTGCGGGTGTGGTAGACGAGGTGCCGGTCGGCGGTCTCCTTGTAGGGGCGCACCCGCAGCAGGATCAGCGGGCCGACGCGGGCGTGCGCCACCTCGGCGTCGGCGAGCGACTGGAGGGGTTCGTCGACGGGTTCGCGGTGGATGCCGTCGGCGGTGCCGGTGTCGTTGTCGGCCTTGAGGGTGAGGGCGCCGCCCGATGTGGAGACGTAGACGGTGTCCTGGACGGCGATGTGCGGGTGGCGTCCGGGGACGTGGTCGTCGCGGGTGGCGGGGGTCCAGGTGACGTCGTGCGGGGGCGGCGGTGCGAGGTCGCGTTCGCCCTTGGCGTCGAGGTAGGCGGGGGTGCCGTCGGCGGCGATCCGCCAGCGCAGGGCGCGGAGGTCGGTGGGCCGGTCGCCGGTGCGGAAGACGGCGAGCAACAGGCTGTCGGTGCGGCGCAGTTGGAGCAGGCGGGCCTGGCGGTAGTAGCGGTGCAGTTCGTCGAAGTCGTGCAGGAAGCGCGGGTCGTCGAGGAGGCCGGGCAGCGCGCCGGGCTCCGCGGGTTCGATGTGGTCGCCGGTCAGGCGGTGCAGGGCGAGGACGTCGGCGACGGCGGTGGGGGTGCCGTCGGTGACCGGCGGGTGGTGGCCGAACAGCAGGTGGCCGCCGACCTGGGCGAGGTCGCGGGGCAGGCAGGCCGCGGCGGTGTGCAGCCTGCCGGTGACCAGGAGTTCCTGCGCGGCGGTGCCGAATGCCTCGATCCGGCGGGAGTTGAGCGTCCCGGCCCGGGTGGCGAGGTCGTCGGCGGCTGCGGCGAGCCGGTCCCGCAGCAGCTCGTAGGTGCCGTCGGGTACGCCGTCGCCCGGCGGGTCCGCCGCCTGCGTGGCGGACGGTGTGTGCTGCGCGTTGTCGGTGTTCACGTGCTGTCCCACTCCCTGCTGACTTCGTACGGGCGGCGGGCACGCGGCTGACCCGCCGCGTGCCGCCGCCCCGCGGCCCGCTCCCCCGCCGCGCCTGCGGACCTTCGCTACGAGGCGTGCGCCGCACTGCCGTTGCGGGCGGCCGGCAGCGTGGCGCCGAGGTCGCCGATCCTGGTGTCGGCCAGGCCGCCCTCGCGCAGCGCGTCCAACAGGCCCTGGAGCGGCCCGGACTGCGGGCCGCCGGCCGCGATCAGCCGGCCCAGCGCGCCGGCCAGGGTCAGATCGCGCAGCCCTGCCGCCCCGAGGCCGCCGAGTATCGCGCCCAGGTCGTCGGTGAACGTCGAGTGCTCCTTGTCGAGCCAGGGCCCGGCGAGTGTGCGGACCGTCTCGGAGCGGTCGACCAGCGCGTCCAGGCCCTTGGCGGTGCCGATGGAGCCGGCGAGCTTGTCGAAGAAGGCGCTCTCCCCGCCGACGATGTCGATGCGGGCCCCCTCCAGGCCGGTGGCCAGCACCGTCGCCTGGGCCTCGGCGACCTGCCGCCTGACGTCGATGTCCGCGAGACGGATGTCCTTCTCGGCGGCGAGCCGCAGCCGGTACTCCTCGTGCTCCCGGCTCGCCGAGTCCAGCGCGGCCATCGCGGCGGCCTTTTCGGTGAGCCCCTCGGCCTCCGCCTTCAGCTTCTCGCCGATGGCGACGGCGTCGGCGAGCGCCTGCGCCTTGGTGCCTTCGGCGTCCGCGAGCGCCTTGAGGCGGGCGCCTTCCGCCTCGGCCTTGAGAAGCGCGCCGGCCGCCTCCGCCTCGGCGAGCCCGGACTTCTCGATGGCCTGCGCGTTCCGTTCGCGTACCTGGACGTCGGCGAGGCCGGCCGCGGCGGCTTCGGCCTGGATGCCTTCGGCGAGCCGGATCTTGGCCTGTGCGTCGAGTTCGGCGGTGCGGTGGCGGGTCTCGGCGAGCGTGGTCTGCTCGGCGGCGCGGTGGGTGGCCGCCTGCTCCGCCGCCTCGGCCGCCTTGATGTCCTTGACCAGGCGTTCCTGGGCCTCGGCCTCGGCGCGGATGATCAGCGACTGCCGCTCGCGCTCGGCCTCCTCGACCGTACGCAGCTTCTTGATCTCCTCCTCCTGGGCGGCGACGGTCTTCTCGACCGCGATCCGCTCCCGGATGACGTCGGCGATCTCCCGCTTCTCCGCCTCGACTTCCTTGTCGGCGGCGATGCGGGTCAGCTGCGTCTCGCGTTCCCTGGCGATGACCTCAAGCAGCCGGTCCTTCTCGATGCGCTCGTTCTCGATGGCGATGACCCGTTCCCGGTTCTTGACGGCCACCGCGATCTCCCGCTCGCGGTTCTCGTTCTGGATGCCGAGCGCTTCCTCCGTCTTGAGGTGCGCGGCCTGGGCCCGCAGCCGCTCCTCGGCCTGGACGCGGGCGGTCTCGGCCTCTTCCCTGGCCCGGACGATCTCGATCTCGCGGTGCTGCTTGATCTCCGCGTCGGCCTGCCTGCGCTGGAGTTCGAGTACGGCTTCGCGGGCGTCGACGTTCTGCCGGGTGATCTCCTTCTCCTCGTGGCGCTGGTACTCGTTGGTGCGGACGTGCTCGATCGCGGTCAGCTCGGTGATCTTGCGGATGCCCTGCGCGTCGAGGATGTTGGCGGCGTCGAGCTGCGCCAGCGGGGTCTGCTCCAGGTAGTCGATGGCGGCGTCTTCGAGGCTGTAGCCGTTCAGGTCGGTGCCGATGACGGCGATGATGCGGTCACGGAACTCGTCCCGCATCGTGTAGAGGTCCTGGAAGTCCAGCTGCTTGCCGACGGTCTTGAGCGCCTCGGAGAACTTCGCGTTGAACAGCGCCTGGAGGGTGCTGTCGTGGCTGGCGCGGTCGGTGCCGATCGCCTGGGCGACCTTGACCACGTCCTCCTTCGTCTTGTTGACGCGGACGAAGAACGCGATCCGGATGTCGGCGCGGATGTTGTCCTTGCAGATCAGGCCCTCGTGACCGGTGCGGCCGATCTCGATGGTCTTCACCGAGATGTCCATCACCTCGGCCTTGTGCAGCACCGGCAGCACCACGGCGCCGGTGAAGGTGACGTCGACCTTGCGGTACTTGGACACGATCAGCGCCTGGCCCTGGTGGACCTTGCGGTAGAGGCGGGTGACGGCGAAGACCGCCACGAGCACGATGAGGACGACGACGGCGATGGTCACGCCGATTCCTATGGTGATGGCATCCATCGGTGAATCCCTGTGTAGGTGCGGGAAGTTGACGACGCGTGAGCGTGGCGCGCGGCGAGCGGTGCGGCGCACGGGGCGGCCCGGCGAAGCTGCCGGGGCGGGGTCTCAGGCGACGGGTTTGTGCGGGTCGAGGGCGCCGTCGAAGGGCGCGACCCGGAAGAACTCGCCGTCGGCGTCGTAGTCGAAGATGAGGGCGCTGCTGCCCGCGGCGAGGCCGGTCTCTTCGGTGCGTACCTGCACGATCGCGGTGGCGCCGTCATCGGCGCGCACCTCGGCCTGGCCGAAGCCGGAGTCGACCCGGCCGGTGCGGATCACGCAGATCCGGCCGATGAAGTCGTCGCGGGACGCGACCTGTTCGGGCGGCAGCACGCGGCGGGCGATGCGGGCCGCGAGGCGGGTGCCGGCCCAGGCGGCGGCCACCGCGACCGCGAGGGACGCGGCCCGCAGCGGAAGGTCGGCGGTCAGCGCGGCGCCCGCGAGGCTGACGAGCCAGGCGATGAGCAGACCGAGCGACAGCGTCACCGTCACCGGAAGTCCGGCCTCCTGGGCGCCGGTGCCGGCGTGGCCATCCTCACCCCCGTCGAGGATGTGCACGCCGGCGCCGCCGATCAGCACCAGCAGCCAGTACCCGGCGACGATGACCAGCGCGAAACTGAAGAGCGCCGCCGGAAAGGCGAGCGCAGCATGCAGAAAGTCGCCCATGGTCGTCCCCCGTAGCGCTGCCGATGACCGTGCCGCTGTCGATGCATCCATCGTGGCAGCACAGGGGGCGCGGGCACATTGCCGGAATCCGGCAATCTTTACGCGTTCTTGATGGCCTGCTATCGCCGTACGGAGTGCGCCGCGGCGACCGGGCGCGGGACGGGCCGCGGCCCGCGGGGCGCACGCCTACAGCGGCTTGTCGGGCCAGCCCAGCACCCGGGCGCCCATCGCCGCGGTCTCCAGCGTGAAGCGCTGCAGCCCGTCCGCGGGGTCGTAGCCGGTCAGGAACTTGATGCGGTCCAGGCGGTACGACAGGGTGCGCACGCTCAGCGACAGCCGGCGGGCCGCCTCGGCGTTGACGTAACCGGCCGCCGCGCACGCCGACAGCGTCTCCAGCAGCGGCCCGGCCCCGCCCCGCGCCTGCGTCAGCGGCCCCAGCACGGTGCGCACCAGGTCGGCCATGGCTGCCCGGTCGCGCAGCAGCACCGGGAAGACCAGCAGGTCGGCCGCGCGCAGCACCGGCCCCGACAGCTCCAGCTGCTCACCCAACTCCAGGGCACCCAGGGCCTCTTCGTAAGAACGCACCACGCCGCCCGCGCCGGAGTGCGGCCGTCCGATGGCGACCCGTCCGGCACCCCGCTGCCCGTTCTCCGCCGCCCGCGCGAGGGTGGCGAAGGCGTCCAGGAGTGACTTCTCGGCGCTGGCCGCGATGCAGATCAGCCGGCCGTCCTTGGTGGTGATGAGCACATCGCGGTCGCCGAACCTGCCGATCAGCTCCCGCTCGACGCGGCGGGCCACGGGATGCACGTCGTCGAACGGCCCGTCGCCGTCGGCGACCGCGACGGCGTGGGCGTGGGCGAGCCGCAGCCCGAACCGTTCCGCGCGTTCGGCAAGACGCCCCAGGTCGCTGCGCCCGTAGAGCAGATCGTCGACGAACTCCCGGCGCGCGGCCTCTTCCTGACGGACCGCCAGCCGCTGGGCGCGCTCGTGCCCCTCGCCGAGCGCGGAGACCGCCGCGTCGACGGCGGCCAGCAGGGCGTCGCCGGTCCTGGCGCGTTCGGCGGCGCCGGCCGTGCGTGCCACACCCGGCAGCGTGCCCCAGAGCCTGCGGGTCTCGCCGAGGTACAGGCCGACCAGCTCCCGCAGCCCGTGCCCGGCCTCGGCCGCCTGCTCGCCGAGGGTACGCAGCGACTCCAGTTCGGGCCTGCGCAGCGGCCGTCCGGTGGCCGATACGTCGCCGAGCAGAACTCCGTATCCGTCGAGGTAGTCCGCGGATATGGCGGTCGCCCCTGGTGCCGTACGGCGGCTCACCGGATCCCGCCGCACGCTGCCGCGCCCGCGCCCGCAGGCCGCCCGTCACCCCGGCCGGCCGGCCGCCGGCCGCCCCCGCACCTGTCCACCACGTCACGCACTCCTCACCCGTTGATTGCCGGATCCCGGATACCGGGACACCGTCAATCCTGCCGGATCCCGGCAGCGACCGGGCGCCGGCCCAGCAGTTCGCCGAGCCCCTGGCGGGTGGCGGCGAGCAGCACCCGGTCCTGGGGCCGCAGCACATATCCGTCGCCCAGCTCGTGCACGAGGTGCGCGGGCTCGCGCTCCTGGCCGGTCTGTTCGGCGGCGGGAGCGTCGTCGGCCCCGGGGTCGTCGGGTGCCGAGGTGTCCACGGCCAGCACCCGCAGCCGGCCGGGACGCAGCACCTCGCCGACGGTGCGGCCCGCCAGCTCCGGGTGCCCGCGCGCCTCGACGCGGGCGACCAGCAGCACCCGGCGCTCGACGGGGACGGCACCGATGATCTGACGTCCCATCATGGCGCCGGCGAAGGCGGGCGCCGCCAGGAAGGTGACGCTGCGGCTGCGGGTCAGGGCACGCGGGTGGGCGGCGCGCAGGGTGCGGTAGACGGCGGTGGCGAAGCGGTCGTCGAACAGCCGCAGCGTCACCCGCAGCCGCGGGGTGAGCGAGCGGGCGTACAGGGCGGCCTCCAGGTTGGTGCTGTCCACGCTGGTCAGGGCCAGCAGGGTGCGGGCCCGCCCGATCTTGGCCGCCTCCAGGACACCTTCGTCGGTGACGTCCCCCAGGACGGTGGGCACCCGCAGCCTGCGGGCCAGCGCGATCCCGCGCGCCTCGGGGTCGGCCTCGACGCACACCACGGGGATGCCCATCTCGTGCAGCCTGGCCAGCACGCGGGTACCGACCTTGCCGAGGCCGAGCAGCACCACGTGCCCTGACAGGCCGCGCGGCGGACGGCGCAGCGCGGCGGCGCTGCGGAACGTACCCAGCGCCTCCAGGACCGCCGCGATCAGCACCGGCAGCAACAGCAGCCCCGTCAGCCCGGACAGCAGTTGCAGCACCTTGCGGGCGAGCGGCTCGTCGACCGCCGGGTCGTTGATGGCGAACAGATCGAGGAGGGAGAGGTAGACGGCGTGCAGCGGGGGTTCGCCGGTGGTGAGGGTGGAGGCGACGGCGAGCGCCAGCACCGCGCCGACGATGCCGGCGAGCGAGAAGCGCAGCCGCCGGGAGAAGAACGAGCCGAGCGGGGCACCGCGACCGCGCAGCGTACGCGGACGCACCTCCCGCCCGGCGTAGGAGACGGCCTCCAGGACGACGGGGCTGCGGCCGGAGGCGACGGCCGCGGCGGCTGTCGCGTCATCGGGGAGCATCACCGGCCCGTCGTCGGCACCGAGGCCGCCGTGGGCGCCGCCCTCGTCCGCCGGCTCGTCGGCGGACGGGGACAGCAGGGCGAGGGTGCACAGGGCGGGCCCCGAACGGCCCGGCCTGCCCGGCGGACGCTCCACGGCGCGCAGCAGCAGCCCGTCCGCCTCGATGACCTTGCTGGTCCCGGCGACGGCGGTGGCCGTGAGGGCGGGCGCCACGGTGTCGGCGTCGGAGAGCACGGTGGTGGAGGCGTCCACCGCCCCGGCGCCCTCCGGGTCGTCCCGAGCGGCCACCGCAGCGGCCTGGTCGAGCAGCTCTTCCAGCTGCTGGCCGAGCTTGCGGTTGTAGAGCCTGATCACCAGCCGCAGGCGGGGGTTGAGGCGGCGGGCGCGCAGCGCGGCGTGGATGTTGGTCTCGTCGTCGTCGTAGACCAGCGCCAGCGCACCGGCTTCGGGAATCCGCGCCTCGATCAGCGTCTCGTCGTCCGCCTCCGCCGACTCCAGGATGCGCACGGCTTCCTCGGGCGGCTCGTCCCCGTCGGCCCCCGGCCCGTCGGACGACAGCAGCGAGGTCCGGGCCATCGCCGCCGAGACGCGTCCCAGCAGGGCGGTGGCCCGGCCCAGTCCCGGCAGCGCGGGCAGCACGCGCGGGCGCTGCGGTTCCCGGCCCGAGGGCAGGACCAGGGTCACCCGCTCGCGGTAGACCTCCCGCAGCTCCGCGGCGATCCGGTGGGCGAGGGCGTCGTCGCCGCAGACCACCATGTGCGGTGGTGGCGGGGGCTGGTGGGATTGTTGAGGCAGGTTGGGCACACCGCGTAGGTTGCCTCATGATCACCGGGCGGCGCATCCGGCGGCGGGCCCTCCGGATGGCCCCCGCCCCCTCGCGCACCGGCCCGCCGCACACACCGCCGCAGGCCCGGCCCGCCTCCCCCTCCGGACACCCCGAAACGGAACCCGCGTCATCACTTCGGTGGGTGTCCCTCACGTCACCGACCGCACACACCACCCTTCCGCGAGACGGAACGCCCCCGCGGATGAGGGCGGCACGGGGGATGCGGCATAAGCTCGTCCCCCGGGCAACGCCGAACGCCGTTGCCCCGTTGGTGCCCGGCAGCCGGAGAGAGAAGAGTGAGCAGGGTGTTTGTGCAGGTCAGCGGGACGATCAGGACTGCGGGGTAGGTGAAGGTGCACATCGTCATCATGGGATGCGGGCGCGTCGGCTCCGCGCTCGCACAGACCCTGGAGAGCCAGGGCCACACCATCGCCGTCGTCGACCAGGACCCGACCGCCTTCCGCCGCCTGGGCTCCTCCTTCGGCGGACGCAGAGTGACCGGCGTCGGCTTCGACCAGGACACCCTGCGCGAAGCCGGCATCGAGGAGGCGGGCGCGTTCGCCGCCGTCTCCAGCGGCGACAACTCCAACATCATCGCCGCCCGGGTGGCCCGCGAGATGTTCGGCGTCGAGAACGTCGCGGCCCGGATCTACGACCCGCGCCGCGCCGAGGTCTACCAGCGCCTGGGCATCCCCACCGTCGCCACCGTCCGCTGGACCGCGGACCAGATGCTGCGCCGGCTGCTGCCATCCGGCGCCGAACCCCTGTGGCGCGACCCCAGCGGCGGCGTCCAGCTCGCCGAGGTGCACACCTCCGCCTCCTGGGTCGGCCACACCATCGGCAAGCTCCAGGAAGAGACCGGCGTCCGCGTCGCCTTCCTGACCCGGCTGGGCGAGGCGATGCTGCCGACCTCCCGGACGGTCCTGCAGGAAGGCGACCTGGTGCACGTGATGATGCGCGTCGACGACGTCGAGACCGTCGAAGCGGCATTCGCCGAAGGACCTGAGGAGGCCCACGCATGAGGGTCGCGATTGCGGGCGCGGGCGCGGTGGGACGGTCCATCGCCGGCGAACTGCTGGAGAACGGGCACGAGATCCTGCTCATCGACAAGGCGCCGACCGCCATCTCCGTCGAGCGGGTACCGCTCGCCGAGTGGCTGCTGGCCGACGCCTGCGAGATCACCTCGCTGGACGAGGCGGCGCTGCAACGCTGCAACGTCGTCATCGCGGCGACCGGCGACGACAAGGTCAACCTCGTCGTCTCACTGCTCGCCAAGACCGAGTACGGCGTACCGCGGGTGGTCGCCCGGGTCAACAACCCGAAGAACGAGTGGCTCTTCAACGAGTCCTGGGGCGTCGACGTCGCCGTCTCCACCCCGCGCCTGATGTCCGCCCTGGTCGAAGAGGCGGTGAGCGTCGGCGACCTCGTACGGCTGCTGCGCTTCAGCCACGGCGACGCCAACCTCGTCGAGCTGACGCTGCCCCCGGAGGCGGCCCTGGCCGGCACCCGGGTCGGCGACGTGGAGTGGCCCGAGGACACCTCCCTGGTGACGATCATCCGCGGCACGCGGGTGCTCACCCCCAACAACGAGGACGCGCTGGAGGCCGGCGACGAGCTGCTGTTCGTCGCGGCCCAGTCACGCGAGGAGCAGCTGGAGGACCTCCTGTCGGTCCGCCGCAAGGAAAGCTGACCGCCACGGGCGGGCCCGCGCGCACCGCGCAGCGCCCGCCCGGCAAGCCGAAGGGCCCGGGAACCTCATGGTTCCCGGGCCCTTCGGCACTGTGGTGAGCGGTCAGCGGCGGTGCCGCGGCCCGTCCTTCGACGGCCCGCTGGCCCCCGCATCGGCGGCTCCGGGCGCGGCGCCCTGCACCAGCCCGTCCACGGCCGGACCACGCTTCGCGCGCTCCTTCGCCTCCTGCTCCGCCTTCTCCGCCGCTTCCATCTCCGCGAACACGTCGATCGGCGGCGGCGCCTTCGCCAGGAACACCCAGGTCAGGTAGACGGCGAGAAGGAACGGCGGGATCTTCAACGCGATCAGCACCCAGCCGAGCTGAGCGGTGTCCGCCCACCAGTACAGCGGGAAGAGAATCGCGCACTTCGCGAACAGGATCAGCCCCCACGCCCAGCTGGCCTTCGCATACGCCTTCTTGCGGCCGGGATTACGGGTGCGCCAGGACAGGTTCTCCTTGAACACCGGGCCCAGGATCAGCCCGATCAACGGGACACCCGCGACGGTCGTCACCATGTACGCCAGCGCCAGACCCAGCGTGTACAGCATGCCCGGCAGGTAGAAGTCCTTGGCGTTGCCGGTCATCATCGCGAAGACGACGCCGAACGCGACACCGAAGACCCCGCCGAAGGCGTGCTTGATGGTGTCCCTGCGGACCAGCCGCACCGCGGCCAGCACCAGCGAGACCGCGAGCGCCGCGATCGCCGAGACGTGCAGGTCCTTGTTCACCGTGAAGATCGTGACGAACAGCAGGCCGGGCAGCACGGTCTCCACCATGCCCCGGACACCGCCGAACGCCTCGAACAGGGCCGCCTCGGTGACGGCCTTGCCGTCGGCGTCCGCTCCTGCCGTGCCCGCGCCCGCGGCCGGGTCTGCGGAGGAATCCGTGTGCGCAGCGGCGGCGGGCGGGGATTCTGCGAAAGCGTCAGTGGTCGGTCGGTCGTGAGACGTCACCGGCTACTCCTGTCCGAGCGGTCGGAGTTCGTACTTCGGATTGAAGAGCACCCGGCGTCCGTGGCTCATGGAGAGACGGCCCGATGCGATGAGCTTGCGGCCCGGCTCTATGCCGACGATGGAGCGGCGGCCGAGCCACACCACATCGAGCGCGGCCGAGCCGTCGAACAGCTCCGCCTCCAGCGCGGGCACACCGGCACGTGGCCGCAGCGTCACATGCCGCAAGGTGCCGGTGACCTTCACGATCTGCCGGTCGTCGCAGTCACATATACGGGTGCAGCCCGTCGCCTGCGTATCCTCCCGCAGCTCGGCGGTCTGCAGCTCCTCCTCGGAGGACGACAGCCTGTCGAGCATCCGGCGGAAGCGGCCGGCCGGCTTCTCGGATCGGATCCCAGCACTCATAACTCCAGCGTACCGGTGCGCCGGGCCCCCGATCACTGCCCGGACGCCCGCTCCACCCGGCCCCGCGGCGCACAGCACCCCGCGGACGGCCGCCCCTCACTGCTCGAACCGGTACCCCATACCCGGTTCCGTGACGAAGTGCCGCGGATGCGAGGGGTCACTCTCCAGCTTCCGGCGGAGCTGGGCCATGTAGACCCGCAGGTAGTTGGTCTCCTTGCCGTACGAAGGCCCCCACACCTCCTGGAGCAGCTGCTTCTGGCTCACCAGGCGGCCCGCGTTGCGCACCAGCACCTCCAGGAGGTGCCACTCGGTCGGCGTCAGCCGGATGTCCCGGCCGTCCCGGTTGACCTTCTTCGCCGCGAGATCGACGGTGAAACCCTCCGTCTCGACGATCACGTCGGCCCCCGCGGAACCCGTCGGCTCCGCTCTTCGCACCGCCGCCCGCAGTCTGGCCAGCAGCTCATCCATGCCGAACGGCTTGGTCACGTAGTCGTCCGCCCCGGCGTCCAGCGCCTCGACCTTCTCGTCGGACGTCTGCCGGGCGGACAGCACCAGAATCGGCACCCGCGTCCAGCCCCGCAGCCCCTTGATCACCTCGACGCCGTCCATGTCGGGCAGTCCGAGGTCGAGCACCACGACGTCGGGATGGCGGGCGGCAGCCAGTTTCAGGGCACTGGCCCCGTCGGCAGCCGCATCGACCTCGTACTTGCGCGCCTTCAGGTTGATCACGAGGGCGCGGACGATCTGCGGCTCGTCATCGACCACAAGCACCCGGTTCACTGGAGTTCTCCTCGCGGTATCGGTGTCCACGGGGCCCGGCCCGCGGAACGAAGAATGGGAACGGCCACAACGGCCGCGGCGCAACAGACGGCGGCCGGCCCCGCCTCCCGGCTCATGTGACGGCCTGCGCCGGCAGATCCGGCCTGACCGGCGGGCGGCCCGGCGCCGCCCGCAACGTGAGCACCATCGTCATCCCGCCGCCCGGGGTGTCCTCCGCGACGAGCGTGCCGCCCATCGCCTCGGCGAACCCACGCGCCACGGCAAGCCCCAGGCCCACCCCCGCACCACGCGGCGCGTCACCATGACGCTGGAACGGCTCAAAAATCCGGTCCTTGGCCTCATCCGGGACACCCGGGCCACGGTCGACGATCCGCACCTCCACCCGGTCCCCCAGCGCGCTCGCCGCGACCAGCACCCCCGTGGCATCCGGGCTGTACTTCACCGCGTTCTCCACCAAGTTGGCCACCGCACGCTCCAGCAGCCCCGGATCGACGGCGATGATCGGCAGCTCCTCCGGGATGTCCAGCGTCACGCTGCCCTCCGGCACCCCGCCCAGCGCCATCGGCACCACCTCGTCGAGGTCGATCTCCCGGATCAGCGGGGTCACCGTGCCGGTCTGCAGCCGCGACATGTCCAAGAGGTTGCCGACCAGGTGATCGAGCCGGTCGGCGCCCGCCTCGATACCGGCCAGCAGCTCCGCCTCGTCCTCCGGCGACCAGGCGACGTCATCGGAGCGCAGCGACGTGACCGACGCCTTGATACCGGCGAGCGGCGTCCGCAGATCGTGACTGACCGCGGCCAGCAGCGCCGTCCTGATCCGGTTGCCCTCCGCCAGCTCCCTGGCCTGCGCCGCCTCCCCCACCAGCCGCTGCCGGTCCAGGACCACGGCGGCCTGCGCGGCGAACGCCGCCAGCACCCTGCGGTCCTCGGCCGGCAGCACCCGCCCGCTCAACGCCAGCGCCATGTGGTCACCGACCGGCATGTCGACATCCGCGTCCTCGGGCCGCAGCAGCGCCCTGTCGTCCGGCGTCTCCCCCACCCGGCCCGCGCAGGTCCACGGATCCACATCGCTCTGCCGCTCCAGCAGCGCCACCGCGTCCATCGCGAACGTCTCCCGCACCCGCTCCAGCAGCGCGTCCAGACTCGTCTCGCCCCGCAGCACACTGCCCGCCAGGAACGACAGGATCTCCGACTCGGCCCGCAGCCGGGCCGCCTGGTGCGTACGGCGAGCCGCCAGGTCCACGACCGAAGCGACCGAGACCGCCACCGCGAAGAAGATCACGATGGCGACGAGATTCTCCGGATCGCTGACCGTGAGGGTGTGCGTCGGCGGCGTGAAGTAGAAGTTCAGCAGCAACGACCCGACGGCCGCCGACGCCAGCGCGGGCAACTGCCCGCCGAGCAGCGCCGCGACCACCGTCAGGAACAGGTACAGCAGCACGTCATTGGCCAGCCCCGGCCCCTCCTCGACACTGGCAAGCAGCAGCGACAGCAGCATCGGAGCGACCACCCCCACCAGCCAGCCGGCGATGATCCGTGCCCGGCCGAGCCGGGCACCGCGCGCGACCGGCAGCCCACGCCCCTTGGCGACCTCGTCGTGCGTGACGATGTGCACGTCCAGATCAGGACCCGACTCCCGGGCGACCGTGGCACCGACCCCCGGACCGAACACGTACTGCCACGCCTTGCGGCGGCTGGAACCCAGCACGATCTGAGTGGCGTTCACCCCCCGCGCGAACTCCAGCAACGCGGCCGGTATGTCATCCCCGATGACGTGGTGAAACGTCCCGCCCAGGTCCTCCACCAGAGTCCGCTGGACGGCCAGTTCCTTGGGCGAGGCGGACGTCAGCCCGTCGCTGCGCGCTATGTACACGGCGAGCACCTCGCTGCCCGAGCCCTTGGCCGCCATCCGCGCGGCACGACGGATGAGGGTACGGCCCTCCGGGCCACCCGTCAGCCCGACCACTATCCGCTCGCGCGCCTGCCAGGTCGAACGGATGGAATGCTCGGCGCGGTACTGCTGAAGATATTCGTCCACCCGGTCGGCGACCCACAGCAGCGCCAGCTCGCGCAGCGCCGTGAGATTCCCCGGGCGAAAGTAGTTCGACAGCGCGGCATCCACCTTGTCGGGCTGGTAGATGTTGCCGTGCGCCATCCGGCGACGCAGCGCCTGTGGCGACATGTCGACCAGTTCGAGCTGCCCGGCCCGCCGCACCACCTCATCCGGAACGGTCTCCTGCTGCCGGACGCCGGTTATCGCCTCGACCACGTCCCCCAGCGACTCCAGATGCTGGATGTTGACCGTGGAAATCACATCGATGCCGGCTTCCAGCAGCTCCTCGATGTCCTGCCACCGCTTGCCGTTGCGCGAACCGGGAACGTTGGTGTGCGCCAGCTCGTCGACGAGAGCGACGGCCGGCCTGCGCTCCAGAACCGCGTCGACGTCCATCTCGGTGAACGTCGCGCCCCGGTACTCCATCTCACGGCGCCGCACCTGCTCAAGCCCGTGCAGCATCACTTCCGTACGCGGCCTGCCGTGGTGCTCGACGAACGCCACCACGAGGTCCGTCCCCCGCTCCACGCGGCGGTGCGCCTCCGACAGCATCGCGTACGTCTTGCCGACGCCAGGTGCCGCGCCGAGATATATCCGTAGCTTGCCGCGTGCCATGGCCTCATTGTCTTACGTGAAGGCCGCCCCCACCGGGCTGGACCTGATCCGACAGTACCTATCCCCGGAGCGGACAAACGCCCAGGAGGCCGGGGCGGGGACGGGTTTTGACGCGACCCTGATGTGTGACGCGCCCTTGACGGAGAGCGCGACGCATCGCTGCCCCGGGGGCCGCCGAAGCTCCGCTCCGCACCGGGCACGTCCGTGGGAAGCGGCCCTACCTGGTGGGGTGGGGAGCTGGGACGATGGGCGCCGCCAGGCCGTCGGGACAGCCACGGAGGCGACGGCGACGACCGGCCGCTACGGACGGGAGAACCATGAAGCCGGAGGGAACCGCCGTGAGCGAGGGCGCTCAGGATGGCGTCGAAGTGCGGGAGACGGGGAGGAGCGCAGCAGCGGCATCCCCGCAGGTCGGTCCGCAGGCCACCGGCTGCCCCACGTCTCCCGGCAACACGGCCACCCTGCGCATCGCCCACACCGCCAACCTCGACGCGGCCACCCTCCGCACCGCACGCGCCCTCCTCCACGACGTCTTCGACACCATGACCGCCGACGACTGGGAACACGCCTGCGGCGGCCTGCACGCCCTGATCCACGAGAACGGCGAGGATCCACGAGAACGGCGAGCTGATCGGACACGCCTCCGTCGTCCAACGCCGGCTGCTGCACGACGGCCGGGCCCCGCGCTGCGGCTACGTGGAGGGCGTCGGCGTCCGCGCGGACCGGCGCGGACGGGGCCACGGCGCGGCCCTGATGGCAGCCCTGGAACGAGTGGTACGCGGCGGCTACGACCTGGGAGCCCGCTGCGCGTCCGACGAAGCCACCGCCTTCTACGCCGCCCGCGGCTGGCAACTGTGGCGCGGCCCGTCCACCACCTTCACGCCGGACGGCATCCGCCCCACCCCCGACGAGGACGGCAGCCTCTACGTCCTGCCGACCGCCGTCCCGCCCGACCTCGACACCCGCCTGACCTACGACTGGCGCGACGGCGACGTCTGGTGACGGCCACCTCGGCGCCCCCGCTTCCCCGCGCCCCGTTACCGCGCGGCGGGCCGCGGTCCGTGGCAGCCGCAGCGGCTCACCGCACCGTCACCGCGACCAGTGCCCGGGGCGGCTCAGCCCCGACGGCAGCTTCGTCACCGCGTCCCCCTTGGCTGCGTTGAGCTGCGACTGGGTCAGGAAGAGGCAACCGGTGAGGTCGGCGCCGCTGAGGTCGGCGTCCCGGAAGTCCACCCCGATGAGATCCGCCGACCGCAGATCGGCGCCCTTGAGGTCGGCCGCGATCAGATACGCGCCCCGGAGATTGGCCCCCCGCAACGCCGCGCCCCGCAGCCTGGCCCCCATCAGGTCGGCACCCCGGTGGTTCTTCTTACGCCCCGGCACCCCGGCCCGCACCAGCTCGCTGACCCGCAGCAGCAGCCCGCTGATCTCGTGACGGATCTCCGCCACGTCCGTCCCGATGAGCGTCTCGGCGCTGCTGCGGGTGAGGGCATCGATGCCGTCGAACGCCCGCCGCAGCTCACCGTGGAGCGTACGGGCCTGCGGCAGCGCCAGCGACTCGGTCAAGTACCAGAGCAGTTCGTGGAGTTGCCGCATCACGGGAAAGACGTCGAACATCTGGCGGGCGGTGTGCGGCGCCTGCCGCCAGTCCTGACCCCCGTACGTCGTCTGCGAGACCTTCTGTCCCGCGCCGAAACAGTCGAAGACCGTGCAGCCGGAGAAGCCCCGCTCGCGGAGGCTGCTGTGGATGCCGCAACGGAAGTCGGTCTGCAGATTTCCGCACGGCGTGCCCGCCGGCTTGTCCACGGCGAAGCCGGACGAGGCCGCGAAGGGCAGCGCGACACAGCACAGCCCGAAACAGTTCGCGCAGTCCGCCTGCACCTCACTGCGGCCCCCACCGGACACGGGGGCTTCACACTTCTCGGACACCGCGTGCCATCTCCTGCCACAAAAACGAGCGCCGCCGTATAGCGCGCTGGGAACGCCCTATTCTCCCCGATATCCATCACGGCTACGGGCCACGGGGCCCCGCCCCCTCCCTCCCCCACCCCCTCACCCTCCGCTCCCCCTCCCCACACCCCTCCTCCCTCCCCCGTGATCAACCCATCTCTTCCGCCTCTTCCACCTCTTCCGTGATCACGCCATCGCTCAGTTCCAGGACACGGTCGGCGAGAACGATGAGGTGGGGGTCATGGGTGGCGACCAGCGCCGTGACGCCCTCGCTGCGGACGACCGCGCGCAGCAGTTCCATCACCTCGCGTCCCGTCTCGGCGTCCAGCTGTCCGGTGGGCTCGTCCGCTATGAGCAGGGCGGGGCGGTTGGCGAGAGCACGGGCGATGGCGACGCGTTGCTGCTGCCCGCCGGACAGTTCACCGGGCCGCTGTTCCGTGTGATCGGCGAGCCCGACCAGCGAGAGCAGCAGGGCGACGCGTTCCTCCCGCTCGCGCGGCGCCACTTTGTTCAGCCGCAGGGGCACCCCGACGTTCTCGGCGGCGCTGAGGATCGGTATCAACCCGAAGGACTGGAAGACGAATCCGATGCGGTCGCGCCGCATCTCCAGGACACCGCTCTCGTCGAGGTCCGCCAGGCACGTCCCGTCGACCGTGATCCGTCCGGAATCGGGGGTGTCCAGGCCGCCGACGAGGTTGAGGAGTGTGGTCTTTCCGGAGCCCGATCTGCCCCGCAGGGCGACGAGTTCCCCCCTCGGAACGCGGCAGTTGACACCACGCAGGGCATGGACAGCTCCGGCGGCGCCCCCATAGCTGCGGTGCACATCCTCAACGACGACCATGGGCCCGGACACCGCCGCTTCCTCTTCCTCCAACACCGCCCCCACCGAGCCCACCGCCACGTCGCGCTTCCCCTCCCCGGCGGTGCCACCGTCCCGCCGCCCGCCACCCCTACCGCTGCTCTCGTCCGTCATCCCCGCTCCCCCGCTTTCCTCAGCTGCCGGCGCGGCGGCCTGCTCGCGCCGCTCTCCCCTCCCCTGCCACCAGCCGTCAACCACTCCGGCGGTGTCCGTGATGGTCGCCCGCGGTCCCGGATCGCCGTGCGTCGTCTGCTGGTTGCGTCAGTATGCGTACGACGCGATCCGGCAGGCAACGCCTGTGGATAACTCCTGAATCCCGATCGTTTTCCCCCGGATCAGCCACCTCAGCGCGGGCCGAGAACGCACCGCCGACCAGAGACGCCTCCCGGAGAGCACCACGGGAGCACCGCACGAGCACCGCACGAGCACCAACAAAGGCGTAACAGCAGAGCCCTGCCCCAAACGCCTGCGGTGGCCAGCGCACACAAGCGCAAGCCACCGCAGCGTCAACCCTCGACGTCAACTTTCAACAAGGGAAGTCACCCCTCACCCTCCAACGCAGTTCGCTTCACCGCACGGAGGCGACAGTCGGCTGCCCCCGCAGCCGACGTGCCATGGTGTGCACCGGCCGAACCGGTCATCCCTTCTGGTGCGCCATCTCCCTCAGCGCGGTGTTCAACTCCAGGACGTTGACGCGCGGTTCTCCCATGAAGCCCAGGACGCGTCCCGTGGTGTGGTCGGCCACCAGCCGGCGCACCGCCGCGTCGTCGAGGTGGTTTTCCTTGGCGACACGGTCCACCTGCAACTGTGCGTACGCCGGGGAGATGTCCGGGTCGAGGCCGGATCCGGAGGACGTCACGGCGTCCGCCGGAACCTTCGCCTCCGGCACTCCGTAGGTCACGGAGACCCAGTGCTTGCGTTCCTTGACCGCCTTGACCAGTTCGGTGTTGCCGGCGGCCTGGTTCGTGGCGCCGGAGACCTGGAGGTCGTAGCGGGTGTTGACGCCGTTGTCCTTGTTGCTGCCCAGCCCTGCTGAGGGGCGCGGCTGGAAGAACTTGAGGTCCGGGACCGGGTTGCCGTGCTTGTCGTGGCCCTTGTCGTAGCGCTGGCCGAGCAGTGACGAGCCGACGACCTTGCCCTCGGAGCGCACCTCGGATCCGTTGGCCTTTTCGGAGAACGCGGCCTGGGCGACGCCGGTGACGGCCAGGGGGTAGAGCACCCCGCAGATGACGGTCAGGACGAGGAGGGCGCGCAGGCCCGCGGCTGCCAACCGTGCGGTGCTGCGTACGGAGTTGTTCACGACGGTCACCCGATTCCGGGGATGAGGGACAGCAGCAGGTCGATGGCCTTGATGCCGAGGAACGGTGCGATGAGGCCGCCGAGTCCGTAGACGGCCAGGTTGCGGCGGAGCATCCGGTCGGCGCTGACCGGGCGGTATCGCACTCCCTTGAGGGCCAGTGGCACCAGGGCGATGATGATCAGGGCGTTGAAGATGATCGCGGAGAGGATCGCGGAGTGCGGTCCTGACAGCCGCATGATGTTGAGGGTGTCCAGGCCCGGGTAGGCCGCGGCGAACATCGCCGGGATGATCGCGAAGTACTTCGCGACGTCGTTGGCGATGGAGAAGGTCGTCAGCGCGCCCCGGGTGATGAGGAGTTGCTTGCCGATCTCGACGATCTCGATGAGCTTGGTCGGGTTGGAGTCCAGGTCCACCATGTTCCCGGCCTCCTTGGCGGCCGAGGTGCCGGTGTTCATGGCCACGCCGACGTCCGCCTGGGCGAGTGCGGGCGCGTCGTTGGTGCCGTCGCCGGTCATCGCGACGAGCTTGCCGCCGGACTGTTCCCGCTTGATGAGCGCCATCTTGTCCTCGGGTGTGGCTTCCGCGAGGAAGTCGTCGACACCCGCCTCTTCGGCGATGGCCTTGGCCGTCAGCGGGTTGTCGCCGGTGATCATGACGGTCTTGATGCCCATGGAGCGCAGAGCGTCGAACCGTTCGCGCATGCCCTCCTTGACGACGTCCTTGAGGTGGATGACGCCCAGCAGCCGTGCGCCGTTCTCGTCCTCCATGGCGACCAGCAGCGGTGTGCCGCCGGCCTGCGAGATGGTGTCGGTGAGTTGGGCGGCGTCCTCGGCGACGGTGCCGCCGCGTTCGCGGACCCAGGCGATGACCGAACCGCTCGCGCCCTTGCGGACCTTGCGGCCGTCCACGTCCACTCCGGACATCCGGGTCTGTGCGGTGAACGGCACCCACTCGGCGTCCACCAGCTCGCCCTGGTGTCGCTCGCGCAGACCGTATGCCTCTTTGGCGAGGACGACGACCGAGCGTCCTTCGGGTGTCTCGTCGGCGAGTGAGGAGAGTTGGGCGGCGTCCGCGACTTCGGCGGCTGTCGCTCCGCGTACGGGGACGAATTCGGCGGCCTGACGGTTGCCGAGGGTGATGGTGCCGGTCTTGTCGAGCAGCAATGTCGATATGTCTCCCGCTGCTTCGACGGCCCGGCCCGACATCGCCAGCACGTTGCGCTGCACGAGGCGGTCCATGCCCGCGATGCCGATGGCCGACAGCAGCGCACCGATCGTCGTCGGGATGAGGCACACCAGCAGGGCCAGCAGCACGGTCATCGACTGCCGTGCGCCCGCGTAGACGGCGAACGGCTGCAGGGTGACGACCGCGAGCAGGAAGATGATGGTGAGGGACGCGAGAAGGATGTTCAGCGCGATCTCGTTGGGGGTCTTCTGCCGTGCGGCGCCCTCGACGAGGTTGATCATCCGGTCGATGAAGGTCTCGCCCGGCTTCGTCGTGATCTTGACGACGACCCGGTCGGACAGCACCTTCGTGCCGCCGGTCACCGCGGAGCGGTCGCCGCCGGATTCGCGGATGACCGGCGCGGACTCGCCCGTGATGGCGGATTCGTCGACGGATGCGACGCCTTCGACGACGTCTCCGTCGCCGGGGATGATGTCGCCTGCCTCGCAGACCACGAGGTCACCGATGCGCAGGTCGGTGCCGGGCACCGATTCCTCCGTCGTGCCGTTGAGCCGGCGCGCCACGGTGTCGGTCTTGGCCTTGCGCAGGGTGTCGGCCTGCGCCTTGCCGCGTCCTTCGGCCACCGCTTCGGCGAGGTTCGCGAAGATCACGGTGAGCCAGAGCCAGGCGGCGATGGCCCAGCCGAAGCCGTCCGAGGGCGCCAGGCAGGCGAAGACGGTGGTCAGCAGGGCACCGACCTCGACGACGAACATCACCGGCGAGCTGACCATCACGCGCGGGTCGAGCTTGCGCAGCGCGTCCGGGAGGGAGGCGATGAGCTGTCGGGGGTCGAACAGGCCGCCGCCCACAGGGCCGCCGCCTGGCCGGTTTCCGCCGGAGACGTCCTGGTGCGGGGCGCGGGTCGGGGTTGCGGTGGACATGGAGCCGGGCTCCTCCGGTTTCACGGGTGCGGTCATGACAGCCCCTCGGCGAGCGGCCCGAGGGCCAGCGCGGGGAAGTAGGTCAGACCGCTGATGATCAAGATCGTGCCGACGAGCAGCCCCGCGAAGAGCGGCTTCTCGGTACGGAGGGTGCCGGCGGTCTCGGGGACGGGCCGCTGCCCGGCGAGCGAGCCGGCGAGTGCCAGGACGAACACCATCGGCAGGAAGCGGCCGAGCAGCATGGCGAGGCCGATCGTGGTGTTGTACCAGGGGGTGTTGGCGTTGAGTCCGGCGAACGCGGAGCCGTTGTTGTTGGCTCCGGAGGTGAACGCGTAGAGGACTTCGGAGAATCCGTGCGGTCCTGCGCCCAGCGCCTTGGTGTTGAGGATCGAGCCCAGGGCGTCGGGCAGCACCATCGAAGCGGCGGTGAAGCCGAGTACCAGGGTGGGGGTGACCAGGAGGTAGCACGCGGCGAGTTTGATTTCGCGGGTGCCGATCTTCTTGCCGAGGTACTCGGGTGTCCTGCCGACCATCAGGCCGGCGATGAACACCGCGATGATCGCCATGATGAGCATGCCGTAGAGGCCGGATCCGACGCCGCCGGGGGCGATTTCACCGAGCATCATGCCGAGCAGTTGGATGCCGCCGCCGAACGCGGTGAACGAGGAGTGGAAGGAGTCGACGGCTCCGGTGGACGTGAGAGTGGTGGCGACCGAGAAGATCGCCGAGCCGCCGACGCCGAAGCGGTTCTCCTTGCCTTCCATGGCTGCGCCCGCGGCCTGAAGGGCCGGGCCGCCGTGCGCGAACTCGGTCCACATCATCAGCGCGGTGAAGCCGAGCCAGATGATGCCCATCGCGGCAAGGATGGCGTAGCCCTGCCGGAGGTTCCCGATGAGCCGGCCGAAGGTGCGGGTCAGCGAGAAGGGGATGACGAGGATCAGGAAGACCTCGAAGAGGTTGGTGAAGCCGTTGGGGTTCTCGAACGGGTGGGCGGAGTTGGCGTTGAAGTAGCCGCCGCCGTTGGTGCCGAGTTCCTTGATGACTTCCTGGGAGGCCACCGCGCCGCCGTTGGTCTGCTGGGTGCCGCCCATGAACTGTCCGAGCCCGTGGATGCCGGAGAAGTTCTGGATGGCGCCGCACGCGACGAGCACGATCGCGCCGACGACGGCGATCGGTATGAGCACGCGGGTGACGCCGCGCACCAGGTCGGTCCAGAAGTTGCCGAGGTCACCGGTGCGTCCGTCGGCGTCCGCTGCGCCGCCCCGGACGCGCGCCCGGACTCCGGCGAAGCCGCGGATCAGGGCGACGGCGACGGCCATCCCGGTGGCGGCCGATACGAAGTTCTGCACCGCGAGGCCGGCGGTCTGCACGACGTGGCCCATGGCCTGTTCGCCGCTGTAGGACTGCCAGTTGGTGTTCGCGACGAAGGACGCCGCGGTGTTGAACGCCTGGTCCGGGCTGATCGACGAGAAGCCGAGTGACAGCGGCAGGACGCCCTGGAGGCGCTGGAGCAGGTAGAGGAAGAGCAGTCCCGCCGCGGAGAACGCCAGCACCGACCGCAGGTAGGCGGGCCAGCGCATCCCGGCGTTCGGGTCGGCGCCTATGCAGCGGTAGATCACCTTCTCGACGCGCAGGTGTTTCGGGGAGCTGTAGACGGCGGCCATGTGGTCGCCGAGAGGGCGGTACGCCAGGGCCAACGCCGCGATGAGCGCTGTCAGCTGAAGCACGCCGGCAAGAACGGGGCTCATACGGTGCTCAGAACCTCTCCGGGAAAACGAGGGCGAGAACCAGATAGCCGAGCAGGGCGACGGCCACGACAAGGCCGACAATGTTCTCCACGGTCACAGCTTCGTCACCCCCTTGGCGACGAGAGCCACCAACGCGAAGACCGCGATCGTGACGACGACGAAGGCCACGTCGGCCATCGCTTGCTCCTAGGAACGGCGGGATTCGGACCCTTAGAGCAAACCCCCGTGACGTCGGCGCACGACCATCGTTGACGCCTCCCATACGGCGGTCGGCGTTCCCTTGACGGTTTCCCTACGCCCCCGCTCCCACCTGCGCCGACACCGTCGCGGACGCCTGCGCACAAGGGGCTCACGGCGGCACGCGGGCGGCGCACGGGCCGTCGTCACAGGGGGAATTCCAGCCGACACGAACAGGCGTGAACAGCAACAGGGGCCGTACCCCCGCGTGGGGAGTACGGCCCCTGTGACCGTGGTGCGATACGGCCCGCCATCGGAACCCGCGGCGCCACGCGCCGGCCGGCAGGTCCCGCTCGGCGGCCCTGGTTCAGCGGATCTCGGTGGTCTCCGGTCCGCGCTCCAGGCGCTCGACGCCGCCGCCGAAGCGCGACCCTTCGGCCGGCTCCTGCTGCACGCCGTCGGGCACCATCTGCGCGTCGTCCGGCAGCTTCAGGACGATCGGGTCACGCGGCGCCATCGGGGCGTCACCGCGGATCACGACGGTGTCCAGGAAGATGTGCTCCAGTACCCCGGCGGCCTGCGGCTGCACCGCGCCCTGCCCGGAGATGACGCCGCGCAGGAACCACCGCGGCCCGTCGACGCCGACGAAGCGCACGACCTGCACGCCGTTCGTCCCGTCCGGGAGCTGTACGGGCACCTGGGCGCGCAGTTCCCACCCGAGGGGGCCCTCGACCTCGTCGATGACGCCGCCCTGCTGGGTGATGCCGGAGGCGATCTCCTCGCGGACCTCGCCCCAGATCCCCTCGTTCTTGGGGGCGGCGAACGCCTGGAGCTGCACGGCGCTGTCCTGCAGCACCACCGTCGCGGCGACGATCGCGTCACCGGCGACCTCCACCCGCAGCTCCATGCCCTCGACGCCGGGCACGAACAGGCCGCCGAGGTCGACGCGGCCCTCGGCGGGGTCCTTGACCTCCGACACGTCCCAGGGCCCGTCGGGACGCGGCGCGGGCGGCAGGGCGAGCCGCTGGTCGTCAGCCGCGTCCTCCCCGTCGGCCTCGTCGCTCACCGCCGTCCCGTCGGCGAGCTCCGTGTCCTCCGCCGGCTCGTGCGCAGCCTCGTTCTTCTTGCGACGTCCGAACACGTCACTGTCCTTCCCGGTCGGCACCGACCGATGCGTAGCCATTCCCGCCCGTGGAGCCGCCCACCGCCGCATGGCCGCCGGTGGATCCGAATCCCCCCTCGGCCCGCGCCGAGCCGGGAAGTTCCGCCACCTCGTGGAAGCGCACCTTCTCGACCTGCTGGACGACCAATTGGGCGATCCGGTCGAACCTCTCGAACCGCACGCTCTCGCGCGGATCCAGATTGACCACGATCACCTTGATCTCCCCACGGTACCCGGCATCCACCGTCCCAGGGGCATTCACCAACGCCAGTCCGCAGCGGGCGGCGAGGCCGGAACGCGGGTGCACGAAGGCGGCGTAGCCGTCGGGCAGCGCGATCGACACACCGGTGGGCAGCACCGTGCGCTCACCCGGCGCGAGTTCGGCGGCCTCACAGGTCACCAGATCGACGCCGGCGTCGCCGGGATGCCCGTACGAGGGGACGGGTACGTCGGGGTCGAGCCGTCGCAGCAGTACGTCGACGGGATTGCGTCCCTGGCTCACGGGTTCACCTCGAAGGCACGTGCGCGCTTGACCTGGTCCGGGTCGGCCATCGCCGCCTGGATCTCCTCGGTCCTGCCATTGTCGATGAAGTGGTCGACCTTCACCTCGATGAAGACGGCGTCGGCCCGCACCGCGGCCGGTCCGTCGGGGCCGCCTATCCGGCCGACGGCGGTCGAGTAGATCTTCCGGCCGTGCACCGCGGTGACCCGTGCGTCCAGGTACAGCACGGTGCCGAGCGGCACCGGGCGCAGAAAGTCGGTCTCCAGCCTGCCGGTCACCGCGATCACCCGCAGCAGCCAGTTCAGCGCGCCCAGCGTCTCGTCGAGCGCGGTGGCCAGTACGCCGCCGTGCGCGAGGCCGGGGGCGCCCTGGTGGGCTTCCCTGACCGTGAATTCGGCGCGGACGCTCACGTCCTCGCCGGCCCGTGCCTCCAGGTGCAGGCCGTGCGGCTGTCCTGTGCCGCAGCCGAAGCAGCGGTCGTAGTGCGCGCCGAGAAGTTCTCCGGGCGCCGGCGCCTCGGGGTGCCGGACCGGGGCGACGGCGTCCTCGGGTGGCGTCAGCCGCGTCCTGGGTTCGTCAGTTCCACTCACGAGTGCAGACCCTACCCGCGCGCGTCAGGGGCCCGTGCCGCCGTGCCAAGCTGGTGCCATGCAGCCGTACGAAGAACGTCTCACCGCGCCCCGCTCCTGGTGGGTGATCGCCGCCCTGATCGGTGTCGCCTGCGCCCTGATGCTGCTCCCCGTGGGGACGCTGCCGATGCTCGGCGGGCTGATCGGCGGGGCGGCGCTGTCCGCGGTGGCGGTGAGCACGTACGGCTCGGCACGGATCCGGGTGGTCGGTGACGCGCTGATCGCCGGCGACGCGAAGATCCCGCTGACGGCGCTGGGCGCGGCCGAGGCGCTGGACGCGGAAGAGGCGGCGGCCTGGCGTACGCACAAGGCCGACGCCCGTGCGTTCATGCTGCTGCGCAGCTACATCCGTACCGCGGTGCGGGTGGAGATCGATGATCCGTCGGACCCGACGCCGTACGCGTATCTGTCGACGCGTGAGCCGGAGCGTCTGGTGGCGGCCCTGGCAGCCGTTCGCGCCTGACCTGCGGGACGGGGGCCGGGACGGGGGCGGCGGCCTGCGGAGCGGATCCCGGCCGGTCCTGTGCCTGCGGGCCGGTCAGGGGGTGCGCGGGGCGGCCGGAAGGGCGTCCCACGGCACCTGCCGGGCGCGCAGGTCCTTGCGGATGGTCGCCGCGAGCTTTCCGGTGTCCCGGCGGTTCAGGAACGCGCCGACCGCGGCGCCGACCAGGAACGGGGTGAGGTTGGGCAGATTGCGCAGCGTCCGCTTCATGATCTGCTGGCGCAGTTCGCGCTTCATCTGCCCGCCGAGCGCGACGTTCACCGTGGCCGGTCTCGTGACCTCGATGCCGCGTTCCCCGGTCCAGGACGTGAGGTAGGCCATGGCCCGCTGCTTGCGGGTGCCCTGCGGTCGCAGGCCGTAGACCTCGTGGAGTTCGGCGATGAGCTTGATCTCGACCGAGGCCACGCCGACGACTTCGGCGGCCAGCTCGGCCGGCATGGCGGGCGGCACCGGCAGCATCGCGGCGGCGCCCACACCGGCGCCGACCGTTGCGGTGGCCCTGGTGGCGCCCGCGACGAGCTTGTCGGCGAGTTCCTCGTGGGTCAGTCCGGGGAACTGGGCGCGCAGGGTGGCGAGGTCGCGGACCGGGATGCGCGGGGCGGTGGCGATCAGCCGGTCGGCGATGGCGGCGAGTGAGGCCCGCGCGCTCCCGCCGCCCTTTCGGGCGCCACGGCCGACCCTGACCGCGAGCGAGGCCACACGGCCCCGCTCCTGCGGTGCACCGGTCGTCCGCTCCGCGGGAAGGGCGGTCGGGTCGGCGGGCACGGGCGCGGTTTCCTCGCGTGATCGTGCGCCGGCCGCCGGACCTCTTACGCCCTTGTGGCCCTTACGGAACGGGTTCACGCCTGCCACGGCGTCGACCGGTCCTCAGGCCGCGCAGTCGCGGCAGATCGGGTTGCCGTTCTTGTCCTCCGCCGCGAGCTGGCTGCGGTGGTGGACCAGGAAGCAGCTCATGCACGTGAATTCGTCCTGCTGCTTGGGCAGGACCCGTACGGCGAGCTCTTCGTTGGACAGGTCGGCGCCGGGGAGTTCCAGGCCCTCGGCCTGCTCGAACTCGTCGACGTCGACGGCCGAGGCGGACTTGTCGTTCCGCCGCGACTTCAGTTCCTCGATGCTGTCCTCGTTGAGGTCATCATCTGTCTTGCGTGGGGTGTCGTAATCCGTAGCCATGTCGCTCTCCCCCTCTGGGTGTCTGCGGTGTCTCAGCGCTCGTAACGCGTGAGAGGCCGGACTTGTGCCCGACCTGAGGCGGAGATTTTGCCTCACATCAAGGTCTGTTACTCAATCGACACCCAACCGCACCCCTGGCGAGGTGATCGGTTTGGATGGCGAACAGGACCGTACACGGTCCGAATGTCGCATCGCGCGGATGCCATCACGTGTACTTCCCGTGATCAGGGCCCCGGGAAACCCGGATTTTCCCGGCTTTCCACCGGGTGTTTTGATCACGGAGAGTTGATGCCCGGAATGCGGCTCCTGTGAGCGATCACACACAGGAGAACGGCTGGGAAAGGCGTCTGAATTCCGCGCAAAGCGAACTCGGCGAAGGATGACCGCCGCGCCACCGTCCCGTCAAACCGTGACCCGGCCCCGAAGGGCTGTACGGCCGCTCAGCGGGCGATCGGCCGCACAAACGTCCGAGGAGGCCGGGGCCGCCGCTCCGCGCCTCCAGCAGCCGCACAGCCGCCACGGCGGGCCCCTCGGGGCACCGCCGTCACAGCGGCAGGGCGGTCACAGCGGGAGGACGACCCGCATCGTGAGCCCGCCGCCCTCACGCGGCTCCGCCGTAATGCTGCCGTCATGAGCACGCACCACGGAACGCACGATGGACAACCCCAGCCCCACACCCTTGTCACTACCGGTCCGCTCCGTACGCAACCTGCGGAACGGCTCGAAAAGGTTCTCCACCTCATACGCCGGAACCACCGGCCCCGTATTGGAGACCACCAGCACCGCACACCCCGGCTGCGGCTCGGTGGCAACCTCCACCCAACCCTCACGCGACACGTTGTACCGCACCGCGTTCTGCACCAGATTCAGCGCAATCCGCTCCAGCAGCACACCATTGCCCTGCACGAAGACCTGCTGACGCACCCCACGGAACTCCACACCCCGGGACTGCGCCTCCCCCCGCGACTGCTCCACCGCCTGCGACGCCACCTCCGACAGATCCACCGGCTTCTTGTCCACGATCTTGTTCTCGCTACGAGCCAGCAGCAGCAACCCCTCAACCAACTGCTCACTGCGCTCATTCGTCGCCAGCAGCGTCTTGCCCAACTGCGTCAGCTCAGGCGACGCACCCGGATCCGCAAGCTGCACCTCCAGCAACGTCCGATTGATCGCCAACGGCGTACGCAACTCATGCGAAGCATTGGCAACAAAACGCCGCTGCGACTCAAAAGCACGATCCAGACGGTCCAACATCTCGTCGAACGTGTCCGAAAGCTCCTTCAACTCATCATCAGGACCACCCAGCTCGATCCGACGATGCAGATCCGAACCAGCCACCCGCTGCGCAGTCCGCGTAATCCGCCCCAACGGCGACAGCACCCGCCCCGCCATCGCATAACCGAACGCGAACGCCACAATCGTCAACCCCAGCAACGCCAGCAGAGAACGGTTGAGCAGGGTGTTGAGGGCGAGCGCGCGCTGGTGCTGGAGGCATTCGGCGGTCGCGTGGTTGAGCTGGTCGATGGTGCCCACGGCGGACAGCCCGGGGCAGGTGGCGCTGGAGACGCTCAGATCGCGCGCCCCGTCGATCTTGAAGGGCAGTTGGTTGCCCGTGCCCAGGGCGTCGGCCGCCAGGATGTAGATGATCGTCAGCAGCACGATTCCGGCCATCAGGAACATGCCGCCGTACAGCAGCGTGAGCCGTATCCGGATGGTGGGGCGCAGCCAGGGGAAGGGCCGGACGTTGACCGGTTTGGGATCCCAGGTGGGCTTGGGCGGTGTGGGCGGCTGCTGGGGCGCCGCTTTCGAGAAGGAAGGCATCGAGGGCATCGGCGGTCAGATCCGGTATCCCGAGCCGGGGACGGTGACGATCACCGCGGGTTCACCGAGCTTGCGGCGCAGCGTCATGACGGTGACGCGGACGACGTTGGTGAAGGGATCGGTGTTCTCGTCCCATGCCTTCTCCAGGAGCTGTTCGGCCGAGACGACCGTGCCCTCGCTGCGCATCAGCACCTCCAGCACCGCGAATTCCTTCGGGGCGAGCTGGACCTCCCTGCCGTCGCGGAAGACCTCGCGGCGATTGGGGTCGAGCTTGATTCCGGCCCGCTCCAGGACGGGCGGCAGGGCGACGGTCGTACGGCGTCCCAGGGCCCGCACCCGGGCGGTCAGCTCGGTGAAGGCGAACGGCTTCGGAAGGTAGTCGTCCGCGCCGATCTCCAGGCCCTCGACGCGGTCGCTGACGTCCCCGGACGCGGTGAGCATCAGGACGCGGGTGGCGATCCCCAGCTCGACGATCCGGCGGCAGACGTCATCGCCGTGCACGAGCGGAAGATCGCGGTCCAGAACGACGACGTCGTAGTCGTTGACCGCGATTCTCTCCAAGGCGGCAGCGCCGTCGTAGACCACGTCGACGGCCATGGCCTCCCGGCGTAGTCCGGTGGCCACCGCATCGGCGAGCAGCTGCTCGTCCTCGACGACGAGAACACGCACGTCGCAATTCCTTCCCCAGGGGCCCCGCCAGGCAGGGCACAACAATGTCTCAGAGCCCTTCCATCCTGCCCCGAAGAGCCATAAACCGGCGGTAAGGGGGATGCGGAGGGGCGCCGAAGGCCCGATGGGCAGGATTCCCGGGCCGGTTGAGGTTTCCCTGAGGTTGCCCGCGGGGAGGACGACTGCACACCCGCGATCACGCCCTGGACGGCGTCCACCACCGACCCGTCCGCAGGGACCATGCCGTGATCGACCCACCCGTCGGCACACCCCGTGCCACCCGACCCACGACGAGGGGGCGCACCATGGACGCGTTCACCGCAGGAATTCTGCAGCGCATAAGGAACACCGAAGCCGACCTGGACCGTGCTCGCGCGGCGGGCGACGACTTCCTCGCGGAGGTCGAGCAGGCGGAACTCGAGGACCTCCAGCGCCTGGCCACCGAGCACGGCGTGGAGGTCAGCGCCGCGAGCGCCTGACGACAGGCCCGTATACGGAAGTGCGCCCCGGTACCCGTGAAGGGTGCCGGGGCGCCGCCGTGCCGCGTGCCGGTCAGTCGTGCCAGGCGCCCAGGTCCTCCAGCAGCGGCTGGAGCGTCCCGAACAGTTCCGGCGACGCGGCGACGGTCAGCTCGTGGGAGGGAGGGTCGCCCGGCCGGCCTCCGGTGAGCGCCCCCGCCTCGCGGGCGATGAGGTCGCCGGCCGCCAGGTCCCACGGGTTCAGGCCACGCTCGTAGTAGGCGTCCAGACGACCGCAGGCCACGTCGCACAGGTCGATCGCCGCCGAGCCGCCCCGGCGGATGTCGCGGACCTGCGGCACCAGGGTGCGCACCACATCGGCCTGGGCGGCGCGGCGCTCGGCGAGGTAGCCGAAGCCGGTACCGACCAGCGCCTGGGAGAGCGGCGGCGCGGGCCGGTGGCGGATGCGCTCGCCGTTGTTGAACGCGCCGCCGCCGAGCACGGCGTGGTAGGTCTCGCCGCGCAGGGGCGCCGCGACCACTCCCGCGACGGACTCGCCGTCCTTCTCCGCGGCGATGGACACCGCCCAGGAGGGCAGCCCGTACAGGTAGTTGACGGTGCCGTCGACGGGGTCGATGACCCAGCGCACGCCGCTGCTGCCCTCGACGCTGGCGCCCTCCTCGCCCAGGAAACCGTCGTGCGGGCGGCGCTCGGCGAGGAATTCGGTGATCAGCTTCTCGGAGGCGAGGTCCATCTCGGTGACGACGTCGATGGGGCTGGTCTTCGTGGCGGCCACGCCGAGGTCGGCGGGCCGGCCGTCGCGCAGCAACTGCCCGGCGCGGCGGGCGGCTTCGAGTGCCAGCTGGAGAAGTTCGTCGTACAGCGGGTCGGACACGGTGCTCCTTGCTCGGGCGAGCGGTGGTCGGGCGGGGTTCGGGCTGAGCGGTGCGGTGCCGGGGAGGGCGCCGTTATGCCGGGGCTTCGGCGGGGCCCCGCCAGTCGGCGCCGGCGGCGGCCGGGCGGGGGGCGCGCGCCGGGCAGCAGCCGACCGGGCACAGGTCGTGCGAGGCGGCGAGGGCGCCCAGGGCGCAGCGCTCCGGCGTGCGACCGCGCTCGGCGGCGGCGCGTTCCAGGACGAGGTCACGGACGGCGGCGGCGAAGCGCGGGTCGGCACCGACGGTCGCCGACCTGGCGACCGGCAGGCCCAGCTCCGCGGCCTTGGCGGTGGCCTCGGTGTCGAGGTCGTACTTGACCTCCATGTGGTCGGAGACGAAGCCGATGGGGGCCATCACGACGGCCGGGACACCGGAGCCGTGCAGCTCTTCGAGGTGGTCGCAGATGTCGGGTTCCAGCCACGGGATGTGCGGGGCGCCGCTGCGCGACTGGTAGACGAGCTGCCAGGGGTGGTCGATACCGGTCTCCTCGCGCACCGCGTCCGCGATCACCCGGGCCACGGCCAGGTGCTGGGCGACGTAGGCGCCGCCTTCGCCGTCGCTGGTGTGGTCCGCGGGGGGGCCCGAGGTGTCGGCAGCCGCGGTGGGGATGGAGTGTGTGGTGAAGGCGAGGTGGGCGCCGGGGCGCGCTTCCTCGGGCAGGTCGGCGAGGGAGGCGAGGATGCCGTCGACCATCGGCCGGATGAAACCCGGGTGGTTGAAGTAGTGCCGGAGCTTGTCGACCTGCGGGACGGGCAGGCCCTCCGTCTTCAGGGTGGTGAGCGCGTCGGCGAGGTTCTCGCGGTACTGGCGGCAGCCCGAGTACGAGGCGTAGGCGCTGGTCGCCAGGACGGCGATGCGGCGGTGGCCGTCGCGCACCATGGCGCGCAGGGTGTCCGTCAGGTAGGGCGCCCAGTTGCGGTTGCCCCAGTAGACGGGCAGGTCCAGGCCGTGCCCGGCGAAGTCCTTGCGCAGCGCGTCGAGCAGCTGCCGGTTCTGGGCGTTGATGGGGCTGACTCCCCCGAACAGGAAGTAGTGCTGCCCCACCTCCTTGAGCCGCTCGCGGGGGATGCCGCGCCCGCGGGTGACGTTCTCCAGGAACGGGACGACGTCGTCGGGGCCTTCGGGGCCGCCGAAGGAGAGCAGCAGCAGGGCGTCGTAAGGACGGGAATCGTACTGTTCGGGCATGCCATCGATCCTCCCACTCTTCCCCCGGGAACGGCGGGCAGGTCCCGCTCCCCGTCGGCCGGGAGTGTGCGAACGGGGCGCAGGGGCAGCTGCCTGCGCGGGCGTCGCGGGCCGTACGCGGACGGCCGGAAAATCGGAGGCGGGCGCTCTCCGGTCCCCGTAAGCTGTATCGGCCCTGTTCGTTCCTTACCGATCTTCGGTCCTCATCCGGCGGAGCGCCCCCCGTTGCCCAGTCCCTACCGCGCCATCTTCGGCCCGCCCGGTACCAAGTCCTTCTCCGCCGCCGGGCTCCTGGGGCGGATGCCGCTGTCGATGCTGGGCATCGGCGTGGTCACGATGGTGTCCCAGCTGACCGGCCGTTACGGCCTGGCGGGCGCGCTCTCCGCGACCCTCGCGCTGTCCGCCGCGCTGTTCGGGCCGCAGATCTCCCGGCTGGTGGACCGGTACGGCCAGCGTCCGGTGCTGCGTCCGGCGACGCTGGTGTCAGTCGCCGCGGTCGCCGGACTGCTGGTCAGCGCGCAGCAACGGTGGGCGGACTGGACGCTGTTCGTCTTCGCAGCCGCCGCGGGCTGTGTGCCGAGTGTGGGGTCGATGATCCGGGCGCGCTGGGCGGAGCTCTACCGCGGCTCACCGCGCGAGCTGCACACCGCGTACTCCTGGGAATCGATCGTCGACGAGTGCTGCTTCATCTTCGGCCCGATCCTGTCGATCGGGCTGTGCACGGTGTGGTTCCCGGAGTCCGGGCCGCTGCTGGCAGCCCTCTTCCTGGTGGCCGGGGTGTTCTGGCTGACGGCCCAGCGGGCGACGGAACCGGTGCCGCAGCCGCGTGAGCAGCACGCCAAGGGGTCGGCGCTGCGGTCCAAGGGGCTGCAGGTGCTGGTGGCGACGTTCGTGTCCACCGGTGCGATCTTCGGGGCGATCGACGTGGTGACCGTCGCGTTCGCGGAGGAGAAGGGCCACAAGGGGGCCGCCAGTCTGGTGCTGTCGGTCTACGCGCTCGGCTCGTGCCTGGCGGGCGCCGTGTTCGGGCTGCTGCACCTCAAGGGACATCCGTCCCGCCGGTGGGTGGCGGGGCTGTGCGTGATGGCGGTGAGCATGGTGCCGCTGCAACTGGTGGGGTCGCTGCCGCTGTTGGCGGTGGCGTTGTTCGTGGCGGGTCTGTCGGTCGCGCCGACGATGGTGACGACGATGGCGCTGGTCGAGGAACACGTACCGCGGGCGAAGCTGACCGAAGGCATGACGTGGACGAGCACCGGCCTCGCGGTGGGTGTCGCGCTGGGCTCTTCGGCGGGCGGCTGGGTCGTGGACGCCGCGGGCGCGGGCCGGGGCTACCTGGTGCCGTGCGTGGCGGGTGTGCTCGCCGCGGTGGTGGCGCTCGTCGGATTCCGCAGGCTCCGCCCGGGGGCCGCGGGTGCGCAGCCGGCGGTCACCATCATCGCGGAACGGGGCGGCCCCGCCCCGCAGGACGAACGGCCCGACGGGGAGCGGGTGCGGTAATCACGCGCGCGAGCCGCCCGCCCCCGGGCGGCCTCATGAAACCAGCCGCCTCCTTGTGGCCCACCCGAACCGAGCTGCTCCTTGTGGTCCACGCTGCGTGGACCACGTGAACCAAGCCGCCTCCTGGAGAACCACCGGAAGTAAGCCGCCCTCAGGAGGCTCACGTAAACCAACAGTCTCCTTGCGGGCCACTGTTACGGACCGCCCACACCCGGCCGCCCCGGGCGGACGACAGCAACCAGCCGCCCCCTTGCGGCTCCTGCGGACTCACGTCCGCCCGAGACGCGACAGTCACCGCGGCATCACAGTCGCCGCAGCCGCCGACACCCCGACCCGCCTCCTTGCGGCCCATGTGAACCAACCCACCTCCTGGCAGCCCGTGTGAACCCACCCACCTCCTGGCGGACGCAATCGCCGCGCAGTCGGTGTGACATGTCCCGGAGCCGGGCGATTACCACCGATTCCTTGATCATGTGATTCCCGTCACCTCACCGGGACGGGCCTGCGGTGACTGGCATCATGCGCTCAGCTCACACCAACGGCGGTCCGTGGGACCGCCCGCGCGGAGGGAGGGGACGTCACCATGGCAGCCAGCAACGCCGCCGTCGGCTCGGGAGGACGCGGCTCGGGAGGGCCGTGGCGCAACTGGGCGGGCAACGTCACCACCCGCCCCGCCCGCACCGTGACCCCCTCCAGCACCGAGGAGTTGGCGACCGCCGTCCGCACCGCCGTCGACGACGGACTGACCGTCAAGGCCGTCGGCACCGGCCACTCCTTCACCTCGGCCGCCGCCACCGACGGACTGCTGGTGCGCCCGGACCGGCTGACCGGTGTGCGCACGATCGACCGGACGGCAGGAACGGTGACCGTCGCCGCGGGCACACCCCTCGTGCATCTCAACCGGACTCTGGCCGCGCACGGACTGTCGCTGACCAACATGGGCGACATCATGGAGCAGACCGTCTCCGGCGCCACCAGCACCGGCACCCACGGCACCGGACGCGACTCCGCCTCGCTCGCCGCCCAGATCACCGCCCTGGAACTGGTCACTGCCGACGGCTCGGTGCTCCGCTGCTCCGCGAAGGAGAACCCGGACGTCTTCGACGCGGCCCGGCTGGGCCTCGGCGCCCTGGGCGTGGTCAGCGAGCTGACGTTCGCCGTGGAGCCGGAGTTCCTGCTGACCGCCCGCGAGGAGCCGATGGGCTTCGACGAGGTGACCGGCCGCTTCGACGAACTGGTCGCCGAGAACGAGCACTTCGAGTTCTACTGGTTCCCGCACACCGGCAGCTGCAACACCAAGCGCAACAACCGCAGCCAGGGCCCGGCCGCACCGCCCGGCAGGATCAGCGGCTGGATCGAGGACGAGCTGCTGTCCAACGGGGTCTTCCAGGTCGCCTGCTCCGTCGGACGGGCCGTGCCCGCGGCGGTCCCCGGTATCGCGAAGGTCTCCAGCCGCGCCCTGTCGGCCCGTACGTACACCGACATCCCGTACAAGGTCTTCACCTCGCCGCGGCGGGTGCGGTTCCTTGAGATGGAGTACGCGCTGCCCCGGTCCGCCGCGGCCGAGGCGCTGCGGGAGCTGAAGACGCTCGTCGAACGGTCCCCCTTCAAGGTCAGCTTCCCGGTGGAGGTGCGGACCGCGCCGGCCGACGACCTGCCGCTGTCGACAGCGTCCGGCCGCGACACCGTCTACATCGCGGTGCACATGTACCGCGGCACGCCGCACCAGGCGTACTTCGCGGCCGTCGAGCGGATCATGACGGCGCACGCGGGTCGCCCGCACTGGGGCAAGCTGCACACCCGCGACGCCGACTACCTGGCGGGCGTCTATCCGCGGTTCGACGCGTTCACCGCGGTGCGCGACCGGCTGGATCCGGAGCGCCGGTTCGGCAACAGCTACCTGCGGCGGGTGCTCGGTTCCTGACGCGGTACGGCCGCGGTCCGGCACCCGGAGAGGGTGCCGGACCGCGGCCGTAGTGCAGAGAGGTGCGGGTCAGGAGGCGTCGGGCGCCGGCGGTTGCGTGGCGGACTGGTCGCTCTGCCGGTCCTGCTCGCTCTGGCCGGTGGATCCGTCGCCGGTGCCACTGCCGTCGCCCGTCGATGCGCTGGGGTCCGGGTTTGTGGTGGGGCCCGTCGAGGGCGTGCCGCCGTCGGATGGGGTGGCGGTCGGCGTCGGCGTCTCCTTGCCGGTGCCGCTGCCCGTTCCCGTTCCCTTGCCGGTGTCGCCGGAGCTGCTGGGGTCCGGGGTGGGGCCGCTGCTGCCGTGTCCGGTGCCGGTGTCGGTGCCGTCGGACTGTCCCGGGTCGGGCGTCTGCGGCGTTTCGGGGGCCTGCCGGTGGGAGCCACCGGTGCGGGTGAGGTTGCCCAGGGTGGTGCCCTGACCGCCGCTCGGGGTCTCCCCCGTGATCAGTTCGACGCCGGTGACCACACCCATGGAGAGCACGAAGATGCCGAGCGTGGCGAGCGCCGGCCGCCGCCAGCCCCGCAGCCGGGTGCCGTACGTCGCGGTGCTGACCTCATCGGTCGCCCCCAAAACCGCCGGGCCCGCGCCGCCGCGCACGTCCGGGGCGTCCGCCCGGCCGAGCGCCATGGTGTGGTCGTCGAGCCGCGGCACCAGCTGCGTACGGTCGGTGGCGCGGCCCGCGTCGGCGCCGTCCGTCTTCCGCAGCGCGCGGGTCGCGTCCGTGCCGGCGGCCCGCAGCATCCGGGTCGCCGCGTCGTCCTCGGCGGACGGCCGGGTGGCGTCGGGGCGTCGCAGCAGCTGCGTACGGTCGTTGCCGGGAGCCGCACCGGAGCCGGACCGGCGGGCGGCGACGGAGGTGACCTCGTCCTCGGCGCCCTGCCTGTCGAACGTCGGGAGCACCGTCGTCGCGTCGGCCTGAGGCGCTCCCCGGGTGGCGGGGCTGGCGTCGGCCGTGCGCCGCGGCCTGGGCCGGGTGGTGACCTTCGCCTCCTTGAGCTGCTCCCCCGTCCGCCGGAACAGATGCTGGAAGACCGAGCCGCCGGTCGTGGCCACAACGCTGACCACACCCGCGCCGATGATGGTTCCGTAGACGCCGAGCTGACCCGCGAGGAAGGCGGCGATCGCCGCCGCGAGAGCACTGCCCGCAACCTGAGGCACGCTCAGGTCGATCCGTTTCTCCTTTTTCTTCGCGTCGCTTTCGGTTTTTTCGTCCATCTCCAGCCCTTGATCGACATTTTCGCTCCACCTTGCGCAGGTAAGGAACTTTTAGGCGAAGTGATTAGTTCCGGATCTGGAGATTCTGTGAACCTTGCCACCTGTGGTCGCGGTAGAGAGATCGACAAGGCGACCCAACTCCGTTTCCGCACCAGAACTTCAGCGGCGCGGCGGTGCACCTCAGTGGCCCGAATGGAGTACTGTGGCGAGCCCTGGCCCCGGGATCCCGTCCGGCTGCCCGGACTCACGGGAAGGGGCCCTACAGGCGGCACCCGCCCTGGGGCGCCGCTGCTCGGCACGGGTGATCGGTCCCAGGGCAGGCGGTACGGTCACCGAGCGTTGCGAACAGGTAACCGTGTCACCACGGCGTTTACGGGCCAAGGTCCGACACGCCGGGCAACTCGGCAATGTTGTGGCAGGCTGCACCCGGGCAGGCCACACTCGACTAGCGGAAGCAGCGACGCACGTGACGTCGGCAGGCACCACCCGGGAGGTCCCCATGCCCGAACTGCGTGTCGTGGCCGTCTCCAACGACGGCACACGGCTGGTGCTCAAAGCTGCGGACAGCACCGAGTACACGCTTCCGATCGACGAGCGGCTGCGCGCCGCCGTCCGCAACGACCGTGCGCGTCTCGGCCAGATCGAGATCGAGGTCGAGAGCCACCTCAGGCCGCGGGACATCCAGGCGCGTATAAGAGCCGGCTCTTCCGCGGAGGAAGTCGCCCAGCTCGCCGGCATCCCGGTCGAGCGGGTGCGCCGCTTCGAGGGCCCGGTACTCGCCGAGCGCGCCTTCATGGCCGAGCGTGCCCGCAAGACCCCCGTACGACGCCCCGGCGAGAACACCGGGCCGCAGCTCGGCGAGGCGGTCGCCGAGCGCATGCTGCTGCGCGGCGCCGACAAGGACAGTGCCCAGTGGGACTCCTGGCGCCGGGACGACGGCACCTGGGAAGTGCTGCTGGTCTACCGCGTCGCCACCGAGCCGCACTCCGCGAGCTGGACGTACGACCCGCCGCGGCGGCTCGTCCAGGCCGTGGACGACGAGGCGCGGGCGCTGATCGGTGAGGCCGACGACACTCCCGAGCCGAGCTTCCCGTTCGTGCCCCGGATCGCGCGGCTGCCGCGTGACCGGCCGCTGGACCGCGCTCTGGACCGGCAGATGCCGGACCGCGAGCGCGCGGAACGTACCGCTCCGGCCGAGGAGGAGGCCGAGCCGCGGGTTCCCGAGGAAGCTGTCGGGGAACGCGAGCGGGATTCGCTGACCAGCCTGCTGGAGGCGGTGCCCAGCTTCCGCGGCGACATGGTCGTGCCGGAGACCGTCAAGGCGCCGCCGATCGACGAGCCGGAGGAGGACGAGGTCGAGGAGCCGGCCGCGCCTGCGGCCAGCGCAGGTGCCGGCTCCGCGTACGCCGACGTGCTGATGCCGCGGGCCGTCGCCGGCCACCGTGACCGGCTGACCGGAACGACCGACCGGCAGGCCGAGGCCGACGGTGTCCGGCCGGGACGCCGTGCCGCGGTACCCAGTTGGGACGAGATCGTCTTCGGCACCCGGCGCAAGAAGCCCGAATAGCGAGACGCCGCACCCGCGCGAAACCGCCCGCCCCGCCCCGTGCCGTACGGGGCGGGCGGTTCGGCTGCGCGGTCCGGCTCAGCCGGGCAGGCCGCCGGTGGCCACCGGGCGGGACGCGTCGGACGACCAGGCGCTCCACGACCCGACGTACAGCGCGGCCGGGATGCCGGCGACCGCCAGGGCGAGCACCTCGTGAGCGGCGGAGACGCCGGAACCGCAGTAGACACCGACCTCGGCGCCGTCCTTGGCGCCCAGTGCCGCGAAGCGCGCCGCGAGGGCGCCGGTGCCGCGGAAGGTGCCGTCCTCGGTGACGTTCTCGGTCGTGGGTGCGCTGACCGCGCCCGGGATGTGAC
Source organism: Streptomyces sp. NPDC048644 (assembly GCF_043199105.1). Lineage (NCBI taxonomy): Bacteria > Bacillati > Actinomycetota > Actinomycetes > Kitasatosporales > Streptomycetaceae > Streptomyces > Streptomyces sp. NPDC048644. The sequence goes on from NZ_JBICVO010000012.1 coordinate 116,273, forward strand.
CGCCGACGCGGTCGATGGGCTCGACGTCGCCCCGGTAGCGTTCGGCGGCGCGTGCGTCCAGGAGGACGCCGGTTCGTGCCAGTGCGGCGGCCTCGTCCGCCGTCAGCACCGGCAGTGCGCCCGGTGCAGGGGTGAAGTCACCGGCGGACGGTACCGGAATCTCACTCGTCAGAGTGGCTCCCGACGCCGTCCAGGAGGCCAACCCGCCGTCCAGCACCCGCACATCGGGGTGACCTGCCCAGCGCAGCAGCCACCAGGCGCGGGCCGCGGCCCAGCCCTGCCCGGCGTCGTACACGACCACAGGGCGGTCGCTGCGGACGCCGGCCGCCCGCATGGCGTCGGCGAAGACCGCGAGATACGGCAGCGGGTGGCGGCCGTCGGCTCCCGGGGGCCCGGCCAGTTCCGTGTCGAGGTCGACGTAGACCGCGCCGGGCAGGTGTCCTGTCGCGTACTGAGGGCGGCCGGGCGGGCCACCGAGCTGCCAGCGGACGTCCAGGAGGGCGGGCGGTGTGCCCGTCGACAACGTGTTCGCGAGTTCGGGAGCGGTGATGAGGTGATTCATGGGTCGCATCCTTGCGTAGAGATGGCTACGTACAGAAGGCGGGTGCCCACCCTGCGTATGACGGAGTTGCGTCGGCCGGTTCGGCCGCCGAACCGGATGTGCACCGGCAAAAACGGTCATTCTCCCGCACGAACCCGGCAGCAACGGCGCGGCCGGGGCGCACGGTGGGTCACCTGGTGCGAGCATCTGGTCGGGTCTTGCACCCATCCCCCCACACACATGGCCACCATCCCAATGGTCCGAGGAGAGAGTGACGATGACGACCGAGGCAGCGACTCGGCGGATGTCCGGCGCACCCTGCTGGGTGAGCCTCATGGCACACAGTCTGTCCGCGACGCAGGAGTTCTACGGCGCGCTTTTCGACTGGGAGTTCCGACCGGGCCCGCAGCACTTGGGGCCGTACGCCAGGGCGTTCATCAACGGGAGGGAGGTGGCGGGACTCGGCGAACTGGCGCCCGACCGGCAACTGCCAGGCGCCTGGACCACTTATCTGGCCAGTGACGACGCGGACGCGACCGCCGAGCAGATCCGCTGCTGCGGCGGGACGGTGGGGGTCGGGCCGCTGGACGCGGACGACGCCGGCCGGATGGCGATCGCCGTCGACCCGCAGGGCGCGGTCTTCGGTATCTGGCAAGGGAGAGCGATGACCGGCACGGCTGCCGTCGGCGAGCCTGGCACTCCGGTGTGGAACGAACTGGTCACCCAGGAAACCCATGCGGTCGGCCCGTTCTACGAGAACGTCTTCGGCTACACCTCGCAGGCCGTGGTCTCGGCCGACTTCGACTACCTGACCCTGTGCCTCAACGGGCAGGCGGTGGCCGGTATCCACGGCGTGGGGCAGGCGCTGCCGCCGGACCGCGGTGCGCACTGGATGACGTACTTCGCCGTCCCGGACACCGACACCGCGGCGAGGCGGGTCGTCGAGCTGGGCGGGCAGGTGCTGCACGCACCCCGGGACTCCGCCCACGGGCGGCTGGCGGTGGCCGCCGACAGTGAGGGCGCCGTCTTCACGCTCGTCCAGCCGGCCGCCTGACGGGGCCCTATCGGGACGCGTCGACCGGGAGGACGTCCGGGGAGAGGGCGGCGGCGTGGGCGGTCGCCGAGGTCTGGCGGCGGCGATGGTGGCGCCGGCACAGCACCTCGTAGCCGACGTCCGCCTGCCGGTTGTCGACATCGCCGACGACGACCTGGGCACCCTCGACGACCATCCGGCCGCCGACCGTGCGGGCATTGTGTGTGGCCCGCGCGCCGCACCAGCAGAGCGCCTCGACCTGAAGTACCTCTATCCGGTCGGCCAGTTCGACCAGGCGCTGGGAGCCGGGGAAGAGCTTGCTGCGGAAGTCCGTGGTGATGCCGAACGCGAAGACGTCCAGCGCGAGGTCGTCGACGACCCGGGCGAGCTGGTCGACCTGTTCGGGGGCGAGAAACTGGGCCTCGTCGGCGATGACGTAGTCGACCCGGCCGCCGGAGCTGAGACGGCCGACGATGTGGGTGTAGAAGTCCATGTCGTCGGCCGCCTCGACGGCTTCCGTGACCAGCCCGAGGCGGGAGGAGAGCTTGCCGTGGCCGGCCCGGTCGTTACGGGTGTAGATCAGGCCCTGTAGCCCGCGGGCCGAGCGGTTGTGCTCGATCTGCAGAGCGAGGGTGCTCTTTCCGCAGTCCATCGTTCCGGAGAAGAACACCAGCTCGGGCATGGGGAGTTGCGGGCCTTTCGGGCTCGTACGGGCACAGCGGCGGGGTGGTGACGCGGTCAGGTACGGACCTCCAGGAGCGGAACCAGCTGCTCCACGGGGGTCATCGAACCGTGCATGCCGGTCATCTGCGATTCGCCTGGCTCGCGCTCGCTCGCGATGATCACCATGTCGGCGTGTGCCGCCGCCACGACGTCGCCGATGCGGGCGCGGACCCGGTCGTCGACGTGCGGCCCGAACCAGCCGGCGGCGATGGCCTCGTCGCGGCTCGCCACCCACATCTGCTCGCCGACGACCTCACGCCACACGGCGAGCACGTCGGCGGCGGCACCTGGGTGGGCGTAGACGTGCCGGGCGCGTCCTTCGCCGCCCAGCAGGCGTACGCCGGCGCGCAGTTCCCAGTCCTCGTCGAAGTCGATCCGGGAGTCGGGGTCGAAGGGGATGTCGATCATGCCGTGGTCGGCGGTGACGTACAGGGCGCTGCGCGGCGGGAGTTGCTCGGCGAGCCGCTGCGCGAGGCGGTCGACGTACATCAACTGGCCGCGCCAGGCGTCGGAGTTCACGCCGTAGCGGTGTCCGTTGCCGTCGACCTCGGCGTAGTACGTGTAGACCAGCGAGCGGTCGCCTGCGGCGAGCTGCCGGGCGGCGAGGTCCATACGCTCCTCGCCGGTGAGCCTGCCGTGGAACGTCCCGCCGCTCAGGGCGATCTTGGTGAGGGGCGTCTGCTGGAAGTGCGGCGCGGACACCTGGCAGGTGTGGATGCCCGCCGCGTCGGCCTGCTGGAAGACCGTCGGGTGCGGCTGCCAGGTGTACGGGTCGGTCCAGGGCTGCCAGCGCAGCTGGTTCATCAGAGCGCCGGTCGCCGGGTTCTCGCAGGTGTAGCCGAGCAGGCCGTGGGCGCCAGGCGGCAGGCCGGTGCCGACCGAGGCGAGCGAGGTGGCGGTGGTGGAGGGGAAACCGGCGGTGAGCGGACGGCCGCTGCCGTTGAACGACGTCCCCAGGAGGGAGGTGAGGAACGGTGCCTCATCGGGGTGGGCGCGCAGCAGTTCCCAGCCGAGGCCGTCGATGAGGAAAACGCAGACGCGGTCCGCGGGGGCGAGTTCCATGGCCGTGCCGAGGCCGGGCAGGCCCTGCCCCGCGGCGATGGCGGGGAGCAGGTCGGCGAGCGAGCCGGTGCCGTAGGCGGGCGGGGGCGCGGCGAGCGGGTCGAGCGGTTCGGGTTCCGGCCAGGCGTTGGCGGTGTACACCATCAGCGGGTGCTGGTGGTGGCCGCGGTGGCCTCGGAGAGCGCCTGGGCGAAGGTGAGCGTCTCGCGGACCGAGTCGGGGCCGTCGCCCGCCTCACTGACCCGCAGCGAGAGGTCGTCGGCGGTGGAGGAGCCGGTGTAGCCGTGGTCCGCCTCGCAGTTGGGGTCGCCGCAGGTGGCGGGCTCCAGGTCGAGGCGCGCGACCGCGCCCCAGCCGATGGTGAGGACGACCTCGCGGGGCAGCTGGCCCGGAGTGTACGACTCCGGATTGGCGACCACCCGGCTCAGCACGACCGAGGAGATCCGGCCGAGCTTGACGGACTCCGTGGAGGTGGTGGCGTAGGGGGACGGCGAGGTGGCGTCGGCGGCCTGCTCGTCGGTGTGGCTGACGATGAAGCGGGTGTCGGTGAGGACCAGGACGGTCACATGGCGGCGGACCTCGTTGGCGTCGAAGGTCGTCTCCTGGTGCACCAGGTACGCCACGACCGGCTCGCCGCCGACCGCGGCTTGCACCGCCTCGGCCACGAGGGCCGGGTAATAGCCGCTGCGCTCGATCGCCGCGCGCAGCCCCTGGGTCGTCGTACCGGTCTTAGCCATGGCATCCATCTTACGGGGCGTGGCGGGGGCAGCAGGACGCGTCGGACGGGGTATTCCGCACCGGCGTGCGAGCGGCGCACCGCGCGGGCCCGGAGGCGGGCCGGACGCGGCCGGGGGCCACCCGGAGGCCGTCCGCGCGGGCGGGATCGGGGGCACGGGCATGGCCACGGCCACGGGCGGCGCGGTGCGTGCGGGTGCGGGCTCGTGCCGTCGGTTCCGCGACTCCTTGTCTCTCGTCCCCTCCTGGTCGCCCGCGTCCGGTGCGCGTCAGTAGGCGGGCAGTCGGCGGGGGCCGAGGTCGGTGGTGGCGGGCGGGCTGGCCAGCCGGACGGACGCTCCGAGGACGGACAGGCCCCGCGGGGCGACGACGACCGGTTCGAGGTCGACGCCGACGACCTCGGGGTGGTCGTCGACGAGCCGGGAGACCCGCAGCAGCAGCTGGGCCAGCGACGAGGTGTCCACGGGCTGGGATCCGCGCCAGCCGAAGAGCAGCGGGGCGGCCCGGATGGAGCGGATCTGTTCGTCGACGTCCCGGTCGGTCGCCGGGATGAGGCGGTGCGCGATGTCACCCAGGAGCTGGGAGGGGGCGCCGGCCAGGCCGAAGGAGAGCACCGCGCCGGCCGCCGGGTCGATGGCGGCGCGGATGACCGTGTCGACGCCGCGCGGCACCATCGCCTGGACGACCGGGCGCAGCTCTTCCGGTGAGCCGAGGAAGGCGGTCAGCTCCGCGTAGGTGCGGCGCAGTTCGGTCGCGTTGGCGATGTCGAGGCGGACGCCCCCGAGGTCGGAGCGGTGGCGCAGGTGGGGGGCGGTGGTCTTGAGGGCGACCGGGTAGCCGAGGTGGTCGGCGGCGCGGACGGCGGCGTCCGGGTCGGGGGCGGGCAGCGAGGGGTGGGTGGGCACGCCGTAGCGGGCGAGGAGGGCGGCGGCATCCTCGGGCGGCAGCGGAACCGAACGGCCCGCCACGGGCGCGAGCCGCTCCAGCAGCCGCTCGATGTCGGCGCCGGCCGCGGCCTCCTGGATGTCGTCGTACGCGGGCACCCGGCCCGGCTCGGCGGCTTCCCGGCGCCAGGCGGCGTAGCGGACCGCTTCGGCGAGCGCGCGGACGGCACGCTCGGCGGCGGGGTAGGCCGGGATGCGGATGCCTTCCTGGCGCGGCGCGGGACGGGGTGGGGCATCGGGCGCGGCGGGTCGGCTCATTGTGGGAGGGCCGGAGGGCGGGGCGTACCCGGGGGATGCCGGCGGCCCGGTGTCTTCCGGGGGCGGAGTCGCGTCGGGTGGGGGTTCCGTGGCGGCGGGGGCGGGGGCCGGTCCGGTGGCCGCCGGTCCGGTGGCAGGGGCGGCCAGGGCCTCGGCGACGGTGTCCATGGCCAGGTGTACGACGGCCACCGGCTTCGTCGGATCGCCCGCGGCGGCCGTGCGCAAGGAGGCGGCGAGTGCGGCGCCCTCGCCCGGGGAGATCGCGTTTCCCTCGCCCACCCAAGGGATCGCCGTGACGACGACGGCGTCGCAGCCGTCGGCCGCGAGCGTCTCGGCGAGCGCGGTGCGGAAGTCGTCCGGGGTCGCGGCGGAGGGGAGCACCCGGGGGCGCTGCGGGCGCAGCCCTTCGGTCAGGCAGGCGTCGTAGGCCAGCAGCGACAGCGCCTCGGAGTTGCCGAGGATGCCGATGCGCGGCCCGGCGGGCAGCGGCTGGGAAGCGAGCAGCAGTCCCGCGTCGATGAGTTCGGTGACCGTGTCGACGCGGATCACGCCGGCCTGGCGCATCAGGGCGGAGACGGTGCTGTCGGGGATGCGGACGGTGGGGACGGTGTGGCCGGGAGGTGCGGTGCCGTGGTGGCGCGCCCCCTTGGCGACGACGACCGGTTTGACGGCTGCGGTGCGGCGGGCGAGCCGGGTGAACTTGCGCGGGTTGCCGATCGATTCCAGGTAGAGGATCACGACGTCGGTGTCCGGGTCGTCGTACCAGTACTGGAGGAGGTCGTTCCCGGAGGCGTCGGCACGGTTGCCCGCCGAGACGAAGGTGGAGATGCCGGCGATGCCGCCGTCCCCGGGGCCGCGGTCGTGCAGCCCGCTGAGCAGGGCGATGCCGATCGCGCCTGACTGGGTGAACAGGCCGATGCGGCCGGCGCCGGGCATCATCGGTGCGAAGGAGGCGTTCAGCCTGACCCCGGGGGCGGTGTTGATCAGGCCGAAGGCGTTGGGGCCGATCAGCCGCATGCCGTAGGAGCGGGCCTGGCGCACCAGGGCGCGCTGGCGTTCCCGGCCTTCGGGCCCGGCCTCGGCGTAGCCGGACGAGAGGATCAGGACGCCCTGCACGCCGTGTTCGCCGCAGTCCTCGACGACCTCGGGGACGCGGTCGGCGGGCACCGCGATGACCGCGAGGTCGACCGGCCCGGAGATCTCCCGCAGCGAGCGCACGGCCGGTACGCCTTCCGGGTCGAGCCGGTCGGTGTCCGCGGGAAAGGCGTGGTTGACGGCGTAAGTGCGGCCGGTGAAGCCGGAGTCGAGGAGGTTGCGCAGCGCTGTGCGGCCGACGCCTCCCGGTGCGCGGCCGGTGCCCACGACGGCGACCGAGCCGGGGGCGAGCAGCCGCTGCATGGAGCGGGCTTCGGCGCGCTGTTCCCGGCCGCGCATGACGGCCATGGACTGCTCGGTGGGTTCGAGGTCGAATTCCAGCCGGACCACGCCGTCTTCGAACGTGCGCTTCTGGGTGTAGCCGGCGTCCGTGAACACCTTGATCATCTTGGTGTTCGCCGGCAGCACTTCGGCGGCGAACCTGCGGACGCCGCGTTCGCGGGCGACGGCTGCGATGTGCTCCAGGAGGGCGGAGGCGACACCGCGCCCCTGGTGGGCGTCCTGCACCAGGAAGGCGACCTCCGCCTGGTCGTCCCCGGGGTTCTTGGCGGGCAGCCCCTGGTCGTTGATCCGGTCGTAGCGGACGGTGGCGATGAACTCGCCGCCCACGGTGGCCGCCAGGCCGACCCGGTCCACGTAGTCGTGGTGGGTGAAGCGGTGCACATCGCGGTCGGAGAGGCGGGGGTAGGGCGCGAAGAAGCGGTAGTACTTCGACTCGTCCGAGACCTGTTCGTAGAAGGAGACCAGGCGTGCGGCGTCGTCGGGGGTGATCGGGCGGATCCGTGCCGTGCCGCCGTCGCGCAGCACCACGTCGGCTTCCCAGTGGGTCGGGTATGCGTGGTCCGGCGGATTCTGCATGCGGACAGCGTACGACCGGGCACCGACAACCGGCTCGGCATGCGTGCCCGCCTGCCGCCGGTCGGTCCGCGGGGGTTCGGGAGCACGCCCGGAAGCGCCACGTCCGCACTCCGGGACGGGGCACGGGCGCGCCGGAAAGGGTGGTGGGAAAGTCGGGTCGAAGGGCTGCTGGACCACGCGCCGCAGCGTGAGACACTGGTCTAGACAACCGTTACGACTTGAAGGGCAACACCATGGCTGAGCGCCGCGTCAATGTCGGTTGGGCCGAGGGTCTGCACGCCCGCCCCGCCTCGATCTTCGTCCGTGCGGCCACCGCCGCCGGCGTTCCCCTGACGATCGCCAAGACCGACGGCAACCCGGTCAACGCAGCCTCGATGCTCGCCGTTCTGAGCCTGGGCGCCCAGGGTGGCGAGGAGATCGTGCTCGCCTCCGACGCGGAGGGCGCGGACGCCGCGCTCGACCGCCTGGCGAAGCTGGTCACGGAGGGCCTGGAAGAGCTCCCCGAGACCGTCTGAGCCGCCGCGGGCTCTTCGAGTCCACCGCCTCTCGGCAAACGGCCCCGTCGCAGCGACCATCACGGTCGCCGCGACGGGGCCGTTCCGTTACAGCGGGCGCCGACGAGTGGCGGGCGGGGCGGTGGAAACCCATAAGGAATTCCGAGGCTGCTGCCGCATTCGCGGGAAGGAATGACCTACGCGCCCATATCGTGCCGGCCCGCACCCGCATCACCGAGTTCGCCGAGTTCGCCGAGTTCGCCGAGTTCGCCGGAAACAATGGAATCGCTTCCGCCCGTGATTCCCTCTCCCCCGAATTTCAACTCTTTCTGTCGACCGCACCCCGCACCCGCTATATACGTTCCCGAATACCACAGGTATACGGTCCCCTTGTTAAGAACGGACGCGCTCCGTGTTGACGGGTCGTTTCGTTTGCCTCACCGCGGGTGTGGCCGGGTGACGCAGCCGGTACCCCGGGGAGGACCGTTCGACGTGAGCCGCCATCAGGGCACGTGCCCGGTCCGCGTCACCCCTGGCGACCGCGTCCAGCACCGCGCCGTGGTCGTCCCACGCTTGCGACGACCGGGGCGGGGTCTCCACGACGTACATCCACTCGATCTTCCGCCGCAGTTGGGTCAGCAGCGCGGTCAGGCTGGGGCTGCCGGCCGCCTGGGCGAGCGTCTCGTGGAACCAGCCGTCCAGTTGCGGCAGGTCGGCCGGGTGCGCGTGACGGGTCCTTTCGCGGCCCAGCCGCACCAGGCCGCGCAGCACCTTGAGGTGGGCTTCCGTACGCCGGGTGGCCGCGCGGGCGGCGCCCAGCGGCTCCAGCAGCGCGCGCAGGTCCAGCAGGTCGGCCGCCTCCTGGGCGGTCGGTTCGGCGACGCAGGCGCCGACGTGATGCCGCGTGGTGACGAACCCTTCGGACTGCAGGGTGCGCAGCGCCTCACGGACCGGGACGCGGGAGACGCCGTAACGGGCCGCAAGAATGTCCTCGACGAGTCGCCTGCCAGGCGCCAGCGCACCGGAGACGATGTCCTCGCGAATTGCCGTGCAGACGACCTGCGCGGAAATATGGCCTCGCATCGTGGGTGCCTCCGCCGTCATTCCCGGGAAACGCCGCCGAGCGACGGCCTTTTGGCAACTCTATTCGAAGGCGGTGGCTTTTCGGATGCGTTCGTTCCTTCATGGATATCTTTTGGCCATGCGGCGCTGTGCCCGAAGGCCGCACCCGTCCGTCCGCCTGCGGATACGCCGAAGCCCCGGCCGCGGGAGGTGCCTGCGGGCGGGGCTTCGGCGTCTTCGCGTGCGGAACGTCAGACGTTGACGCCGTGCGAGCGGAGGTAGGCGATCGGGTCGATGTCCGACCCGTAGTCCGGGCCGGTGCGGGCCTCGAAGTGCAGGTGCGGGCCGGTGACGTTGCCGGTGGCGCCGGAGAGACCGATCTGCTGGCCCGGTGTGACGCTCTGGCCGACGGAGACGCCGAGCGACGACATGTGGCCGTACTGGGTGTAGGTGCCGTCGTTCATCTTGATGACGATGTTGTTGCCGTACGCGCCGCCGGCGCCGGCTTCGACGACGGTGCCCGCGCCCACGGCGTGGACGGGCGTCCCGGTGGCGGCGTGGAAGTCGATGCCGGTGTGGCTGCCGGATGACCACAGTCCGCTGGACGCCTTGTAGGCGGTGGAGACATACGAGCCGGTAACAGGCGCGACGAAGGCGTTGAGGCGCTTGCGCTCCTCCTCGCGGGCGGCACGGGCCTTGGCCTCGCGCTCCTTCTCGGCCTTCTCCTTGGCTTCCTGCGCGCGGCGCTTGGCCTCTTCGGCCTGCTTCTTGGCCTCGGCCTCGGCCTTCTCCTTCGCCGCTGCGACCTCGGCGACGGCCTGCTGCGCGTCGGCCTGCGCCGCGACGTGGTCGGCGAGTTCGTCGCCGAGGACGACCGCGTGCGCGAGGCCGGCGTCCTGGGGGCTCGCGGGGGCCGTGGCGGCCAGCGCGGGCGAGGCCACGGAGGCGACGACGCCGGTGGCGGCGAGACCGGCTATGCCGGCGATGTTGCGGGTCGTCCGCGCGGTGCGGCTCGGACGACGGTGCTTCCCGGTGGCACGGGTGAACGCCATGTGCTGGCTTGTCCTTTCCTTCCTTCTCGCCTACCGGGTTAGCTGACGGGTTCGGAGCAGGAAGGTCTCCTACGGGCTCCTCCGGAGAGGCACCCGATTCACCCCAGGGGACATGTGGGTCCCCGGCTCCCCTGGCTCGCGCCGTACGGGGACTCGGCGATGACTGTCCGGTGCCACGGTTGCGGCGTACGGCTGACGAACAGCGGGGTTGACGCTAATCGGGGCGTCTTTCGATCGGCAAACAGAACCGGCAGTTTGTGCGAAGCGCCACACCTGCACCACGCAACCAGCCGGGGAAAATGCGGACATAAAGGGGCTCCCGGGGCGGTTGAACACCCCGGGAGCCCCTGTGTCGCTCCATGGACGGCCCCCTACGGCAACCGTCCTGTCGGCACGTCAGCCGCTGACGACCGTCACCTCGCCGATGCCCAGCGCCTTGACCGGCTCGGCGATCTGCGCCGCGTCACCGACCAGGACCGTCACCAGCCGGTCCACCGGGAACGCGCTGACCACCGCGGCCGTCGCCTCGACCGTGCCGGTCTCGGCCAGCCGCGCGTACAACTGCGCCTGGAAGTCGTCCGGCAGGTGCTGCTCCACCTGGTCGGCGAGCGTCCCGGCGACCGCCGCTGCGGTCTCGTACCGGAGCGGCGCGACGCCGACGAGGTTCTGCACGGCGACGTCCCGCTCGGCGTCCGTCAGGCCCTCCGCCGCGAGGGTGCGCAGCACCGTCCACAGGTCGTCGAGCGCCGGGCCGGTGGAGGCGGTGTCCACCGAGCCGCTGATGGCGAGCATCGCGGCACCCGTGTGCCCCCCGGGGGCATCGGGCGCCGAGGAGCGCAGCACCTGGCCGAAGGCGCGCACCCCGTAGGTGTAGCCCTTCTCCTCGCGCAGCACACGGTCGAGCCGCGAGGTGAGGGTGCCGCCCAGGCAGTACGTGCCGAGCACCTGCGCGGGCCACACCCGGTCGTGCCGGTCGGCGCCGATACGGCCGATGAGCAGCTGCGTCTGGACGGCACCGGGGCGGTCCACGATCACCACGCGGCCGGTGTCGTCGGCGGTGATCGGCGAGGGGGTGACCGGTTCGGCGAGCGAGCCGGTCCAGGTGCCGAGGGTCTCGGCGAGGGCGGCGTCCACGTCGACACCGGTGAAGTCGCCGACGATGACGGCGGTGGCCGTGGCGGGGCGCACGTGGGCCTCGTAGAAGGCCCGCACCGCGGGGGCGTCGATACGCTCGACGGTCTCCTCGGTGCCCTGGCGGGGCCGCGACATCCGGGAGGCGGCCGGGAACAGCTCCCTGGACAGCGCCACCGCGGCACGCCGCGCCGGGTTGGCGAGCTCGTGCGGGATCTCGTCCAGGCGGTTGCGGACCAGACGCTCGACCTCGCTGTCGGGGAAGGCCGGGGCGCGCAGCGCGTCGGCGAGCAGGCCGAGCGCGCGGGGCAGCCGGGAGGCCGGCACTTCGAGGGAGACCCGGACACCGGGGTGGTCGGCGTGCGCGTCCAGGGTCGCGCCGCAGCGCTCCAGTTCGGCGGCGAATGCCTCGGCGTCGTGCTTGTCCGTGCCCTCGGACAGGGCGCGCGCCATGATCGTGGCAACGCCGTCGAGCCCCTCGGGCTCGGACTCCAGGGGCGCGACGATGTCGATCTCGACGGCGACGACCTGCTGCCCGGGACGGTGACTGCGCAGCACCGTAAGCCCGTTGGGCAGCGCGCCGCGCTCGGGCGCGGGGAAGGCCCACGGCTTGGGCGCGCCACCCCGGGGCTGCGGGTGGAACTCCATCGCGGTCATGGCGGAATCTGCGGTCGCGGCGTCGCTCACTGGGCCGCCTCCTCGTCGTTGTCGGCGGTCTCGTCGGCCGCGGTCGGCTCGTACACGAGCACCGCGCGGTTGTCGGGGCGCAGCCGGGCCTGGGCGATGGCCTGCACCTCCTGCGGCGTGATCTCCAGGACACGCTGCACGGCGGACAGCGCGAGCTGCGGGTCGCCGAACAGGACGGCGTAGCGGCACAGTTCGTCGGCACGGCCGCTGACCGTGGCGAGGCGGTCCAGCCACTCACGCTCCAACTGGGCCTGCGCGCGCTCCATCTCCTCCGGCGTCGGCCCCTCCGCGGCGAAGCGGGCCAGCTCCTCGTCGACGGCGCTCTCGATGTCCGGCACCGCCACGCCACCGGACGTCTTGACGTCCAGCCAGCCCAGGGACGGCGCACCGGCCAGCCGCAGCAGGCCGAAGCCGGCGGCGACGGCGCTGCGGTCGCGTCGCACCAGGCGGTTGTAGAGCCGCGAGGACTCCCCGCCGCCCAGGACGGTCAGCGCCAGGTCGGCGGCGTCGACCTCACGGGTGCCGTCGTGCGGCAGGCGGTAGGCCGCCATCAGAGCGCGGGACGGCACCTCCTCCTCGACGATCTCGCGCAGCTGGGCGCCCATGGTCTCGGGCAGTTCGCCGCTGCGCGGCGGCTGCTTGCCGTCGTGCATGGGGATCGACCCGAAGTACTTGTCGATCCACGCCAGCGTCTCCTCGGGGTCGATGTCACCGACGACCGACAGGACCGCGTTGTTGGGCGCGTAGTACGTGCGGAAGAACGCCCGCGCGTCCTCCAGGGACGCGGCATCCAGGTCGGCCATCGACCCGATGGGGGTGTGGTGGTACGGGTGGCCCTCCGGGTACGCCATGGCCGTCAGCTTCTCGAAGGCCGTGCCGTAGGGGACGTTGTCGTAGCGCTGGCGGCGCTCGTTCTTGACGACGTCCCGCTGGTTCTCCAGGGAATCGTCGTCGAGCGCGGTCAGCAGCGAGCCCATCCGGTCCGCCTCCAGCCAGAGCGCGAGCTCCAGCTCGTGGGCGGGCATGGTCTCGAAGTAGTTGGTCCGCTCGAAGCTCGTGGTGCCGTTCAGCGAGCCGCCGGCGCCCTGGACGAGCTCGAAGTGGCCGTTGCCCTTGACCTGCCCGGAACCCTGGAACATGAGGTGCTCGAAGAGGTGGGCCAGGCCCGTACGGCCCTTCACCTCGTGGCGGGAGCCGACGTCGTACCACAGGCAGACGGCCGCCACCGGCGTCAGGTGGTCTTCGGAGAGCACCACGCGCAGGCCATTGGCCAGCCGGTGCTCGGTCGCTGTCAGTCCGCCGGAGCCGGCTTGTTCTGTGGCCGTGTGACCCATGGGCATGTACGTCCCTTCGATCCGCTTGCGAGGAAGTTCTGTCACTGTATGCAAGCGCGTCGGCATCTGGCGAAGTTCCCGCCCGAGCGACCTCGTACGAGCGGTCCGCGGCCGGCGGCGGGCCGGCTGAGGGGGAGTCGCGGTCGGCGTTGTCAGTGGGGCGGTCCACAATGGTCCGCGTCAGACTCAGGCAGACTCACCGGTCGATCCCCCAGCCGGTCGGACCGGCGGCTGTTCACCCAACGGCCGGTCGACCCCACATCGGCAGTAGACGCAGCAGAAGGAGCCGCAGCCGCGATGGCCCGCCGCAGCACGAAGACCCCGCCGCCGCCGGACGACTTCGAGGAGAGAATCCTCGACATCGACGTCGTCGACGAGATGCAGGGTTCCTACCTCGAGTACGCGTATTCGGTCATCTACTCCCGCGCCCTGCCGGACGCCCGCGACGGCCTCAAGCCCGTGCACCGCCGCATCCTCTACCAGATGAACGAGATGGGCCTGCGGCCCGAACGCAGCTACGTCAAGTGCGCCCGGGTCGTCGGCGAGGTGATGGGTAAGCTCCACCCGCACGGTGACGCCTCCATCTACGACGCGCTGGTGCGCATGGCGCAGCCGTTCTCGATGCGGCTGCCCCTGGTCGACGGCCACGGCAACTTCGGCTCGCTCGGCAACGACGACCCGCCCGCCGCGATGCGGTACACCGAGTGCCGGATGGCGTCGGCGACATCCTTGATGACGGAGTCCATCGACGAGGACACCGTCGACTTCGCGCCGAACTACGACGGCCAGGAGCAGGAGCCGGTCGCCCTCCCCGCCGCGTACCCCAACCTCCTGGTCAACGGCGCGTCCGGCATCGCGGTGGGAATGGCGACGAACATGCCGCCGCACAACCTCGGCGAGGTGATCGCCGCGGCCCGCCACCTGATCAAGCATCCGAACGCCGACCTCGAAACCCTGATGCGCTTCGTGCCGGGGCCCGACCTGCCGACGGGCGGCCGGATCGTCGGCCTTGGCGGCGTACGGGACGCGTACGAGAAGGGCCGCGGCTCGTTCAAGATCCGCGCCACCGTGGCCGTGGAGAACGTCACGGCGCGCCGCAAGGGGCTGGTCATCACCGAACTCCCCTTCACCGTGGGCCCCGAGAAGGTCATCTCCAAGATCAAGGACCTGGTCGGTTCGAAGCGGCTGCAGGGCATCGCCGACGTCAAGGACCTCACCGACCGCGAACACGGCCTGCGCCTGGTCATCGAGATCAAGAACGGCTTCAACCCGGAAGCCGTCCTGGAGCAGCTCTACAAGCTGACGCCGGTGGAGGAGTCCTTCGGCATCAACAACGTCGCCCTGGTGGACGGCCAGCCGCTGACGCTGGGCCTCAAGGAGCTGCTCGAGGTCTACGTCGACCACCGCTTCAACGTGGTGCGGCGGCGCAGCGAGTTCCGCCGTGCCAAGCGACGCGACCGTCTCCACCTGGTGGAGGGACTGCTCACCGCCCTCGTCGACATCGACGAGGTCATCCGGCTCATCCGGTCCAGCGAGAACAGCGCCCAGGCCAAGGAACGGCTGATCGAGCGCTTCTCGCTCAGCGACATCCAGACGCAGTACATCCTCGACACCCCGCTGCGCCGGCTGACCAAGTTCGACCGCGTCGAGCTGGAGTCGGAGCGCGACCGCCTGCAGACCGAGATCGAGGAACTGACCCGCATCCTGGAGTCGGACACCGAGCTGCGCAAGCTGGTCTCCGGCGAACTGGCCGCCGTCGCCAAGAAGTACGGCACGGACCGCCGTACGGTGCTGCTGGAGTCGGCGGGCACCTCGGTCGCCTCGGTGCCGCTGGAGGTCTCCGACGACCCGTGCCGGGTGCTGCTGTCGTCGACCGGGCTGCTGGCCCGCACGGCAGGCGGCGACGTGCCGTTCGACGCCGACGCCAAGCGCGTCAAGCACGACGCCATCGTCTCCGCGGTGCCGGCGACGACCCGCGGCGAGGTCGGCGCCGTGACGTCAACGGGCCGGCTGCTGCGCCTCCCGGTGATCGATCTGCCGCAGCTCCCGGACACCGCCGCCGCCCCCAGCCTCTCCGGCGGCGCCCCGCTCGCGGAGTTCCTGACGCTGGAGGACGGCGAACAGCTGATCTGCCTGACGACGCTGGACGAGTCCTCACCCGGCCTCGCGCTCGGCACCGAACAGGGCGTCGTCAAGCGGGTGGTGCCCGACTACCCGGCGCACAAGGACGAGTTGGAGGTCATCACCCTCAAGGAGGGCGACCGCATCGTCGGCGCCGTCGAGCTGCGCACCGGCGAGGAAGACCTGGTCTTCATCACCAACGAGGCCCAACTGCTGCGCTACCAGGCGGCGCAGGTACGTCCGCAGGGCCGTCCTGCGGGCGGCATGACGGGCATCAAGCTCGGCGACGGCGCGAAGGTCATCGCCTTCGGCGCGGTCGATCCGGCCGCCGACGCCATGGTCTTCACCATCGCCGGATCGCACGGCACCCTGGACGACTCGGAGGCGACGGCCAAGCTGACGCCGTTCGACCAGTACCCGCGCAAGGGCCGGGCGACCGGCGGCGTGCGCTGCCAGCGCTTCCTGAAGGGCGAGGACTGCCTGACCTTCGCCTGGGCCGGAGCCGCACCTGCCCATGCCGCGGACGCCAAGGGCTCCCCGGTGAGCCTGCCCGAGGTGGATCCGCGCCGGGACGGCTCGGGCGTGCCGCTCACCAAGACGGTGTCGGCAGTGGCGGGCCCGGTGTAGCAACATCCGGCGGCCGAGGCCGCGCTGCGGCCGTTGGGCAGCTGCCCCGTAGGACGGGCACCACCACCCGACGGCCGCGGCGCGGCCTTCGCGTTGTCTTTCTTCTCCGGCCTCCGGGCGTGATCCGCACGGTGGTTGCTGCTACCACCAGGTGTTGTGCCGGACATGCCGGGCTGCCCTCCGGGCCCACGGCCTCAGCCGCCCGGCCATCTACCACTCAGCGGCTTCCTGGCCGGCGACGTACCGCAGCACACCCCACATGCTCCGCTCCAAGAAGTCGTCATCCGGGGCGGCGGGGTGATGTCCGGCGGCGCTGGTGTCCGTGTCCGCCGTGCGCGGCGCAGCATCACCTGCCGCAACGTGGCGACAGCCCTCCAACTCCTTGCGCAGCGCCGCCGCATCAATCCCACTGCCGATCAGCACAAGCTGCGTACTGCGGACCTCGCCGCGCTCCCAAGCCGACGGGTAGAACCGCAAGAAGTCGCCGACCGCATGCAGGCCGAACTTCTGCCTGCTACCCGGCACATCAAAGTGAACGAACCCCTTGATGCGGTACAGGCCGACGGGACGACTGTCGAGAAACTCCATCAACCGACGCGGATGCATCGGCTGTTCCGACGTGAACTCCACGCTCTCGTAGGCGCTGTGCAGATGCCCGGTGTGACAGCCGCCGGAACACTGCTCACCAGTGACGTGAGTGTGCCCGTCGCGCACACCTGAGTCGACATGTCGACTGAGCTGATCCCCCGGCAGTCCCTGGCCGCCATGCGGCTGTGCTCCATGGGCCAGCAACTGCGCGTCGCCCCTCAGCTCATCGCTGTCCGGGGTGTTGCCGTACGGGCTGCCGTCGTACGGATCGTTGCTGTGCTGATCGGCGTATCCGTACGAGGACCGAACGCCCGATACGTGGTCCGATGGATCGGTGCTACCGGCAACCGCCGTCCGGTAGGCAGCTGTCTCCCTCAGCAGGTCCTCGAACGACAGCTGGCGCACAGCCTCATCGTTGTCCTCACCTGGCCCGCGGTCGAAGAACAGCTCCGGATCGACCCGCCCGTACGCCGCGCTGATCACCGGCCGCCCCGGAGCAAGCTCCGCCAGCGTGTCCCTGAGCTGTGCTCGTCTCGCGTCTCCGATGCGATCGGCCTTGTTGAGCACGACAATGTCAGCGATCGCCACGTGACGGTCGAGCTCCGGGTGGCGGGCACGTGTCGCTTCGAACTCTGCCGCGTCGACGACCTCGACCAGCCCGCCGTAGACGATGCGGCTGTTCTCACTGGCCAGGATCATGCGGATGACTTCTTGCGGTTCGGCCAAGCCACTTGCCTCGATGACGATCACGTCGATACGAGCCGCAGGCCGGGCGAGGCGCTCCAGATAGTCGTCCAGTTCGCTGGTGTCGACAGCGCAACACAGGCAACCGTTGCCGAGCGACACCATCGAGTCCACCTGACCGGCGACGGTCATCGCATCGATTTCGATGCTGCCGAAGTCATTGACGATCGCGCCGATACGCGTTCCGTCGCCGGCGGCGAGCAGATGATTGAGCAGCGTCGTCTTGCCCGACCCCAGAAAGCCCGCGAGGACGACAACCGGAATCTGTTGCGTGGCCAAGGGATGCGCCTCCATGGTGCGGGCGCCGGGCCGAGCTGCGGATGGCGAACCGTACGAACCGGCGGCGAACGAGCTGTCGATCGTAACGGACCGCCGAAGCCGAAACAGGCCCGATCCCCACCCCTACGCCTGGTCGTCCCGCGACCAGCCTCCCCCTGGACCGAACGATCCAGCACAACACCCTGCAGAGCCACTGCCACGACCAGCAGGTCCGTAAGAACCGACGCGAGGGAGCGCTCGGTACCGCAGCGCTGCTCGCCACCGTCAGTGATCGAACGGTCAGTTGCTCCTCACACCTGCGCGCCGGGCACGATCAACGTCACCGCTCTCGCTGCCCGCGGGCCTGCCTAGGCCCCGTGCCCCTGGGCCTCGTGACAGAAGCTCTGCGCCGCTGACTTTTCCCGCCTCCCGCCGCGCGGGAGCGATGTTGCCGACCTCCGCGCCTGGTACGTGACCCACGACGCGCGCCTCTCGCGCCTGCTTGGGCACCGTCTCCCCACCCGCCCACATCCGTCTCCCGACCAGGCCGGTTAGGCTCACCTTTGTGAGCACCTGCACCACCACTTCCCTCGAAGCGGCCGAATCCTTGGCCGGAACTGCGGCTACCGCCCGAACCTGGCTGCTCATCGAACAACCCGGCCCGTGGGGCGAGAAGGCGCTTACGGACAGCCACCTCGACCCGCACATCGGCCGAGCTCTGGAAGCTGCGACAACGGGTACCGGAGTCCGTGTCGCCCTCATCCGAAGGCCCGGACGACACGCCGACGGCCACGGAACGTCCTCCCGCCGGCTCTTCCTCGCGCACACCGCGCCGGGCTCTACCTGGATCCGTACGACGACAGTTACCGACCTGCAGGCCGCGCTGCTCCGGTTGGATTTCGTCGCCCTGGGGTTCGGCGATCACGGCGGACTGTGGAGCCCGCACACGGGTGACCCTGTGGTCCTCGTCTGCACCAACGGCAGGCGGGACCGTTGCTGTGCTGTTCTTGGCCGTCCGCTCGCGGCTGAGCTCCTGTCCAGCGGCGCCGACACCTGGGAGGTCACGCATATCGGGGGCCACCGGTTCGCACCCACCCTCTTCGTGCTCCCCTTCGGCTACGCCTACGGTCGCGCCTCGGCTCAGCTGGTGAAGACCGCCGTGGACGCGGCGCGCAATGGCAGGGTCACGCTCGACCACTGCCGGGGCCGGTCCGCTTGGGATCGGCCTGGACAGGCCGCCGAGCTCGCCGTCCGCGACCTTCTGGGGGAGGATCGGGCGAACGCACTCGACGTCGTACGGGCCGACTCGGTGCGGCCCGAACCGAGGAGTGCCAACACGCCTCCCGGTGACAGCGCCTCCACGGGGCGCATCCCCGCCTGGACCGTGTCCGTCGCGCACTCCGACGGACGCATGTGGCAGGTCGTGGTCGAGCAACGGTCCGACGGTGCTTCGGCGCCCGCGAGCTGTGGCGCGCTGTTCGGCCCACCTTCGCGTATGGCCGTGACCGACATCGCGGCTGTTCCTGGCAACTTGGCCATGGCTCCGATCGACGTGCCCATGCTTCCGTTCACCTGATCCTCGAGGCTCGGCCGAGTGGTCGGCTCTCCCGGAAGGGGCCCGCCGACGTGATCTCTGTCCGAGAGCACCAGGACGTCCCCCATCTCGCGCGCAGGCAAACCCGATGGTCAGCCCCAGCGCCACCGCAAGCCCCAGGCCGAAAGCCGGGACCACTAACGGCACGGCGAGCCCCTTCCATGCAACGCTCCGCAGCTCTGTCACCACAGGCCCCGCTCCCCCGTCGACTTCATTGTTTCCAGCTCTTCGCCGCTCCGGCTGCTGCTGGCTCCTCGGCCAAGCCGCGAGCGTTTCCCTCTCGCACCCGCGAGGCTAAGACCTCACTGTGTGTAGACGAAAGGCCTGTGGATAACTCGCCGAGCGTCGCCGACAGCTACTCAAAGTCGGGCTTCCCTTGCTCTACGAGCACCTTCCGGAAACCTTCGAACCCCATTGCGGAGCCGGCCACTGCGACGCTTACTGTTCGTTCACATGGGCGAGAAGGAAGCACCAGCTCCGTACCCGAGAGCCACTGGGCGCTCGGGCTCCGCCCCATTTCCCGGCCCGCCATCCCGAAGTGGAGCTTCGGCCCCTCAGCCACAAAACGCTGCGCGGCCGTTTTCGGGCGTGGCCGGTACCGGTGATCAGTCTGCGGGTGGCACCAGCCATGCCACCGACCGCAAACGCCTAACCCTCACCCACTTGGGATGGCCACGTCGCGTGTTCTCCCAGGTGTTGCTGATGCAGCTGGCGATCACGACCGGCGTCACGGGGTTGGCAACCGGGCTGTTCCTCGCCCCACTCAGCACCGAACTCGACAATCAGGCGATGCATCGCGCGCTGGCAATTGCGCAAACCACCGCAGCCGAGCCGCGCCTGGACGACGCTCTGGTGGCCTCGCAACCAACGCCTCACGGCCCTGTTCAGGACGCAGCCGAACGGATCCGTACCGCGACCGGCGCCGAGTATGTCGTGGTCATGGACAATCACGGCGTGCGGTGGTCACACACCGATCCCGACGAGATCGGGCGCCATGTCTCCACCGATCCCAGCGCTGCTCTGTCGGGCCGCGACATCATGCAGATCGACGAAGGCACCCTCGGAAGGTCCGCACGCGGCAAGGTGCCGTTGCGGGACGCGAACGGCAAAATCATCGGTGCAGTGTCGGTTGGCATCGCGTACGAGAGCGTGCACGAGCGGCTGTTGTCGACCGTCCCCCAACTGCTGGCCTACGCAGGCGGCGCCTTGGCCGTGGGCGCCCTGGCCGCCTACCTCGTCTCCCGTCGTCTCCAGCGCCGTACCCATGACTTGGCGTTCTCCGACATCTCCGCCCTGCTCAACGAACGCGAGGCGATGCTGCACGGCATCCGCGAAGGCTTCCTCGCACTGAACCGGCACGGCCGGATCCGCCTGATGAACGACGAGGCACAACGGCTCCTGGATCTGTGTGCCGAGGATGTCGGTCGCCCCTTGGACACCGCGCTCCCTCCAGGCCGTACGGCAGACGTGCTGGCCGGCCGGGTATCCGGAACGGACCTGCTGGCCGTCAGTGGACAACGTGTGCTCGTTGTCAATCGTATGCCGACCGACGACGGCGGTGCAGTTGTCACCCTGCGTGACCGAACCGAGCTGGAACGGCTGGGACGTGAGTTGGATGGCACTCGTGGGCTGATCGATGCCCTCCGGGCGCAGGACCACGAGCATGCCAATCGTCTGCATACGCTCCTTGGCCTGCTGGAACTGGGCCTTCACGAGGAGGCCGCCGACTTCGTGACGCAAGCTGTCGGAGTACACCGGGTAACAGCGGAGCAGGTCACCGAGCGCATTCACGATCCGCTACTCGCTGCCCTCCTGGTGGGCAAGGCGACTGTCGCCGCCGAACGCGGTGCTTCGCTCAGCATCTCCGCCGACACGCTCCTCCCCGACCGGCTGATAGATCCGCACAGCCTCGTGACCGTTCTCGGCAACCTGGTGGACAACGCCCTCGATGCGACGGCGACGACGCGCGACGCACGGCTCGAAGTAGAGGTACGTGCCGAAGGCCGGACCGCGGTCATCCGCGTCTGCGACAACGGCCCGGGTGTTCCCGAGGCGCAACGCGTCGAGATCTTCACCGAAGGCTGGACGACGAAGGACCCACCGGCCCACGGTCGCCGTGGCATCGGTTTGGCACTGGTTCGCCGGCTCGCCGAGCGATACGGAGGCAGAGCAGAGGTTGGTGAACGCCCCGGTGGTGGAGCGATGTTCACTGTCACACTCCCCGACGCCTTCTCCGACGTACTTCCCGACTCATATGCCGCAGCCCACCCAGGGACAGTCACGGAAACCCACACTCCTAGGGGCGGTAAGGACGCGGCGCCCACCCACCCCAACGACGACGCCACGGGAACCTGCCGATGATCGACGTACTGGTCGTGGACGACGACATGCGCGTCGCGGAGATCAATGCCGCCTACGTCGCCAAGGTCCCGGGATTCCGGGTCAGTTGCATGGCACACACCGTGGCCGACGCACTGGCCGCTCTGGACGCGCACCCCGTCGATCTGATCCTCCTGGACCACTACCTGCCGGACGAAACGGGCCTCCACCTGGTGAGCGTCCTACGCCGACGTGGTCTGTTGACCGACGTCATCATGGTGACGGCCGCTCGTGACATCGCGACGGTTCAGGCAGCGATGCGTCAGGGCGCGCTGCAGTACCTGGTGAAACCGTTCACGTTTGCCGGCCTGCGCTCCAAGCTGGAGGGCTACGCGGCCCTGCATCGCGCTTTCGAGGGCGGCGGGCAGGCGGAGCAGTACGAAGTGGACCGTATCTTCGGCGCGTTGAGCGCTACGGGTGCGGGCCCGGCGGAACTGCCCAAAGGGCATTCCGCGGCCACCGCCGACCGTGTGCGGTCCGTGCTGCGGACCGCAGACGCCCCGCTCTCCGCCCAGGACGTCGCCGTGCGGGCAGGTCTCAGCAGGCAGACGGCGCAGCGCTATCTCAAGCTGCTCGAGCGGACCGGGCGCGTCCGCCTCACCCTCAGGTATGGCGAGACCGGACGCCCCGAGCACCGCTACGAGTGGGTGTAGGCCGCAGTTCGCGCCTACGCCGCTCCTGCCCCGGTCAGCGCCCGCACTTCGGTCTCCGCGTGGCGGGCCGCGTCGGCGGGTTCCGGAGAGGCCACGGTCCCCAGCCATCCCATGAAGAAGCCCAGTGGAATCGATACGACACCGGGGTTCTCCAGGGGGAAGAGCTGGAAGTCCAGTCCCGGGAAGATCGCTGTCGGGCTGCCGGAAACCACCGGCGAGAGGACCACGAGCACGATGGCCGGTACCAGGCCGCCGTACACGGACCAGACGGCGCCCTTGGTCGTGAACCGGCGCCAGAACAGCGCGTAGAGCAGTACCGGAAGATTGGCCGATGCTGCCACGGCGAAGGCCAGACCGACGAGGAATGCGACGTTCAGGTCCTGGGCGAGCAGCGCAAGGGCGATGGCCACCGCACCGACTGCGACAGCCGCGACGCGTGCCACGGTCACCTCGCTGTGTACCCGTCCCTGCTTCGTCGGGCGGTTGCGCTTGAGCGTTGCGTAGAGGTCGTGGGCCACGGAGGCCGACGAGGCAAGCGTGATGCCGGCGACGACGGCCAGGATGGTGGCGAAGGCGACAGCCGCCACGACGGCGAACAGCACCGTGCCGCCCGTGGAGCCGGCGCCGCCACCCAGGTCCAGGGCCAGCAGCGGGACGGCGGTGTTGCCCGCGCTGTTGGAGACCCGTACCGCGTCACTGCCGAGTACCGCCGCCGCTCCGAAGCCGAGCACGATCGTCATCAGGTAGAACCCGCCGATCAGGCCGATGGACCAGATGACGGACCGGCGGGCGGCGCGCGCCGTGGGGACGGTGTAGAAGCGGGACAGGATGTGCGGCAGCCCGGCCGTTCCGAGAACCAGTGCGAGGCCGAGGCTGATGAAGTCCAGTCGTTCCGTCCAGCCACCGCCGTATTTGAGGCCCGGAGCGAGGAAGTCGCTGCCGTGGCCGCTGCGTTCGGCGGCGGTCGTCAGGAGGGTGTTGATGTCGCCGTGGAAACGGGCGAGTACCAGGACGGTCAGTGCGATGGCACCGCCCATGAGGAGTACGGCTTTGACGATCTGGATCCAGGTGGTGGCCCGCATCCCTCCGCAAGCGACATAGACGACCATGAGGGCGCCGACGCCGATCACCATCCAGGCGCGTTCCTGCGCACCCGCGCCTTCCAGCAGCAGAGCGACGAGGCTGCCGGCGCCGACCATCTGGGCGACCAGGTAGAGCACGGAGACGGTGACCGAAGCAGTACCGGCGGCGATGCGTACGGGGCGTTCACGCATCCTGGCGGCCAGGACGTCGGCGAGGGTGAACCGGCCGCAGTTGCGGACCAGTTCGGCGACGAGGAACAGCACGACCAGCCAGGCGACGAGGAATCCCACGGAGTAGAGGAGGCCGTCGTAGCCGAAGAGGGCGATGAGTCCGGAGATGCCGAGGAAGGACGCTGCCGACATGTAGTCGCCGGCGATGGCGAAGCCGTTCTCCAGAGGGGAGAAGAGCCGGCCACCGGCGTAGAACTCTTCAGCGGAGCCGTGCCGACGGCGGCTGACCCAGGTGGTGATCCCCAGGGTGACCGCGACGAATACGCTGAACAGGATGAGGGCCAGGGACTGGTGGTCGCCGGTCAACGGAGGTTCCCTCCCGTCAGCTCCTGGGTCTCCCAGCGGATGTCCAGCGCGGCGTTGTCCCGGCGGAGACGGGCGTGGCGCGCGTAGGCCCAGGTGAGGAAGAACGTGGTGATGAACTGGCCGAGTCCGGCCAGCATCGCGACGTTGACGGCCCCGATGACGTGGCGCGCCATGAGGTGCGGGGCGGCCGTCGCGGCGATGACGTAGGCGAGGTACCAGACCAGGAAGAGGACGGTGGCCGGGATGACGAAACCCCGGTAGCGGCGGCGTACTTCTTGGAAGGCGGCGCTGCGCTGCACGGCGAGGTACACCTCGTCGTGCTCCGCGGACCTCGGTTTCGGTACCGGCGGAGCCGCCGGGATGGCGTGTGTTTCGTCTCCGTGGTCCGTCGGGTAGTCCCACTCGTCCCACCTGAGGGCGAGTGCGTCGCTCCAGGGGCCGTCGAGCGGTCCGACCTCTGGCTCTGCGGCCGTGCGGCCGTCGTGCTTGTCCACCGAACACTCCTTGTCGCACGGGCCTGTTGACCGTGTGCCTCAAGGATGGACAGAAAGGAAGTTCCTGGACTCTTCCTTCCGTATCCTTCACCCCATCAGGTGACGGATTTACGTGGGTGGCTGCGCGAGGCCGTGACGGTACGCGTAGTGGATCGCTTGTGCGCGGTCCCGCAGCCCCGCCTTGCCGAAGAGGTTGTTGATGTGGGTCTTCACCGTGGCGGTGGAGACGTGCAGGCTGCGGGCGATCTCCGGGTTCGACTGCCCTTCGGCGACGAGCCGCAGCACCTCGACCTCGCGTGCGGTCAGCCCGTCGGGCGGTTCGTCCGCGGGTTGCGGCAAGTCCCGTACGGGTTCCGCGAAGCGCTCCAGCAAACGTCGCTGGATCTTGGGCGCCAGTCCGGCTTCCCCGGACAGCACGTCGTCGATGGCCCGGACGATTTCGTCGCCGTCCGCGTCTTTGGTGAGGTATCCGCGGGCACCGGCCTGGAGCGCGGGGAAGAGCGAGTCGTCGTCGGCGTAGGTGGTGAGGACCACCACCTGGGTTCCCGGGTGGTCCGCCCGGATGCGGCGGGTGGCTTCGACGCCGTCGCAGCGGGGCATCCGCAGGTCCATCAGGACGACGTCGGGGGCGAGTTCGGCGACCATGCGGACGGCTTCCTCGCCGTCCGGGGCCGATCCCACGACTTCGATGCCGGGCAGCAGCCCCAGCAGCATCACGATTCCCTCGCGCACCACGGTCTGATCGTCCGCGACCACCACGCGGGCCGGCTGCGCCGTCATGCGGGCACCTGCAACCGCACCACGAAACCCTCCTTGACGGGGCCGGATTCCAGCGTCCCACCGAGAAGTTCGGCGCGCTCCCGCATCCCCAGGAGACCGTACCCGGAGCCGCTGGAGGCCAGCTCTCCGGGCTTGCCGCGCCCTCGTGAGTTCCGCACCTCCAGGATGACGCTGCTTTCCGCGTACTCCAGGAGGGCGGTCACCCGGGCACCCGGGGCGTGTTTGCGTACGTTCGTCAGCGCCTCCTGGGCGACCCGGCGGACCGCGAGCCCGGCTTCCGGCGACAGCGTGCGACGCTCCCCCGCAACGGCCAACTGCGCGCCCTCAGCGGCCGTCAGATCGCGCAGGAAGTCCTCGACCGGGGCCATCTCCCCACGGAGCGCCGACAGCGCTTCACGGGTGCCGTCCAGGCCCTCACGGGCCATCCCCCGGCACGCCACCACCCGCTCGAGGATCTGGTCGCGGTCCGCCTCCAGATCGGTGCTGCGGTGGATGAGCAGCCTCGCCGCCTCCAGGTGGACCAGTTGTGCGCTCAGGCTGTGGGCGAGGACGTCGTGGATCTCCCGTGCGATACGGCCGCGTTCGGCGAGTGCCGCCGTCTCGGCCTCGGCCTTGCGCGCGGCGCGTTCCTGCGCGAGCAGCCGGTGAGCGTTGCCGCGCGCCTCCGAGTCCAGCCGCAGCACGTAGCCGGCGAGGGCGAGTCCCACTGTCGTCGTGGTGGTGGTGAGCCAGCTGTCGTGGTTGACGGCGGCGTAGGCGCCGAGTGCGGTGGCGGCGCACACGACGGCCGCGGCGAGTGGCAGCCGTTCCATCGCGGTGATGGCGCAGCCGCACCACAGGACCAGTGCGGGCAGTGAGGCCCCCGCGGTCTGGAAGGCGAACGCGCCGAGTTCCATCGCCAGCAGCAGCCCGAGGGAGGGCCACAGTCGCCGGCGCAGGGTCAGCCGGTGGAAGCCGCGGAACGCCAGCACGCTCAGCACGATCCCGGCGGCGGCGACGGCCATGCCCCAGACGTGGAAGTCCGACCGCGCCAGGGTGACCCACGCGAGGACGGCGACCAGGGCGATGCGGACGATCCGGCCGATCCACCGTCGGACGTCGGTCAGGTCGTCACGGGAGAGCGACTCGCGTAGGGGCCAGCTCGTCCAGGTGGTCAACGGCACACATGGTCCTTCCGGTGGGTGGCGACGCTTCTCAGCCACCAACAGGAACACGGTACGTGGGCCGTACGGACCGGGCCTTCCCGACCGTGATCCCACTGCGGGTCAACAGCATCGCGGCGACGGACAGCATCATGGCCGGTGTGCCCTGGTGGACACCCAGGAGCGCGCCGATTCCGACCACCCCCAGGCGGACAGCGAGTCCGGCGAGCCAGACAAGGGCCGTCTTCCGGCTGCCCTTCGTCCAGACGGCACCGGTCTCGTCGGTCCACATCGTGGTGGTCCAGGCCCACGCGGCTCCGCCGGCCAGGCCGATGAGGAGGCCGACGGCGAGCAGCACGGCGGAGGCCGCCCGGTGTGCGGGATCCAGGAGGCCGGGCTCGCGTAGCGCCAGCACGGTGAGGACGACGGGAATCAGCCACCACTTCTTGCTGTCGGACACCCGCTGCGCCTGGAACTGGCGGACGAGAACGATCGCGACCACCGCGACGATCACAACGATGTTGAGCAAGCCGCTCATGGCCTGGGCCTCCGTGGGGCGGGGAATTCCGACGTCTCCGACGCTACGGAGCGGGCCCTTCCGGCGGATCGGAGCCAGGGTGGGGAGGGGGTGGAAAACGCGGAGGGCGTCTCTCCACCCACGGGTGGAGAGACGCCCTCCGGAGCGGCCGGTGACGGCTCAGGTGTCGATGCGCGACCGGTCCAGCGTGGAAGCGGAGTTGGTGATGAATTCCTTGCGCGGTGCGACTTCGTTGCCCATCAGGAGGTCGAACGCCCGCTCCGCCGCTTCGAGATCGCTGATGTTGATCCGCCGCAGGGTGCGGTGCCGGGGGTCCATGGTGGTCTCGGCGAGCTGGTCGGCGTCCATCTCACCCAGGCCCTTGTACCGCTGGATGCTGTCCTTGTAGCGGATGTTCTTGCGCTGGAGTTCGAGCAGCGTCTGACGCAGTTCGTTGTCGGAGTACGTGTAAATGTACTTTTCCTGGCCCTTTTTGGGGTTGATTCGTTCGACGCGGTGCAGGGGCGGAACAGCGGAGAAGACACGGCCCTGCTCGACCATCGGCCGCATGTAGCGCTGGAACAGCGTCAGCAGCAGGCAGCGGATGTGGGCGCCGTCGACGTCGGCGTCGGCAAGGAAGATGACCTTGCCGTAACGGGCGGTGTCGATGTCGAAGGTGCGGCCGGATCCAGCCCCTATGACCTGGATGATGGATCCGCATTCGGCGTTCTTCAACATGTCCGAAATCGATGACTTCTGGACATTCAGGATCTTGCCGCGGATCGGCAGCAGTGCCTGGAACTCCGAATT
Organism: Streptomyces sp. NPDC048644; assembly: GCF_043199105.1. Lineage (NCBI taxonomy): Bacteria > Bacillati > Actinomycetota > Actinomycetes > Kitasatosporales > Streptomycetaceae > Streptomyces > Streptomyces sp. NPDC048644. Next base: position 143,668 of record NZ_JBICVO010000012.1, read on the forward strand.
CCGCGCCAGCTTCGCGGTGCCGAGCGCCGAGTCGCCCTCGACGATGAACAGTTCGCTGCGGTCGACGTCGTCACTGCGGCAGTCGGCCAGCTTGGCCGGCAACGAGGAGGACTCCAGCGCCGTCTTCCGGCGTTGCGCCTCCTTGTGCTGGCGGGCGGCGATGCGCGTACGGGCCGCGGCCACGACCTTCTCCAGGACGGCCCGCGCCTGCTGCTTGGCGTCCCGCTTGGTGGAGGTCAGGAATGCCTTGAGTTCCTTGCTGACCACCTGGGCGACGATCCGGGAAGCGGCGGAGGTGCCGAGCACTTCCTTGGTCTGCCCCTCGAACTGCGGCTCGGCCAGCCGTACGGTCACGACGGCGGTGAGGCCCTCCATGGCGTCATCCTTGACGACGTCGTCCTCGGCGACCCTCAGAAGCTTGGTCGACCGGAGCGCTTCGTTGACGGTCTTGGCGATCGACCGCTCGAAGCCGGAGACGTGCGTGCCGCCCTTGGGCGTCGCGATGATGTTGACGAAGGACTTGACCGTCGCGTCGTAGCCGGTCCCCCAGCGCAGCGCGATGTCGACACCCAGCTCCCTGGTGACTTCGGTCGGTGTCATGTGACCGCGGTCGTCGAGTACCGGCACGGTCTCCTTGAACGTGCCCTGGCCGGTCAGCCGCAGGACGTCGCACACGGCCTTGTCCTGCGCGAGGTACTCGCAGAATTCGCTGATGCCGCCGTCGTAGTGGAAGGTCTCTTCCGTCTTGCCCGCGCCCTCGATGCCGCGTTCGTCACGGACGACGAGGGTCAGGCCGGGCACCAGGAAGGCCGTCTGGCGGGCCCTGGCGTACAGCGTCTCCAGGGAGAGCTTGGCGTCCTTGAGGAAGATCTGGCGGTCCGCCCAGTAGCGCACCCGGGTGCCGGTCTTCGCCTTGGCGACCCGCTTGCCCTTGAGCAGGCCGTTGCCCGGATCGAACGGAGCATCCGGGCCGGATTCGGTGAAGATCCCGGGTACGCCGCGGCGGAAGCTGATCGAGTGGGTCTTGCTGTTGCGGTCCACCTCGACGTCGAGGCGTGCGGACAGGGCGTTGACGACCGATGCGCCGACGCCGTGCAGGCCGCCCGACGCGGCGTAGGAGCCGCCGCCGAACTTGCCGCCCGCGTGCAGTTTGGTCATCACGACCTCGACGCCGCTGAGCCCGGTCTTGGGCTCGACGTCGACGGGGATGCCGCGGCCGTTGTCACGGACCTCCACCGAACCGTCGTCGTGGAGGATCACCTCGATGTGGTCGCAGTAGCCGCCCAGCGCCTCATCGACGGAATTGTCGATGATTTCCCACAGGCAGTGCATCAGGCCACGGCTGTCCGTCGAGCCGATGTACATGCCGGGACGCTTACGGACGGCCTCCAGCCCCTCGAGGACGAGCAGATGCCGCGCGGTGTAGTTGGAACCGTCCCGGTCTGCCCCGGTCAGCACTGCGGTGGACGGCACGGACATCTCGGCGGTCACGCGGTTCGCTCCTCGCTGAATTTCTGGCAGTCCGCATTCCGCGGACTCTGTTGTGGCGGTGTCGCCGGTCAGAGGGTACCGAGGCCCAGTAGAGCCGATGCGACGCCACCCGTAAGCGCTCCCATGCTAGTAGAATTTCGATCGTTCGTTCGATCCCTCGATAGGGTGAGGGCGAGGTGACGTGAACATCACGTTCCCTTCGAGGCATGAACCATTTAGGCTCCGGGCACGTCCTCATCAACGACCGGCAAGCCAGCCGGGAGGACATACCCCAGCAACCAACGTGAATCAGACCACCAAGCAATACGGCTCATTCGCCGCCACCCGGCAGCACCCGGCCCTCCTCGGAGAATTTTTTCGAGGAATAGGCACGAGCGGGAACGTTTTCGGCCTGGTTGGATGTTGACCCTGGTACGACAGCTCGTCGAGCTAGAGAAGAGGCGACGTGACTACTGTTCTGACACCCGCGAGCCCGCTGACGGCCGCTGACCGCTGCGACCGCTGCGGCGCCCAGGCATACCTGCGCGTCGTCCTGATGTCCGGCGGAGAACTGCTCTTCTGCGCCCATCACGGTCGCAAGTTCGAGCCAGAACTCAAGAAGATCGCCGCGGAAATACAGGACGAGACGGAGCGGCTCACCGCCACTCCGGCGTCTGCGTCCGAAGAGGACCGCTGACACATCGCATCCACGACGACGAGCGAGTAGCGGCCCAGTGCCGTGTTGCGGGCGGCTTCCCCGGCACAACCGGGGAGACCGCCCGCACTCGTACGCTCACACGCCGCGCGGCAGCTCCGGACTCTCAGCCGGCGCCATGTGCGGCGACCTCCGGGATCAGCGCCGAGGCGCGCGTATAGACGCCGGGATTCCCCCGCTTCCCGCAGCCGGTCCCCCAGGACACCAGCCCCACCAAGCGACCCTGCACGACCAGCGGCCCCCCGCTGTCACCCTGGCAGGCGTCCCGCCCACCCTGCGGCTCGCCCGCACACAGCATCGAGGCGGCCTTGTACGTGCCGTCGGCGCCTCCGGGGTACGCCTGCGCGCACTCCGAGTCCGGCAGGACATTCACCCGCGCGGAACGCAGCCGCGTCGCATAGCTGCCCTCCCCCGTGGTGTCACCCCACCCGTAGACGGTGGCGGCAGCGCCCGGCTCGTAGGCGCCGGAGTCACTGTCGGCTATCGGGATCGCCCGGTTGGTCACCGGCTTCTCCAGGGTGAGCACCGCCATGTCGCTCTCGTTCGTCCAGCTGTCGTACTGCGGGCTGACCCACACCTTCGTCGCCTTGAGCTCCTGTCCGCCGGCACGGGCGAGATCCTCCCGGCCGGCGATGACCCGCAGATCGCGCACCTGCCGCCAGGGCACACCCAGCACTTCTTCACTCAGACAGTGCGCCGCCGTGACAACGGTTGAGCGGCCGACCAGCACGCCACCGCAGAACTGCCCGGAGCGTTCACCGCCGAACCGGTCCTGGGACGCGAGAGCCACCACCCAGGGGCTCTGTGTGGCCTGTACGGGCTGACCGCCGACCACTGACTCGTCAGCGGTCGCCGTCATCGGTATGGCAAGGACCAGCGCGAGGGCTCCGGGTACGGCGCGGAGGAACGGGCGCATACGAGCTCCTGACTCTGAGACATCGATCGCCCACCAAGAGTGACCCAAACGGCCGCCTCCCGCACCCGGACGGCTGCGAGCCCGGCCCTCCCATGACGGGAGGACCGGGCTCGCGGGGTGTCCGTGCCGGATCTGCTAGTCGAGGTAGTCGCGCAGCACCTGGGAGCGCGACGGGTGACGCAGCTTCGACATGGTCTTGGACTCGATCTGGCGGATCCGCTCACGCGTGACGCCGTAGACCTTGCCGATCTCGTCCAGCGTCTTGGGCTGGCCGTCGGTGAGGCCGAAGCGCATCGAGACCACGCCGGCCTCGCGCTCGGAGAGCGTGTCCAGGACCGAGTGCAGCTGCTCCTGCAGAAGCGTGAAGCTGACCGCGTCGGCCGGGACGACCGCCTCGGAGTCCTCGATGAGGTCACCGAACTCGCTGTCGCCGTCCTCGCCCAGCGGGGTGTGCAGCGAAATCGGCTCGCGACCGTACTTCTGGACCTCGATGACCTTCTCAGGGGTCATGTCGAGCTCCTTGGCCAGCTCCTCCGGGGTGGGCTCACGGCCCAGGTCCTGGAGCATCTGGCGCTGGACGCGCGCGAGCTTGTTGATGACCTCGACCATGTGGACGGGGATACGGATGGTGCGGGCCTGGTCGGCCATGGCACGGGTGATGGCCTGACGGATCCACCACGTCGCGTAGGTCGAGAACTTGTAGCCCTTGGTGTAGTCGAACTTCTCGACCGCACGGATCAGGCCGAGGTTGCCCTCCTGGATCAGGTCCAGGAAGAGCATGCCGCGACCGGTGTACCGCTTGGCCAGGGAGACGACCAGTCGGAGGTTGGCCTCCAGGAGGTGATTCTTGGCCCGGCGGCCGTCCTGGGCGATGATCTCCAGCTCACGCTTGAGCTTGGGAGCGATCTTCTCCTCGGTGGCGAGCTTGTCCTCGGCGAACAGGCCGGCCTCGATGCGCTTGGCGAGTTCGACCTCCTGCTCGGCGTTGAGGAGCGGGACCTTGCCGATCTGCTTGAGGTAGTCCTTCACCGGGTCGGCGGTGGCTCCGGCCGCGGCGACCTGCTGCGCCGGGGCGTCGTCCTCGTCGTCGTCGGACAGGACGAAGCCGGCTGCCTCGGTGCCTTCGGCGGCCTCGGGAGCGTCACCCTTGGCGGGCGCCGGGGTCTCCTCGGCCGTGTCGTCGTCGAGCAGATCGTCGACGTCCTTCTTGGCCGCCGTCTTCTTGGCGGTCGCCTTCTTGGCCGTGGCCTTCTTGGCGACCGTCTTCTTGGCCGTGGCCTTCTTCGCCACGGTCTTCTTGGCAGGCGCAGCCTCCGGCTCACCGGACGGGTCGTCCCCCAGGGGGGCGGCCGCTGCGGTGGCCTTCTTCACCGTGGCGGCCTTCGCCGCGACGGTCTTGGTGGCGGTGCGCTTTGCCGGACTCTTCGCTGCGACGCTCTTGCGGGTGCGCTTGGGCGCCTCTGCGGCACTGACCATCAGCGTCACACCCTCCTCGTCGAGGATCTGATTGAGGCTGCGCAGAACGTTCTTCCACTGGGTTGGCGGAATCTGGTCAGCCTCGAAGGCCCGACGCACGTCATCGCCGGCGATCTGCCCATCAGCCTTTCCCCGCTCGATGAGCGCCATCACAGACTCGGACTCGGCGATCTCCGGCGGGAGCGTACGGGATGTGCTGGCCGACACGAACAACCTCTCGGAACGATGGAAACGGCTTCCGACCCCGTCCAGTCTGGATCGGAGCCGACGACCGCCGGTGGGGATGGACCGACGGCGCAGGGGCAACCGGGGAGTTGAACAGCGTCACGTACGCCGCTCGTATTCCCTCCTCGGCTATCACCTCTTAAGTCATCGCGCTTCCCGGAAGAGCGTTACGCCCAATCTGCGTGGCCCGAGTCACACCCCATAACGACACATTCCCGGTCATATGACATGCAACCCTCCCAAGTGCATCGCCGGATCCGGATCCCGTCCGGATCCGGCGAGCGAACGGCCCGCGCGCGTGCATCGCACCCGGGCCGTCGGGACGCGCGGCACCCTGCCCACGCGGCGCCTACGGTCCGTACGCGCGTGGGTACGGCCTTCAGTGCTCGCGGGGCGCGGGCACGACGTGATCCACGGGCGCACCGGGAACCTGCCCGGAGCTGTCGCCGTGCGCGGCGAGCAGCTGGCGCATGGCACCCTCGGCCGCCGTGGCGTCCCCACTGCCGATCGCGTCGACGATCCGCATGTGCTGCCCCACGGACGTCTCCACTGGCCGCTCGCAGCCGCCCGACGGACCACCGGAGACGTGCAGGGCGGCGGAGACGATGCCCGAGAGGTGCTCGAGCATCCGGTTGCCGGCGAGCTGCAGCAGCAGGCCGTGAAACTCGGAGTCGGCTCGGGCGAAGGTCATGGTGTCGCCCTGGGCTGCGGAGTGGCCCATGATCTCGACCATGTCGGTGAGCCGCTGCTGGATGTCCTCGCGGCCGTGCCCTGCGGCGAGGCGGGCGGCGAGCGGTTCGATCGTCCAGCGCAGCTCGCAGAGCTCGCGCCGCTGGTCGTCGCGCTGCGGACCGTAGGCCCGCCATTCGATGATGTCGGGGTCGAGGAGATTCCAGTCGCTGACCGGGCGCACTCGGGTGCCCACGTTCGGGCGGGCGCTGACGAGGCCCTTGGCCTCGAGGACGCGCAGCGATTCACGGACGACGGTGCGGGAGACCTCGAAACGCTGGCCGATCTCCTCGGGGACGAGTGGACGGTCGGCACCGAGATCGCCGGAGACGATCATCTGACCGAGCTGCTGGACGAGTTGGCCGTGCAGGCCGCGGCCACGGCTGCCCGCCGCGCGGCGGCCTGCACGGGCCATGTCTGCTTCGGCGCCGTCCCATACCGGCGCGACGCGCTCGGCGCGGTCCGCGCCGGCGTTGGCGGCGCCATAGGGGTAGCGGTCAAGCTCGCCCGGGCCTGCGTGGCCGTTGTCGGCGGGGCGAGCCGCGGTCATCATGGTGTGCGCAAGGGTACTCACGCATCCTTTGTCGGCGGCGGCCCCAACACCCTTGAGGTCTTTGGTGAAAAGCACACGAAAGGGTGATCGCCCGTCACCTCATAATTGACGCTTTATCGGAAAGAAACGCGCTTTCTACGGCGAGTTGTGGACAGTCCACACAAGAAGTGGACCGCGATTCGACCGTGCGCGGTGGTCAGTGAGCCCGATGACGAAGCACGGTGAGCACGTAGGCGCAGACCAGGGCCGCGAGCGACAACGTCAGCGCACCGCCTACGGGTTGAGTGGCCAGGCGCAGCACTACGGACACACCTTGGTCAATTCCGGAAGGCCACTGGATCAGAGCCGACGACCGCAGGCGCCCGGGCAGACCGGACAGGGAACGGGCAGCCGGCTCGGCCAACACCTGCTGCACCAGGGGCATGACGACCACCGGAACGGCGAGGACGGCAGCCAACCCCATTGCCGTGGAACGGAATACACCGGCGGCCAGCACTCCCGCCCAGGCACACCCCACCAACAATCCCGCCCAACCGAGGCTGAACACAGGCCAGTCGGAGAGAGCGTTGGCCGCGTCCGGACCGAAGAGCAGGCGCGAGGACGCCTCATCCGCGGCGAGCACGGCGGCGCCGAGCGCCAACGCGGCGACCGCGCTGACGATGAGTTTGGCGACGAGCAGCCCAAGACGCCGTGGCACGGCACCGCGTTCGTGCGCCAGTGCCGGATAGCGGAACTCCTGGCCGAAGGCGAGCGAACCGAGAAGCCCCGCTCCGAGCGCCGCCGGGGGGAAGGGGAGTTGACGCGGCCAGCCGGTCACCACCCGGGACGTGGGGGCGGCCCCGTGGCGCGCCAGCAGTAGCGCCAGCACCAGCGACACAAGCAGGGTGACGACGGCGACGAGCAGTCCGGTGCCGTCGCTCAGGGCGCGGCGCAGTTCGTAGCGCAGCGGCCATGCCGGCCCCGGCGCCGGCAGCCGTGGAATCACGAGTCGCTCGGCGAGCGGCGAGCGGACGGGCAGAGCTTGGTGTGGCACCGATGTCGACATCTCGATCACCGGGAGAGTGAGGGTGTCGGACAGTGCGTCACGGTCACTGACTGCGGCAGTGCCGCCGGGAGTGCGCGACGTACTGTGCGAGGCGATGTCACTGATGGTCGATGTCGTCATATCGATATGTGCGTCGACGTGCGTGACAGTCTCCTCTGAGGAGGTGACTACGACCGCCTCGGGTGCTGCGGCCACTGCGCTTGCGGGGCGACCGTCGGCCCGGTGGAGAGGCGCGGCGGAAGCGGTGTCGCCTACCTCGTCCGTCAGTTGGTGCACGAGGATGTGATGCCGGAACGCCGCTTCGCCGACGGCGGCGCAGCTGCTGCCATAGACGGCGATGCGACTGCCGCTTTCGCGGACGACTTCGATGGCACGGCCGATGGCGGGGTCGGAGGCGTGGTGTGCTCGTTGCGACTCGTCGATCAGCAGGGCCGCGAGGCGGTCGGCGTGCGGAGAGCAGACCGCGACGCGGGGGCGCATGCGGGTGCGGGCGAAGTCGGCGACCTCCTGGTCGGCGGTGAGCCTGCCGTCGTGGAGTGTGACCACGTGGTCGGCGATGCGGGTGACTTCCCTGGAGTTGCGGGAAGTGATGAGTACGGCGCCGCCTTGCGCGGCGTAGCCGCGTAGCAGGCCGTGCAGCCATGCGGCTTCCCGGGGCGCGAGTCCTTCGGTGGGCTCGTCGAGGACAAGGGTGTGCGGATCGCCGAGGAGGGCGGCGGCCATGCCGAGTCGTCGGTCCATGCCGCGGGAGAGGTCACCGATCTGTTTGTCGGCGAGACCGCTGAGGCCGACAAGGTCGAGTACGTCGTCGGCGCGGTCGGCGGGGACGCCGGCCGCTGCGCTGAGCATGCGCAGGTGTCCGCGCGCGGTGCGGGAGGGGTGCCCGGGGACGTCACCTAGGAGCACGCCGATTTCGCGGGCGGGGTTCGGGACGCGGTGCAGCGGGCGCCCGCGGAAGAGGGCGACGCCTCGGCCCGTTTCGAGCTGAAGCATCAGCCGCAGTGCGGTGGTCTTGCCTGCTGCGGCGGGGCCGTGCAGGACGGTAACGTTGCCCGGTCGTGCCTCGAAGGTGAGGTCGTCGACGGCGGGCGGCAGGTCGCCGCGGGGCGCGCTGGTCAGTCCGATGGCCTGGATCATCGCGTCCCTCGCGGGGCGTGAGACCGGTCGGAGGCAGCGGGGGGTACGAGAGGACTCACCCCGTCAAGATAGACCTACATGTCTTATTTACCCGTAATTGCCGGGTCGTGGCATGGTGTCGTGTCCGGCGTCATCGCGTCGCCCCGGGCCGTGCGGTCACGCCTCCGGGCGCAGCATCGGGGGGTTGAGCAAGGTGGCTCCGCCTGCCCTGAACAGCTGGGCGGGGCGTCCTCCCTGACGGGTCGTCGTGCCGCCGGTGGGCACCAGGAAGCCGGGAGTTCCGGTCACCTTGCGATGGAAGTTGCGGGGGTCCAGGGCGACGCCCCATACGGCTTCGTAGACCCTGCGCAGTTCTCCGACGGTGAATTCCTGCGTGCAGAACGCCGTGGCGAGCGAGGAGTACTCGATCTTCGAGCGGGCGCGCTCCACGCCGTCTTCGAGAATCTGCGCGTGATCGAAGGCGAGCGGAGTGGGCAGGTCGCCGTCGCGGCCGGGGTCGGGTGTCTGTCCCAGGAGGCTGTCGACCGGTGCCCAGCGTGCGCTGTGGGCGTCGCCGCCGGCTCGCGGTGCGGGCAGGTCAGGGGCGAGGACCAGATGGGCGACGCTGACGACCCGCATCCTCGGGTCGCGCTGCGGGGCACCGTACGTGGCGAGCTGTTCGAGGTGTGCGCCGTACGCGGTCGGCCCCGCAGGGGCGTGGGCGTGCAGGCCGGTTTCCTCTGCGAGTTCCCTGGCGGCTGCGCCTTCGAGGTCTTCGTCGCTGCGGACGAACCCGCCGGGTAGCGCCCACCGGCCCTGGAACGGCGGCTCACCGCGGCGTACGGCCAGTGCGCACAGGGCGTGCCGGCGCACGGTGAGCACGACCAGGTCGACGGTGACGGCGAAGGGCGGGAAAGCCGACGGGTCGTAGGGAGGCATGGCGTGATCATAGTCGTCCGCCTGACGATAAACAGGCCCCGTGGCATCTCAGGACCCCAGCTGCAAGCCATCGGCCGCCTCCTCCACCATGGCCATGCCGAGGCGGCTGATCCGCACGGCGAACGGCTGCTCGGCGACGCTCAGGCCGGTGAACTGGAGCGCGCCCAGCGGAGCGCAGCTCACCGGCCGCACCGCGACCGTCCCGCCGGGGACGTCGGGGCGCAGACCGGCCAGCGCGACCAGGAGGTGTACGGCGCCGGCTGCCGCCACCGAGGCGGGGCGGCAGGCCGCCGGGTGGGGTACGGGAACGCTGCCCACGATGCGCTGCTCCCCCGCGTACATCTCGGGGAGACGGTGGCCGAAGGTTTCCGCTGCGTCGAGTACGCCCTTGACCAGCGCAGATGCGGCTTTCTCGTGACCGGCGGCGGCGAGTCCGGCGACGGCTACGGCGGTTTCATGGATCCGGACCGCGCCGCTCCGGTGTCCGAACGGGTTGTAGCCGCTCTCCTTGGCGCTCAGGCTGCGCAGCCCCCAGCCGGAGTCCAGGGCCGGGCTGCCGAGCAGGGCGGCGAGTTGCGCCGTGCGGGTCGAGTCGAGGAGTCCCGGCGCGTGGGTGCCGTCCCCGAGGAGGCCGGTGTCGAGGAGATGGGCGGCTGCGGAGCCGAGGTGCGGCAGGGGGCGGCCGTCCGCGGTGCGCAGGGCTGCGGGGCGGCCACCGGACCGGTCGTCCAGCCAGAAGTCGTTGCGGAACCGGGTGCGGAGCTGGGCGGCCCAGTCCCGCAAGGCTGCCGCGTCGGGGTATCCGTAGGCGTCGAGGAGGTCGGCGCCCAGGAGGGCCGCACGGTGGGCGTGCGCCTGGGTCTCGCAGCGGTGCGGACCGTCCGGTGCCGGGTCGGGGACGTAGCTCACGCGGTGCGCGGTGTCGGCGGACGTGCCGGTGCTGCGCAGCCATCGCAGGCAGCGTTCCGCCGCGGGCAGCAGGCGTTCGGTTTCGTGGTCGGGCAGGCCCCAGCGCCTGGCTTCGGCCAGGAGGACGGGGAAGAGCAGGGTGGCCTCGACGCCGGTGCAGCTCGGTGGGGTGTGCGGGCCCGCGTCACGCAGCGGGCCGGGAATTCGGCCGAAATCCGCTCCTGGAGCGGCCAGTTGTGTACGGGCGAGGGCGCGCAGGGTGCCTGCAGCGAGCCGGGTGCCGAGGGGCAGCAGCATGCGGGCCGACCACAGGGCGTCGGCCGGGGCGAGGCCGGGTCGCCAGGGGATTCCACCGGCGACGTACAGGTCCATGGGGGTTGCGGGATCACGTGTCAGGAGGCCGTTGAGATCGCCGAGAGCCGCCGCCAGGAGGGCGTCCGCGCGTGCGTCGTCGCATTCCAGCCGCGCGGGTGTCCACGGGCGGGGCGGGCGGGCCGCCCGGGGACGCGGGGCGAGGGAGCCGGACGAGCCTGGCCGACCGGTGTCGTCCAGCCCGGAAGGGGCGCCTCCGGTGGGCCGGTCCTGCGCTGTGCGGTGGCCTCCCCCGTGGCCGGGGGCAGGGAGTTCGAGGGAGATGCGGAGGTCGATGGTGCGGTGACCGGCGGCCGGCAGGTCCAGTTCCCAGCGCAGCAGCCCCGCGGAGGCCAGCGCGTCATCAGGGGCCGGGGTCGCGGCCACCACGGCATGGGCGCCGGGCCCGGACCAGCGCAGGCCCGAGCCGTGCACGGCGGCGCGCAGTTCGGGGCCCGGGAGTCCGATGGCGACGGCGCCCAGCTCGGTGAGGTCGGCGCCCAGCCGGATTTCTACGGGGAGCCGGAGGGCGCGCGCTGCGCTGCTGCGGAAGGTGAGCCGTTCGGTGCCGTCGGCTCGGCGCAGGCGTTCCATGTGGATCTCGGGGTCCGGGCCGCGCTCCCCCGCCCTGCGCACCGTCCCGACGAAGCGGGCGCGGTCCGCGGCCGTCAACCTGCCCTGCACGATGAGGGGTTCGGCTCCGGCCACCCGCACTTCACAGCGGGAGAGGATGCGGCGGCCCTCCCGGTAGTAGCCGTTCAGGCCCTCGCCCCTCAGCTGTCCGTCGGCGGGTGAGATCGCGAGGGCGGGCAGGGCCAGGCAGATCAGCGAGGAGTGCACGGGTTGGGGCTGCGGGGTGCGGAGCGGCGCGGCGCGCTGTGCCCCTGACGGCCGGGGGGCGGGCGGGGTGGGAACTATGCCTGGCACGTGCGGGGCTCCTTTGTGGGTCCGTGGCTCCTTGCGGCTCACGCCACCCACCTGAACGGCGCGGCCGGCGCACAGGTCACGCCGGCCGCGCAGTGCGGGAACGGTCACCTTCGGCTCCGGTCACCGTTCCGCCCGGTGCGTCCCTTGGCCCGTGTGCCTGCCGGGCGGCCGGCGGGCCGGGTCGTGCCGCGCGGCCCCGAAGGCCGGTCGGCTGCCGTCGGACGGCCCTGCAGTGGGCGTTCGCCGTCCGGTGTCGTACCGGGGTCGGGCCTCTCGGCAGCGGCGCGTTCGGCGCGTTCCCCCCGCAGACAGCTGCGCAGCGGCTCCGGGTCGAGGCCGTCGTTGATGCCTTCGTGCAAGAGCCGGGCGAAGACGTAGTCGGGGTCGAGGCTCAGGGCGCGGCTGAGGGCCACCCGGGCGGAGGGTTCGTCCTCGGTGGCCCAGGCGACCCATCCGGCGAGGGTGAGCGGTGCCACGGAGTGCTCGATGTAGCCGCCGGCGCAGCGGCGGGCGAGGGCGCGCCACAGCCGGAGGGCGGGTGCGGCGGAGGGGCCGTCCATCCATTCCGCGGCTCGGTCGCGGGCGACGCGGTCCTGAAGTCCGAGGATCAGTTGGGCGGCCTCGGCGTCGGTGATCAGCGCGTCATCGCAGGCGTCGCGCGCCTTGTTGCTGCCCGCGGGCGTGTCCTTGCGGAAGCGGTGGATCATCGCGGCGGCGCGGTCGATGGTGTCCCGCCGGACGACGGCCGATCCGTCCTCCTGGAGCATGCGTGGCAGGAGGGCGGCGGCTGCCGCGTCCAGCGCCTTGACCTGGTCGGCGGCCCGTGGCCCCGTGCGTGGGGTCAGCCTCGCTTCCATGTCCTTGAGCGAGCCGCGCACCTGCATCCCTGCGTAGGCGGCAGCCGCCGCCATCACGGACGTACCGGGCATGACCATGGGTGTCCCTTCGGCGGGGCAGCAGCGGAAGTCCGGGCAGCAGTAGGACCAGTAGCGGCCGTTGGAGAGGCACAGCGCCTCCAGGACCGGTACGTCCAAGGCGCCGCAGGCCGTGCGGAGCCGCTGGGCGAGGGGCCGGAGGCGCTGCTTCACGTCCTGGCCGCTCTCGCCCTGCTCTGGTTCCTGGCAGACGAAGACGAGCATCCCGGCGGGCCGCTCGCCGCGCTGTTCGGCCGCCGAGACGAGGCACTCGGCGAGTTGGTCGGCGATGTAGGGCCACTGGGTCGTGTCCTTCGGGATGCCGAGCCTGACCCTGCCGCCGAAGCGGCCTCGTTCGCCGTGCAGGGCCACGAGGACGATGCTGTCGTCGGGGTAGAAGCCCATGAGGTAGGGCAGCGCGTCGGCGAGTTCGGCCGGGCCGCGCAGCGTGACCTGGGGAACGTCGCCGGCGCTGTGGTGGGTGTCGTCCGGGTCGGCGGGGGTGTGTTCGGCGGGCGGGGATGCGGGACGGCCGGCACGGATGGTCGGGGTGGCGAGGCTCGGTGGGATGAAGGACGTCGGGGAGAAGGTGGGGTCGGCGGGGCGGCGAGGGCGGTTTCCCTGAGCCTGGTCGGCTTCGTCCGTGCCGCGGGATGCCGGGCTGTCCGGAGCGTCTGTCTGCTGTGGCTCGTCGGTGCGGGAGCGGCGGGAAGCGGGGGTGCTGGGCGGGTTCGCCGACTGTGCTCGGCTTGTGGGCCGCTTCTGCCGCGTGGGGTTCGTCGGGTTCGTGGGCTTCGTCGGCCCCTTGCGGTCTGCGGGGTTCGGGCGGTCGGACGGTTCGCTGTGCTGATTCATGGCTCGAAGATCCCGCGCTCGGCGCTCCGCCGCGACCCCTGTGGATAACTCACGGGTGACGTGGTTATCCACAGGTTCGGGCCGGGGTTCGCGCGTTGTCAGTGGCATCGGGTTGCATGGGGGCATGAGCAACGAAGATCTGCGTGCGTCGGCCGATGCCGTTCTGACCCGCCTCGTCGGTGACCCCAGCGGCGCGGCACGGCTGCGTGAGGATCAGTGGCGGGCGATCGAGGCGCTGGTGGCCGACCATCGCCGTGCTTTGGTCGTGCAGCGCACGGGATGGGGGAAGTCCGCGGTCTATTTCGTCGCGACGGCGCTGCTGCGCGAGCGCGGCGCAGGGCCGACGGTGATCGTCTCCCCCTTGCTCGCGCTGATGCGCAACCAGGTCGAGGCAGCCGCGCGGGCCGGTATCCGGGCGCGCACGATCAACTCCTCCAACACCGAGGAGTGGGACACCGTCCAGGCGGAGGTCGCCGCGGGTGAGGTGGATGTCCTGCTGGTGAGCCCCGAGCGGCTCAACAATCCCGATTTCCGGGATCAGGTGCTGCCCAAGCTGGCGGCGGCCACCGGGCTCCTGGTGGTCGACGAGGCGCACTGCATCTCCGACTGGGGCCATGACTTCCGGCCGGACTACCGCAGGCTGCGGACGATGCTCGCCGATCTGCCGCCGGGGGTACCGGTGCTCGCGACGACGGCGACGGCCAACGCCCGGGTGACGGCCGATGTCGCCGAGCAGTTGGGGACGGGTGAGGGCGCGGCGCAGGCTCTGGTGCTGCGTGGGCCGCTGGACCGGGAGAGTCTGAGTCTGGGTGTGCTGACGCTGCCGGACGCCGCGCACCGGCTCGCGTGGCTGGCGGACCATCTGCACGAGCTGCCGGGTTCCGGGATCATCTACACCTTGACGGTGGCCGCGGCCGAGGAGGTCACGGCGTTCCTGCGGCACCGCGGCCACACCGTGTCCTCGTACACAGGTAAGACGGAGAACGCCGACCGGCAGCAGGCGGAGGACGATCTGCTCGCCAATCGTGTGAAGGCGCTGGTGGCGACGTCCGCGCTCGGTATGGGTTTCGACAAGCCCGACCTGGGTTTCGTGGTGCACCTGGGTTCGCCGTCCTCGCCGATCGCCTATTACCAGCAGGTGGGGCGCGCCGGGCGTGGTGTGGAGCACGCCGAGGTGCTGCTGCTGCCGGGCCGGGAGGACGAAGCGATCTGGAGGTACTTCGCGTCGTTGGCGTTCCCGCCGGAGGAGCAGGTGCGCAGGACGCTGGACGTCCTGGCGGCGGCCGGCCGGCCGGTGTCGCTGCCGGCTCTGGAGCCGCAGGTGGAGCTGCGTCGTTCGCGGTTGGAGACGATGCTCAAGGTGCTCGATGTGGACGGCGCGGTGCACCGTGTGAAGGGGGGCTGGACGGCCACCGGGCGCCCGTGGTCGTACGACGCCGAGCGGTACGCCTGGGTGGCGCGGCAGCGTGAGACCGAGCAGCAGGCGATGCGGGACTACGCGGTCACGACGGGCTGCCGGATGGAGTTCCTGCGGCGGCAGCTGGACGACGAGGCGGCGGTGGCGTGCGGGCGGTGCGACAGCTGTGCCGGGTCGCGGTTCACCACGGAGGTGTCCGCGGCCTCGCTCGACGCGGCGCGCGGTGAGCTGGGGCGGCCCGGTGTGGAGGTGGAGCCGCGGCGTATGTGGCCGACGGGGCTGCCTGCCATCGGCGTCGATCTCAAGGGGCGGATCCCCGCAGGTGAGTTGGCCGCGACCGGCCGTGCCCTGGGCCGGCTCTCGGACATCGGCTGGGGCAATCGTCTGCGGCCGATGCTGGCCCCGCAGGCGGCGGACGGCCCGGTGCCCGATGATGTGGCGTCCGCGGTGGTCACCGTCCTCGCCGACTGGGCGAAGGGCCCGGGTGGCTGGGCCTCGGGCGGGGCGGATGCGCCGGCCCGCCCGGTGGGGGTGGTCGCTCTCGGGTCGCACTCCAGGCCGGAGTTGATCCAGTCGCTCGCCGGGCGGATCTCTGCCGTCGGCAGGATGCCGTTCCTGGGGACGGTGATCTCGGCGGACGACGGGACGGACGGCCGGATCCCGCGGAGCAACAGCGCCCAGCGGCTGCGGGCCCTGCACGGATCGCTGACCGTGCCGCCGGAGTTGGCCGGGGCGCTGGAGTCGGCAGGGGGCCCGGTGCTGCTGGTGGACGACTACGCCGATACCGGCTGGACGCTGGCGGTGGCCGCCCGGTTGCTGCGCAAGGCCGGCGCGGACGGAGTGTTTCCGCTGGTCCTCGCTGTCCAGGGATAGTCCGGGGGCCGTGCGCCGAGCCAAGGTGAGGGGGTGGAACCGGCATCAGGAGACGTCGCGGCGGGCAGGATAAGGGCAGCGCACGGGGCGATTCGGGGGTCGGCGGACGGCGCGAGAGCGTTGCCGCACGCGCGTGCGATCGGGAGAATGGGGGCTGCTCCCCGTACCGTTCCGGCCGCAGGGTCCGGCTCCGCCGTGTCGTGCCTTGTCGTGTCCGGCTGCCGCCCGTTGTGCGGATGTGCAGACGAAGGGAGGACCGTGGCCTTCGGCTCCGTCCCGCTCATGCCCGCGTCTTCGTCTCCGTCCGCCGCTTCCGCTGCACGACTGGGCCGGATGCTGGAGCCCGCCGAGTGGGCGTCGGCAGGGATTCCGCTGCTGCGCAACCCGCGTGAGGTCGTCTTGAGACTGCACGAACTCCATCGCCCGGTTCCTTCGACGGCCGTCGTCGCGGTGCTGGATCCGCAGCAGCGGGTGACCGCGAGCGCTTCCTTCAGCGAGCCCGTCAAGGAGGCGGACGGCTGGCAGCTGCGCAACGTCCTGCTGCTCCACCTCCGGCAGGTCGTCCCGCACGACCTGCGGCTGCGGGTTCCGGTCCGTACGGCGGTGCTGCTGTACTGCCGGGAAGGCGAGCCGCGCTGGACGGAGACGGACGGGGCCTGGATGTGGGGACTGCGTGACGCGTGCACGCTGCACGGGCTGCGGTGCGGGGCGTACATCACGCTGACCCGTGGCCGCTGGCAGGTCCTGGGCGAGGAGCGGGGCGGGCGTCGGCCCCGGGGGCGGCGCGAACTGCCCGATCCGCGCGGCCCGTTGGCCGGTTCTCCGGCGGACGGGCGCGGGTCGCGGGCGACGTCACGGGCCGTGCCGCAGGGCCCCGGTGACGGGCGTCCCGTCGTCCCGGAGCAGTTCGGGGCTGCGGGACTCCGCCGTCCACCGGAGGCATCGCGTCCGGCGGCACGTGCGCAGGTGGCAGAACGGTCACGACGCGGGAGCGGCGCGGCCCCGCGGGCCGGTGGCGGCGCCGCGCAGACCGAGCGGCACACGGCGGCCTGTTGACGGAAGCCGGTGTCCCGGGCTCCGGAAGCGGAGGGCGGCGACCGGCGCACGCAGAGGTCCGGACGGCGGGCGCACCGGGTGGCCGCCGCGGTGTGTCCGGGCGCACGAGCGAGCCCGACCGGCCAAGGGCCGGCGGGCTGCTCCGGGCAGGGGTCCGTCAGGCGTGCGCGCCGAGCACGGTGTTGATCTGCTGCGGGTCTCCGCAGACGATCAGCAGTGCCCCGGCACGGGCCAGCGCGGCGGGCAGGGCCCGTGCGGTGGCCTCGTCGGTGCCGCCGTTCACCGCGACGACCACGACGGGCCGTCCGGTGGGACGCTCGGCAGCGGCGTCCGCGTAGAACACATCGTCCCCGGCGTCGTGTTGCGCCCAGTAGGACGCTTCGCCGAAGGACAGTTCGTGCGCGGCCCACGGGTGGGGGTCGCCGGTGGTGAGCACCAGGATGTCGCCCGGCGCCCGCCCGGAGTCCAGCAGGAGATCGACGGCTTCGTCGGCGGCGTCGACGGCGCCGTCGGCCGGGGCCGGGATCAGCTGAAGCTGCGCCCCGGTTGCCGTACCGGCATCGGTGGCAGCGGGCGTCGGGGGGCCGGTGCGCTGCGCCGGCGGGGCGGCGGGCCCACGCGGCGGGGCAGACGGTCCGGGCTTGCCCGGACGGACGCCGGCCGCGGGAGCGCCACGCGGAGGTGCGGGGCGGGGGCCGGGGCCGGGAACAGGGCGGGGGGTCGACGCGGTGCGGCCGGCGGCCGGAGTTGCGCGGGGACCCGGGACACTCTCGTGAATCTGAGGCTCCTCGGGGATGAGAGGCATAAAGGGATGTCTATCAAACGTGCGTGCGGGACATGTCAGCGGGTACCGCGTTGATGCCCGCACCGCTCAGAAGTCGAAGCCGAGTTGGCCACCGGCCTCCAGAGCGGCTGCTTCGGGGGTGACGCGCACCTTCTTCAGATGCCGCCACCGGGGCAGCGCATCCATGTAGGACCACGACACCCGGTGGTGCGGCGTAGGACCGTGCTCCTCCAGGGCGATGCGATGGGTCGGAGAGGGATAGCCGGCGTTGGCCGCGAAGTCGAACTCCACGTGCTCGGCGCCCAGTTCGGCCATCATCGCGTCGCGACGCACCTTGGCGATCACGGATGCGGCGGAGACCGCGATGCAGGACTGATCGCCCTTGATGACCGTGCGGACCTGCCATGGCTCGCCCAGGTAGTTGTGCTTGCCGTCGAGGATGATCGCGTCCGGGCGGACCGGCAGCGCTTCCAGGGCGCGGATGGCCGCGAGCCGGAGCGCCGCGGTCATGCCCAGGGAGTCGATCTCCTCGGGTGAGGAGTGCCCCAGTGCGTATGCCGTGACCCAGGTGCCGAGAAGGTCGGCGAGTTCGGTCCGGCGCTTGGGGGTCAGCAGCTTGGAATCGGTGAGTCCGGCGGGCGGACGACGCAGGCCCGTGACGGCCGCGCAGACGCTCACCGGGCCGGCCCAGGCTCCTCGCCCGACCTCGTCGACACCAGCGATGATCTTGGCGCCCGTCGTGGCGCGCAGTGATCGCTCGACGGTATGGGTGGGAGGCTCGTACGGCATGGCGCCAGCCAGCGTACGCCTATTCGGGTCGGGCGTCCGCATCGGATACGGAACAACTGCGGATCGGCCGGAATGCGAGCTCGGCGGAGGGCGGTCCGGTGGCGCGGCAGGAGGGCCGCCAAGGCGCCGGGGCGGCCCGTGTGCGGGGGCTCGCGGCCGGTGTGCGGTGCCGGAACAGCGGTTCTCGGCCGGTGCGGCTCCGGAGCAGCGTGAGGCGTGAAGTCGACGGCCGGCGGCGCCAGTTGGCCGCGGCGCGCCGGGAGGCGGGCGGTGTCCGGTGTCGGGTCGCGGGGCGGCCGGTGTGGCGTTCCGGGGGACGTACTGCGGCGGGGGCGCCGCGGAGGGTCATCCCGCCGGGACGGGCATCCAGGAAGGGAGGGGTTCCGTGCCGTCGAGCCATTCCTGGGGCGGGTGGCCGCCGCGGCCGGACGCGATGATGCCGCCGACGATGGCGCAGGTGGTGTCCACGTCGCCGCCGGCCTCGGCGGTGGTCCAGAACGCCTGCTCGTAGTTGCCGAGGTGGCGGGCCGCCGCCCACAGGGCGAAGGGGACGGTGTCGTGGGCGGTGGTGCGCCGTCCGCAGCCGAGGACGGCGGCGACGGTGCCCGAGTTCGCGTAGTCGAGCATGTCCCGGGCGCGGCGCAGGCCGGCCTGGACGGCGCTGCGCGGGATGAGCGCCATCACGTCGTCGATCAGCTGCTCGGGGCCGGGGGCGCCGGCCGGGTTCGCCACCAGGGCGGCGGCTGCGGCGACGGCCATCGCGCCGACCACGGCCTCGCGGTGCTGGTGGGTGGTGTAGGCGGAGATCTCCGCCTGGTGGGTGGCCTGCTCGGGGTCGTCGGCGTACCAGGCTCCCACGGGGGCGATGCGCATGGCGGCGCCGTTGCCCCAGGAGCCCTGGCCGTTGAAGAGGCCGGAGGCCAGTTCACGCCAGTCGCCGCCCTCCCGGATGAGGTCGAGCATGCGGTTCACGGCCGGTCCGTAGCCGCGGTCGGCGTCGTGGTGGTCGGCGAACGACCCGGCCAGCGCGTCCTGGTCGATGCGGCCGTGGGTGGTGAGGACGGCCAGCACGGAGCAGGTCATCTCGGTGTCGTCGGTCCACCGCCAGGGGGCGGGCGGCAGCGTGCGGCGCTTGAGGGCGGGGTAATGGGCGGGGACGAAGAACTGGGATCCGAGGGCGTCGCCCACGGTCAGTCCGCGCAGGCTGGCCAGGGCCCGCTCGAAGCGGTCTGCGTCACGGTGGTCGGCGGTCATCGGTGGCACTCTAACCGCTGAGGCCGTAAGGCTCCGGTTCACACCAGCGCTCGAACGGCCGGTCCAGGTCGTAGCGCCCGTCGGGCCGCAGGAGCAGGGTGCGCCGTTCGGCGTTGCCCGGGTTGGCGAGCGACTCGAAGTCGGCCACCGTCCAGTGGAACCAGCGCATACAGAACAGCCGCATGGTGAGGCCGTGGGTGACGATCAGGACGTTCGGCGGGTGGTCCGGGTCTTCGAAGCTTCGCCACAGGCTCTCCAGGAACGCCCCGACGCGGTCGTACACGTCGGCACCGGACTCGCCCTGGGCGAACCGGTAGAAGAAGTGTCCGTACGCGTCCCGGTACGCCTTCTGCAGCCGTACGTCCTCCCGGTCCTGCCAGTTGCCCCAGTCCTGCTCGCGCAGCCGCGGCTCCTCGCGTACCCGGACCTTGCCGGGGTCCAGGCCGAGGGACTGGAACGTCTGGTGGGTGCGGCGGTAGGGCGAGACGTATGCGGAGATCCGTTCCCCGCCGAAGAGTTCGCGCAGCGGGCCGCCGGCTTCGCGGGCCTGGCGCAGTCCGTTGTCCGTCAGGCTCAGCGCGTGGTCGGGTTCCCGCTCGTAGACGGTGTCGTCGACGTTCCCCACCGACTCTCCGTGGCGGATGAGGACGATGCGTCGGGGCCGTGCCATGACGCCACCCTAGAACGCCTGCCGTGAGCGTGCCGCAGCCGCCCTCGGTACCGGCGGGGCCGGGCCCGGTGGGGCCGCGGCGCCCGCATGTGAGCCGCTTGCGCTCCGTCTCTCAGCCGTGGGTGCGGACCGGGCGGCCGTCGCGTATCTCGTAGTGGATGCCGCCGAAGCGGCGGCTCAGCAGGCGATCGTGGGAGACCACCACGAGCGCGCCGGGCCAGGCGCCCAGGGCCGCCTCCAGCTCCTCCACCAGGCCGAGGGCGAGGTGGTTGGTGGGCTCGTCGAGCAGGAGCAGGTCGGCGGGGCGTGCCAGGAGGCGGGCGAGGGCGAGGCGGCGGCGCTGGCCCGCCGAGAGGGTGCCCACGGGTACCCGCAGGTCGGCCTCCCGGAAGAGGCCGAAGGACAGCAGCAGGGCGGCCAGTTCTTCGGCCTCGCCCGGAAGTCCCCGGCTAAAGGCGGTCCGCAGGGTCTCCGTGGGGCGGGTGGCCGCGATTTCCTGGGCGAGGAAGCCGATTCCGCCGCGGCGTGCGACGGTGCCGCGGTCCGGCTCGGTGAGGCCGGCCATGACGCGGAGCAGGGTGGTCTTGCCCGCGCCGTTGGCGCCGTGGATGAGCAGGCGTTCGCCCGCGGCGACGGAGAGCGCGTCCACCGCGAGGCGGTTCCCGACGCGTACGCCGTCCAGGGTGACGAGGGCGCCCGATGTGTCGCCGAGGTCCGGTGCCGCCCGGAAGCGGAGCGGGTCGGGCGGTCGGGGTACGGCCTCCTCGTGCAGTCTGCGCAGCCGTTCCTGGGCGTTGCGCACCCGGCTGGACACGGATGCCTGGACGCGCCCCCCGGCGCGGTCGTAGGCCATTTTGTTGCCGTCCTTGATGGCCCGGCCCTGGGCGACGTGGTGGGCGGTGCCGCGGGAGAACTCGGTGAGCTGTGCGATCTGGTCGCACCACTGCGCGTACTCCTGCTCCCAGCGCTGCCGGGCCGCCGCCTTCGTGGCGATGAACGTGCCGTAGCCCTCGCCGTAGCGCACGATCCGGTGGCGCTCGGCGTCGACCTCGATGATCGCGGTGGCGGTCCGCTGGAGGAAGAGCCGGTCGTGGGAGACGGTGAGGACGGTGCCGCGGTGGGCGAGCAGTGCCTCTTCCAGCCAGTCGAGGGCGCTCGCGTCGAGGTGGTTGGTCGGCTCGTCGAGCAGCAGGACCTCGGGGGCCGCTGCGATCACGCAGGCCAGTCCGAGCCGGGCCTGCTCACCACCGGAGAGGCTGCCGAGCGGCCGGTCGTGGGCCACCTGGTCCAGGCCGAGCCCGAAGAGTGCCTTGTCGACGCGGGCGTCGGCCTCGTAGCCGCCGCGCAGTTCGAAGAGGGTGAGCAGGTCGCCGTATGCCGCGAGTTCCTCCGCCGAGGCGCCGCCCAGCTGTTCTTCCATGGAACGCAGCCGGTGCTCCATGGCTCTGAGGTCGGCGAGCGCGGTGTCGATCGCGTCCTGGACGGTGTGGTCGGCGGGGAGGTCGGGGGTCTGGCTCAGGTAACCCACGCCGCCGTCGGCGCGGAGCACCACGTGGCCTTCATCGGGCTGTTCGGCGCCCGCGATGATGCGCAGCAGCGTGGACTTGCCCGCGCCGTTCTCCCCGACGATGCCGAGGGTTTCGCCGGGGCGTACCGACAGGGAGACGCCGTCGAGGAGCGGCCGGTCGGCGTAGGACTTGGTGACGTCGTGCAGCGAGATCTGGGTGGGCAATCAGTGCTCCGTTCCGGTTGATCGCGGGATCGCCGGCCCTGGGCCGCGTGGCGGCAGGGCGGCACATCCGCACCATCAAATACAACTTCAGTTGCGTTACGCTGATGATGACACGAACCCCCGAACTAACACAACAGGAGTTGCAATTGAATGAGGAGGCCACGCCCGGCACCCGGCGCCCCGGCGGACGTACCGCACGCACCCGCGCCGCCGTCCGGGACGCCGTCCTGACCGGCCTTTCCGAGCACGGCTATCCCGGCCTGACCGTCGAGTACGTCGCCGAGCGCTCCGGCGTCCACAAGACGACGCTCTACCGGCGCTGGGGCGGCATCGAGGGCATGGTGGCCGACGCCCTGGACCTCGCGGGCGACGACAGCTGGCTGCCGCCCGACACGGGGACGCTGGAGGGCGACCTGCGCGCGCTCGCCCAGGAGGTGGTGCGCTCCTTCGCGGACCGCGAGGTGGGCGCGCCCGGTTCCGCGATCATCGCGGCGGCGTTCCACTCGGGGCGTGCCGCCGACGCCCTGCGCGCCTACTACGCCGAGCGGTTCGCCCGCTGCGAGGCCATCGTGGAACGCGCCGTGGAACGCGGCGAACTGCCCGCAGCCGTCGACGCGGGCGCGCTGGTACGGGCGGCATCGGCGCCGGTCTTCTTCCGGCTCTTCATCACCCGCGAGCCGGTGGACGCCGGCCTGGCGGCGCAGTCCGCGGCGGCTGCGGTGGCGGCGGCCCGCGCCGGGGCCTTCACGGCCGACGAGCGGGAATCGCCGGCTCCGTAGGCGCGGACCGCGGCAACTCCCGCCCGCCCCACACCTCTTCAGCCGCGGGCAACGGCGCGGCTCAGACCGTCCAGGAGGGTTCGAGCTGTACGACGTCCCCGGCCAGGGCCTGCACGTCGGCCGCTATCTGGGCCCGCAGGGCGAGCCGCTCCACCCGTTCGGGGCGGTACTTTCCTCGTTCGGCGGCCGACTGCCACATCGACAACACCAAGAACTCCTCCCCCGGAGCCCGCCCCAGCATCCCGCGCACCATTCCCGGCGACCCGGCCATCGCCGGATTCCAGACCTTTTCCTGCATCAGCGTGAAGTGCTCCACACGGTCCTCGCGCACCTGGGAGTGCGCGAGACGCAGCACGTCCACGTCGCCGAAGAGCGGCTCGAAGCCCACCTTCACGTCGAATTCGTGCTCGAAGAGGCGGACTTGGCTGTCCTTGAAGGTGCCCACCTGCGCCGCGGCCAGCCGGTCGTGGGAGCGCGCCATGAACGAGTCGTAGAACGCCCGGCTCTCCCAGAAGGCGACCAGGTGCGCGACGCCCGGCCGGCCGCGGCTCCACCCCCCGCCCTGCCCTCGAAACCCGGGCTCACCCAGCAGCCCCGCCCATTTCCGCTGCCCCCGCTCGAACCCTCGACGGTCCACAACGGTGAGGCGAATCCACTTGACCAGCACCGCGCCATCGTACGGCCCCGGGGTGGCCGGAATCACTGCCTGCCTTGCCGGGTGCGCCCTGAACTTCCTTACGAGTGCGGGTCGATGGGGGTGAGAACACCCAGTCGTCGCTCCACCTCCTGGGCGGCGTCCAGACACAGGTCCTCCCGGTAGGCCCGCCCGATGAGCTGCACACCGTAGGGGAGCCCGCCCGTCACTCCGGTGGGCACGGCCACCGCGGGGACGCCGACGAAGCTCGTCGCCGTACACAGGCGCATCGCGCGCTGCACCCGCAACGAGCTTTCCGCGTCCCGCATTTCGTCCCCCGGCACGAACGGCGGGTCGGTGAACACCGGCCCCAGGACCAGCGGAAAGGCGTCCAGGAAGGCCGCCCAGTCCCGCCGGATGCCCAGCCGCACCCCCGTCAGCCGCAGGTACTCGGCCAGCTCCACCGGGCCCGACCGCGCCATCCCCTGCTCGATGTAGCGCTGCCCGCCCTCCCCCAGCAGCGGCTTGACCACCGGCCAGCTGACGGCGAATTCGGTGAGCGTCATCCGGGCGTAGACCTCCAGGGCATCATCCAGACGCGGCACGTCCGGCACCTCGCACACCTCGTACCCGGCGTCCCGCAATGCGTCGGCGGCGTCCTCCACGGCCCCGCGCACCGCCGGGTGCACGCCGTGGCCACCGGGGTCGGCCACCACCGCCACCCGGAGCGGTCCGGGCAACGGCTCCCCGTAGGGGGGCACCGGCACGGCCCTCGGATCGCGCGGATCGGCGCCCGCCAGCACCTCGTGGACCAGCCGCAGATCGCCGACGGTACGCGCCAGGGGCCCGTCGACGACCAACTCCTGGGCGGCGAGCGAGGGATCGTCGGGACCGATGCGGTGATCGGCGGCGTACCGCCCGTAGGTCGGCTTCAGTCCCGCGACGCCACAGAAGGACGCCGGGATCCGCACCGATCCCCCGGAGTCGTTGCCCAGGCCGATCGGCGCCATCCCGCTCGCGACCGCCGCGGCGTCGCCGCCACTGGTGCCGCCCGGTGTGACCGCCCCGCTCCAGGGGTTCGCCGTGTCGCCGAACAGCTCACTACGGGTGTGGATACCGGCCAGGATGAGGGTCGGCATGTTGGTGTGCCCGATAGGGATGGCTCCGGCGGCGCGCAGCCTGGCCACCGGGGGCGCATCGGCACGGGCGGTGAAGTCGCGGAAGCGCGCGGCACCGAAGGTCGTCGGCACCCCCTCGATCCCGGTGGTCTCCTTGACCGTGAACGGGACGCCCGCCAGCGGCCCCAGGGTGCCCCCGGCGGCCCGGCGGCGGTCGGTCTCCGCCGCGTCCGCCCGCGCCTGCCCGGCGAGCAGTTGCGTCACGGCGTTGACCGCCGGGTTGACCTCGGCGATCCGCTCCAGGTGACCGTCCACCAGCTCGGCGGCCGTCACCGCGCCGTCCCGTACGGCCGCCGCCTGCTCGTGCGCCGGCAACCGCCACAGCATGTCCCGCATGACTCACCCTCTCCTGGTACCGCCACCCGATGCGCCGGCTTCCCCGCGCTCCGGCATGACGCATTCCCGCCCTCACAAGCCATTCCGATGCACTTGCATCGGATAGGCATCGTACCCTTACCGCCGATACGAACGCATCGAATAAAGCGGAGTGCATGCCATGCCCAAACTGGTGGACCACGAGTTCCGCCGCCGCCTGATCGCCGACGCCGTCTGCCGGCTCGCCGAGGAGAGCGGCCTGGACGGCGTCACCCTCCGGGACGTCGCGGCCCGCGCGGAGGTCTCCATGGGAGCGGTCCAGCGCTGCTTCCGCACCAAGGACGAGATGCTGACCTTCGCCCTGCGGCACATCGGGGAACGGATCTCCGCACGGGTGTCGGCGCGCCTGGTCCAGTCCCCCGCCCAGTCGGCCCGCACGGCCCTGGGGCACGCCACGACGGAGCTGTCGCTGCTCCGGGAGGAGCACCGGTCCGAGGCCCGCGTCTGGCTTGCGTTCCTCGCGCAGGCGGCCGTCAGCCGCCCCCTGGCCGAGATCCTGCGGGCCAACTACACCGGCCTCCAAGAGGTGTTCACACAGCTCGTCGCCGAGGCCACGCCGGACTGCGACCCCGCCCTGGAGGCCCGCACCCTGCTCGCGCTCGTCGACGGCCTCACCACCCACGTGCTGATCGACCACATCTCGCCCGCCGCCGCGCTGGACGTGCTGGACCATCACCTCCGCCGCCTGTGGGGCGAACCGGACGACTGAGAAGCCCGACGGCCCCGAGGAGAGCCCCGGATTCCCGGCCGCCCCGGGGAGCCCGCGGCCCGCCCGCACCGGACACCGCGACGAGTGGAGCGACAGCCGGAAGAGGCAACGCAATCAGGCCATCTCTCAAGCTCAACCCGGTTTTCCACAAGTGCAGTTCACCCCGCCGCGATCCCCCGTCGACGTGGCACCATGGAAGGTCAACGGGGTGTCCTGGCGAGTGGTTCGCACGAGCACGGGCGAGCGGTCTCTCCAGGGGCTCCACGGCTGCCCGCCGGCCGACCGGGGCCGCAGTCCCGGTCACCAGTCGGCAGCCGACCGCGCGCGGAACCGTTCCGTGCGACCCGGTTCGACGGAACGCCAAGGAAGGGAAGCCCGGTGAGCACGCTCAACAAAGGGATCGAGAAGGCCGAGGTCACACTGAAGTGGGATCCCAGCCCCCTCGGCGAGCCGGACAACGATCTCGACATCATCGCCGCGACGTACGAGGCGGACACGCCGGTCGGCGAGCCGTGCTACCTGGTGCACTTCGACAGCCGGTCCCCCGACGGGACGATCACCCTCAACCGTGACAGCCGCACCGGCCAGGGCTTCGGTTCCGACGAGGTCATGACGCTGGAGCTGGACCGACTGGCCGACAGCTACACGCGGGTCGTGGTGGGAGTCGCGATCCAACAGGGCGGCGGCCGTAAGACGTTCGGCGACATAGACAACACCGAAGTGGAGATCCACGAGGGCTACACCGCCCTTGCCCAGAACGACTTCTCCACCGTCGCGCGGTCAACTGCCGCCGTCGTGGCCGAATTCGTCCGCGACGAAGAGGGCGAATGGCGCTTCCGTGCCGATGTCCGCGGCTTTGACGCCGATCCCAACGAATTCACCGCGCTCATGGGCAGCTGACCCGACCGGCAAAGGGGAGGCCACGTCCGGCGAGGATTCACCGGACGTGGCCATCGTGCCGTGACGGCGTACGCCCATGCCGAAAGGGAGCCGGCTTCTCAGCCGGCTCCCTTTCTCACCTCCGAAGGGTCACCCGGAGGTCATGAGCACGTACGGACGCTCACGGGAGAGCTCCGAAATCAGCTGCACCCGCTCGTGGAGCCGCAGCCCTCGCACAGGTAGCAGCTGCCCGCCCGCTGCATCTTCGTGCCGCAGGAGAAGCAGAGCGGGGCGTCCGCGTTGATGCCGAGCTGCATTTCGACCAGTTCGGCGTTGGTGTGCGCCTGCCGGGGCGCAGGAGCCGCGGTCTCCTCGGCGCTCTGGACCGCCGGGGCGGCCTTCGGAGCCTCGGTCTGGAGCGGCGCGGACTGCGCCAGCGACTCGACGTCGACCTCCTCGGCCGGCTCGTAGGAACCGGTGTCCAGGTGACGCTGGCGCTCCTCGACGGAGTGGATGCCGAGCGCCGAACGCGTCTCGAAGGGCAGGAAGTCCAGCGCCAGGCGGCGGAAGATGTAGTCGACGATCGACTGCGCCATCCGCACGTCCGGGTCGTCGGTCATGCCGGCCGGCTCGAAGCGCATGTTGGTGAACTTCGAGACGTAGGTCTCCAGCGGCACGCCGTACTGGAGGCCCACCGAGACCGCGATGGAGAAGGCGTCCATCATGCCCGCGAGGGTCGAACCCTGCTTGGACATCTTCAGGAAGACCTCGCCCAGACCGTCGTCCGGGTAGGAGTTGGCGGTCATGTAGCCCTCGGCGCCGCCCACCGTGAAGGAGGTGGTGATGCCGGGACGCCCCTTGGGGAGGCGCTTGCGGACCGGACGGTACTCGACGACCTTCTCGGTCGCCGGCTCCGGCGCCTCGGCCTTCGCCTCTTCCTTCTTCTTGGCCGACAGCGGCTGGCCGACCTTGCAGTTGTCGCGGTAGATCGCGAGCGCCTTCAGGCCGAGCTTCCAGCCCTCGAAGTAGACCTCCTCGATCTCCTCGACGGTGGCCGTCTCCGGGACGTTGACCGTCTTGGAGATCGCACCGGAGAGGAAGGGCTGCGCCGCGGCCATCATGCGGACGTGGCCCATCGCGGAGATCGAACGGGCGCCCATGGCGCAGTCGAAGACCTCGTAGTGCTCCGGCTTGAGGGCCGGCGCGTCGACGACGTTGCCGTGGTCGGCGATGTGCGCGACGATCGCCTCGACCTGCTCGGGCTGGTAGCCGAGCCGCTTGAGCGCCTTGGGGACCGTGTTGTTCACGATCTGCATGGAGCCGCCGCCGACCAGCTTCTTGAACTTGACCAGGGCCAGGTCCGGCTCGACACCGGTGGTGTCGCAGTCCATCATCAGGCCGATGGTGCCGGTCGGCGCGAGCACCGAAGCCTGCGCGTTACGGAAACCGTTCTTCTCTCCCAGGCGCAGCACGTCCTGCCACGCCTCGGTGGCCGCGGCCCAGACCGTGGTGTCCAGGTCGTCGGCGCGCACCGCGGCACCGTTGGCGTCGGCGTGCTGCTTCATGACGCGCTTGTGGGCGTCCGCGTTACGGGCGTAACCCTCGTACGGGCCGACGACGGCGGCCAGTTCGGCGGAGCGCTTGTAGGAGGTGCCGGTCATCAGGGAGGTGATGGCACCGGCCAGCGCACGGCCGCCGTCCGAGTCGTAGGCGTGGCCGGTGGCCATCAGCAGGGCGCCGAGGTTGGCGTAGCCGATGCCCAGCTGGCGGTAGGCGCGGGTGGTCTCGCCGATCTTCTCGGTGGGGAAGTCGGCGAAGCAGATGGAGATGTCCATCGCGGTGATGACCAGCTCGACGACCTTCGCGAAGCGCTCGGCGTCGAACGACTGGTTGCCCTGGTCGTCGTCGCGCAGGAACTTCATGAGGTTGAGCGAGGCGAGGTTGCACGAGGAGTTGTCCAGGTGCATGTACTCGCTGCAGGGGTTGGACGCGGTGATCCGGCCCGACTCCGGCGAGGTGTGCCAGTGGTTGATGGTGTCGTCGTACTGGATGCCGGGGTCGGCACACGCCCAGGCCGCCTCCGCCATCTTGCGGAACAGGCCCTTGGCGTCGACCTCTTCGATGACCTCGCCGGTCATCCGGCCGCGCAGACCGAACTTCGAGCCGGACTCGACGGCCTTCATGAACTCGTCGTTCACTCGGACCGAGTTGTTGGCGTTCTGGTACTGGACGGACGTGATGTCGTCGCCGCCCAGGTCCATGTCGAAGCCGGCGTCGCGCAGCGCGCGGACCTTCTCCTCTTCCTTCACCTTGGTCTCGATGAAGGCCTCGACGTCGGGGTGGTCGACGTCCAGGACGACCATCTTGGCCGCGCGGCGGGTGGCGCCGCCCGACTTGATGGTGCCGGCCGACGCGTCGGCGCCGCGCATGAAGGAGACCGGGCCTGACGCGTTGCCGCCGGAGGAGAGCAGCTCCTTGGAGGAGCGGATGCGGGAGAGGTTCAGGCCGGCGCCGGAGCCGCCCTTGAAGATCATCCCCTCTTCCTTGTACCAGTCCAGGATCGACTCCATGGAGTCGTCGACGGACAGGATGAAGCAGGCGCTGACCTGCTGCGGCTGCGCGGTGCCGACGTTGAACCACACCGGCGAGTTGAAGCTGAAGACCTGGTGGAGCAGCGCGTACGCCAGCTCGTGTTCAAAGATCTCGGCGTCCGCCGGGGAGGCGAAGTAGCCGTTGTCCTCGCCCGCCTTGCGGTACGTCTTGACCACGCGGTCGATGAGCTGCTTGAGGCTCGCCTCACGGGTCGGCGAACCCACCGCGCCGCGGAAGTACTTGCTCGTGACGATGTTGACCGCGTTCACCGACCAGAAGTCGGGGAACTCGACGCCACGCTGCTCGAAGTTGACCGAGCCGTCGCGCCAGTTGGTCATGACGACGTCACGACGCGCCCACTCCACCTCGTCGTACGGATGCACGCCGGGGGTGGTGTGGATGCGCTCGATGCGCAGACCCTTGCTCGCCTTGCTGCCCTTTGCGCGGGAGCCGCGTGCCGGGCCGCTCGTCGTCTCTGTCATTCCGCCTCCCTGTACGGGCGAAAACGCCCATATGTGCGCACTTCTTCCCGTGGCACGGTGTATGTCTGACTGATCCCGGGGCGCCTGCACGTGCCCCGGTCAGGTTCTGGATGCGCGCCGGGCTCAGCCGGCGGCGATGGCGGGTCCGGGCACCGGGACGGCTTGGCCGTCGGCCGCACCGTCCGTCCCGCAGTCCCGCTCGGGCGGTCCCTGCTCGCGCTGCTCCCGCAGCTCGGCGATGGCCGCCTCGAAGTCCTCAAGCGAATCGAAGGCCCGGTACACGGACGCGAAGCGCAGGTACGCGACGAGGTCGAGTTCCCGCAGCGGGCCCAGTATGGCGAGCCCGACGTCGTGGGTGGACAGCTCGGCGCTGCCGGTGGCGCGCACCGCCTCCTCGACCCGTTGGCCGAGCTTGGCGAGCGCATCCTCGGTGACCGGACGGCCCTGGCACGCCTTGCGCACTCCCGCGATGACCTTGCTGCGGCTGAAGGGTTCGGTGACCCCGCTGCGCTTGATCACCGTCAGGGACGCCGTTTCGATGGTGGTGAAACGACGGGAGCAGTCGGGGCACTGGCGCCGTCGCCGGATCGATGTGCCGTCGTCGGTGGTGCGGCTGTCGACGACCCGGCTGTCAGGGTGCCTGCAGAAGGGGCAGTGCATGGCTCCACCCTCCTCACCCTCGGAAACGGACGTACGCCACTGGAATCCACGTACGGCTGAATGGCCTCCGGACGGCCCGTACGGGCCCTTCGGCGCAGCCACCAGCATAGGCGATCCCCGAGGCCCGGAAGGACCAGGCACCACAACTTGTAGGCGGTTGTCGCCATCAAAGCACTAGATGTGGTGTCGGGCCGCTTATAACCGCCTACCGCGTGTCGCGGTGGGGGCGGGCCGTGGAGGTCGCTCACGAGGGTACGGGAAGCCACCCGGACGGCGGGGCACAGGGGCGGAGATGACAGAATCGGCCATGGCGCGACCGGGCCCCCGGCGCGTCGATCGCGCAGCCACGGAACCCCCGGCCGGAACGAAGAGTCGGGCGGAGGGCGACCCGCGCAGGGTCGGGACGCCGTTCGAACACATCGGCCATACACCCAGCCACTCGATCGAGTCAGCTAATCAGCAAATTTTCACTCGAACGTGTGTTTGGCGCAACCTTTCGAAAGCAACTACCGTTGGCTAACTAGGGAGCACATTCCGAGAGGGGCCGACGTGACCACCACCGCAGACAGCGCGACCATCACCGCACAGAGCCACTCCCAGAGCCGGTTCGAGAATCCTCAGACGGCACGGAGCAGGCCGATGGACGACGCCACGTTGGACTCCGACGAGCAGAAGCCCACGCGGTCGCTGCCGGGACGCCCGCCAGGGATCCGGGCCGACAGCTCCGGGCTCACGGACCGCCAGCGCCGGGTGATCGAGGTGATCAGGGACTCGGTCCAGCGTCGCGGCTACCCGCCGTCGATGCGTGAGATCGGCCAGGCCGTGGGGCTTTCCAGCACCTCGTCCGTGGCCCATCAGCTGATGGCCCTGGAGCGCAAGGGCTTCCTGCGCCGCGACCCGCACCGCCCCCGGGCGTACGAGGTCCGCGGCTCGGACCAGACCACCAGCGCGGCCACGGAGACGGCGGGCAAGCCCGCGGCCTCCTATGTCCCGCTCGTCGGCCGGATCGCCGCCGGTGGTCCGATCCTGGCCGAGGAATCGGTCGAGGACGTCTTCCCGCTCCCCCGCCAACTGGTCGGTGACGGCGAGCTGTTCGTGCTCAAGGTCGTCGGCGACTCCATGATCGAGGCCGCGATCTGCGACGGCGACTGGGTCACCGTCCGCCGCCAGCCCGTCGCCGAGAACGGCGACATCGTCGCGGCGATGCTGGACGGCGAGGCCACCGTCAAGCGCTTCAAGCGCGAGGACGGCCATGTGTGGCTGCTCCCCCACAACTCCGCCTACCAGCCGATTCCCGGCGATGAGGCCACCATCCTCGGCAAGGTGGTGGCGGTGCTGCGGCGGGTCTGAACCACGCCCTCACGACCGAGCCCCGGGACCACTGCGCCGGTTCCGGGGCTCTGCGCCGTCCTCATCCGGGCCGGGCCGCTCCCCCCGGCCCGCCCGGCTGCGCCCCGCTACTTCCCTTCCTGCTGCGCCACGGCGTCGATGGCCGCCAGCGACCTGCGGACCTGATTGCGGTCGGTGGTGTACCAGAACTCCGGCATCGACTTGCGGAGGAACGAGCCGTAGCGGGCCCGCTCCAGACGGGGGTCCAGGACGGCGACCACACCGCGGTCGCCCGTGGCGCGCACCAGGCGGCCCGCTCCCTGGGCCATCAGCAGCGCCGCATGGGTGGCGGCGACCGCCATGAAGCCGTTGCCGCCGGCCTCCTCCACCGCCTTCTGCCGGGCACTCATCAGCGGATCGTCCGGACGCGGGAACGGCACCCGGTCCATGACCACCAGCTGGCAGTTCGGGCCCGGCACGTCCACGCCCTGCCAGAGGGACAGCGTGCCGAACAGGCAGGTCCTGGCGTCCTCGGCGAACGTGCGGATCAGCTCGCCCAAGGTCTCCTCGCCCTGGAGGAGAACCGGCATGTCGAGACGGCCGCGCATCGCCTGCGCCGCGGCCTGCGCGCCGCGCATCGAGGAGAACAGCCCCAGCGTCCGGCCGCCGGCCGCCTCGATCAGCTCCGCCAGCTCGTCGAGCATGTCGTCCCGGCTGCCCTCCCTGCCGGGCTGGGCGAGGTGCTTGGCGACGTAGAGGATGCCCTGCTTGCCGTAGTCGAACGGCGATCCGACGTCCAGGCCCTTCCA
This sequence comes from Streptomyces sp. NPDC048644, assembly GCF_043199105.1. Lineage (NCBI taxonomy): Bacteria > Bacillati > Actinomycetota > Actinomycetes > Kitasatosporales > Streptomycetaceae > Streptomyces > Streptomyces sp. NPDC048644. The sequence continues at coordinate 175,809 of NZ_JBICVO010000012.1, forward strand.
GACCGGGACGTCCTCGCCCTCGGTGCCCTCGGGTGACAGTCCCAGGGACGCGCCGACGCCGTTGAAGTCGCCGCCCAGCTTGAGGGTGGCGGAGGTCAGCACCACCGACCGGTCGGTGAACAGCTTCTCGCGCAGCAGCCCGGAGACCGAGAGGGGCGCAACGCGCAGGGACGCCCCGAAGCGGTCGTGGCGTTCGTACCAGACCACGTCCCACTCGGAGCCGTTCGCGATCCGCTCGGCGACGGCGTGGACACTCTCCACCGAGGCGAGTGCCTGCTTGCGGACCGCGTCCTCGTCCTGGACGTTCTTGTCGCGGGTGGAGCCGAGGGCGGCGATGACCGTACGGGCCGCGTCCCGCAGCGCCATGAGGCAGTAGCCGAGCTCCTCGGGGATCTCTTCGAGGCGGCCGGGCAGGGCCAGCTCCATCAGCCGCTCGAAGGTCTCCGACGCGGTCTGCAGCTGGTCGGCGGCCTTTTCGTTGACGAGCTTCGCGGCCCGGCGGACGGCGCGGTTGACCTGGCCGGGAGTGAGCTCGCCGGTGGCCACACCGGTGACCCGGGAGACCAGTTCGTGGGCCTCGTCGATGATCAGGACTTCGTGCTGCGGCAGGACCGGGGCGCCTTCGATGGCGTCGATCGCGAGCAGCGCGTGATTGGTGACGACGACATCGGCGAGCTTGGCGCGCTCCCTGGCCGCCTCGGCGAAGCACTCCGCGCCGTACGCGCACTTCGACGCACCCAGGCACTCCCGCGAGGAGACCGACACCTGGCCCCAGGCACGGTCGGAGACCCCGGGGGTGAGAGCGTCGCGGTCGCCGGTCTCGGTCTCGTCGGCCCAGTCGCGCAACCGCAGCAGGTCCGTGCCGAGCTTGCTGGTCGGGGTCGCCGATTCGAACGGGTCGAAGAGCGCCTCCTCCTCTTCCTGCGGCACGCCTTCGCGCAGGCGGTGCAGGCAGAGGTAGTTGGAGCGGCCCTTGAGCATGGCGAACTCGGGGCGGCGGCGCAGCTGCGGGTGCAGGGCGTCGACCGTGCGCGGAAGATCGCGCTCGACGAGCTGGCGTTGCAGCGCGAGGGTGGCCGTGGCGACCACCACGCGCTCGCCGTGGGCCAGCGCCGGCACCAGATAGCCGAGGGACTTTCCGGTGCCGGTGCCGGCCTGCACGAGCAGATGGGCCTGGTTGTCCACGGCCTCGGCGACGGCCTCGGCCATCGCCACCTGGCCTGGGCGCTCGGTGCCGCCGACGGCGGTGACGGCGGCATGGAGCAGATCGGGGAGGGAGGGCTTCGTCATAGCGTGGCAAGCCTACGCGGGACCACTGACAGCCCGCCCCGTCATGGCGCGTGCAGGGGGTTCGGCACGGTCCCGTGCACCGTGGCGTGCGGGCGCGCGGCGCGGTCACGGTAGCCGTCGGTGTGCAGACGGTTGCGGTTCAGACACAGCCGGTCGATGCGGGGGGTGAGCAGGTCGAAGGCCGCGTGGCGCTCCTTGAGCTCCGGGAAGCGGCGGTGGTGGCGCAGGATCTCCGCTCGCACGAGTGACCAGAATTCGCCCTCCGGGACGCCGAGTTGATCTTCGCAGAGCGGCGCGAGGTAGCGGAAGACGCCGATGAACAGGCCGGAGTGGATGAACTGGGTGAGGAACGAGGGCGGTTCGGTGAGCAGCACCTCCCGGACGTCGTCCGGCATCGATGCGTGCTCCGGGAGGGGCGTCGCGCTGGTGTTGACGTCGTCGACGAAGTCCTTGACCGCGAGGCGGACGGGGACGTCGTGCGCGTCGAAGACGACGATGGCGTTCTCGCCGTGCGGGGAGAAGACCGTGCCGTAGCGGTAGAGGAAGTGCAGCAGCGGCGGCAGCAGGGCGGCGAACAGGCGGCCCAGCCAGGCCTGCGGTGACAGGCCGGAACGCCGTACCAACTCGGCGGTCAGGGAACGGCCCTGGGGATCGGTCTGGAGCAACGCGGCCAGGGTGCGGGCGCGTTCACCGGGGTCGAGGTGGCGGGTGAGCGGCTCGCGCCAGATGCAGCCGAGGAGTTCCTTGAACTGGTACGGGACGCCGGGAGTCCGGTCGTAGAGGGGGTGTTCGACGGTGACCGAAGCGGTTTCGCCGAGGAGGATCACCCGGGTCTCATCGCGCAGGTACGGGTCGCTGTCGCGGAGTTCCTGGACCCAGGCGGTGACGGCGGGGGCCGCGAGGGTGCGTTCGGTCGGCAGGCCGCGCCAGACGAGGGTGTTGAGGATGGACAGCGGCAGTTTGACCGTACGGGCCTGCGGGCGGCTGAGGTTGAGGAAGGTGCGGATCGACTGCTGCGGGAGTCTGAGGTCGTTGTCAGTGGGCAGCGCGATGATGGATCTGTCGGCGAGCTGCGGCGCGAAGAGCGGGGCGATGGTCTCGTCCCACTGCCAGGGATGGACGGGGAGGTAGAGGTAGTCGGCGGGGTCGCGGCCTTCGGCGGTGACGGTGCGGGCGAAGCTGTCGAGAAGGGCGGGGGTGAGCTCTTCTTTGTAGAGATGATCGGGGGTGGCCAGTGCGGGGATGCCGCGGTAGTGGGCGAGGTCGCGGTGTGCGGCGATCCAGGGCAGGCGGTGCGGGGTGCGGGCCTCGGGGGCCCACTGCGCGGCGTCGGCTGCGGAGAATCCGAGCCGGCCCTTGTTGGCCACGAGCCAGGGATGGCCCGTCTGGCGGCCTTCGAGTGCGGCGTAGTCGAGGTCCGCCAGATCGGCGGCGTTCAGCGCCGTGGTGTCGAGCCGGGTGTCGGCGGCGAGGGTGGCGGTCACCTCGCGGATGAGGTGGCCGGTGGTGTCGCCGGACAGCTCCAGGATCGTGTCGTGGGCGCGGGCGAGGAAGTGCAGGGGGTCGCCGTCGGGGGTGAGCGATGCGGGGTCGACGCGCCAGTGCCCGTAGGCGCCGCGGCGGGCCGTGAAGCGGTAGACGAGGTCGTCGGTGACGGGCAGCCGGTAGCACTGGGCGCCGTCGGGTTCCGGGCCGTCCGGGGTGGTGCCGTCGGGGGCCGTGCCGTCGGGCTCGGGGCTGATGATCTCTTCGTACGCGAACTCCGCCAGGGTTTTGGCGAGCAGGCGTCGCGCGGCGTGCTGCCAGGCGCTGTGCGAGGGCTGGGGCTGGGGCTGGGGCTCAGGAGGCAAGGGGGACTCCTCGAAGCGGGACCGCACCGGCACGGGCGGGGGACAGCCGGGGATCCCGGGTGGTGGATGGGCGGTTGGATGCGTGGCTGGACGGATGGATGTGACGAGTGTGACCCGCGGTGCCGGATCACACACGGGAAGTGGCCGATTTCGGAGGGCGGAACACGTCAGGCACGGCGCGGCGGGGGCGGGGGACGAAGCGGATGAACGGGAGTGAAGGGCAGGGTCCGGGAAGGGGAACGGGGCCGTCGATGGACGGCCCCGGGATCAGAGCAGATGGCGATGGACGCGGTCGCGGATCATCAAGGCCGCCCGTTTGTCCGGCAGTTCGACCTCGTCCGCGTAACGGAACCCGGCGGTCAGGAAGGCGGCGACGGAGGCGGTGTTGCGCAGGTCGGGTTCGGCGACGACACGTCCGCACCGCGGCCGGTGATCGAGGACGAGATCGGCGGTGGCGCGCAGCAGGGTCGTGCCGAGGCCGCGTCCCCGGTCGGCTGCCCCGCCGATGAGGAGGTGGATACCGGTGTCGTGCGGACGGGCCGGATAGTGCCGGGCGAGCGGGTCGAGGTCGGCGCGGTAGATCTCCCAGTAGCTCATCGGGACGCCGGCCAGGACACCGAGGCAGGGGACGCTGCGCCCGTCGCCTTCGAGTTGGGCGCGCAGGTGGGCCGCGGTCGTCGCGCTGGGCCCCGCCAGTTCCCAGAAGGCGGCGACCGCCGGATCGTTCATCCAGTCCGCGATCCGCGCGAGGTCACGTTCGAGGTCGACGGGGACGAGGGCGAACGGCCCGGCCGGGGTGTCCGCGGGTGCCCAGCCTGCCAGTCCGTCGAGGAGTGGGCCGGCGGCGGGGGTGCCGGCGGCCCGCCGCGACCTGATGTCCTCGGCGGACAACGCTCCGGGCTCGGGCGGGAGTTGCAGGTCGAGGGTGTCATCGGAGTCGGATCCGGTGCCGGATCGGGTGGGTGGCACGGCGACGCTCTCCTCTCGTGGCCCCGGGGTACGCGGGTCGGCGCGGTCCGGGGCCGGGCCAGGGCGGACGGAGACCTGGGGTGTCCTCCAGGAGTCGTCAGGTTCTCCCCGTCCGCCCGGAAGCCGGGCGGAAGTTCGCCGATTCCACCTGTACGAGTGAGTCCGCAACCCTGGCTTCCGCGAGGCGGGAGGGAGTGAAGACCTCTAGGAGACCAGGGGGTTGGGCAGTGCGAGGTAGACGGATTGGGTGTCCACGGGGCCGACGAGTTCGTCCAGGCCCTGTAGCCGGGTCGCGAGGTTGGCCTTGCAGCGCAGGGTAGGGGCTGTGAGCAGGTGTTCGGCCAGGGGGGAACGGTGCTCGGCAGGTGCGGCAGCGGCCTCGGCGAGGAACCGGCGGAAGGCGGCGAGCAGGATTTCCTCGCGGATCAGCCCCTCCGCGCCGAACGCCCCGATGAGGCCGAGGACGTTGTTGATGCCGAGGTAGTAGGCGAAACGCTCGTCGGTGACATCGTCGGGGACGAAGGTGTCACTGACCTCGCCGATGCCGGGCAGCCGCGCGGTGAGGGCCGCTCGCCGGGATTCGCGGAAGTAGTAGCCCTGGTTGTCGCGGTATCGGCCGCCGGCGGGCCAGCCGTCCGGGTCGAGCAGCACGAGGGTGTTCTGCTGGTGGGCCTCCAGCGCGACGCCTGCCGTGCCGTCCAGCCACAGGACGGGGCGTACGACCGCTTCGAGGTAGCGGAGGAACCATTCGGTGGCGACGGCGCCCGGTGTGCGGCCGGTGCGGGCGCTGAGTGCGGTGACGAGGACCGCGAGCCGGGAGCGCATGCCGGTCCTGCCGGGCCAGGGGCGGGGTGAGGTGAGCCCGGCGACGCAGACCGCGTCGTCGGCGGTGGTGAAGGGGTTGTGGCGGACGACGACGTCCAGACCCCGCACGGGTTCGCCGTCGGGGCCGTCGACGGCGAGGTAGGCGGGGTCGCGGACGATGTCGAAGCCAGGGTGGGCGGCCTGCCAGCGCTCGGCGAGGCCGGTGCGCAGCAGGCGGTGCACCTCCACGCCGCGCTGGAGTTCCTTGCGGAGGTTCTCCCGGCGGGAGTTGGTGATGCGCAGGCCGAGGGAGAGCTTGAGCATGGCGTCGGCGCCGAGGCGGTAGACGGTGCGGACGGATGAGGTGGGGTGCCACAGCGGTCCGCCGGGACCGAGGTCGTGCAGCTGTCCCCGGTCGATGAGGGCGGCGACGTCGGGGCGTGCGGTGAGTTCCCTGGCCTGCCAGGGGTGCAGCGGCAACGGGACGGTGTCGTCGGGGAGCGGGTGGCAGCCGCCTGCGAGTCCGATGGCGAGTTGTTCGGCCGTGACGGGCTTGCCGCGTTCGGTCCAGGCGGAGTCGGCGGCGAGGACCGAGCGGTGCACGGCCATCCAGTGGAGGGGGAAGGCGCCGCGCAGTTCGGGTGAGTAGGCGCGGGTCTCGGCGTCGGTGAGGCCCTCGCGGCTCTTGGGGGTGGGGTGCAGCGGGTGGCCGAGGAGCAGGGACTGTTCCCCTTCGAGGAAGAGCGCGCTCTGGTCGTCGGCGGGGTGGGCGCGCCGGTCGGCGAGGAAGACGGCGGTGCTGCGGACGGAGTTGGCGACCCGGCCGACCAGTTCGGCACCGTCGCCTTCGGCGCGGGCCCCGGGGGCGCCGTGCGCGGCTTCGCGCCGGAGCAGGGCGGCGAGGGTGACGGCGTCCAGAGGCGCGGCGTCGGCGGGGGTGCCCTCCAGGGTGGGGGCGCCGAGACGGTGCCAGCCGGTGGGCGACCAGTAGTGGACGGGTACGTGCAGGGCGGTGGCGCTGGCGTGCAGGGGGATGCGCAGCCGGCCGCCGGACGGGCGGTGCCCGCCGCTCTCGCGGATCCAGCAGCGCAGCAGGTTCTCGATGCCGGCGATGTCGGCGGCGACGGCGGGGTCGGGGTGGTCCAGCGGATCGGTGGCCGTGTGGTGGGCGGCGCACGCGGTGTGCGGCGGCCCGTCATCCGCCGGGGTGTGGCAGGCGGCGTCCGCGGCGCGGCGCTGCTGGCGCGGTACGGCCGGTTCGATCGTGTCCGCGCCCTGGTGGTGGGCGGCGGCCCGTTCGGTGGCCGGGATTCCGTCGGTGCCGGGGCGTTCGTTCATCGGGAAGTGCCTCGCAGTGTCGTGGGGGACGAGCCCGTCGGCCCGGGGGTCATGCGGACCGCCGCCGCGATGGCGTCGGCCAGGCGGTCGAGGATCGCGTCCGCCTGTTCGTCGGTGAGGGTCAGGGGTGGCAGCAGCCGGACGGCGGCGCCGTGCCGGCCACCGGGTCCGACGATCAGGCCGCGGTCCAGGCAGGCGCGCTGGACGGCGGCGGCGATGTGCGGGGCGGGGCGGGCTCCGGTGGCGTCCGGTTCGGCTTCTGGGTCGGTCAGTTCGACGCCGATCAGGAGTCCGCGGCCACGGATGCCGCCGATGCAGGGGTGGGCGGCGGCGAGCGTGCCGAGCCGGGCGAGCATCCGGGCGCCGAGGTCGGCGGCGCGCCGGGCGAGGCCGTTCGCGCGGACGTAGGCGAGGGTGGCGCTGCCCGCTGCCATGGCGAGTTGGTTGCCGCGGAAGGCACCGGCGTGCGCGTCGGGCGGCCGGCAGTCCAGTTCCTCGCGGTGGACGATGGCCGCGAGCGGCAGGCTGCCGCCGATCGCCTTCGACAGGACGAGGACGTCGGGGACGATGCCGCTGTGTTCGACGGCCCAGAAGGTGCCGGTGCGGCCGACGCCGGTCTGGGTCTCGTCCACGATCAGCGGGATGCCGCGGGCCGCGGTGGCGTCGCGCACGCGGCGCAGCCAGCCGTCCGGTGCGGGGACGACGCCGCCCTCGCCCTGGACCGGTTCGACGAGCAGTCCGGCGGGGTGCGGGATGCCGCTGTCCGGGTCGTCGACGGGGTTCTCGGGGTGGTGCGCGGTGAGGCCGGCGCCGGGTTCGCCGGTGCCCGAGGGGCTGCGGTGGTCGTCGGGGTAGGGCAGCAGCCGGGTCACTCCGACGCCGCCGGCTGCCGCGGGCGCTTCGGTGGCCGGGCCGTGGCGGGCCCCGGAGAAGGCCAGCAGGCCGTCCCTGCCGGTGGCGGTGCGGACGAGGGCGGCGGCGGCTCCGACGGCGTCGGTGGCGGCCGGTCCGCAGAACCGGATCCGCGCTTTTTCGGCCAACTCGCCGGGCAGGGTGGCGAACAGCTCGGTGGTGAAGGCGTCCTTGACGGGGGTGGCCAGGTCGAGGTCGTGCAGCGGCGCCCCGGAGTCCAGGACCGTGCGGATGGCTTCGAGCACCACCGGGTGGTTGTGCCCGAGGGCGAGGGTGCCTGCGCCGGAGAGACAGTCGAGGTAGCGCCGTCCGTCGGCGCCCTCGATCGTCAGCCCGCGGGCGCGCACCGGGACGATCGGCAGGGAGCGCGCGTAGGTGCGGGCGGCGGACTCACGCAGGGCCTGCCGGCGCAGGATCCCTTCGTGGAACGGCGGCGGGGCCGTCGGCACGGTTTCGGTCAACGCCACGGCAGTTGTGTCCCCCCTGCTGGTGTGCTGTTCGGATGCGTGCGGGCCCTGGGGAGCGGCCCGGGTGTCCCCCATACGTACCAACGACGATTCCCTCAGAGGATCACGGTCACCGGCAAGATCCTTGCAGGCCGGAACCAGGGGCCCGAGTTCCGCTGTCCGCACGGACACCGGCATAGTGGGGTCCTGCGCCAGGATCTTGAGGTGCATGACAAGCACCGAAATCGGCGTCAATCCACACAAGCTCAGATCGATGTCCTCAGGGGGAGTTCACCCATGCGATCCATACGTCGGCCAGTTCTGGCCGCCGCCGCTCTCACCGCCGTCGTGGCGCTCACCGCGACCGGCTGCGGCCCCGAGAGCGACAACGCGGACGCCAAGCCCAGCGAGTCCGCGGCGCAGGACACCACGGGCGGGGGTGAGATCAAGATTCCCCAGGACATCCAGGACAAGCTGAAGGCGCACGGCGTCGATCTCGACAAGTGGAAGAACGGCGAGTGGAAGAACTGGGACAAGGACAAGTGGCTCCGGGAGGCCGGGGAGTTCATCAACCCGATCATCAAGAACTTCTGGAACCCTGACAAGATCGACAAGGTCGAGCCGCCGCGGGATCCCAGCAAGCCCGAGGACATCTCCGAGGACCAGGGCAAGACCGACCCCGAGCCCGCCGCGGTGCAGGCGCAGCCGGTCAAGACCCCGTACACCTCCACCGCTCCCGGTGTCGGTCTGCTGCTGTTCAGCACTCCCAAGGGCGATTCGCGCTGTTCGGCGACGGTCGTCAAGGACCCGGCGCACCCGGGCAAGTCCAACCTCGTGTGGACCGCTGCGCACTGCGTGCACGCGGGCGAGCACGGCGGCTGGTACCGCAACATGATGTTCGTGCCGAACTTCAACCGGAACGGCGCGCCGGCCACCAAGATGAAGACCACTCCGTTCGAGGACCGCGTCCCGTCGGGCAAGTGGTGGGCCGATGACATGGCGACGTCCGACCAGTGGATCAAGGGCGGCGGCGCGGTGCCCGGCGTGCCGATGGCCCCGTACGACTTCGCGCTGATGCACGTGAAGCCGGAGGAGAGCACCGGCGGCAAGTCGCTGGAGGAGGTGGCCGGCGGCGCGTACAAGGTCGACTTCAACGCGCCCGCGATGGCCAAGATCCCGAGCCTGACCGCCCAGGGCTACCCGGCCGAGGCGCCGTTCGACGGCGCGGTGCAGCAGCAGTGCACCGACAAGCCGACCCGCCTGTCGATGGAGGCGCAGAAGCCGACCATGTACCGGATCGGCTGCACCATGACCGGTGGTTCGTCCGGCGGTCCCTGGTTCGCCAAGGGTGCCGACGGACAGCCTGAGCTGATCTCCAACATGTCGATGGGCCCGCGCCCGGCCCGTTGGTCGGCAGGGCCGCACCTCGGCCCGGAGGCCAAGACGATGTTCGACACCATGAGCAAGAAGTGGGCGGCCAAGGGCTGATGACGCCCTGATGCCGTGACGCGGCGCCGCACCTGCGCGAAGGCCCGCACCCGGGGAGACCGGGTGCGGGCCTTCGCGTCGTACGGCGCCGTGGGCGCCCGGCGTTACGCGGCCGGGACGAACGGCTGGAATTCGGCGGCGAGTTCCTGATGGACCCGCGCCTTGAGGACCGTGCCGTCCGCGGTGTGCTCCTCGGAGATGACCTCGCCCTCGGCGTGCGCCCGCGAGACCAGGGCGCCCTGGGTGTAGGGCACCAGCGCCTCGATCTCGACCTCGGGGCGCGGCAGTTCCTCGTCCAGCAGGTCCAGCAGCTCCGTCATGCCCTGGCCGGTGCGGGCCGAGACCACGAGGGCGTGCTTCTCCTGGCGCAGCAGGCGCTGCAGCACCAGCGGATCGGCGGCGTCCGCCTTGTTGACGACCACGATCTCGGGCACGTCCGACGCGCCGACGTCGCGGATCACCTCGCGCACGGCGGCCAGCTGCTCCTCCGGCACCGGGTGCGAACCGTCGACGACGTGCAGGATGAGGTCGGAGTCGCCGACCTCCTCCATCGTGGAGCGGAACGCCTCGACGAGGTGGTGCGGCAGGTGCCGGACGAATCCGACGGTGTCGGCGAGGGTGTAGAGCCGCCCGCTGGGCGTCTCGGCCCGCCGGACGGTCGGGTCCAGGGTGGCGAACAGGGCGTTCTCCACCAGCACTCCGGCGCCGGTGAGGCGGTTGAGCAGGGAGGACTTGCCGGCGTTGGTGTAGCCGGCGATGGCGACCGAGGGGACCTTGTTGCGCCGGCGTTCCTGGCGCTTGATGTCCCGGCCGGTCTTCATCTCCGCGATTTCCCGGCGCATCTTCGCCATCTTCTCGCGGATCCGCCGCCGGTCCGTCTCGATCTTGGTCTCACCGGGGCCACGGGTGGCCATGCCACCGCCGCCGCTGCTGCTGGATCCGCCGCCGCCCATCTGACGGGACAGCGACTGGCCCCAGCCGCGCAGCCTGGGCAGCATGTACTGCATCTGCGCCAGGGAGACCTGCGCCTTGCCCTCACGGGACTTGGCGTGCTGGGCGAAGATGTCGAGGATCAGGGCGGTCCTGTCGACCACCTTGACCTTGACGACGTCCTCCAGGTGGATCAGCTGGCCCGGGGACAGCTCGCCGTCGCACACCACGGTGTCGGCGCCGGATTCGAGCACGATGTCGCGCAGCTCCAGAGCCTTGCCCGAGCCGATGTACGTGGCCGGGTCCGGCTTGTCGCGGCGCTGGATGACGCCGTCGAGCACCATGGCGCCCGCCGTTTCGGCGAGGGCGGCCAGCTCGGCGAGGGAGTTCTCCGCGTCGTGCACCGTCCCCGAGGTCCAGACGCCGATGAGCACCACGCGCTCCAGGCGGAGCTGGCGGTACTCGACCTCGGTGACGTCCTCCAGCTCGGTGGACAGACCTGCGACGCGGCGCAGCGCGGCGCGCGCCGATCGGTCGTACTGGTCGCCGTCACGCTCCCCGTCGATCTCGTGGCTCCAGGCGACGTCCTCTTCCATCAGGGCGTCGGCCCGAAGGCTCTCGGGGAGGCGCTGTCGGTCCTGCGGAAGGGAAGAAGAGGAGGTCATTTGATCCTTTGTGTCGTCGGTAAGTCCTCGGGGAGGCCGGCCGGCCCCGCTGGGACTGTCGGTGATGACAACGTCCGGCGCGCGCGGGAGATTCCCCGGCCGTCGGAGTCGACCCGATGATGGTCGCACGGCCGGTGAAGGCCGTCACGCGGGTTTCCCGGCGTTTCCCCGGCGGACGGGCCCGGTGGCCACGGACGGCGGCGCCCCGTCCCGCTGACGGCCGCGCGGACCGTGCGGACGGCCGCCGCGGGCCACCGTCCCCGGGGGGCGCGACGGCCGTCGCTCACTTGGCGCGCCCGGACGTCCACTCCGGGTGGCCCGGCATCGGCGGCGTCTTCCTGCCGTACAGCCAGGCGTGCAGGAAGCCGGACTGGTCCTGCCCGGAGATCTCCGATGCCAGGGCGACGAAGTCGGCGGTGCGGGCGGCGCCGTCGCGGTGCCGGGCCACCCAGCTGCGCTCCAGGCGGTCGAAGGCCACCGGGCCGATCCGCCGGCGCAGTGCGTACAGGACCAGCGCGCTGCCGTCGTAGACGACCGGCCGGAAGATGCTGATCTTCTTGCCCGGGACGGGGGGCTTCGGCGCGGCAGGCGGTCCGCCGTCGGCGCGCCAGCCGTCGGACAACTGGTATGCGCGGTGCATCCGGGTCTCCAGGGAGGCCCGCTTCATGCCGCCCTTCTCCTGGGCGTAGAGCGCCTCGTACCAGGTGGCGTGGGCTTCGTTGAGCCAGAGGTCGGACCAGCGGTGCGGGCTGACGCTGTCGCCGAACCACTGGTGGGACAGCTCGTGCACCATCACCGACTCGACGTACCAGGCGGGCAGCCGCCCGGAGGTGAACAGGTCCTTCTCGAAGAGCGAGAGGGTCTGTGTCTCCAGCTCGAATCCGGTCCGCGCGTCGGCGATCAGCACCCCGTACAGCGGGAACGGGTAGCGGCCGACCTTCCGTTCCATCCAGGCGATCTGGGCCGGTGTCCTGGCGAGCCAGGGCGCGAGTGCCTTGCGGTCGGCCGCGGGCACCACGTCGCGGACGGGCATGCCGTGCGGCCCGCGGCGGACGAGCACGGCGGACCTCCCGATGGAGACCTGCGCCAGCTCGGTCGCCATGGGGTGGGCGGTGCGGTACGTCCAGGTGCGGCGCGGTCCGTGGTCGCCGCGCCCGGCGGGCAGGCCGTTGGCGACGACGGTCAGCATCCGGGGCGCGGTGATGTGGAACGTGAAGAACGCCTTGTCCGACGGGTGGTCGTTGCAGGGGAAGACGCGGTGGGCGGCGTCGGCCTGGTTGGCCATCGCCAGCCCGTCGGTGGTCCGGATCCAGCCGCCGTCGCCGGTGCCGCGCGGGTCGCTGGTGTGCCGGACGACGATGCGCACCTTCTGGCCCGGCACGAGGTGGTACGCCGGGGTGACCACCAGGTCCTCGCCGTGCTGCGCGTGCCGGGCGGGCAGGCCGTCGACGGTGACGGAGCCGACGGCGCCGCGGGCGAAGTCGAGGTTGACGCGCTCCAGCTCGGTGGTGACGCGTGCGGTGATCTCGGTGACGGCGGTCAGCGGCCGGTCGTTGCGGCCCGGGTAGTCGAGCGAGACGTCGTAGGACGTGACGTCGTAGCCGGGGTTGCCGAGCGTGGGGAAGAGCCGGTCGCCGATACCGCGTGCCCCGGGGGCTGCGGGTGCCGCGGCGCCGATCGCCGCGGCGGCGGCCAGCGCGAGGGCGAGGGTGCGGCGGGCGGCCCGGGACGGGCGGCGGGCGGGGTGGTGGGCTTCGCCGGACGCGCGGCGCGAGGAATGCGGCATGGGCTACCGCTATCAGCGCGGCCGACGGCCCGGGGGACGGCGCGGCAGCACGGCACCCGAACGGGCGGGGCGGCGGCCTGCGGCCCGTATGCGCGGCCGTATCGCCGGGCGTCCGTTCGGTGGCGCGTCGCTCCGGCGGCCACCGCGGTGACGTTTCTCCGGGTGCGGGCGGTACGGCGGCGCGGGCTACGGGCGCCCGACGGGCGCCGGGGCGGCGCGGCCCGCCCGGATGACGTCGAAGACACCGGGGACCTGGCGCATCGCGCGCATCAGGGAGGGCAGTTCGGCGGCGTCGGACAGGCGGAGCGTGTAGGTGTGCCGGACCCGCTGTTCGTGCGGCGGTTCCACGGCGGCGGAGACCACGGCGGCGCCCTGGACGGCGATGACTTCGGTGAGGTCGGCCAGGAGGTGCGGGCGGCTGAACGCCTCGGCGAGCAGGGTGACCCGGCAGCCGTGGCCGGTGTGTCCCGCGCCCCGCCAGCTCACGTCGACGGTCTGCCGGCCCATGGCTGCCATCCGGGCGACCGCGGGGCACAGCGCGCGGTGCACGGTGACGTTGCCGCCGCGCACCGCGAACCCGGTGACGGAGTCGGGCGGCACCGGCGTACAGCAGCCGGCGAGCCGGACGGCGGCGCCCGGCAGGTCGGCCACCGCGACGACGGACGCGGGTCCGGACAGCGGGTCGGAGGGCGGGCCGGGCGGCAGCAGGCCCGCACGGTCGTCGGAGCCGGGCCGGTCCGTGGGGTCGGAGAGGTCCGTGGGGTCGGTGTGCTCCCCGGCTGTGGCCGCCGGTGGCGAGGTGCGGCCCGCGGCGGCGGGGGGCGGGACGGCGGGGCGGGGCCGGGCGGTGGGCCCGTCGTCCTCCTGGCCGGTGCCGGGCGGCTGCTGCCCCACTTCCGGGCCGGCGCCGTCGGCCTCCCCAGGGACGGCAGCGGCGTCGCCTGGGCGCTCCGCCAGCCACCGGGAGATGGCGAGCCGGGCCGCGGGGGTGCGGGCGTGTTCCAGCCACTCGGGCGAGGGGCCGGCGGCGGAGTCAGGGGCCATCAGCAGGTGCAGGCTGTCGCCGTCGCGCAGGATCGTGGAGAGCGTCGCGAGTCGGCCGTTGACCCGGGCGCCGATGCAGCAGTGCGCCGCCTCGCCGTGCAGCGCGTACGCGGCGTCCACACAACTCGCCCCGGCGGGCAGCCCGATGGCGCCGCCGGGGCCCGCGGCCGGGTCGCCGGCGCAGAAGACCGTGATCTCCCGGTCCTGGGCGAGGTCGGCGCGCAGCGAGGTCCAGAAGGTGTCGGGGTCGGGGGTGGCGCTCTGCCACTCCAGCAGCCGGGAGAGCCACCCGGGGCGGGTCGGGTCGGCGCGCTCGCCGTCGGGGGTTTCGGCGCCGTCGGTGGGGGTGTACGGGTTCCCCAGGGCGATCACCCCGGCCTCGGCGACGCGGTGCATCTGGTGGGTGCGGATCAGCGTCTCGGCGATCTCGCCCGTCTCGCCCGCCACCGCGGTGTGCAGCGACTGGTAGAGGTTGAACTTGGGGGCCGCGATGAAGTCCTTGAACTCGGAGATCACGGGCGTGAAGCAGGTGTGCAGCTCGCCCAGCACGGCGTAGCAGTCGGCGTCCTCGGTGACCAGGACGAGCAGCCGGCCGAGGTTCGCGCCGGTCAGCTCGCCGCGGCTCAGCCGGACGCGGTGCGCGGAGACGAAGTGCCGTGGCCTCACGAGCACTTCGGCGTCGATACCGGCCTCGGCGAGGGTGGTGCGCACCCGGGTGGCGAGCGCGGCGAGCGGGTCGGGCCGCTGCGCGCACTCCGCGACCAGGCGGCGGGTGACGGCGTAGTCATCGGGGCGCAGGATCGCGAAGACCAGGTCCTCGAGCTCGGTCTTGAGCGCCTGGACGCCGAGGCGTTCGGCGAGCGGGATCAGTACGTCGTGGGTGACCTTGGCGATCCTGGCCTGCTTCTCGGGGCGCATCACCCCGAGGGTGCGCATGTTGTGCAGCCGGTCGGCGAGCTTGATGGACATCACGCGGACGTCGTTGCCGGTGGCGACCAGCATCTTGCGGAAGGTCTCAGGCTCGGCCGCCGCGCCGTACTCGACCTTCTCCAGTTTGGTCACGCCGTCGACGAGAAAGCAGACCTCGTCGCCGAACTCCGCCCGTACCTGATCGAGCGTCACATCCGTGTCCTCGACGGTGTCGTGGAGCAGGGACGCGGTCAACGTCGTGGTTTCGGCGCCCAGTTCGGCCAGGATGAGGGTGACGGCGAGCGGGTGCGTGATGTACGGCTCGCCGCTCTTGCGCATCTGGCCGCGGTGCGAGGACTCGGCGAGGACGTACGCCTTGCTGAGGATGCCGAGGTCGGCGTCCGGATGGTGGCCGCGGTGCACCTTGGCGACGTGTTCCAGGGCGTCGGGGAGGCCGTCGCGCGGGGCCGTGCCCAGCAGCGCGGCGCGGCCGATCCGGCGCAGTCCGTGCAGCTCAAGTCGTGCACGGCCGCGCTTGCGGCTCGCCGCTCCAGGGTTACCTGGGTTCGTGGCCTCTGCGCTCATGGGCACCTCCGGCAGCGTCGACCGGCGGTGGCGCGCCACCAGTTGGGCGGCCGGGCCGGTGCTTGATGCTACCGAGCCCACCACGCAGCTCTGTCCACCTCTCCCCCGGCAGGAAACGGATCACCCGTTCGAGGGAACCTCCCGAGCGCGCCCGCATCTCCCCCGGGCGCCCGCCGCGGCGTGCGTCAGGCGAGCGCGGAGTCCAGCCAGTCCGGGTCGAAGGTGCCATCGGCGACGATCACGGCGGGGCCTGTCATCTCGACGGTGCCGTCCGGCAGTTCGGTGATCGACAGGCTGCCGCCGAGCACGTCGACGGTGTACGTGACGGGCGTCCCGCTGCGCGCGGGGTCGGCGCCGTCCCTGCGGGCGGTGGCGACGGCGACCGCGCAGGCGCCCGTGCCGCAGGAGCGGGTCTCGCCTGAGCCGCGCTCGTGCACCCGCATCGCCACATGGCGCGGGCCGCGGTCCACGACGAACTCGATGTTGACGCCCTCGGGATAAACCGCCGCCGGGCTGAACGGCGGCGCCTCGTACAGGGTGCCCGCGTGGCCGAGGTCGTCGACGAAGGCGACGGCGTGCGGGTTGCCCATGTTCACGTTGCGGGCCGGCCAGCTGCGGCCGTCGAGCGTGACCACGACGCCCTCGTCGGGCAGCTCGGCGCGGCCCATGGCGACCGTGACGTCCCCGGTCTTGTCGAGGTGGACCCGGCGCAGGCCGGCCCGGGTGGCGAGGGTGAGGTCGCCGGCCTCGACCAGTCCGGCGTGCAGGAGGTAGCGGGCGAAGACGCGGACGCCGTTGCCGCACATCTCGGCGATCGAGCCGTCGCCGTTGCGGTAGTCCATGAACCAATCGGCCTCGTCGGCCATCGCGCGCGCCTCGGGGTGCGCCGCGGACCGTACGACCCGCAGCACGCCGTCGCCGCCGATGCCGGCCCGCCGGTCGCAGATCCGGGCGACGGCTGCCGGGGTCAGCTCCAGGAGGCCGTCCGGGTCGGGAACGATCACGAAGTCGTTCTCGGTGCCGTGGCCCTTGAGGAAGTCGATACGCGCTGCGGTGCTCACCCTTGAATCGTACGGGCCCCGCGGGACGGACGGCGCGGGCGGTGCCCTCGCGGGTCAGCGCAGCCGGGCCACGCGCCAGATGGCGAGGGCCGCCAGGACGCCCACCACGGCGGCGTAGAGCAGCACCACGCGCCAGTTCGCGCGGCGGCCCGAGCCCCGGTCGGGCAGTCCCGGCCAGCTCTGGCCGACGCGGCGGGCGGCCATCATGCCCCAGCCGGCGGCGCAGCAGCACAGCAGCAGGCCGAGCATCGCGATCACCGCGCCGCCGTCCCCGCCGAACTCGAAGGCGAGGGGGAAGGCGAACATCAGCGAACCGAGGGTGCCGAGCGCCACGACCGGCGCGAGCTGCCACAGGCGCAGCCGCCGGGGCGGGCGCAGCTCACGGAAGGACTCGCCGCCCTCGGGGGCGGGCTGGTCCGCGTCGGGACTGTCGGAGTCGTCCAGGGCCGCGGTGTCCGGTGCGTCCAGGGTGGTGGGGTCGCCGAGCGCCGGGGGACGGGTGCCGGGAGCCGGGTGCTCGTCGGCGGTGTCCGTACGGTGCGGCGCCACGATGTCGTCGTGCGACGCCGTGCCGGTGCCGTCCCGGTCCGGTTGCTGCGCTCTGTTGCGAGGGCCGGCCTCCATTGCCACGCGCCCTCCCTGCCGCAGACTGCACGCTCGATCGAAGGTCGATGATGACACGCCCTCAGCGGCCCGGATGACGGCCGGAGCGTCCCGATGCCATGACGTGATCAGGCTGTGACCGGTCGTTCGAGCAACGCCAGCGCGCGGCGGGGAAGTTCCGCCCTGTCGTCGGCCGCGCCGCTGAGCCAGTGGACCCGGGGATCGCGCCGGAACCAGGAGTCCTGGCGCCGGGCGAACCGTTTGGTGGCGCGCACGGTCTCCTCGCGTGCCTCCTGGTCGGTGCACTCCCCCGCCAGCTGCGCGAGCACCTGCTGATAGCCGAGCGCCCGGGACGCGGTCCGCCCTTCGCGCAGCCCGGCGGCCTCCAGGGCCCGCACCTCGTCGACCAGTCCCGCCTCCCACATCAGGTCCACCCGCCGGGCGATCCGTTCGGCGAGTTCGGGCCGGTCGACGCCGACGCCGATCTGCACGGTGTCGTAGACGGCTTCGTGACCGGGGAGGTTCGCGGTGAAGGGGCGGCCGGTGATCTCGATGACCTCCAGGGCGCGCACGATGCGGCGGCCGTTGCCCGGCAGGATCGCGGCGGCGGCCTCGGGGTCGGCGGCGGCGAGCCTGGCGTGCAGCGCGCCGCTGCCGTGCTCGGCGAGTTCGTCCTCCAGGCGGGCGCGGACGGCCGGGTCGGTGCCGGGGAATTCGAGAGCGTCGATGGCGCCGCGCACGTAGAGGCCGGAGCCGCCCACCAGGACGGGGGTGCGGCCGTCGGCGAGCAGCCGGTCGATCTCGGCGCGGGCCAGCCGCTGGTACTCGGCGACGTTGGCGGCCCGGGTGACGTCCCAGACGTCCAGGAGGCGGTGCGGTACGCCCTGCTGTTCCTCAGGGGTGAGCTTGGCCGTGCCGATGTCCATGCCGCGGTAGAGCTGCATGGAGTCGGCGTTGATCACCTCGCCGCCCAGGTGCCGGGCGAGCGCGACGCCCAGATCGGACTTTCCGGCCGCGGTGGGGCCGACGACGGCGATGACCCGCGGAGCGGGAACTGCGGTGTTCACGGCGCCAGTCTCGCAAACATCGGACACCGACCCCGAACGAGCGACGTGACGGGGCACCCCCGGGGTCGTTGCCTGTTGCGGGATCCCGGGCATCGGCGTGCGGCCGGCGCCCCGTGGGCGGCGGAAGGGCACGCCCCGGGCGGCGCGGGAGATCCCTCACATCGGTAGGGGTTGGAGCAAGTATGGGTGTTTTTTCGCGTTTTCCCTGGTTCGGTCGGCGTCCGTCCGGGTCCTCACCGGAGGAAACGGTCGCCCCGGCCGTGACCGCCACGGAGGGAGCCGGTGACGACACCGGGGCCGCGGCGGACACCGAGAGCCAGGGAAGCACCAAGGATTCCGGAGGCACCCAGGAGGTCGCGCCCGAAGCGACCGAGGAGCCGGCTGCGAAGGAGGAGGCGGCAGCGCCGCAGGAGACAGCTGCGGAAGGCGGGGCCGGAGAGAGCGGCGCCACGGAGGAGGCGGACGGGAAGGACGGTGCCCCCGAGGCCGCGAGCGGAAAGAGCCCAGCCGCCGAGGCCGGACCCGCGAAGGCCACGAAGGGCACAAAGTCCGGGAAGACCGCGAAAGCCGAGGCCGTCGACGACGGGGCCGAGGGCGCCGGGATCCCCCGGCAGCAGTCCGCCGCGGCGGCCGAGCGCGAGGCCGGTGACGGCGCCCGCAAGTAGACGGCGCGGCGACGGTGAACGGCGACGCCCACGGGGCCGGCGGCGTCCGTCACCCCCGGCGTCGGGCTCCGCGAGGTGCCGCGCCGCTGAGCGCGCCCCGAACGGCCCGGCGGCACGGCGGCCGACGGAAGGCCCCAGGACAGCGGGAACGGCCGCGAGCACCGCGCTCGCGGCCGTTCCCGCTGTTGTTCCCGTCCCGCAGGCCGGGGCTCTCCGGCCCCGCGGGCTCAGGCGGCGCCGCGAGCCGGGTGGGACGTCGACGACACGGCCTACGACCACGCCGCGACGAAGTACCCCACCCCGTACGGCGCCTGGTCGTACAGCAGCTCGCCGCCGAGCGGGGCGCCCTCTTGGGCGGCGCCGGCGAGGACCTGCCAGCAGGCCCGGCCCGACGCCTTGAGATCGGCGGCCAGCTCCTCGTCCAGCGCGGCCAGCGCGTCGGTGTCGGCGGCGCCCAGGGCGCGGGCCACCTCGGCGTCGAAGGGCTCGGCCCGTTCGTCGAGGTAGCCGGGTGCCTTCACCGTGCGGCAGGCGCTGCCGTCGCCCATCACGAGCAGCGCCACCCGGGCCGAGGAGGCGGCGATCTCGCGGCCGACCGACAGGCAGCGGCCCGGGGACAGCGGCTCCCCCACCCCCAGCCCTTCGACGGGTGCGTCGGCCCAGTCGGTACGGGAGAGCAGCCAGGCGCCGACGGCGAGCGAAGGCGGCAGCGGGCGTTCCGGGGTCCGCTCCGCCGCGCCCAGGCTCACCTCGGTGGCCACGCCGAAGTCGCGGAAGGAGCCGGTGGCGCCCTGCGGGTGCGGGCCGCGGCCGGCCTGTTCGGCGGGGCCGATGACGACCAGCCGGTCGGGCCTGGCGGCGGCGAGCACGCCCAGCGCGTCGAAGCAGGCGGCGCGCAGGCCGTCCAGCTCGGCGGCGGCGCCGGAGGCGACCTCGGGGACGAGCAGGGGCGGGCACGGGCACAGGGCGGCGGCAACGAGCATGCCACGCAGCGTAACTCCCGCGCCCCTCGCGCCGGTCCGCCCGGGGCCGCCCCACGGGACGGAGCGGCCCGGGAGGGGTCAGCTGCAGGCGCAGCCCGGTGCCGCTGCCGGGGTGGGCGCCGGGGCACCGATCGTCGGCAGGCCCAGCATCACGCCCGTGGGCTGCGGCGCGGGTGCGGCGTTGCGCTTCTCCCAGGCGTCGCCCGCGCGGGTGCGGCGTACGGAGGTGGTGGGGCCCTCGGCGAGGAGGTGGTGCGGGGCGGCGTAGGTGATGTCCACGGTCACCATGTCGCCGGGGCGCACCGGCCCGTCGGGGCGGGTGAAGTGGACGAGGCGGTTGTCGGGCGCGCGTCCTGACAGCCGTCGGGTCGCGTCGTCCTTGCGGCCCTCGCCCTCCGCGACCAGGACCTCCAGTGTGCGGCCGACCTGCTTCTTGTTCTCCTCCCAGGAGATCTCCTCCTGGAGGGCCACGAGGCGTTCGTAGCGTTCCTGGACGACGGCCTTCGGGATCTGGCCCTCCATGTCGGCGGCCGGGGTTCCGGGGCGCTTGGAGTACTGGAAGGTGAACGCCTGGGCGAAGCGGGACTCGCGGACCGTGTGCAGGGTCTGCTCGAAGTCCTCGTCGCTCTCGCCGGGGAAGCCGACGATGATGTCCGTCGACAGGGCGGCGTCCGGCATCGCGGCGCGCACCTTCTCGATGATGCCGAGGTAGCGCTCCTGGCGGTAGGAGCGGCGCATGGCCTTGAGCACCCGGTCGGATCCCGACTGGAGCGGCATGTGCAGCTGCGGCATGACGTTGGGGGTCTCGGCCATGGCGGCGATGACGTCGTCGGTGAAGTCGCGGGGGTGCGGGGAGGTGAAGCGGACCCGCTGCAGGCCCTCGATCTTTCCGCAGGCGCGCAGCAGCTTGCTGAACGCCTCACGGTCGCCGATGTCGGAGCCGTAGGCGTTGACGTTCTGGCCGAGCAGGGTGATCTCGCTGACGCCCTCGGCGACCAGCGCCTCGACCTCGGCGAGGATGTCGCCGGGCCGCCGGTCCTTCTCCTTGCCGCGCAGCGCGGGGACGATGCAGAAGGTGCAGGTGTTGTTGCAGCCGACGGAGATGGAGACCCAGGCCGCGTAGGCGCTCTCGCGGCGGGTGGGGAGGGTCGAGGGGAACGCTTCGAGGGATTCGGCGATCTCGACCTGCGCCTCTTCCTGGACGCGGGCGCGCTCCAGGAGGACCGGCAGCTTCCCGATGTTGTGCGTCCCGAAGACCACGTCGACCCAGGGGGCCTTCTTGACGATGGTGTCGCGGTCCTTCTGGGCGAGGCAGCCGCCGACGGCGATCTGCATGCCGGGCCGTCTGGCCTTCTTCGGGGCGAGCTGGCCGAGGTTGCCGTAGAGCCGGTTGTCGGCGTTCTCCCGCACCGCGCAGGTGTTGAAGACGACGACGTCGGCGCCGTCGGCGTCCTTGGGCGCGGGAACGTATCCGGCGTCCTCCAGGAGGCCCGACAGCCGCTCGGAGTCGTGAACGTTCATCTGGCACCCGTAGGTGCGGATCTCATAACTTCTCTGAACGCCCACGCCATGGCTCCGGTCACTGCTGCTGGTCATTCCTCAAGGGTAAGGGGGCGCGGGGAGCGCACTGTCCCGGGCGGCCGGGCCCCGGCGTCCGGGGCGGCCCGAGCCGGGAGTGACGCGCCGCCTCACGGCGTCAGCCCCGCAGCGTGAGCGGCAGCTGGGCGCCGTTCAAGTAGTGGTCGCCGATGTCGCGGAACCTGCGGGGGGACGCCTCCCGTGCCGTCAGGACGCGGGCGTTGCGCCAGAACCTGTCGAGTCCCGGGTCGTCGGCGAAGGCGGCTGCGCCTTCGGTGAGTTCCAGGAGGCGGGTGGTGACGTGCAGCGCGGAGCGGTGGGTGACGGCTTCGGCGGCGGCGACCAGCACGGCGATCTCGGCGCGCTCCTCGACGCCGAGCCCCTGGCCCGCGAGCAGGCCGCCGGCCAGGGCCCGGGTGGCGGGTTCGGCGACGGACGCGGCGGCGTGGGCGGCGGTGACCAGCTCGCCGTAGTGGAGCAGCAGGTAGGGGTCGCTGTCCGGCCGGGTCTCGTAGCCGCTCCCGTCCGGCTCGAAGGCGGTCCAGGCGGGCGGCGCGCCACGGCGGATGACGTCGCGCGCCTCGGCCAGCGCCCCTTCGGCGATGCCCAGGGCGACGTGGACGAGGGCGAGCCGCAGCGCCAGGGGGGCGAGCGTGGCGCAGGGCGGTACGTCGTGCTCCTCGCGCGGCACGGTGGCCACCACGTCGTGCGGGGCGACGGGGACGCCGTCGAAGCGGACGGCGCCGGCGCCGGTGAGCCGCTGGCCCAGCCGGTCGTGGGCCGGGTCGGCCGTCACCGCGGGGTGGCCGGGGTCCACGGTCACGACGACCGGCTCGCCGGTGCGGGTGTCAGGTGCGCCGATGAGCAGCCGGTCGGCGACGGTGACGCCGGCGGCGAAGGACTTCTGTCCGTCGAGTACGTAGCCTTCGCCGGCCGGGGTGAGCGTCAGGCCGGGGTCCGTCGCCGGTGCGCGGTCGGCGTCCGGCAGGGTCACGTCGCCGGCCCACAGCCAGCGTCCGTCGAGCGCCCGGCGCTCCACGCTCCTGGCGCTTTCCTGGGTGCCGAAGAGGCGGGGGCTCCAGGACAGGACGTAGTGGCGGGCCAGCAGTTCGCCGATGGAACCGTCGGCCGCCGCGATCTCGCGGAGGGCCGCGCAGGCCGTCCGCCAGTCGGCTCCGGTGCCGGTGGCGGGCGGGGTCAGCAGGGCGGGCAGCCCGGCCTCGCGCAGCCGTCCCGCCTCGTCGTGCGGGGGCTTGCCCGCCCGGTCGCGGGCGAGCGCGTCGACGGCGAGGTCGTCGGCGACCTCACGGACGACGCGGCCCCAAGTGCCGCCGTCCGGTGGGGTGTTGGGGCGGTGTGCCGCGGGGCGCGGGGCGGGCTCCGGCGGCAGGGTGCCCGTCACCTCGGTGGGGGTGGCCGGGGTGTGACGGATGGCCGTGGCGCGGCGCGTGCGGGGCACGGTCGCCTCCTCCCGGATGCTTTTCCCAGTTTCCCCACCGAGTTAGTAGGGAATCAGAGAATGCGGTGCCGAATCCCGTGAGGGCAAGAGGAGTTCAAGGGATGGACAGCGCCGTCTTGCCATCCGGACGCCTTACGGGTTGGTCCACGCCTCGGGGTCGTCGGCCAGTTCGGACACATCGCCGGGCAGTTCGGACGCCGCCACGTCGGCCAGCGAGACCCCTTCCAGGATCTGCCGCACGTTGGCCCGCAGCGCGATCCACAGCGGCAGCAGCGACCGCGCGGGACCTGAGTACGCCAGCTCGGGCGGGCGCACGCCGCGCACCGACACCAGCGGGCCCTCCATGACCCGGATGACGTCCGCGATGCTGATCTCCCGCGCGTCCCTGGCCAGCCGGTAACCGCCGCTGCCACCACGCCTGCTGACGACGAGACCGCCGCGGCGCATGTCGTTGAGGATGCCTTCCAGGAACTTGCGCGGGATGTCCTGGGCCTCGGCGATGGCCTCGGCCTTGAGCGGACCCGCGTCCCCGGCCGCCGCGAGCTGCAGCGCGGCCCGCACCGCATAGTCCGCCCTGGCTGAGATCCGCATACCGGCATTATCGCGCAGCGGGCGGACCGGGCCGCCGTCCGGGCCCGCACACCGAAGGGGCCGCCCGCGCACCGTCCGTCACTCCCGCCCCGACCGCCCGGCCTGCTCCCCGGCGTACCGGACATCGAACGCCTCGACGCGGGTCGGTGTTCCAGTGGCCCAGCGCGACGCTCCGCACCCGCACGGGCTCGCCCTGTGCCGGCAGCAGCCGCCCGAGACCGAGGCCGGCGGCGCGGGTGGCGGTACACGGCTCACACGGAAGGCTTCCGGGGCCCCGCGGGTGCTGGCAGGATCCGCTCATGGTCACCGCAATCGCCCGCCCCGCCGGCCGCCGCACGCTCCGCGTCGCGACCGCTGCCCTGGCCGTGCTCGGACTGTTCCTGTGGTGGCTGCTGTCCCCGGGCGGCGCCCCGTCGCGCGGCGGCGAGGTGACGCTGGCGACCGGGGTGCCGACCGGCGTGTACGCGCGCTACGGGGAGCTGCTCCGGCAGGATCTGGCGCACGACATGCCGGAGCTCGACCTGCGGCTGAAGCGCAGCGAGGGCTCGATCGACAATCTGCGCCAACTGGCCTCCGGGAGCGCCGGGTTCACCATCGCGACCGCCGACGCGGTCGCCGCCTACCAGGCCCGTGGCGAGAAGGGCGCGGACGCGCTGCGGGCCTGCGCGCGGCTGTACGACGACTACATGCAGCTGGTGGTGCCCAAGGCGTCGCGGCTGCGCTCGGCGAAGGAACTGGGCGGGCTGCGGGTGGGGGTGGGCGCCGACGGTTCGGGGGTCCAGTTGATCACCCGGCGGCTCGTGAAGGCCGCGGGCCTGGACTTCGGCAAGGACATCGTGCCGGTGCGGGTCGGTATCGACCGGATGCCCGAGCTGCTGCGGAAGGGGAAGCTGGACGCCTTCTTCTGGTCGGGCGGGCTGCCCACCGCCGCGGTGCAGCACCTGGAGGAGCGCTTCCCTGTGCGGCTCGTCCAGCTCGGCGACCTGCTCGGCGCGCTGCACCGGCAGGGCCCGCCGAACCGTTACTACCGCTCCGCCGTGATGCCGGCCGACGCCTATCCGCAGGCCCAGGACGGGCAGGCGGTGAAGACGATCGCGGTGGCGAACCTGCTGGTGACGACGGACCGGGAGGACGCCGCTCGCACGGAGGGCATCACCCGGACCGTCATCAACAGCCGGGACGCGATAGGGCGGCAGGTGCACGCCGCCCAGAAAGTGGACCTGCGGACGGCGGTGTTCACCGATCCGCTGCCGCTGCACGAGGGGGCCAGGCGCTACTACGTGTCGGAGAAGCCCTGAGCACGGACGACGGAGCGGGCCCGCCGGTGAGACCGGCGGGCCCGCTCCGTGTGCGCGGCGTCAGGCCCGGGGTGCCCGGGAAGGGCGGCGGGCCGGCCTGCTGCGGCGCGGGCGCCGCCGTCCGCCTGCTGCGCCGCCGCCACCGGGGCGCGAGCCCGCGGACGGTGCCGCCGCGGGCGCGGTGAGCACGACGGGTTCGCCGCTCGGCGTCCTGGCGCCGGTGATCCGTATGAGGTCGGCGTCCCCCGGGCGGACCTTGGCGGTGTCCGGGGTGATCTTCGCCTGGCGCATCAGCCGGGTCATGTCGCGGCGCTGGCCCGGCGTGACGAGCGTGACGACGGTGCCGGACTCGCCCGCGCGGGCGGTACGGCCGCCGCGGTGCAGGTAGTCCTTGGCCTCGGTCGGCGGGTCCACGTTCACGACGAGGTCGAGGCCGTCGATGTGGATGCCGCGGGCCGCGACGTTGGTGGCGATCAGCGCGGAGGCGTGGCCGGTGCGGAACTGCTCCAGCGTGCGGGTGCGCTGCGGCTGGGACTTGCCGCCGTGCAGCGCGGCGGCGCGTACGCCCTGGGCGAGCAGGTGCTTGGTGAGCCGGTCGGCGCCGCGCTTGGTGTCCACGAACATGATCACGCGGCCTTCGCGGGCGGCGATCTCGGTGGTGGTGGCGCGCTTGTCGGTGTCGTCGACGTACAGGACGTGGTGGTCCATGGTCGTGACGGTGGCGGCCGACGGGTCCACGGAGTGGGTGACCGGGTCGGTCAGGAAGCGGCGCACCAGCTTGTCGACGTTGCGGTCGAGGGTCGCCGAGAACAGCATCCGCTGCCCGTCCGGGTCGACCTTCTCCATCAGGCGGGTGACCTGCGGCAGGAAGCCCATGTCGGTCATCTGGTCGGCCTCGTCGAGGACCGTGACGGTGACCTTGTCGAGGGCGCAGGCCCGGCGGTCGAGGAGGTCGGCGAGCCGGCCGGGGGTGGCGACCAGGACCTCGGCGCCGCGGCGCAGCGCGTCGACCTGGCGGTTGATCGAGGTGCCACCGACGACGGTGGTGATCCGCAGGCCGAGTTCCTTGGCGTAGGGCGTGAGCGCGTCGGCGACCTGCCCCGCGAGTTCGCGGGTGGGAACGAGGACGAGGGCGAGCGGGCGCTTGCTCTCGGCCCGGCGGCCCGCCGTGCGGCTGAGCATCGCGAGGCCGAAGGCGAGGGTCTTGCCCGACCCGGTGCGCCCGCGGCCGAGCACGTCACGGCCGGCCAGCGTCGCGGGGAGGGTGGCCGCCTGGATGGGGAACGGCTCGGTGACGCCCTGCGCACGCAGCGCGGTCAGGAGGGCCGGGGCCAGCGGAAGCTCGTCGAAGGAGCCGACCGGCGCGGGGGCCGGTGTCCGGGGGGACGTGCGGGGTGCGGCACTCTGTCGCGGTGCGGTCGCTCGTGTCACTGAAGACCCTTCTGGGGAGGTGAGGCGTGGTCGTGCCGGCCGCGCACTCACCCGTGTGACAGCGCTCGGGGACCGAGGTGTACGGGGGGACGCGGTACTGCTCGCGGGCAGGTGCCCTGCGCATACGGGACGGGGCCCGCACCGGGCTGGCCGGTGCGGGCCCCGTCCGCGAGACACGTGAGTGTCAGGCGGCGCTGATGTTCTCCGCCTGCGGGCCCTTGGGGCCCTGGGTCACGTCGAAGGTGACCTTCTGGCCCTCGAGGAGCTCACGGAAGCCCTGCGAGTTGATGTTCGAGTAGTGGGCGAAGACGTCGGGGCCGCCGCCGTCCTGCTCGATGAAGCCGAAGCCCTTTTCCGAGTTGAACCACTTCACGGTGCCGGAAGCCATAATTTTCTCCTTCATGGGGCAAACCGGAGGCCGCACTTCGCGGACTCCACGTCGCCGAGATGATTGCCCCACACCGGATAAAGGTCCGGAAAACAATGAACGCCCGGGGCTTCCAGCCTCCGGGCGCACACAAAGTTCATGGGTACCACAACTGCAACGGCATTCACACTAGCACAGGTCTCCGGCGCGCCCCCAGGGAACGTGGTCAGCGCCACAGGGCACCTCACGGCCCGTGCCGCGGCACGGTGACGGTGACCCGCAGCCCCTGCGGCTCGTGCGGGGCGTAGTCGATGCCGGCGCCGCCGGACGCGAGCAGGGCCCGGGTGATGGACAGGCCGAGACCGGAGCCCGAGACGTTCTGGTGCCGGCCGCTGCGCCAGAACCGGTCGCCGATACGGGCGAGTTCGTCCTCGGTGAGCCCGGGGCCGCCGTCCGCGACGGTGATCCGTACGGCGTCCCCGTCCGGCGCGACCCGCACCGTGACCGGTCCTCCGGGCGGGGTGAACTTCAGGGCGTTGTCGACTACGGCGTCCAGGGCGCTGGAGAGCGCTATCGGATCGGCCCACCCGGTGACGGCGCTGTGCCCCTCGTACGTCAGGCGCACCTCCCTGTCGTCGGCCAGCGGGCGCCAGGAGTCCACCCGCTCGGCGGCCAGCGCGGCGACGTCGGTGAGCTGGAGGTCGGCCGCGGTGTGCTCGGCGAGCGCGAGGCCGAGCAGGTCGTCCAGGACGCGGGCCAGCCGCTTGCCCTCGGTGCGGACCGCGGCGATCTCCTCGTTCCCCTCGGGGAGTTCGAGCGCCAGCAGCTCGATGCGCAGCAGCAGCGCGGAGAGCGGGTTGCGCAGTTGGTGGGAGGCGTCGGCGACGAAGGCGCGCTGCTGTTCCAGTACCTCTTCGACGTGGTCGGCCATTTCGTTGAACGAGCGGGCCAGGCGCCGCAGTTCGGGCGGGCCCGCGGTGGCGGCGACGCGGGATTTCATCCGGTCGGTGGCGATGTCGTGGCTGGCCGCGTCCAGGACACGTACCGGGCGCAGGACCCAGCTGGTGAGCCGGAACGCGGCGGCGACCGCGACGAGCATGGCCGCGCACTCGCCCGCGGCGATCAGCAGCCAGCCGTGCAGAGTGTGGGCGCGCATCTGCCCGGTGGGTGAGTCGGTGAAGACCACCGCCACCACGTCGCCGTCCCGCACGACGGGCGAGGCGACCGGGATGCGTCCGCCGTCGTCCCAGGGCCAGACCTGTCCGGGATCGTGGCTGCGGTGACCGGCCAGCGCCTCCTTGAACGCCTGGTCGCCCTCGCCCTCCTGCGGTATCCGCCAGCCGCCGGGGGCCGCGGCCATCGGCGAGCGGTCGCGGTGGAAGACGCCGGCCCGTATGCCGTACAGGTCGTGGTAGCGGGCCAGTTCGCCGGCGAGGGTGGCCCGCCGTTCGTCCTCGTCGGCGCCGCCCGCGGTGCCGTCCGCACCGGGGCGCGCGGTGACGAACTGGGCGAGGGACGCGAACCGTGCGGCGTCGTCGATGCGGTCGACGACCACCTTCTGCTGCTCCACTCCCGCGGTGATCACCCCGAGCGGGATGCCGAGGGCGAGCAGCACCCCGGCGAGCAGGACGATGAGCAGCGGGAGGAGTCGGGTGCGCATGACCGGGCGGGGCCGTCAGCGGGCCGGCGACGCGGGCGGCCGGGTGGCCGGCACGGTGCCGGAACCGGGGGCCACCAGGCGGTAGCCGACCCCCCTGACCGTCTCGATCAGCGCGGGCATCCGCAGCTTGGCGCGCAGCGAGGCGATGTGCACCTCAAGGGTCCGGCCGGTCCCCTCCCAACTGGTGCGCCACACCTCGCTGATGATCTGCTCCCGCCGGAAGACCACGCCGGGCCGCTGGGCGAGCAGCGCCAGCAGGTCGAACTCCTTGCGGGTCAGCGGCACCGCCACCCCGCCCACCGACACCTGGCGGGTGGGCAGTTCGACGGTGACGGCGCCGAGCCGCAGCGGTTCTTCGGGGCCGCTCTCCTCGGGGTGCGGCTCGGCGCCGCCGACCGGGTTGCGGCGGCTCACGGCGTGGATGCGGGCGAGCAGTTCACCGGTGTCGTACGGCTTGACGACGTAGTCGTCGGCGCCGAGGTTGAGGCCGTGGATGCGCGAGCGCACGTCGGAGCGCGCGGTGACCATGATGACGGGGGTGGCGCAGATCTTGCGGATCCGGCCGCACACCTCGAATCCGTCCTGGTCGGGCAGGCCGAGGTCGAGCAGCACCACGGAGAACGGTTCCGCGGCGTCCGGGAGCAGGGCCTGGAGTGCCTCGTCGCCGTTGCGGGCGTGGACGACGGCGAATCCGTGCCTGGCCAGCACCGCGGACAGGGCCGCTGCGACATGGTCGTCGTCCTCGACGAGCAGCAGTCTCATCGGCCTCCCTCTCCACAGCGTGCACGGGCCACAGGGCATCTACCGCGATGGAAGGTGCGCGCGTCAAGGGGCGGTCACCTCACCGACGCCATCCGTTATCCAGCCGGTACGCCCGCGCCCGGATGCCCCGGTTCCGGCAACCTCCGCGGCCCGCGGCACCGGTCCTGGCGCGGCCGGATCGTTA
The DNA here is from genome assembly GCF_043199105.1 of Streptomyces sp. NPDC048644. NCBI lineage: Bacteria > Bacillati > Actinomycetota > Actinomycetes > Kitasatosporales > Streptomycetaceae > Streptomyces > Streptomyces sp. NPDC048644. The sequence goes on from NZ_JBICVO010000012.1 coordinate 204,534, forward strand.
CGCTCCGCGGCCGGATCGTTATCCTCAATTTCCCCTCAGATGTAATGACGCTGGTCGCAGGCCGTCCTAGGGTCCTCCCCAACCGAGGAGGACGGAGCTACCCGCCGATGAGCGAAGTATCGGTGACCAAGAACGACCAGGGCCCCGCACCGGCCGGGGACCAGTTGGTCGTGCTGGACAACGTCAACAAGCACTTCGGCGCCTTGCACGTGCTACAGGACATCGACCTGACGATCCACCGCGGCGAGGTCGTCGTGGTGATCGGGCCTTCGGGCTCCGGCAAGTCGACGCTGTGCCGCACGATCAACCGCCTGGAGACCGTCGACACCGGCAGCATCAGCATCGACGGCAAGCCGTTGCCGCAGGAGGGACGGGAGTTGGCGCGGCTGCGCGCCGACGTGGGGATGGTTTTCCAGTCCTTCAACCTCTTCGCGCACAAGACGGTGCTGGAGAACGTCGTGCTGGGCCAGACCAAGGTCCGCAAGGCCGGCAAGGCAGCCGCGGAGGAGAAGGCCCGCGCCCTGCTGGACCGGGTGGGAGTGGGAACCCAGGCGGACAAGTACCCGGCGCAGCTGTCCGGCGGCCAGCAGCAGCGGGTGGCCATCGCCCGTGCGCTGGCGATGGATCCGAAGGTGATGCTGTTCGACGAGCCGACGTCGGCGCTGGACCCGGAGATGATCAACGAGGTCCTTGAGGTCATGCAGCAGCTCGCCCGGGACGGCATGACGATGGTCGTCGTCACGCACGAGATGGGCTTCGCCCGTTCCGCCGCGAACCGGGTCGTCTTCATGGCCGACGGACGCATCGTCGAAGAGGCCGAGCCGAACCAGTTCTTCAACAACCCGCGCAGCGACCGGGCGAAGGACTTCCTGTCGAAGATCCTGCATCACTGAGAACCGGCCAGGCCCCCTGATTGCCCACACCTGTGGAACCAAAGGATGTTCACCATGAGGATGCGTAAGACGGCTGCGGCGGGTGCGGTGGTGCTCGCGCTGGCAGCGACGGCGACCGCGTGCGGCGGCGAGTCGGGTACGGCGGGCGACAAGCCGGCCGGCGGCGATGTCTACAGCGGCGACTACAAGGTCGCGTCGGGGGTCACCGTCGACTCCCCGGTGCTGAAGAAGGCGCAGGCGGCGAAGAAGATCGTCATCGGCGTCAAGGCCGACCAGCCGTTCCTCGGCTTCAAGGACACGGCGGGCACGTACTCCGGCTTCGACATCGAGATCGCCAAGATGGTCGCCGCCGACCTCGGATTCTCCGAGAAGCAGATCAAGTTCGACACGATCGACTCCAACGTGCGCGAGACGACCATCTCCAAGGGGCAGGTCGACTACTACGTCGGTACCTACACGATCAACGACGAGCGCAAGAAGCAGGTCGGCTTCGCGGGCCCGTACTACACGGCGGGCGCCGACCTCCTGGTGCGCAAGGAGGACAAGTCCATCACCGGGCCGACCTCCCTCAAGGGCAAGAAGGTCTGCTCGATCGTCGGCTCCACGCCGCTCCAGGAGATCAAGAAGCCGAAGTACGGCGCCGACACCGTCCAGCTGTCGAAGTACTCGGACTGCGTCAAGTCGCTGCTCGACGGCCAGGTCGACGCCGTCACCACCGACGACGCGATCCTCAAGGGCTACGCCGCCCAGCGGCACGAGAAGCTCCGGGTCGTCGAGAAGCCCTTCACCAAGGAGCCGTACGGCGTCGGCATGAAGAAGGACGACAAGGCGCTGCGCGACGCGATCAGCAAGGCGCTGGAGAACCACATCAAGAACGGCGACTACGAGAAGGCGTACAACGGCACGCTCGGCAAGTCGGGTTCGCCCTTCACCAAGGACACCGCGCCCGACCTGCCGCTTCCGCGGTACTGAGGCGCCCGCGCACGTCACAGGCCGCGCCGCCCCGTACGCCCGCCGGGTCGGGTGTACGGGGCGTGCTGTCTTCCGGCCCGTGCGCTCCGGCCCCCCGCCCCTTCCCGCCGCCGACCCGACCGCTACCGCGGAGACCCCATGAACGTACTCCTCGATCATCTTCCCGAGTTCCGTGACGGGTTCCTCGGAACCCTGGCGATCACCGCGGCCAGCGCGGTGCTCGCGCTGGTGCTCGGCATCCTCATAGCCGGCTTCCGGGTCTCCCCGATTCCGCCGCTGCGCGTCTTCGGGACGGCCTGGGTCACGGTGTTGCGGAACACGCCGCTGACGCTGCTCTTCCTGGTCGCCTTCTTCGTGGTGCCGCAGATCCTCTTCCCCGGCACCAGCCCGTTCGTGCTGGCCACGCTGGCGCTCGGCTTCTACACCTCGTCGTTCGTCTGCGAGGCGGTGCGCTCCGGCATCTCGACGGTGCCGGTGGGGCAGGCGGAGGCCGCCCGCAGCCTCGGCATGACGTTCGCCCAGACCCTGCGGATGATCATCCTCCCGCAGGCGACCCGCACCGTGCTGCCGCCGCTGAGCAGCATCTTCATCGCGCTGACGAAGAACTCCGCGATCGCCGGCGCCTTCAGCGTCGCCGAACTGTTCAGCGTCTCCAAGCTGCTCAGCGACCAGGGATTCGCCATCGCCTGGATCTTCCTGTGGATCGCCCTGGCCTACCTCGTCATCACCTTCGCCATCAGCGGAGTCTTCCGGTTCCTCGAACACCGGATGGGAGTGGCCAGGTGAGCGCGGACAGCAGGCGGATCAGTACGACGTGGGTGCCGCGCGCAGGCGGGGCGGAACGAAGCGAGGTATCGGCATGAGCGGCGCGAGCGTTCTCTACGACGCACCGGGTCCGAAGACGAAGGCGCGCAACCGCGTCTACACCGTCGTCGGTTCGGTCGCGGTGGTGGCCTTGATCGCGTTCATCCTGCAACGGCTGTACGCCAAGGGGCAGTTCGAACCCGAGGTCTGGAACATCTTCAACAACGCCGGTGTGCGGACCAACATCCGCGACGGCGTGCTCACCACGCTGGGGGTCTTCGCGGTCGCCGCGGTGCTCTCCCTGGCGTTCGGCGTGCTGCTGGCCGTGGCCCGGCTGTCCGACCACAAGCCGGTGCGCCTGCTGGCGACCGGATTCATCGAACTGTTCCGCGCCATCCCGCTGCTGATCACCATCTACGTGCTGTGGGTGATCCTGCTCGCCAACCGTGACGCGCTCGGCCTGTCGGGCAACGACCCGCAGTTCTGGGCGCTGGTCGTCGGCCTGACCGTCTACAACGGATCGGTGCAGGCCGAGGTGTTGCGGGCGGGCATCAACTCCGTGCCCAAGGGCCAGCGTGAGGCCGCCTACGCGCTGGGCATGCGCAAGACGCAGGTCATGGTGACGGTGCTGATCCCGCAGGCGGTGCGGGCCATGCTGCCGACGATCATCAGCCAGCTCGTGGTGACGCTGAAGGACACCTCGCTCGGCTACATCATCACGTTCGAGGAACTCCTCTTCACCGCACGCCAGATGAGCACCAACATCATCGTCAACGGCTCGGACACCTACGTTCCGGTCATCATCGTCACCGGCACGATCTACGTCGCGATGTGCCTGGCCCTGTCCGGCCTCGCCACCTGGATCGAGCGGCGCGGCCGGCGCACCAAGACCGGCATCGGCGTGGCCGAGGCCGGCGAGCCGGTGACCGCGACCGATGCCCTGGACGGCCCGGGTGCCCCTACCGGCGCGTCCGCCCGGTAGGCGGGGCGGCCCCGGGCGAACGGCCCGGCCGTCGGGAACGGCGGCATTCAGGTGTGTACGGAGGCGGCGGTGCGGGTACCGCCGCCTCCGTCACTTGACGCGGGCCGTCGCAGTGGGTTGCATACGCTGTGTGATCACGCACCGGGCTCCAACTGCCAGTTCCCGTACCGACACGTCGCACCACCGGGGCCGGGGAGCCATGCCGTGGACCCGGTGATCGTCGTCGGGGCGGGGCCGGTCGGCCTCTCCCTCGCACTCTCCCTGGCCCGGATGGGCGTCCCCTCCCTCGTGCTCGACGACACCACCGAGCAGGAGGCCGTCCGTCCCGCCCGTACGGCCGTGCTGCGCGAGGACACCGCGCACTTCGTCGGCCGGCTGGGCTGCGCGGACGCGGTGGAGTCGGCGGGCACCCGCTGGTCGGGCTGGCGCACGGTACGCCGCAGGCGGCTGATGGAGCACGTCGTCCTCGGCCCCGGACAGGAAGGACCCGAGGACGGCGGGCACCCCGGCGGCACGCCGGGCGCCGGCTCTCCGGTCCACCTCCCCCAGCACGCGCTGACCCGTGCCCTGCGCGCCGCGCTGGCGCGTGAGGAGCTGGCCCAGATCATCACCGGCGGCCGGCTGGCCGGCCTGGAGCAGGACGCGGACGGTGTCAGCGCGCACACCCGGGGCACCAACGGCACGTGGTGGCGCGGGAGTTACCTCGTCGGCTGCGACGGCCCACGCTCGACGGTCCGCAAACTCCTGGAGATCCGTTTCCCCGGCCGCACCGCCGTCGAACGCCATGCGGTGGCCGCGGTCCGCGCCGAACTGCCCTGGCCTGGCGAGGCGCTGCTGCACCGCTCACCCGGGCGGCAGGGCGGCGGTCTTGGCGCCGAGGTCTGCGCACGGCCGCTGCCGGACGGCGTCTGGCGGCTGGACTGGCTGCTGCCGCCGGGACGCGAGCTGGTCACCCCCGATGCCCTGGTGGCGCGGATCCGTGACTCGCTGGCCGGCTGGGCCGCCGAAGCGGCCACCCCCGAAACCGGCGGGCCCTCCCGGGGCCGCGGAAGCGTCCGCCCGGTGCCGCCGTACGAACTGCTCGACACCGGGGTGCACACCGTCCACCACCGGCTGGCCAGGCGCTGGCGGCTGGGCCGCGCCTTCCTGGCGGGGGACGCCGCGCACCTGCTGGGCGCGCTCGGCACCCAGGGCCTGGACGAGGGGCTGCGGGACGCCGAGAACCTCGCCTGGAAGCTGGGCCTCGCCTGGCACCACGGTGCGTCGGAGACGCTGCTCGACAGCTATCAGGCCGAGCGCAGGGGTGCGGTCGCCGCGCGGCTGCGCGCCGCCGACCAGGCGCTGCCGCTGCTGCGTGAGGGCGGCACGGCCGGCCTGCGGCGGGCGCTGCCTGGCGCCGTCCGCGGCCACTGCGCCCTCCTGACGGACGGCCACCTCGGGCGCGGCCCGCTGGGCGCGCCCCCGGTCTACGCCCGCTCCCCGCTCGCGCCGCCCGCCGCGCACACCACGGGGACGCCGGTGGGCACCCTGCCGGGGGCGCCGGTCGCCGACGTCCCGGTGACCGCGGCCGACGGTTCGGTGGTGCCGCTGCGCGACCGGCTGGGCCAGGGGCTGCTGGTGATACTGATCGCGCCGGGCACCGGGGTCTGGGACCGCAGGCACTGGCAGTCCGCCGGGCTGATGCCGCGGCTGACCGACGCGGTCGCCGCACTGCCGATGCAGGCCGAGGTGCTGGTCGCCGAGGAGTATCCGGGAGCCGCCGCGCACACCGTCCTGCTGGTGCGGCCCGACGGCCATCTCGTCACCGCCATGTCCGGTGTCCGCCCGGCCGAGCTGCACGCCTGCGCGACGGCGGTGCGCGGCGGTCCGTTCGGGCGGGCGGCACGGCATCCGGCGGGCGGGGCGGGTAACGGCGGTGCGCCGTCCGGGAGTTCGGAGGCCGGCGAGGGCGCCGGGGTGCCAGGTCCCGCGGGAGCCGGTGAGGCAGCCGCGGCAGGTCCTGGGGCCGGCTCGCCGGTTGACCCTGTGGGAACGTCCGTGTTTCACTCCGAAGGTGACTGATCACGGCTCGCGATTGTGGCGGAGGGTCCATCTGGACCTGGTCCGCTACGCGGGCTGCACGTGTCGTCCGTTCTGCTGATCCGCTCTTCCTCCCCGCGCGGCCCCGGCTTCCCGCCGTGGTGGCCGCGCCTCTTCGCGATCATTCAGGACGGTTCCCGTGCCCGATGTCCATGTCCCTGCGCGCCCGCAGACCGCCAAGAGTTCCGGCGGTCCCGGCGCGACCGAACTCCTCGCATTCGTCCGCCGCACCGCCGCGGACCGCGCGCTCGTCGCCTCCCTCCCGCTCGACCCCGAAGGCCGCACCTGGCTCCGGCTGAACGGGCCGGGCGGCAGTGAGGTGTGGCTGATCGGCTGGCCGCCCGGTACGGGCACCGGCTGGCACGACCACGGCGGCTCGCGCGGCGCCTTCGCCACCGCGAGCGGCGAGCTGACCGAGCACTCACTGGCGGTCCGGCTACCCACCGAGGGCTGGAAGACCCTGGAACTCTCCGACGGCGTCGACCGGGAGCGCACCCTGAGTGACGGCCGCGGTCGCGCCTTCGGCCCGCACCACGTGCACGACGTGCTCAACGCCTCGCAGGACACCCACGCGGTGTCCGTGCACGCCTACTACCCGCCGCTTCCCCTGATCCGGCGCTACAGCCGCACCGGCCCGGTGTTCCGTCTGGAAGAGGTCGAACAGCCGGAGGTGTGGGGATGAGCGCCATCGATCAACTGCTGGAGCGGGCCCGCGGGACGCTGGACCGTCTGGAGCCGGAACAGGCCGCCGCGGCCCGGGAGGCCGGCGGGCTTCTCGTGGACATCCGTTACGCCGCCCTGCGGGAGCGCGACGGCACCATCCCCGGGGCGCTGATCGTGGAGCGCAACGAGCTGGAGTGGCGGCTCGACCCGACGGGCGACCACCGCCTGCCGGAGGCGGACCGTCACGATCTCCACGTCGTGGTCGTCTGCAACGAGGGATACGCGTCGAGCCTCGCTGCGGTCTCGCTGCACCAGTTGGGGCTGCACCGGGCCACCGATCTGATCGGCGGATTCCAGGCGTGGCGCGCCGCGGGCCTGCCGGTCACCGGCGGCTGACCCGAGCGGCCGGCCCGGCTGCGGACCGGAACGACCGGCCCGGTTGCCGACCGGGCGGGCCGGCCCCGGACGCTCCCTAGATCCGTCGGAAGCGCCCTAGTCCTGGGCCCACTGCTCCAGCAGCTCCGGGTCCTCGCCCTCGTCCTCCAGGGCCTGCCGGACGACGCGCAGGGCGAGGCCCTGGGGGTACCCCTTGCGGGCCAGCATCCCGGCGAGCCGGCGCAGGCGCTTGTCGCGGTCGAGTCCTCTGGTCGTGCGCAGTTTGCGCTCGACCAGTTCGCGGGCGGTGGCCTCCTCCTGCTCGGAATCGAGGCGGCCGACGGCCTCGTCGATCACCTCGGATTCCACGCCCTTGGTCCGCAGCTCGCGGGCGAGCGCGCGACGGGCCAGGCCCCGGCCGTGGTGGCGGGACTCCACCCAGGCGTCGGCGAAGGCCGCGTCGTCGATGAGGCCGACCTCCACGTAGCGGGAGAGCACCGCGTCCGCCACATCCTCGGGGATGTCCCGTTTGCGCAGGGCGTCCGCGAGCTGGCTGCGGGTGCGCGCGGCGCCGGTGAGCAGGCGCAGGCATATCGCCCGTGCCTGCTCTTCGGGTGTGCGCGGTGGTCCCGTCCCGTCCCTCGACGAGGAGGGACCACCGCTGTCCTCACGGCCTCTGTGGCCTCTACGGTTCTCGGCGTCGTCCGCAGCACGGCCGTAGCCGTCCTCGCTGCCGGACCAGTCCGTTCGCCGCGTCATGACGGGCTAGCTCTTGGCCGCGGCGGCCTTGGAAGCCTTGGCGCCCTTGGCGGTCGGCGCCGGAACCGTCTTGGCCGGCTCGCTCGCGGCTGCCGCGTCCGCGCCGGGCTCCGCCCCCGGTTCCTGCGGCTTGACGCCGATGCCCAGCTTCTCCTTGATCTTCCTCTCCACCTCGTTGGCGAGGTCCGGGTTGTCCTTGAGGAAGTTGCGGGCGTTCTCCTTGCCCTGGCCGAGCTGGTCGCCCTCGTACGTGTACCAGGCGCCGGACTTGCGGATGAAGCCGTGCTCCACACCCATGTCGATCAGGCCGCCCTCACGGCTGATGCCCTGGCCGTAGAGGATGTCGAACTCGGCCTGCTTGAAGGGCGGGGCCACCTTGTTCTTGACCACCTTGCAGCGGGTGCGGTTGCCGACCGCGTCCGTGCCGTCCTTGAGGGTCTCGATGCGGCGGATGTCGATACGCACCGAGGCGTAGAACTTCAGCGCGCGGCCACCGGTCGTGGTCTCCGGCGAGCCGAACATCACGCCGATCTTCTCGCGGAGCTGGTTGATGAAGATCGCGGTGGTCTTGGACTGGTTGAGCGCGCTGGTGATCTTGCGCAGGGCCTGGCTCATCAGCCGGGCCTGGAGACCGACGTGGGAGTCGCCCATCTCGCCCTCGATCTCGGCCCGCGGCACCAGGGCGGCGACGGAGTCGATGACGATGAGGTCGAGCGCGCCGGAACGGACCAGCATGTCCGTGATCTCCAGCGCCTGCTCGCCGTTGTCCGGCTGGGACAGGATCAGGGCGTCCGTGTCCACGCCGAGCTTCTTGGCGTACTCGGGGTCGAGCGCGTGCTCGGCGTCGATGAACGCCACCGAGCCGCCGGCCTTCTGGGCGTTGGCCACCGCGTGCAGGGTCAGGGTCGTCTTACCGGAGGACTCCGGGCCGTAGACCTCGACGACGCGGCCACGAGGGATGCCGCCGACGCCCAGCGCCACGTCGAGCGCGGTCGATCCGGTGGGGATGACCTCGATGGGTTCGTTGGGCCGCTCCCCCATGCGCATCACGGCGCCCTTGCCGAATTGCCGTTCAATCTGTGCGAGCGCGGCGTCGAGCGCCTTCTCGCGGTCAGTGCCTGCCATGGGTTCCACCCGATTTGCTTGAGTCGATCGCTTCACGTCCATGACGCTAACGCCTGCCACTGACAACGCGCCCGGACCCGGCTCCGACCTGTGGATAACTCCGCGGCAATGCTCCAGAACACGGGTCGGATCTCTATAAGAATGGATGTTCGATTTTGGTGTCAAGCGCATCGCCCCGGGCGGCACACCCGCCCGGCCGCGCGCCCGCTCAGCGGTCGTCCGGCCCGCCGGAGCGGCCGTCACCACCGGAGCCGCCGCCGTCCTCGCTCCGGTCCCCGCCCCCGTCCGCGCCCGCCTCCCGGTCCTTCGGATGCGTGGACGGATGGCGGTCGTGCAGGGTGCGCCGCACCCGCGCCAGGGCCGCGGCGCCGCGCCTGCGCCGGCCCCTGCCGTGCACCCGCGGATCGTCGGTGACCTCGTAGCGCTTGACGTACGCGCTCAGGAACGCCTGCAGGGTCGCGGTCGCCGGGATCGCGATCAGCGCGCCGACCGCGCCCATCAGGGCGGTGCCGGCGACGACCGAGCCGAAGGCGACGGCGGGGTGGATGTCCACCGTCCGCGCGGTGATCCGGGGTTGCAGGAGGTAGTTCTCGAACTGCTGGTAGATCACGACGAAGCCGAACACCCACAGCGCGTACCAGGGGTCGACGGTGAACGCGATCAGGATGGGCAGGGCGCCCGCCAGATACGTGCCGATGGTCGGGATGAACTGGGAGACGAGGCCGACCCACATGCCCAGCGCCGGGGCGTAGGGCACCCCCAGGATCTCCAGCAGGACGTAGTGCGCGACGCCGGAGATCAGCGCCATCAGGCCGCGGGAGTAGAGGTAACCGCCGGTCTTGGCGACGGCGATCTCCCAGGCGCGCAGCACCTCCGTCTGGCGGCTCGGCGGGAGCACCGAGCACAGGGCACGGCGCAGCCGCGGGCCGTCGGCCGCGAAGTAGAACGAGAACAGTGCCACCGACAGGAGGTTGAACAGGCTGCCGAGCACCGTGGCCGACACCGCGAGGACGTTGTTGGCGCTGTCCTGGACGTACTTCTGGAGCCAGTCGGACTTGAGGAGGTTGTTCTGCACCTCAAGACGCGAGAGGTGGGTGTGGAAGGTGCCGTTCACCCAGCTGATGACGTCGTCCAGGTACTGCGGGAACTCCTCGACCATCTTGGCGATCTGGCCGGCCAGCATCGACCCGAGGAGTGCGAAGAAGCCCGCGGCGGCGATGAGGATGCCGCAGAAGACCAGGCCGGTGGCCAGGCCGCGGCGCACCCCGCGGTGCGCCATCCAGTCCACCGCCGGCTCGACGGCCAGCGCCAGGAAGAACGCGATCAGGATGTTCAGGAGCAGGTTGATCAGTTGGTGGAACCCCCAGCTGGCGAGCTGGAAGCAGGCCACCAGGGCGAGCGCGAGCACCATGGCGCGCGGCAGCCAGCGCGGCATCCGCGCACCGGTCGCCTCCGGAGGCCGTCGGTCGTCGTTGCTGGTCGTGTCTTCAGTCGCGGGCACGAAGCCAGTCTCGCGCACGGGTCCGGCAGTCTCCGCCGTACCCCGGATCTCCGCCGGGCGTGCGCCGCATCGGGGCGCTCACCGCTTGCTCTCCGGCACGTCCATCGTGGCGCAGACCACCCGCCACACGTCCTTGGCGCTCCACCCCGCGGCCAGCGCCTCCTGGACGGTCCGGCCGCCGAGCCCGGACATCACGTGATCGCGGGCGAACGAGTCGGCGTACGCCGCTCCGAAGTGATCCGCCATTCGCTCCCAGAAGACCGTCAACCGCATGAATTCCGCTCCGTACCCGCTCTGAACTGCACGTTTTTTGTATTTTCCGCCCCTGCGCGACCGGCAGGGCGTTCCGGGGGATCCCGTCCCCGCCGCATCAAGCATCCACGGCGGCGCCACCTCGTGCGCCCTCCTCGGGCATGCGGTGCGGATACGTACGCAGAGTAGAGCCTTCGCCTCTCCCAGGAGCACGGAGGCGGCGGCCCCCGTACGGGCACAGCCGCCGCCTTCCTCCGGGCACCCGTCAGTGCCGCAGGACGTCGACCCGCTCCGCGCCCAGCAGCGGCGCGCCCAGCGGGCCCCTGACGTGCTGCGACACCCATACCGGGCGGTGCGCCTCACGTGCGGGCAGCCACTGCTTGCGCCAGTGTCCGCGGACCGTCCACCGGTGGTGGTAATCGCGCCGCCCCCGCGCCCCGGAAGGCTGCCCGTCGGCCATGGCGCGGCGCAGCTGGACGGAGGTGATCCGGGTCGGCACGCCGGGGTCCAGCCGTCGGATGCGGCGGACGGCGGAGCGCGGTGCCTGCGTCTGGGACGCGTGGACGAGGGTCTGCTGTCCCATCAGCAGCCAGGTGGCCAGCACGGTGCGCTCGGCGCGGGCGTGCCAGTCGTAGTCCTGCTCGGATTCCCATCCGGCCGGGCCGAGCCAGCGGGGCAGCTGCCCGTACGGCAGGACGCTGGAGGCTATCCGGTCCAGCGCCGGGAGCTGGGCGCGCAGTCGGTTGCCCGACACCCGTGAGACGCGTTCCTGCTCGGCGATCCGGTCGTCGGTCAGGCCCCACAGGATGACTTCGACGCCGCTGCCGTGCGGCGCCCACGACGCCGCACGCACCGGAACCCGTAGGGGGCCCATCCGGTAGACGGTGCAGGGGACTTCCCAGATCAGCAGCCCGCGCTCGGCGGGAAGTTCCTCGTGGTGCAGCCGGTAGGCGGGCAGCCGCTCGCCGGCCGCCGCGGCCAGCTGCGCCATCTCGCCCGCCACGTAGTACATCTCGGCGTCCCGCAGTCCCGCGGCGGCGCGGTGCGCGAGGGCGGCAGCGGCCCCGTAGGGGTCGGACCGGTACTCCTGCGGCAGTTCGGCGGCGCTCCGGAGGGCGAACTCGCGCCCCCAGTGGGCGCCGCCGGCATCCGCCAGCCAGGCGGTCAGCTCGGCCCTGACCTCCGGCACGTCGGCCGCGCGCAGCGGCCCGGTCACGTCGCGCCCTGCTCTGCGCGCGCGGAGCCGGTGGCCGTGGCGGCGGTGCGGCGGGCGAAGAGCAGCCGCGTCCGCATCCGGTAGACCTGCGCGCCGTCCTGGTTGGCGGCGGTGACCAGGAAGCTCACCACGCCGATGCCGGGCCGCTTGTGGTGCGGTTCGGCCGCCTCGACCTCCGCGCGAGCCGCCAACTCGTCGCCGGGGCGCACCGGTTGCATGAACCTGACCTCGTCCATGCCGTACGACCCCTGGCACGCGGAGTCGGCCAGCAGGGTGCGGACGAACCGGCCCATCACCACGGCCCCCGTGTGCCAGCCGCTGGCCACCAGCCCTCCGAAGGGGGAATGCCGGGCCGTCTCCTCGCTGAGGTGGAAGGGCATCGGGTCGAAGCGGCGCGCGTAGCCGGTGATGTCGTCCGCGGTCAGGCGCTCCCGGCCGAGGTCGTGAGTGCGGCCGGCGGGGAAGTCCTCGAAGTGGTATCGCATGTGTCCTCCTGTGGGTGCGGCGGCCGGGGGCGGGCCTGCTCGCGGTACAACTGGGCGACGTGGAAGGCGAGATCCATCGACTGGCGGCGGTTGAGCCGGGGGTCGCAGGAGGTCTCGTAGCGCAGGTGCAGGTCTTCGGGGGCCACGTCGTCGCCGCCGCCCAGGCATTCGGTGACGGCGTCGCCGGTGAGTTCGACATGGATGCCGCCGGGGTGGGTGCCGAGTCCCCGGTGGACCTCGAAGAAGCCGGTCACCTCGTCGACGATGTCGTCGAAGTGGCGGGTCTTGTGCCCGGTGGGCGCCTCGAAGGTGTTGCCGTGCATCGGGTCGCAGACCCAGGCGACGCGGGCGCCGCTGCGGGTCACCGCGTCGACGAGGGGCGGCAGGACGTCCCGTATGCGGTCCTTGCCCATACGGGTGAGGAAGGTGAGCCGTCCCGGCTCTCGGTACGGGTCGAGCCGTTCGACGAGGGCCAGCGCGTCCTCGGGGAGGGCGGTCGGGCCGAGCTTGACGGCGATGGGGTTGCCGATGCCCGCGGCGAAGGCGATGTGCGCGCCGTCCAGTTGGCGGGTGCGCTCCCCGATCCACAACAGGTGGCCGGATCCGGCGTACGGCCTTCCGGTTCGCGTATCGGTCCGCACCAGAGCCGATTCGTAGTCCAGGAGCAGCGCTTCGTGGCTGGCGTAGAACTCCGGCGGACGGCTGCCCGCGGACCGGTCGAGGCCGTAGGCGCGGATGAAGCCGAGCGCGGTCTCGATCTCGCCGAGCAGACGCTCGTAGCGTTCGCCGACCGGTGAGCGGAGCACGAACTCGCGGTTCCAGGCGTGCGCTTGGTGCAGGCCGGCGTGGCCGCTCGCGGTCAGCGCGCGGATCAGGTTCAAGGTCGCCGCCGAGCTCTCGTACATCCTCCCCAGCCGCTGCGGGTCGGGGGTGCGCGCCTCGGCGGTGAACTCGTGTCCGTTGATGCAGTCGCCGCGGTACGAGGGCAGCGTCACGCCGTCGCGGGTCTCGGTCGGGCTGGAGCGCGGCTTGGCGTACTGGCCGGCGATCCGGCCGACGGGGACGACGGGCGTCGACGCGGCGTAGGTGAGCACGACCGCCATCTGGAGCAGCGTCTCGACCTTTCCCGGTACGGCCCGGGAGCCCGCGCCGTCGAACACCTCGGCGCAGTCGCCCCCTTGGAGCAGGAACGCCTCGCCGCGGGCAACGTCCGCGAGCCGGTGGCGGAGCGCGTCGCACTCCGCGGCGAAGACCAGCGGGGGCTGCCCTGCCAGCCGGTCGAGAACCGCGTCGAGTGCCTCCCGGTCGGGCCATTCGGGCTGCTGGGCGGCCGGCAGAGCGCGCCACGGGGCGGCGGTGGGCCGGTGGTTCATCCAGGTGTCCATAGACGTTTCGGGCCCCTCATTCAGAGGTGGTTCGAAGGTGTGCGGAGGCGCTGCGCGGGGAACCGTCGGTGCCGGTGATGCGGGTGACCGGTACGGAGCGGGTGGCGGCGGAGCGGGTGGCGGCCCTGCGTCCCGGTGTCCCGCGGGCGGGTCCGGTCAGGCCGCGGCGTCCGGCGGCGGCGTCCGGCACGGGCGCCTCAGCCGCGGCCGTCGTGGCAGGTGCCGGCGGTGTGGGCGGTGTGGGCGGTGTGCCGGAGGACGCCAGGAGGCCGCGCAGCGCAAGCCCGGTGAACGCCCCTCCGGGGCCCAGACAGGAAAATCTCCGTGCTTCCGTAGCGATCACGCACTCAAGAGTGGGCTGCCGGGACCGGCCGCGACAGTCGCCTCCTCGTCGTAGATCGCGAGTACTAGGGACAGCCTCCGGGCGTGACCGACGGGTCGCCGTGGCGTCACGGCGACCCGTCGGACACGCCCTGGGAGCCGCGAGCGACCGTCAACGCACGCCGGAGTGGCGCCGCTTGAGGCTCGACTTCTTCTCTCTGTTGCCGCACAGGTCCATCGAGCACCACCGCCGGCTGTTCGTACGGGACTGGTCGAGGAAGACGACCATGCAGGTCTCCCCCGCGCATTCGCGCAGCCGGGCGGGGTCGACGTCGGTGAGCAGCTCGACCGCGTCCCGGGCCAGCGAGGCGAGCATGCCGGTCACCGTCTCCGTGCCCGCCCACGCCCGGCTCCGCCCGTCGGCGCTCAGCGCCAGCGGCAGCGGCGTGGACCGCGCCCAGCCGTTGACCTCCGCGACGTCCGCGCGGCGCGGGATGCCGCCGTCCATCTTGGCCCACACGGCGCGGTAGAGGCACTCGCGCAGACCGCGCGCCTCCTGCGCGATGCGCTCCGTGGCCCCCCTTGCCCCGCCGTCGTCCGGGAGCAGCCCCGCTTCGATCCCCCACCGCGTCAGGCGGTCCGCGGTGCCGATGCGTTCGGTGTCACGGTCTCCGCATCCGCCTCTCGTCGCCGCGAAGTCCAGGCACGGCCGCCCGGAGAAGAAGAGGAACGGCAACCGGTGTGCGTGGCGGGCGGGTTCGCACGATACGTTTCCGCACGGAGTCGACATATTCGACACGTGAACCATCATAGCCGGTTCCAATGTTGTATAGTTTTGATAGCCATTGAGCCACTCGTTGACCTGACACCAGAAGGTCGCAGGGAATATGTCACCCAATGGAATATCCCATGCATTAACCCGGCCCTCGTTGGTGCGCAGAGCATGACACTCAGCCAGCAGCGCACCCCCCACACAAAGTTGACGGATCGCGAAGTCCAAGTTCTGACGGCGATTGTAAAAGGAATGTCAAACCGCAGGATAGGCCGCGAGTTGCGGATTTCCGAGCACACCGTCAAAGCCCACATCCGGTCCATCTTCACCAAGCTTCGGGTGGCCTCGCGCACCCAGGCCGCCATCACCGCGCTACAGGCGGGTGTCATACCGCCCGTCTGAGTCATCAACCGCCCACGCCACCCGCACGCCTTCACGGCAACCCAGGGGCCGGCTCCCGCACGTGGGGAGCCGGCCCCTTTGTCCGCGCGGTCACCGACACCCCAGGCCCCGGCCGGGCCTTCGGCGGCAGCTCGGGCCGGGGCGCGAGGGGACGGAGTTGACGTCATGGATCCATGCTCGGCGGTCCGCAGGGATGAGTCCAGCGACGAAAGTGCCCCGAGGTATTAGCTCGGCTAAATGCTGGGCACCGGATCAGCGCCCGGGAACGGCAGACCGGGCGGTATGCCGCAAGAGGGGCGTGCAACTCGTCGGCGTGGGGCGGGGGTTCGGGCGGTCCGCCGACACCGCGTGGCCCGTCGCGTGTACGCCGCCGCCGCGCCCCCGAGCCGGTTCCCGGCGTGCGGACGGCGCGGGGCGCGCTCGGCACCCTCGCCCCGCTGCGCCCGTGGGCGACCCCTCGGGACGGCCGCCCGGCGCTACGCGTCGCCCGCAGGACCCTGCATCGCGATGTGCCCGTCGCGCAGCGCGAGCACCGCCGCTTCGGTACGCGTGGACACGTCCAGCTTGATGAAAATCGACCGGATGTGGACTTTCACGGTGCACTCGGAAATCCCGAGCTGCCGCCCTATTCTTCGATTCGAAAGACCGGCCGCGACCGCCTGAGTAACCTCGATCTCACGTCGGGTCAATTGGGGCCCGGCCGCTTCCTGGCCGACGCCACCACCGTTCTCGGGCAGCCGCGGCGAGCGTGACATACGAGAATCCATTGACCGATCCGTCCGTGCGTCGTAATCGCCGACTGCACAGGGCATGCCGCGCATGCATGAAGATACGCCCCCGTACGAGGGAAAACGGTACGAAGCCGCAGTTCGAGTGTCAACGTTTTTGTCTTGTTTTTGGCGTAGGCAAAGCGCCATTAAAAAAACCGGCGGGACTTTTTCATGTGCTGTTCCGGGCCGCCGAGTACGTCATCGCCATTGCGCCGAAAGGGCCGAAATTACCCGGGCCCGTAAGGACCACACCCCGCTTAGGCACAGTACCGAGTCATCACCGCCTCCCGGGCACCCGCTGCGCAGACGCGGATCGGCGAAGCGTCATCGTCCAGTTCCCGCACCACATGCCCTGCCATGCCCCGGCGCGCAGCCCGCAGCCCCGCCCTCCGCATACCACAGCCTGCCGCACAGGGCCGCATTACGGCCATCGGGCCGACGCCCGTCCCCGCGCTTCCTCCCGCGCACACGGTCCGGCCCCCCCGGACGTCAACCACAAGCCTTCCGTGTCCCGCCCTGGGAGGGCACCGGCACCGGAGCCGGTGTCACCACCGTGAACCGGCCTTACCGTCGGGCCATGGCCGAAAATGTAAGCCCATCGCCGACCCCTCTGGCCCGAGCGGAGCGCTTCGTCTGGCTCACCGCCCGGGTGCTCGAACAGCGGCTCTTCGCCTACCACTTCCTCAACGGCGACGCCGGGCCGGTCGAGACCGCGCTCGCCGCGTACCGCAACGACGACGACGGCTACGGCCACGCGCTGGAGCCCGATCTGCGCGGCCCGGTCAGCCAGCCGCTGCACACCGCACACGCGCTGGACGTCCTGGACCGCATCGGGCGCTGCGACAGCAGGCACATCGAGCGCATCTGCCGCTATCTGACGCACATTTCGACACCGGAGGGCGCACTGCCCGCGCTGCACCCCTCGCTGCGCGGCTATCCGGCCGCCCCCTGGATCCCGGTGGTCGACGACCCGCCCAGCTCCCTGCTGGCCACCGGCCCCGTGGTGGGCACGCTGCACCGCAACGACGCCTGGCACGCCTGGCTGTTCCGGGCCACCGACTACTGCTGGGCGGCGGTGGAATCGCTGGAGGAGACCCACCCGTACGAGGTCAGGGCGGCGGTGGCCTTCCTGGACGGCGCCCCCGACCGCCCGCGGGCCGCCGCCGCGGCCCGCCGTCTGGGCACGCTGGTACGGGACCGCGGCCTGGTCGTGCTGGATCCGGCGCGGGCGGACCGGACCGCGGTACCCGAGGGGTACGCCCCCGGGGAGCACCATTTCGCGTACGACTACGCGGCCACACCGGGCTCGTGGGCCCGCAGTTGGTTCACGGACACGGAACTCGACCGCGCGCTCGGCCATCTCGCCTCGCTCCAGCAGGAGGACGGCGGCTGGCCGGTCAACTGGCGCCTCTGGGCGCCGGGAACGGCCCTGGAGTGCCGCCCGATGGTCACTCTCCGGGCACTGCTGACCCTGCGCGCCTACGGGCGGGACATCGGCTGACGAGGCGGGCCGGGGCCCGGCCACCCGGCCCCGGAGGGAGCGGCACCCCCGGTGGGCACCAGGGCCCCGTCGGCCGCCCGTCGCCTCCCCGCCGTCAGCCGCCCAGGGCACGCACCCCGGCCGTGACGGCCACCGGGAGCAGCGCCGCCAGCCGCTTGACCCGGGGGCGCTCCAGCAGCCCTGAAGGTGCCAGCAGGCCGAGGTACTTGACCAGGTAGCAGCCGACGGCGGTGGCGCCGATCGCGATCCAGGTGTTCATGTCCGGTCCTCCTCCGGGGCCGTCCGGCCGTCCCCGTTGTCGTGGGCGCGTCCCCGGGTGCGCTCCCGCCGCCCTTGGACCCTCAGGACCGCCGGGGCGGCGAGCGCCGACAGGAGCACCGGCACGCCCGTGGGCAGCAGCGGCAGGGCCACCATCACGAGCAGCACGGCGAGGCCCGCCGTGGCCCGCTCCGCGCCGCTCTTGAGCATCGGGGCGAGCAGCGCCAGGAAGACGGCGGGGCAGCCACGTCCAGGCCCCGGGCCCCGGTGTCGCCGAGCGCCCCCGCGCCCAGGGCACCGACCAGCGTGGTGACGTTCCACAGCAGGTGGAGCGTGAGACCGGTGACCGTGAAGCCGAGCCTGGCGCTGCGCCGGTCGGGCTGGGCGAGGGCGACGGCCGCGGTCTCGGTCTCGGTCTCGGTCTCGGTCTCGGTCTCGGTCTCGGTCTCGGTCTCGTCGATGATCCAGTGCGCGGCGAGCGCGCCGACCAGGGCGAACTACGAGGCTCCGGTGAAGACCAGCAGGCTCAGCGCGCAGGTCTGCAACAGGCCGATGCCGGCGCACGCGGAGGTGACGCCGAAGGCGAAGCCGGAGAGCCCGACGGCGACGCCGACACCGGGGCGTCCCTCATGACGGCGGAGTCCGGCTTGGCAGGGCCGTCGGGGTCTGCGGGGGCGGGAACGGGGCGCGCGGACCGGCAGCGGGCCTCCGTAGCGGCGCAGCAGCCGGGCGAGCACCACCCTCAGCAGGCTGTCGGCGGTGAGCACGTCGCCCGCTTCGGCCGCCCGGTGCACCTCGGTGATCAGCCGGCCGGTCCGGGGCACGTCGGCGACGGTCTCGGCGAACCCGGGGGTGCCGCGCAGTCCGGTGGTCTCCCGGGCGACCTCGGCGACGAGCCGCGCGGAGGGGTAGAGCGTGTCGTACGACCAGCCCTCGCGCTGCCCTGCGCGTGCGCTGTGCGGCACCTCCGGGTTGAGCATGATGACGCCGCCGTGCCCGGCCCGTACGGCGCCACCGGACAGCCCGACCTCTTCGATCCCTCCGGTGACGACGGCGATGACGAAGCCTTCATGGGAGTGGCGGGGAAGGCGTGCCCCACCTAGCGGGCGCGCAGCAGGTCGAGGCCGGGGAGCCCGGCGCACCGCCAGTGCCGTGACCATTCGCCGTGCGCCCGCGGCGCGGCGTCCTGGGGCCCGCCGTCCGCGGCCGTGCCGTGTCCGCCGCAGGTGACCCATGACGCCATTCTGCGTCCGCCCGTCCGGCCGGTGGCCTGCGCGTCCGTACCGTGGACGCGGCGCGGGCGGGGCGGTGCGGCGGGCGCCGCGGGCCGCGTTGTCAGTGGTGCGGTGCACGATGGGGGACATGGCGAAGGCAGCGCTCGACTCGTTCTCCCCCGCGACCCGCGGCTGGTTCACGGGAGCCTTCAGCGCGCCCACCGCGGCGCAGGAGGGCGCCTGGCGTGCGATCGGCGAGGGGTCGGATGTCCTGGTGGTGGCGCCGACGGGCTCGGGCAAGACGCTCGCCGCCTTCCTCGCCTCGCTGGACGCGCTGGCGAGCGAGCCGCCGCCCGCCGAGCCGAAGAAGCGCTGCCGGGTGCTGTACGTCTCCCCGATGAAGGCGCTGGCCGTCGACGTCGAGCGCAATCTGCGCAGCCCGCTGACCGGCATCCGCCAGGAGGCGGTCCGGCTCGGGCTGCCCGAACCCGACCTCACCGTGGGCATCCGCTCCGGGGACACCCCGCCCGCCGAACGCCGTTCGCTCGCCAACCGCCCGCCGGACATCCTGATCACGACGCCCGAGTCGCTGTTCCTGATGCTGACGTCGTCCGCCCGGGAGGCGCTGGCTGGTGTCGAGACGGTGATCCTGGACGAGGTGCACGCCGTGGCGGGCACGAAGCGCGGCGCGCACCTGGCGCTGTCCCTGGAGCGTCTTGACGAGCTGCTGCCGCGTCCGGCCCGCCGGATCGGCCTGTCGGCGACGGTACGGCCGGTGGAGGAGGTGGCCCGCTATCTGTCGCCGCGGCGCCGGGTGGAGATCGTGCAGCCGCCGTCGGGGAAGCGATTCGACCTGTCGGTGGTCGTCCCGGTGGAGGACATGGGCGAGCTGGGCGGCTCGCCGGTCCAGGAGGGGGAGAGCGGGCAGAAGCCGTCCATCTGGCCGCAGGTCGAGGAGAAGATCGCCGATCTGGTCCAGGCGCACCGCTCCACGATCGTCTTCGCCAACTCCCGCCGCCTGGCCGAGCGTCTGTGCAACAGGCTCAACGAAATCGCCTACGAACGCGCGACGGGCGAGCCGCTGCCCGAGCACCACTCCCCCGCCGAGCTGATGGCGGAGTCCGGCGCCGCCAAGGGCGCTCCCGCGGTGCTGGCCCGCGCCCATCACGGCTCGGTCTCCAAGGAGCAGCGCGCCCAGGTGGAGGAGGACCTGAAGGCGGGCCGGCTGCCGGCCGTCGTCGCCACCTCCAGCCTGGAGCTCGGCATCGACATGGGCGCGGTCGACCTGGTGGTCCAGGTGGAGTCGCCGCCGTCGGTGGCGTCCGGCCTCCAGCGGGTGGGCCGGGCCGGCCACCAGGTGGGCGCGGTGTCGACGGGCATCGTCTTCCCGAAGTACCGCGGCGATCTGGTGCAGGCCGCCGTGGTCACCGAGCGGATGCGTGCCGGTGCGATCGAGGCGCTGCGGGTACCGGCCAATCCGCTGGACGTCCTCGCCCAGCAGATCGTCGCGATGACGGCGATGGACACCTGGGACGTCGAGGAACTGCTGGCGGTGGTGCGCCGCGCCGCCCCGTTCGCCGCGCTCCCGGAGTCGGCGTTCACCTCGGTGCTCGACATGCTGGCCGGGCGCTACCCGTCGGACGCCTTCGCCGAGCTGCGGCCACGCCTGGTGTGGGACCGCATCGCACAAACCGTGACCGGCCGCCCCGGGGCGCAGCGCCTCGCCGTCACCTCCGGTGGCACGATCCCCGACCGCGGCCTGTTCGGCGTCTTCCTGGCGGGCGGCGACTCCGGGAAAGGGGGCGGTGGCGGGCGACGCGTGGGCGAGCTGGACGAGGAGATGGTCTACGAGTCCCGCGTCGGCGACGTCTTCACGCTCGGCACGACCTCCTGGCGGATCGAGGACATCACCCGCGACCGGGTGCTGGTCACCCCCGCCCCGGGAGTGCCGGGCCGCCTGCCGTTCTGGAAGGGCGACCAGCTGGGCCGCCCGCTCGAACTGGGCCGTGCGCTCGGCGCGTTCCTCCGCGAGATCGGCTCGCTGGCTCCGGACGACGCGCGCGCCCGGTTGCAGGCCGCCGGCCTGGACGACTGGGCGGCCGGCAATGTCCTGGGCTACCTCGCCGAGCAGAAGCTGGCCTGCGGCCACGTCCCGGACGACCGCACGATCGTCGTGGAGCGGTTCCGTGACGAGCTGGGCGACTGGCGGATCGTGGTGCACTCCCCCTTCGGCGCCCAGGTGCACGCCCCCTGGGCGCTCGCCCTCGGCGCCCGGCTGTCCGAGCGCTACGGCATGGACGCCCAGGTGATGCACGCCGACGACGGCATCGTGCTGCGGCTGCCCGACGCCGACCTGATGGGCCTCGACCTCATCGACGGGCCCGGCACGGACGGCGCCCGACCGGCCGCTGTGGGCGCGGAGTTCGACCCCGAGCAGTCCCCGGTGGGCGCCGCCGACACCGTCTTCGAGCACGGCGAGATCGATCAGCTGGTCACCGACCAGGTGGGCGGCTCGGCGCTGTTCGCCTCCCGGTTCCGGGAGTGCGCGGCGCGTGCCCTGCTGCTGCCGCGGCGCAGCCCCGGCAAGCGCACCCCGCTGTGGCAGCAGCGTCAGCGTGCCGCCCAACTCCTCCAGGTGGCGAGCGAGTTCGGGTCGTTCCCGATCGTCCTGGAGGCGGTCCGCGAATGCCTCCAGGACGTCTTCGACGTACCGGGCCTGACGGAGCTGATGGGCGACATCGAAGCCCGCCGGGTCCGCCTGGTGGAGGTCACCACCCCCGAACCGTCCCCGTTCGCCCGCTCGTTGCTGTTCGGCTACGTCGCCCAGTTCCTCTACGAAGGCGACTCCCCGCTGGCCGAGCGCCGCGCCGCCGCGCTCTCCCTGGATTCCCGGCTGCTCGCCGAACTCCTCGGCCAGGCCGAGCTGCGGGAGCTGCTGGATCCCGAGGTGCTGGCCGGGCTCGAACGGGAGCTGCAGTGGCTCACGGACGACCGGCGCGCCAAGGACCCCGAGTCGGTCGCCGACCTGCTGCGCCTGCTCGGCCCGCTGACGGACGCCGAACTCGCCGCGCGGGGCGCCGATCCCGCCTGGCCCCGGGAGCTGGCCGCGGCCCGCCGCGCGATCTCGGTGCGTATCGCGGGCGCCGACCACTGGGCGGCCGTCGAGGACTCCGGACGCCTGCGGGACGCCCTGGGCACCGCGCTCCCGGTGGGCATCCCCGAGTCGTTCACCGAACCGGTCAAGGACCCGCTCGGCGATCTCCTCTCCCGGTACGCCCGCACCCACGGCCCGTTCACCTCCGAACAGGCCGCCGCCCGCTTCGGCCTTGGCACCGCCGTCACCGACGGCGCCCTGCACCGCCTGGCCGCGGCCGGCCGCCTCGTCCAGGGCGAGTTCCGCCCTCCGGTGGCCCATCCCTCGTCGCCGGAGGCGCAGGACGCCGCGCCCGTGTACGGCACCGGCCAGGAGTGGTGCGACGCCCAGGTGCTGCGCCGACTGCGCCGCCGTTCGCTCGCCGCCCTGCGCGAGGAACTGGAGCCGGTACCGCCCGCCGCGCTGGCCGCCTTCCTCCCCCAATGGCAGCATGTCGGCGCCCCGCGCCCCGCCCCGTCCGTGAGCGGCAGGCCGGCTCCCGGCGCCCCGGCGCCCGGCCTGCGCGGGATCGACGGCCTGGTGCGCGCCGTCGAACAGCTCCAGGGCGCGCCGGTGCCCGCGTCGGCCCTGGAGAAGCTCGTCCTGCCGTCCCGCGTCGCCGACTACACCCCCGCGATGCTGGACGAACTCACCTCCACCGGCGAGGTGTTGTGGGCCGGAGCGGGCGCGCTGCCCGGCAAGGACGGCTGGCTCTCGCTCCATCTCGCCGACACCGCGCCCCTGTTGCTCCCGCCGCCCCTCCCCCTCGAACTCTCGGCGCTGCACGCGTCCGTGCTGACCGCGCTCGCACCCGGTTACGGCCTGTTCTTCCGCCAGCTCGCCGACCAGGTGCGCGCCACCACCCACCCCGAAGCCACCGACCCGCAGCTCGCCGACGCCCTGTGGGAGCTGGCCTGGTCGGGCCGCCTCACCAACGACACGCTCGCCCCCCTGCGCTCGCTCCTGGGTTCGGGCCGTACGGCCGGTGCCACCGCCCACCGCGCCCGCCGCGCCGTCCCGCGCGGCCGGTACGGCTCGCTGACCGCGGCCACCGGCCGTACCGGCCGCCCCACCGCCTCGCGCTCCGGCCCGCCGACGGTCGGCGGCCGGTGGTCCCTGCTGCCCGCGCCCGAGACGGACCCCACCCACCGCGCCCACGCCCTGGCCCGCGCGCTCCTGGACCGGCACGGCATCGTCACCCGGGGCGCGGTCGCCGCCGAGGGTGTCGAGGGCGGTTTCTCGGCCGCCTACCGCGTGCTGGCGGTGTTCGAAGAAACCGGCCAGGCCCGCCGCGGGTACGTCGTCGAGGGCCTGGGCGCCGCCCAGTTCGCGATGGACGGCGCGGTCGACCGGCTGCGCGCGGTGAGCGCCCGGCGCGACCGTACGGCGGGCGATGCCGCCCCGGCGCCCGATGCCGGCCGCGGCACCCGCCCCGACGACCCGCAGCGGGCCGTCGTGCTGGCCGCCGCCGACCCGGCCAACGCCTACGGCGCCGCGCTCCCGTGGCCCGATCCGCCCGAGGGGTCGACCCACAAACCGGGCCGCAAGGCGGGCTCCCTCGTCGTCCTGGTGGACGGCGAACTGGCCCTCTACATGGAGCGCGGCGGCAAGACCCTGCTGCTGTGGCCCCTGTCCCAGGAAGCGACCCCGCCCTCCGACATACGGCTGCGGCAGGCGGTGGAAGCGCTGACCACCGCCGCCCACGCGGGCGCCGTCGGCACGATCACCACCGAGCGGATCAACGGCACCTCCGCCCTGTCCTCCCCCTTCGCCCCCCTGCTGGAGAACGCCGGCTTCCACCCCACCCCGCGCGGCCTGCGCCTGCGCGGCTGACCGAGCGGCGGGCGGCCCCGCACGCCAAGGGCCGCCCGCCGCATCCCACGGCCGACCGCGCCTCCTCCCGGCATCCCTGAGTCCCGGCATCCCGGCATCATGGGTGTCATGCCCGAAGGTGACACGGTCTGGCGCACCGCCCGGCGACTGCACGACGCCCTGGCGGGCCGGACACTGACCCGGTGCGACCTGCGGGTGCCCCGCCTCGCGACGGCCGACCTGTCGGGCCGCACCGTCCAGGAGGTGCGCTCGCGCGGCAAACACCTCCTGACCCGTGTCGAGGGCGGCCTCACCCTGCACTCGCACCTGCGGATGGACGGCGCCTGGCAGGTCTACGCCGCCGGTGAGCGCTGGCGCGGCGGCCCCGCCCACCAGATCAGGGCGGTGCTGGGCACCGCGGAGTGCACCGCGGTCGGCTACCGCCTGCCCGTCCTCGACCTGCTGCGCACCTCGGACGAGTCCCGGGTCGTCGGCCATCTCGGCCCCGACCTCCTCGGCCCCGACTGGGACGCGGCCGAAGCACTGCGCAGACTGCTCGCCACGCCGGACCGCCCGCTCGGCGAGGCGCTGCGCGACCAGTGCACCCTCGCGGGCCTCGGCAATGTCTACGTATCCGAGCTGTGCTTCCTGCTGCGCGCCTCGCCCTGGCTGCCCGCCGGCCGCCTCCCCGATCCATGGCGCGCCCCCGAGCTGGCCAAGAAGCTCCTGGAGGCCAACAAGAACCGCACGGCACGCGTCACGACCGCCGGCGCCCGCCCCGACCGGCGCCTGTGGGTCTACGGGCGGGCCGGCCGGCCGTGCGCCCGCTGTGGGAGGACCGTGCGCAGCGCGGAGCAGGGCCCGGCGGCCGAGGCCCGCGTCACGTACTGGTGCCCGTCCTGCCAGCCGGCCCCCGACACCGCCCCACACGCCACCGATCCGCCCCCGCCCACCAATTGACGCCCCGTCAGCCATTTCCCTACCCTCACCTCATGCCCGTCACGGCGTACGACCTCACCGGCCGCACCGCGCTCGTCACCGGAGCGGCGAGCGGCATCGGACGCGCCACGGCCACCCTGCTCGCCGAAGCCGGCGCCGCCGTGCACTGCGCGGATCTCGACGAGCGGGGCGTCCGCGCCACCGCGGCGGCCCTCACCGCGACCGGCGCCATCGCCCGCGCACACCACGTCGATGTCACCTCGCGCGTCCAGGTCGCCGCCGTCGTCGACGCGGCCGTTCGCACCACCGGGCGGCTCGATGTGCTCGCCGCGATCGCCGGGGTCATGCACAGCGCGGCCGTCCTGGAGACCGAGGAAGCGGACCTGGACCGGGTCTGGAACATCAACTTCAAGGGTGTGCTGCACAGTTGCCAGGAGGCCGCCCGCGTCATGATCGCCACCGGCACCGGCGGCAGCATCGTCACCATGGCCTCCGGCGCGGTCGACACCGGCGCACCCGGCCTGCTCAGTTACGGCGCGTCGAAGGCCGCCGTCATCCAGCTCACCAAGACGCTCGCCACCGAGGTCGGCCGCCACGGCATCCGGGTCAACGCCGTGGCGCCCGGCTGGATCCGCACACCGATGACCGCCCGGCACACCGCCGACGCGCAGCAGCAGGCCGAGCGCCCCATGGCCCGTATGTCTCCCCTGGGCCGGGTGGGCGAGGCGGCGGACGTCGCGCAGGCCGTGCTGCATCTGGCGTCGGACGCCGCCGCCTTCACCACCGGCCAGATCCTCCGCCCGAACGGTGGCGTCGCCATGCCCTGGTGAGAGCCGTTCGCACCGCGCCCTCCCATGTCCCGCCGCCGCTCCGTTCCGGCGGCCCCGCTCCGGGCGCGCGGGGCCCTGCCCGGGACCGCCGCCCCGTCCACGGCACGCAGTGCACCGGCAGCAGGCTCAGCCCCCAGCCGCCCGCCGCCACCGCGCCCTCGACCGGCCCCGCCGACGCGGGCCACAGCGTCAGCCGCAGCACGGCCCACCACCACAGCAGGCCGACGAGCACCGCGGCGGCCCGGCTGCCCGCCCCGGCGGGCGGGCGCCCCGGGGCGCCGGATATGCGACCGCCGCGACTCCGGCCGGCCGGGTCGCGCCTCCCACCGCCGTGCCCTCTCATCGCTGCCTCCTCAGGCCGACGCCAGGGCCTGTCGTTCGGGTCAGATCGGGCTCAAGGGACAGACCCTAGACGGACCCAACCACCCCACGGGAGGGCGCACCGGGGCATTCCCGGCGCGCACCCTGCGTCCCCGGGCTCGTCCGGGCCCCGGCTGCGGCCCGCGGGCCATCAGTGGGATTCGGCCTGGAACATCCAGTGGTGCTTCTCCAGGTCACGGGTGAGGCCGATGAGGATGTCCTGGGTGACCGGGTCGGGCGCATCGGTCGCGCCGATCCGCTGCCGCATCCGCCCGATGACCGCACTCAGGGCCGCGACCAGCGTCGAGACCGCGTCGACGTCCTTGATCCAGCCGTCGGGCACTTCCTTGATGCCGGTCGTCTTGGCGACGGTGATGGCCCGGCCGTCCGGCGTCACCCCGATCGCCGACGCCCGCTCGGCGACCGTGTCCGCGTGCGTCCGCGCGGTGGTGACCACCTCGTCGAGCTGGAGATGGATGGAACGGAACCGCGGACCGACGACGTTCCAGTGCACCTGTTTGGCCACCAGAGAGAGATCCACGAGGTCGACCAGGGCTCCCTGGAGGGCGTCTCCGACGACGGAGCGGTCGGCTTCGGACAGCGTGCTCTTGACCACAGACATCCAGCTACTCCTGTTCGGACGAACACCCGGAGCGGACAGCAGCCCGAAGTGTTCAGGAATGTACAGATTCGCCCATCGTATAAACGATGTGTGCACTCCGAGCAGTCGAGCCGTCCACTCGGGCAGCCGGCCTCGCGTTCACCGGCCACGGCGCCCGGCCCCGGACAGCACGAAGCCCCGCCCGGCTGCTGCCGTGCGGGGCTTCGGTGCTCTACAGCTCTGCGTCAGGCGGCGACGACGTCCACGACGTCCGCCGGAGCCTTGATGGTCACGCGATCTTCCGGCACACCCGTCAGGGAAGCGACGGAAACGGAGTTGAACGTGGGCCGCACCGGTGCGGGCACCGGGTCGGTCGCAGCCGCGGACTGTGCCAGTTCGGCGAGCGCCAGCTCGTCGCTGACCTCTCGCATCAGCTCGGACATGCGCACATCCAGCGCGTCACAGATCGACGAGAGCAGTTCGGACGACGCCTCTTTCTGCCCCCGCTCGACCTCGGACAAATAGCCGAGCGACACCCGGGCGGAGGAAGAGACCTCGCGCAGGGTGCGGCCTTGGCGCTGACGCTGTCGGCGCAGCACGTCACCCAGCAGGCGACGAAGCAGAATCATCGCTGGCTCCCTCCTCGGACCTCGGATCCGGATCCTTCTCGCCCCACCGTACCGCCTCGGACCGCAGCCGTGCCGGGCGTGAGTTCGTGTTCACTCAGGGCTGCAAACATCCATTCCCCCCGTGTTGTTCCGTATCCTGTGCCCCCGCATTTTCTGTCAGTTCGCTCAGCAGCAGGGCCAGAGAGGCCGCGACGCTGTCCCGGCGGATCCGCTCGCGGTCACCCTCCAGCGCCAGCTGCCGCGCCCGCGCCGTGCCCCCCGGGCCGCACACCGCGACATGGACGGTGCCCACGGGCTGCCCGTCCTGCGGGTCAGGACCGGCCACCCCGGTGGTGGCGATACCCCAGTCGGCACCCAGCACGCGCCGCACGCCGCACGCCATCTGCCGGGCGACCTCGGCGTCCACCGCACCGCGCGCGGCCAGCAGCGCGCCGTCCACACCCAGGACCGCCTGCTTGACGTCGGTGGCGTACGCGGTCACCGAGCCCCGTACGACCCGCGAGGCGCCGGGAACCGCGGTCAGCTCGGCCGCGACCAGCCCGCCCGTCAGCGACTCGGCCGCCGCCACGGTCTGCCCGCGCCCGGCGAGCAGCGCCAGCACACCGGCCGCCGCACCACCCGCCGGCCCGGTCACCGTACGGCGTCCCGCGCCGCGCGCTCCTTGGCCAGGCCGTCCCTGCGCAGCACAACGGCCTGGCGCACGTAGTCCAGGCCGGTCACCACGGTCAGCAGCACGGCCACCGCCATCACCCACCAGCGGAAGGTCGCCAGCGGGCCGGTGAGCACGAGGACGTACATCCCAACGGCGGTGCCCTGCGCCAATGTCTTGATTTTGCCGCCACGACTGGCCGGAATCACGCCGTGTTTGATCACCCAGAACCGCATCAGCGTGATGCCCAGCTCGCGGAAGAGGATCACGCCGGTCACCCACCACGGCAGGTCCCCGAGGACCGAAAGGCAGATCAGCGCCGCGCCCATGATCGCCTTGTCGGCTATCGGGTCGGCGATCTTCCCGAAGTCGGTGACGAGGTTGTACGCGCGTGCCAGATGCCCGTCGAAGACATCGGTGATCATGGCGACGGCGAACGCGGCCCAGGCGAACGCGCGCCAGGCCGGGTCATTGCCGTCGTCGTGCATCAGCAGCAGCACGAAGGCCGGTACGAGCACCAGCCGCAGCATCGTCAGGACGTTGGCGATGTTCCACAGCCCGGCCTGCCGGACGGCCGACGCCGAGCGCGGCCCGCCGGTTGCGGAAGCCGGGACTCCGCTCATCTGGCCGCCTCCTCGGTATACGCCGCAGCCTCCACCGACAGCACCTCGGCCACGAGGTCCACACCCTCGCTCGCGACCACCTTCGCTTCGACCATACGACCGGGCGCCAGCTCCTGGCTGGTCGACAGCAGGGTGACGCCGTCGGTCTCCGGCGCCTGGTGCGCGGCCCGCCCGACGACACCGTCCTCGTCGTCGGTCCGGTCGACCAGCACCCGGACGGTGCTGCCCACCCGCTCCTCGGCGCGCTGCGCCGTCAGCTCATCGGCCAGCCGTGACACCCGCGCGAGCCGCTCGGCGACCACGTCAGGATCGACCTTGTCCGCGTACGAGGCGGCTTCCGTGCCGTCCTCGTCGGAGTACCCGAAGACGCCGATGGCATCCAGTCTGGCCTCGCTGATGAAGCGTTCCAGCTCGGCGAGGTCGGCCTCGCTCTCGCCGGGGAAGCCGACGATGAAGTTCGACCTGGCACCCGCCTCGGGCGCCTTGGCCCGGATCTGTTCCAGCAGCTCCAGGAAGCGGTCGGTGTCACCGAAGCGCCGCATCGCGCGCAGCACGCCGGGCGCCGAGTGCTGGAACGACAGGTCGAAGTAGGGCGCCACCTTGTCGGTGCCGGTCAGCACGTCGATCAGCCCCGGCCGCATCTCGGCGGGCTGGAGGTAGCTGACGCGGATCCGCTCGATGCCGTCCACCGCGGCCAGCTCCGGCAGCAGCGTCTCCAGCAGGCGGATGTCGCCGAGGTCCTTGCCGTAGGACGTGTTGTTCTCGGAGACCAGCATGATCTCCTTGACGCCCTGCTCGGCCAGCCAGCGGGTCTCGCCGAGCACGTCGGACGGCCGGCGGGAGATGAACGAGCCGCGGAAGGACGGGATGGCGCAGAACGAGCAGCGCCGGTCACAGCCGGAGGCCAGCTTCACGGACGCCACCGGATTGCTGCCCAGCCGGCGGCGCAGCGGCGCACGCGGCCCGGAGGCGGGCGCCAGGCCCTCCGGCAGATCCTCCGGCGGGGTGTCCTGCGCGTGCCCCGGCAGCGCCACGTCGGCGGCCTGCCGCTCGGCGGGGCTGATCGGCAGCAGCTTGCGCCGGTCGCGCGGGGTGTGCGAGGCGTGGATGCCGCCGTTGAGGATGGTCTGGAGGCGGTCGGAGATGTCGCTGTAGTCGTCGAAGCCGAGCACACCGTCGGCCTCGGGCAGGGCCGTGGCCAGCTCCTTGCCGTAGCGCTCGGCCATACAGCCGACGGCGACCACGGCCTGGGTCTTGCCGTGATCCTTCAGATCGTTGGCTTCGAGGAGGGCATCGACGGAGTCCTTCTTGGCGGCCTCGACGAACCCACAGGTGTTGACGACGGCGACATCGGCATCGGCGGCGTCCTCGACGAGGTCCCAGCCGTCCGCTGCCAGGCGGCCTGCGAGCTCCTCCGAGTCCACCTCGTTACGGGCGCAGCCAAGAGTGACAAGGGCGACGGTACGGCGTTCGGGCATGGTGCTCAGCCTACTTCGTCCCGGCCGCGCCCCTCGCGTGCAGGTCCACCCCCGCCGATACAGGGGCGGACCTCAAGGGCCGCGGGGTCCGCCGGCCGCCCGGCCTCAGCCCGCCTGCGGGTCTCCCGGCGTGTAGCTCAGCCGCTCGACCGAACCCTTGTCGCCGACCTGCTTGACTTCCTTGCCATTGACGTAGAGCTGCACGACACCGGCGTTGCCGAGTACCAGGTCGATGCGTTCCTTGTCGGTGAAGGTCTTGGAATCGCCCTGCTTGAGGAGGCCGTCCTCCAGGAGTTTGCCGTTGGAGTCCTTGGCCGAAATCCAGCTCTGGCCGTCGCGTGCGGTGACCTTGATCGTCACCTTGTCCTTGGGCAGTCCCGCGATGGCGCTGTCCGACGGCTCGGGCTCCGTGGTGGGCCTGGATTGGTCGGCGGGTGCGGTGGTGTTCGGCTGCGGCGTCGGCTTCTCGGCGTTGGTGTCACCGCCGGCCACCGGAATGCCGCCGCCTTTCTGTCCGTCGCTGAACAGCGTGAAGCCGACGAAACCGATGACCGCGACGATCGCGGCGACCATCGCGGCGGTCCAGTTGGGGCGGCGCCGCTCGGGACGGATCCGTTCGGCCTCGAAGAGCGGCGCGGCCGGAGTCGGCTCGGGCCTGCCGCCGTGCTCGGTGTCGAACTGATCGACCAGCGGCCCGGGATCGAGGCGGACGGCGCGGGCGAGCGCACGGATATGCCCCCGGGCATAGACGTCGCCGCCGCATCGCGAGAAGTCGTCCTGCTCGATCGCGTGCACGAGGGGGATGCGCACCCGTGTCGACGAACTGACCTCTTCGACGGTCAGCCGCGCGTCGATACGGGCCTGCTGGATGGCTCGACCGACGGAAGGCCGGTCGTCTGCTGGGGAGTTGCCGATGGACACGGGGGCGCCTTTCGAGCGTGTAGCCACCTGCCGGACGTTCAGTCTAGGGGTGGACCGAAAGGGACGGGCAAACGGGCGGATGGGGTTTAACACCATCGATAGACCCGCCGACGACGTCTTCGGGCCCCATGGTGAAGCATCGTTCCCTCACCTCCCTCAACTTGACGTATCGGCAGGAGAAACGGTTGCTTCCCTCCCGCACGAGTGACTCGTACGGGTCAAACGAGAGGCTGTACCTACCCGGAAGCCTCCCCCCGGATCACGGCCAGCACTCCGTCCAATTCATCCGGCTTCACCATGACATCGCGGGCCTTGGAACCCTCGCTCGGCCCGACGATGTTGCGCGATTCCATCAGGTCCATCAGCCGACCGGCCTTCGCGAAGCCCACCCGCAGCTTGCGCTGGAGCATCGACGTCGACCCGAACTGGGTCGACACCACCAGCTCGGCGGCCTGGCACAGCAGGTCGAGATCGTCGCCGATGTCCTCGTCGATCTCCTTCTTCTGCTGCGTGCCGACCGTGACGTCGTCCCGGAAGACCGGCGCCATCTGATCCTTGCAGTGCTTGACCACCGCCGCGACCTCGGCCTCGGTCACGAAGGCACCCTGCATACGGACCGGCTTGTTCGCCCCCATCGGCAGGAAGAGACCGTCGCCCTTGCCGATCAGCTTCTCGGCGCCCGGCTGGTCGAGGATGACCCGGCTGTCCGCGAGCGAGGAGGTGGCGAACGCGAGCCGGGACGGGACGTTCGCCTTGATCAGGCCCGTGACGACGTCGACGGACGGCCGCTGGGTCGCCAGGACCAGGTGGATACCGGCCGCGCGGGCGAGCTGCGTGATGCGGACGATCGCGTCCTCGACGTCCCGCGGCGCCACCATCATCAGGTCCGCCAGCTCGTCGACGATCACCAGCAGATACGGGTAGGGCGACAGTTCCCGTTCGCTGCCCGCGGGCGGGGTGACCTTGCCGTTGCGGACCGCTTCGTTGAAGTCGTCGATGTGCCGGAAGCCGTACGCCGCGAGGTCGTCGTAGCGCAGGTCCATCTCGCGCACCACCCACTGGAGCGCCTCGGCGGCCCGCTTGGGGTTGGTGATGATCGGCGTGATCAGGTGCGGGATGCCCTCGTAGGCCGTCAGCTCCACGCGCTTGGGGTCGACCAGCACCATCCGCACATCCTCCGGGGTGGCCCGGACCATCACCGACGTGATCAGGCAGTTGATGCAGGAGGACTTGCCGGAACCGGTGGCGCCTGCGACCAGGACGTGCGGCATCTTCGTCAGGTTGGCCATGACGTAGCCGCCCTCGACATCCTTGCCGAGCGCCACCAGCATCGGGTGCTCGTCGCCCGCCGCGTCGGCCAGCCGCAGCACGTCGCCGAGGTTGACCATCTCGCGGTCGGTGTTCGGGATCTCGATGCCGACGGCGGACTTGCCGGGGATCGGGCTGATGATGCGGACGTCGGGGCTGGCCACCGCGTAGGCGATGTTCTTGGCCAGCGCGGTGATCTTCTCGACCTTGACGGCCGGGCCCAGCTCGACCTCGTAGCGGGTGACCGTCGGGCCGCGGGTGAAGCCGGTGACCGCCGCGTCGACCTTGAACTCCTGGAAGACCGTCGTCAGCGAGGCGACTATCGCGTCGTTCGCGGCGCTGCGGGTCTTGCCGGGCCCACCGCGCGCGAGCAGGTCGAGGGCCGGCAGCGAGTAGGTGATGTCGCCTGCCAGCTGGAGCTGCTCGGCGCGGGCCGGCAGATCGCCGGCCGGCTCCGGCGGGGCCTTGGTGAAGTCGGGCACCGCCGGGGTGTCGTCCGCGGGCCCCGGCTGCATGCCACGGGCCTGCGGCACCGCACCGCTGTGCCCGGTGTCCTCGCCGCGGTCCCGCCGCTCTCCCGAGATGCTGCTGCTCAGACCGGCGACCAGCGGCGAGGGCTGCACGCCGTGCAGGACGGCGCCGTCCAGCGCGGCGGCAGCCGCCGCGGCCACGTCCACCGCGTCCATCGTCCGGTCCGCAGCGGGCTGCGCGGGCTCCTTGCGCGGCCGGCGGCGCTTGGCCAGCGCCTCCTCCTCTATCGCGTCCGGATCCGCCGCCGACGCCACGGCCCGGCCCGGCCGCCGCGCGGGCTGCTCGCGCCACTCCTCGGCGTACTCCTCCTCGTCGTCCGGCTCCGGCTCCACGACCTCCAGGACGCCGAGCCGGGCGCCGAGCGCGCGCAGCCGCTGCGGGATGGCGTTGACCGGGGTCGCGGTGACCACCAGCAGCCCGAAGACCGTCAGCAGCACCAGCAGCGCCACGGCCAGGGTCTGCCCCACGGTGAAGATCAGGGGCTTGGACGCCGCCCAGCCGACGTAGCCGCCCGCGTCCTGGAGGGCCGCGATGCCGTCGCCGCGGCCCGGCGATCCGCAGGCCATGGCGACCTGCCCGAGCACTCCGATGACCAGCGCGGACAGGCCGATGACGATCCGGCCGTTGGCCTCGGGCTGCTCGGGGTGCCGGATCAGCCGTACCGCGATCCCGCCGAGCAGTATCGGCACGACCAGGTCGAGCCGGCCGAAGGCGCCGGTGACCAGGAGTTCCACGAGATCGCCGACGGGGCCGCTGAGGTTGGACCAGGTGCCGGCCGCGACGACCAGCGCCAGGCCGAGCAGCAGCAGGCCGAGACCGTCCTTGCGGTGCGCCGGGTCGAGGTTCTTCGCGCCGCGTCCCATGCCGCGGAAGACCGCTCCTATGGCGTGCGCGAGCCCCAGCCAGCAGGCTCGCGCCAGCCGGTAGACACCGCCGGTCGGTGACGGCGCCGGTTTGGGCGGGGCCTTCTTCGCGGGCGCCTTGCGCGCCGGCGCCTTCTTGGCCGGTGCCTTCTTGACCGGAGGCTTCTTCGCCGCCGCGGCCTTCTTCGCCGGCGGCTTCCTGGCAGGCGCCTTCTTCACCGCGGCCTTCTTGGCGGCGCCCCCGGACGATCCGGCGCGCTGCTTCGAGGGGCCCGCCGTGCTCTGGGTTCCCTTGCCGGTCGTACGTGAGGCCATGGGGACGAGATTACAGCCGCCGCCTGGCATCACACGAGCGCACGGCACTTCACCCGATCGTGTCGTGCGCTCGCGTCATGACGCGTCGCGTGCCCCCGGCATGAGAGGGCGTCAGTCAGCCGACCACGCCGCCGGTACCCGGCTCCAGTGCGTCCAGAGCCCTGCGGAGCCCGGTCAGTTTGCGCTCCAGATGGGCGGCGGTGGCCACCGCCGCGGCGTCCGCCGACTCGTCCAACTGCTTGGACAGCGCCTCGGCCTGCTCCTCGACGGCCGCCAGCCGCGCCGACAGCTCGGCGAGCAGCCCCGCCGACTCCTTGGCGTCATCGGCGGCCGGCCTGCCGCCTTCGAGCTGGAGCCTCAGCAGCGCGGCCTGCTCCCGCAGTTGGCAGTTCTTCATGTACAGCTCGACGAAGACCGAGACCTTCGCCCGCAGCACCCACGGGTCGAAGGGCTTGGAGATGTAGTCGACCGCGCCTGCCGCGTAACCGCGGAAGGTGTGGTGCGGGCCGTGGTTGATCGCCGTGAGGAAGATGATCGGGATGTCACGGGTCCGCTCGCGCCGCTTGATGTGCGCCGCGGTCTCGAACCCGTCCATCCCCGGCATCTGCACGTCGAGCAGGATCACCGCGAAATCATCCGTGAGCAGCGCCTTGAGCGCTTCCTCCCCGGACGATGCCCGTACCAGTGTCTGATCGAGCGCAGAGAGGATCGCCTCCAGCGCCAGCAGATTCTCCGGCCGGTCATCGACCAGGAGGATCTTGGCCTTCTGCACCATGGCCCGACCTCCTCGCCCCGGCATGGGGCCTCCCCTGTCCGAAGGACTTGGGGAAGAACCGGACGCCGCCCCAGGGGACGACTCCATCATGCCGCCCGTCCTTGTGCCGGTCATGGTAGCTGCACCCCGCTCGTCGCCACACCCTGTCACCGCGATGTCACTGCGTACGTAGCGGAAACGCGGGGCGAGACCGGAAGGTTCCCGGACATCCGCGTTTCCACCCGTCCACGGCCACACTGCGTCAGCACGCGGTGATCCTCTTTCGACTCCATACTGGACGCTCCGTCACTCCGCGCGCATCCATTGCTCCATGACCGACAACAGATGATCGGTGTCCACCGGCTTGGTGACGTAGTCCGATGCGCCGGAGTCGATGCTCTTCTCCCGGTCGCCCTTCATCGCCTTCGCGGTGAGCGCGATGATCGGCAGCCCGGCGAACTGCGGCATCCGCCGGATCGCCGCGGTGGTCGCGTAGCCGTCCATCTCCGGCATCATGATGTCCATCAGCACCAGCACCACGTCGTCGTGCTGCTCCAGCACCTCGATGCCCTCGCGGCCGTTCTCCGCGTACAGCACCGACAGGCCGTGCTGCTCCAGGACGCTGGTGAGCGCGAAGACGTTGCGGATGTCGTCGTCGACGATCAGCACCTTCTCGCCGTGGAAGCCGCCCTCGAAGGCCGGGTCCTCCACCAGGTCCTGGCCGTTGCCGAGCCAAGGCTCGGTGGCGGTCCTGGCGGCGGGCTGGGCCGGCGGTTCCGGTGCGGCCTGCCGCTGCGGTGCCGGCGGCGCGGCGGGCAGCGCGGCGCGCCGGGCGGAGCCCGAAATCCCGCGCCGCCGACGGCGGTTGAGCGCCGTGGCCGACGCCTGCTCCTCGGCCTCCCGCGCCGCTTCCTCGGCCGCCTGCCTGCCGACCTCGGTCTCCCGCGCCTCGGCATCCATCGCGAAGCCGCCCGCCACCAGCGCCGGGTAGCCCTGCGGCGGCAGCCCGCCCGGGTTCTGCGGCAGGTACAGCGTGAACGTCGAGCCGCGGCCCGGCTCACTGGCCGCGTGGATCTCGCCGCCCAGCAGCCGGGCGATCTCCCGGCTGATGGACAGGCCGAGGCCGGTGCCGCCGTACTTGCGGCTGGTCGTGCCGTCCGCCTGCTTGAACGCCTCGAAGATGACCCGCATCTTGCTGGACGCGATGCCGATACCGGTGTCGGTCACCGAGAAGGCGATCATTTCGGCCTCCGGGTCGCGCAACGACCCGTGTTCCAGGAGCTGTTCGCGGATCGCCACCGGGACGTCGGTACCGGCCGGCCGGATGACCAGCTCCACATTGCCGCTGTCGGTGAACTTCACCGCGTTCGACAGGAGGTTGCGCAGCACCTGGAGCAGCCGCTGCTCGTCGGTGTGCAGGGTGGAGGGCAGGTCAGGGGAGACGCGTACGGCGAATTCCAGGCCCTTCTCGGCGGTCAGCGGCCGGAACGTCGCCTCGACGTAGTCGA
The DNA here is from genome assembly GCF_043199105.1 of Streptomyces sp. NPDC048644. Classification (NCBI taxonomy): domain Bacteria; kingdom Bacillati; phylum Actinomycetota; class Actinomycetes; order Kitasatosporales; family Streptomycetaceae; genus Streptomyces; species Streptomyces sp. NPDC048644. The sequence continues at coordinate 240,517 of NZ_JBICVO010000012.1, forward strand.
CGAGCTGGACCAGCGCGATCCGCGTCGGGCTGACGTCCATCTTGCCCGCCTCGACCTTGGACAGGTCGAGGATGTCGTTGATCAGCTGGAGCAGGTCGCTGCCCGCACCGTGGATGGTCTCGGCGAACTCCACCTGCTTCGGCGAGAGGTTCCCCTCGGCATTGTCGGCCAGCAACTTGGCCAGGATCAGCAGGGAGTTGAGCGGCGTGCGCAACTCGTGCGACATGTTCGCCAGGAACTCCGACTTGTAGCGCATCGAGACCGCGAGCTGCTCGGCGCGCTCCTCCAGGACCTGCCGCGCCTCCTCGATCTCGGTGTTCTTCACCTCGATGTCGCGGTTCTGCGCCCGCAGCTGCTCGGCCTTCTCCTCCAGTTCGGAGTTGGACAGCTCCAGCGCCTTCTGCCGGCTCTCCAGCTCGCCCGACCGCTCCTTGAGCTGCTCGGTCAGCTCCTGCGACTGCTTGAGCAGCACCTCGGTCTTGGTGTTGACCGAGATGGTGTTGACGCTGGTCGCGATCATCTCGGCGATCTGGCTGAGGAAGTCCTTCTGGATCTGCGTGAACGGCTGGAAGGACGCCAGCTCGATCACGCCGAGCACCTTGTCCTCGAAGAGCACCGGCAGCACGATGACGTTCGCCGGCGGCGCCTCACCGAGCCCGGAGGCGATCTTGAGGTAGCCGGACGGCACGTTCTCCACCAGGATCGTGCGGCCCTCCTCCGCCGCCGTCCCGATCAGCGTCTCGCCGGGCCGGAACGTCGTCGGCATCCCTCCCATCGCGTAGCCGTAGGAGCCCATCAGCCGCAGCTCGTACGCGCCTGCCTCGCCGCCGTCCGCGCCGATCTCCTGGCTGTCGGGCTGCGCGGCGAGGAAGAACGCGCCGTGCTGCGCGGAGACCGCGGGCGACAGCTCGCTCATGATGAGGGTGGCGACGTCCTTGAGGTCGCGCCTGCCCTGCATCAGGCCGGAGATGCGGGCCAAGTTGCCCTTCAGCCAGTCCTGTTCCTCGTTGGCGAGGGTGGTCTCGCGGAGCGTGGAGATCATGGTGTTGACGTTGTCCTGGAGCTCCAGGATCTCGCCGGCCGCGTCCACGTCGATACGGACGTTGTGGTCGCCGAGGGTCACGGCCGCGGCGACCGCGGCGATGGCCCGCACCTGGCGGGTGAGATTGCCCGCCATCTCGTTCACCGACTCGGTCAGGTCCTTCCAGGTGCCGGCCACGCCCCGCACCTGCGCCTGACCGCCCAGCTGGCCTTCCGTGCCCACCTCACGCGCCACCCTGGTGACCTGCTCGGCGAAGGACGAGAGCTGGTCGACCATGGTGTTGATGGTGGTCTTCAGCGCCAGGATCTCGCCCCGCGCGTCGACGTCGATCTTCTTGGTCAGATCACCCTTGGCCACCGCGGTGGTGACCATCGCGATGTTGCGGACCTGGCCCGTGAGGTTGTTGGCCATCGAGTTCACGGACTCGGTGAGGTCCTTCCACGTACCGGCGACGCCGGGGACGCGGGCCTGACCGCCCAGGATGCCGTCGGTGCCCACCTCGCGGGCCACCCGGGTGACCTCGTCGGCGAACGACGACAGCGTCGTGACCATGGTGTTGACGGTGTCGGCGAGCTGCGCGACCTCGCCGCGCGCCTCGACCGTGACCTTCTTCGTCAGGTCACCGTTGGCGACCGCCGCCGAGACCTGCGAGATGTTGCGCACCTGGATGGTGAGGTTGTTGGCCATCAGGTTGACGTTGTCGGTGAGGTCCAGCCAGATACCGGTCGCGCCCGGCACCCGCGCCTGGCCGCCCAACTGGCCCTCAGTGCCCACCTCACGCGCCACCCGGGTCACCTGCTCGGCGAACGACGACAGCTGGTCGACCATCGTGTTGACGGTCGTGACCAGTTCGAGGATCTCGCCCTTGGCGTCGACGGTGATCTTCTTCGACAGGTCGCCGCGGGCCACCGCCGTCGTCACCTCGGCGATGTTGCGCACCTGCGACGTCAGGTTGTTCGCCATGAAGTTGACGGACTGGGTGAGGTCCTTCCACGTCCCGCTGACGCCCTGCACCTCGGCCTGACCGCCCAGGATGCCCTCGGTGCCCACCTCGCGGGCGACCCGCGTGACCTGCTCAGCGAAGGAGGACAGCTGGTCCACCATCGTGTTCAGGGTGTTCTTCAGCTCCAGGATCTCGCCCCGGGCGTCCGCGTCGATCTTCTGCGACAGATCACCGCGCGCGACCGCCGTGGCGACCTGCGCGATGTTGCGGACCTGGGCCGTGAGATTGCCCGCCATGCCGTTCACGGAGTCGGTCAGATCGCGCCAGACACCGGCGACGCCTGGCACCTGTGCCTGGCCGCCCAGCCTGCCGTCCGTACCGACCTCCCGGGAGACCCGGGTGACCTGCTCGGCGAACGCGGAGAGCTGGTCGACCATCGTGTTGATGGTGTTCTTCAGCTCCAGGATCTCGCCGCGCGCGTCCACGTCGATCTTCTGGGAGAGGTCGCCGCGCGCCACCGCCGTGGTCACCTGCGCGATCTGCCGCACCTGAGAAGTCAGGTTCCCCGCCATGAAGTTGACGGAGTCGGTCAGTTCCTTCCAGGTGCCGCTGACGCCGTCCACCCGCGCCTGGCCGCCGAGGCGGCCCTCCGTGCCCACGTCCCTGGCCATCCGTGTGACCTGGTCCGCGAACGAGGACAGCTGGTCCACCATGGTGTTCACGGTGTTCTTCAGCTGGAGCATCTCGCCGGAGACGTCGACGGTGACCTTCTGCGACAGATCGCCGTTGGCGACCGCCGTGGTCACCTGCGCGATGTTGCGCACCTGTCCGGTCAGGTTGCGGAACGCGGTGTTGACCGAGTCCGTGAGGTCCTTCCACGTCCCCGCGGCGCCCGGCACCGCCGCCTGGCCGCCCAGCTCACCCTCGACGCCGATCTCCCGCGCCACACGGGTCACCTCGGCACCGAACGAGGACAGCTGACCCACCATCGTGTTGACGGTGTTCTTCAACTCCAGCATTTCCCCGGCGACATCGACCGTGACGGTCTGCGAGAGGTCACCGTTGGCGACCGCCGTCGTCACCTGCGCGATGTCCCGCACCTGCGCCGTGAGGTTGCGGAAGGCCGTGTTGACGGAGTCCGTCAGGTCCTTCCAGGTGCCGGCCGCGCCCGGCACCTGCGCCTGCCCGCCGAGCTGTCCCTCGGCGCCGACCTCGTTCGCCACCCGCGTCACTTCGTCCGCGAAGGTGCGCAGCGTCTCGGTCATGGTGTTGATGGTGTCGGCGAGCTGCGCGACCTCGCCGCGCGCGCTGACCGTGACCTTCTGCGACAGATCGCCGTTCGCGACGGCGGTGGTGACCTGCGCGATGCCACGGACCTGCGCGGTGAGATTCCCGGCCATGAGGTTGACCGAATCCGTCAGGTCCTTCCACACCCCGGCGACGCCGGGCACCCGTGCCTGACCGCCCAGTTCACCCTCCGTGCCGACCTCACGGGCGACGCGCGTCACCTCGGAGGCGAACGAGGAGAGCTGGTCCACCATCGTGTTGACGGTGTTCTTCAGCTCCAGCATCTCGCCGGCGACGTGGACCGTGACCTTCCGGGAGAGATCACCCTTCGCCACCGCAGTGGTGACGAGAGCGATATCACGCACCTGCGCCGTCAGCCGCGAGGCCATGGTGTTGACGGACTCCGTGAGGTCCTTCCACGAACCCGACATGCCGCGCACCCGCGCCTGACCACCGAGCTTGCCCTCCGTACCGACCTCACTGGCCACCCGCGTGACCTCGTCGGTGAACGCCGAGAGCTGGTCGACCAGACCGTTGACCGTGCGCCCGACCTTCAGGAACTCGCCCCGCAGCGGATGCTCGGACGAACTGTCCGAACTGCGCGAGCGCAGATCCATCCGCTGCTCCAGGTCACCCTCGGAGACCGCCGACAGCACCCGCCCCACCTCGGAGACCGGCCGTACCAGGTCGTCCACCAGGGCGTTCGAGGCATCGATCGCCGCCGCCCAGGATCCCTCGCAGGCCGCGACCTCCAGCCGTTCCGTGAGTTTTCCCTCACGCCCGACGACCCTGCGCACCCGCGCCAGCTCGCCCGTCAGGTGCAGATTGCGGTCCGCCACCTCATTGAAAACCGCCGCGATTTCCGACATGACGCCTTCGCCGGAAACCGTCAACCGCTTGCGGAAGTTGCCGTCCCTCATGGCGACGAGAGCGACCAGCAATCGATTCAGGGCAGCTGTATCCACTTCGGTCGTCCCGTTATTCCGGGATCGTCCGCCTTTCGCGCGCGTGCTTGCGCCCCGCGCGGCTGCGCCAGACTCCACCGTGTCCCTCCCGCAGGGTCGACCGTTTCTACCCGGGCTTTCTCCTGATGCCTGCCCAGTGTTTCACCATGGCCCACCGAAGCGGCAAAGAGTCGGGACCTCACCACATTGCGGGCACACATCGCGGCCGGCCGGGGCGGATACTCCGTCACTCTTCACGACGGCGCAGGTCCCGATAAAGGGGCGCGGTCAACACAGTTCGGCAGCATCCCCCCACGGGGCGTAGCGAGTGCCGGCCATGCCCCGGAGGCCCCGCGTATTCCCCAGCGGCAGGCACCTCGCCGCCCCGGGCCGACTGATGCCGGACGGCACTCCTTCGTTCCCACCGCTCACCACGACCGACTAGCCTGGCGTTCGCATCGATGCCACAAGAAACGGGCACAGGACCCTGGGGAGCGACGAAAAACCAATGGGGAGTGCTGTGATCACCGCGCGGGCCGCTGCCACGTTCGAACCGGTGGGGCGCTCCGTCGCCACCGCCCGCGCCTTCGTCCGCGACACCCTCCAGGGCTGGGGCTACGGCGACATCGTCGACGACGCCGTCGTCCTCACCAGCGAACTGGTCACCAACGCCGTGGTGCACGCGGGCACCGCGGCCGACGTGCTGTGCCTGCGCCAGGACAGCGGAGTGCGCATCTCCGTCGCCGACCGCTACCCGGAACGGGAGATCCCGCTCCAGAACACCGGTCAGGTCCTCGTCCACCCCGACCGCGAGGGCGGCCGTGGCCTGCTCCTGTGCGGCGCGCTGGCCACCCGCTGGGGCGTCGAGTACACCGCGGCCCAGAAGCACGTGTGGTTCCAGCTCGACCTGCCCGACCGCCCGGCCGGCACCCGCTCCGCGGGCCCCGCGCTCCCCGTCGACGCCCTCCCCGTCGCCGACACCCGGGTACGCGTCGCCGTCATCCAGATCGACCGCGGCGGCTGCATCAGCTTCTGGAACGACGACGCCCAGGGCCTCTTCCAGTTCGAGGCCGAGCAGGTCATCGGCAAGCCCCTCACCGACTTCGCCGCCTGGCCGCACACCCCCGGCACCGGCACCGGCATCGCCGAGGCACTCCGGCTCTCCCGCTGGGAAGGCTCCTACGGCATAAGAGGCGCCGACGGCCGCGTACTCCCCGTCTACGCCTCCCACCTGCGCGTCCGCGACGCCGACGGGGAGGCGTCCACCGTCTGCCTCCTGGTACGCGACCACGAACGCGCCGTCCTCCAGAGCCCCCAGCGCACCCCGGCACCGGACGCCGCCGCGCACCCCGAAGGCCGCCCGTCCGACCCGTTCGAGGTCTTCATCGGCTCGCCCGCCCCCGACGACCTGGACGGCCTCCTCCAGCGCACCGTCGAACGCGCCCGCGACATGCTCGACGGCGACGCCGCCTACCTCCTGCTCGCCACCGACGACGAGACCGAGCTGGAGGTCCGCGCCTCCACCGGCCTGCCATCCGCCCGCCAGCGGTTCGCCCGCGTCCCCGTGGAAACCGGATCCGGACGCTACGGCTCCGCCCGGATGCCGTCCGTCCACGAAGACCTCACCGCGGTCCCCGGTGCCGTACCCCTGCTCTCCGGCACCGGCATGCGCTCGGTCGTCACCGTCCCGCTCAAGGTCGAGGGCCGGCTCACCGGATCGCTCGGCGTCGCCGCGGAAGGCGCCGGCCGCTACACCAACGAAGAGGCCCTGCGCCTCCAGTTCGCCGCCGACCGCATCGCGCTCGCCGTCGAACGCGCCCGCCTGACCGAACTGGAACGCCTGCGCCGCGGCTCCCTCTCCTTCCTCGTCGAGGCGTCCGACCTCCTTGCCGGCACCCTCGACCGCGACCAGACCCTGGCCCTGATGGCCCAGATGACGGTCCCCACCCTCGCCACCTGGTGCGCCGTCTACACCGTCGCCGACCAGGCGTCCGAACCGGAACTCTCCTACGTCCTGCACGAGGACGAGGACCGCATCGACGGCCTCAAGACCCTGCTCAAAAAGGTCGATCCGCCCGAGCCTGTCCCCACCCCGGGCGCCCGCGTGTGGACCGCCCCCACCGACGCCGCACACGACGCCGCCCTGCGCACCACCCTGCGCAGCCTGGGACTCGGCAACTCCGCCCGCCCCTCGACAGGTCCCGGCGCCACCCTCGCCACCGCATCGGCCGTCGGCGGCGAGACCGTCGTACTCCCCCTCGTCGCCCGCAACCGCGTCATCGGCATGCTCACCCTCGGCAAGCCCACCGAGGAACACTTCCGCCAGGAAATCCTCGAACTCGCCGAAGACCTCTCCCGGCGTGCCGCGCTCGCCCTGGACAACGCCCGCCTCTACTCCGAGCGCACGGCCATCAGCCAGTCACTCCAGCGCAGCCTGCTCCCCCCGGAACTGCCCGAAGTCCCCGGCGTCGAGGTCGAGGTCATCTACCGCGCGGCCGGCGAGGGCAACGAAGTCGGCGGCGACTTCTACGACCTCTTCCCGATCCGCGACGGCGCCTACGGCTTCGCCATCGGCGACGTCTGCGGCACAGGACCGGAAGCCGCGGCCGTCACCGGACTGGCCCGGCACGCCCTGCGCCTCCTCGCCCGCGAGGGCTTCGGCGGCCCCGCCGTACTCGAACGCCTCAACGCCGCGATCCTCGACGAGGGCGCCCGCAGCCGCTTCCTCACTCTCCTCTACGGCGAACTGTGGCCCCAGGAGGACGGCAGCGCCCTCCTCAAGGTCGTCTGCGCGGGCCACCCCCTGCCGCTCCGCCTGCGCCAGGACGGCACCGTCGAACCGGCCGCCGAACCGCAGCCCCTCCTCGGCGTCATGGACGACCTCGAACTCTACGAACAGACCGTCACCCTCGACCCCGGCGACGTCCTCCTGTGCGTCACCGACGGCGTCACCGAACGCCGCGAAGGCACCCGCATGTTGGGCGACGACGGCCTCTCCGACGTCCTGACGACGTGTACGGGCCTGACGGCGGGTGCCGTCGCCACCCGGGTCCTGCGCGCCGTCGAACGCTTCGCCGCTGAACCCGCATCGGACGACATGGCCATCCTCGCCATGCGCGTCCCCCAGTAGGACGCCGCCCACCCGCACTCCGCCCCTGTGGCCTGCGTCACCCCCCGACACGGCCACTCACCCGCCCGCCAGGAAACCTGCGCCCGGTGCACTGCCGCCCTGCCTCCGCCGCATTGGTCACCCCTCCAACAGCGGCCCAGGCTGGGGCACATGACTTCCACCGCACGACGCACACCCGGCGACCAGCTCGCCGTCGTCAGCCAGACCGGCCCGACCGTCACCTTCTTCGACGCCGCCACCCATCAGCGGCTCGACGTCCTGCCGATGCCCGACCAGCCCCACGAGCTGTGCTTCGACCCGGACCTCCGACTGCTGTACTGCACCATCACCTACCGCTCCGGCTTCTACAACGCCCACCAGGGACGCGCCCACGAACTCACCGTCATCGACGTCGACACCCGCACCGTCGTCGACACCCTCGACCTCTCGCCCGACCACGCCCCGCACGGTCTCGCCCTCGACCGCGCCCGCGGCCGTCTCTACATCAGCGTCGAGGCCACCGAGACCGAAACGGGAGGCGTCGTCGTCATCGACACCCGCACCCGTACCCGCATCGGCCGCATCCCGACGATGGCGGACGGCCCGCACTGGTTCGCCCTCACCCCCGACGGCACCCGCGGCTACACCACCAACAAGGAAGCGCCCTTCGTCTCCGCCATCGACCTGGAACGCGGCGAGTTCACCGGCCGCATCGAGGTCCCCGGCAGCGAAGGACTGGCCGTCTCCCTCGACGGCCGGTACGTCTACGCCGCCGCCCCCAAGGTCGACGACACGACCGCCCGGCCGGGCATCCACGTCATCGACACCCGCACCGCCACCGTCATCCGCACCCTGCCGACCCAGGAACCTGTCATGCCGGTGCACGTCACCGCCACCGGCGCCGTCCTGGCCGGCGAAACCCGCGCCGGAGGCACCACCGACAGCCCGCTCGGCCGCCAGCTTCCCGGCGTCCTCACCGTCTTCGCACCCGACACCCTGGAGCCCGCCGACGGCATCCCCGTCGGCGCCCTCCCGCTGACCATCACGTCCTCCCCCGACGGCAGCACCGCCTACGTGTCCGGCAACCTCTCCAGCACCGTCACGGTCGTCGACCTGCCCAGCCGCACTGTCGTCGCCACACTGGAAGTCGATCGGAAGGACCTCTCAGGCGCCCACGGCCTCGCCTACATCCCGGCGCCAACTGCCTGACCCACCTTGACCCATACAAAAAGGCCCCCGCCACAACGGCGGGGGCCTTTCTCTCTTGAGCCCCAATACGGAATCGAACCGTAGACCTTCTCCTTACCATGGAGACGCTCTGCCGACTGAGCTATTGGGGCGCGCCAGCGGAATAAAGCATACATGAATCCCGCAGCACCTCCGAATCGCGCACAACGGCCCCGCACACCACGCCTAAAAGGCCGGCTGCAACAATCCGCCCAGCGCATTGCACGCACTCACCATGCGCTGCAACTCCCGGCGCGACATTCCCGCGTGCACCGGCAACGCCAGCGTCTCGTCGACGGCCCGCTCGGTCTCCGGCAGAAACACATCCCGCCGCAGCCCCGGCATCCGGTACACCGGAACCTGCACGGGAACGCGGCAGGCGACCCCCTTGGCCCGCAGCGCCCGCGCGAACGCGTCCCGATCCGGCCGGCCGTTCCCCGGCACCCGCACCACGTACTGCTCGTACGTGTGCCCCGCGGCTGCCACGGGCGTGCGGACTCCGTTGAGCCTGGCGTCCAGATATGCGGCATGCCGACGCCGCTCCTCCAACCCGTCGGCCGCCCCACCGGGTTCGTCCTCCACCATGACCAACAGTCCGTGCCGCTGGCCCACTTCACGGATCCATCCGTCGTCCGCCCGCCGCCCGAAGCGGTGCACGGCCACGATCGCCGCGGTACGGCCCGTCAGCACGTCGGACACGGCGGCCGGGTCGAGGCAGTAACTGCCCGCGTCGACATCGGCGAACACCGGCAGCGCCCCCATCCGCACCACCGCTTCGGCCACTTCGGCGTTCCCGTAGGCCGGCACCACGACCTCGTCACCGGCACGGACGCCGGCCGACTTGAGCGTTCCACGTGTCCCCATGCCGCGGATCCTGACGACGCAAGGTGAACAAGGCGTTACGCACATGCCCCGAACGAGGGAACAAAAAAGCTCCGGTCCCTGAACCAAAAGGTCCAGGAACCGGAGCTGAAAAATTGTTCGGCGGCGTCCTACTCTCCCACAGAGTCCCCTCTGCAG
>NZ_JBICVO010000013.1:0-210962 GCF_043199105.1 Streptomyces sp. NPDC048644
AACACCACCTCCAGTCGGGCCCATTGTTCGTCCGTCAGATCTCCACGAGCCATATCAAGACCGTTTCACAGACTTGATCAATATCTCAAACACGCCCTAGTTGGCCAGTGAGCTTTGCACTTGGCCAGTTGAGCGCGAAGGGCGGCGTAGCCGGTTGTGCCGTGACGCGTGAGCTGGAACCTGGCCACGAGGGCTGGCACCCTCGTCGGGTCGGCGATGACACGCTTCCGTCCAGCTGTTTCCTGGCCTGGCAGGTCCCGTGGTGCGGTTCGCGACCGGTTCCAACAAGCGTGACACCTCGCTGCAGGTGCTGGCAGGACTGCCCCGTCGGTTCCAGCCCCGCTGTCCCGCTGGAGGAAGAGGCGCAGGTCACCGTGCCCTTCCGGTTCCAACTAACGTGGCATGGCACAGTCGCAAGATGCGGCAGCCTTCATCAGCGACGCGGCCCCGAACCTCCCTGGTCCGGATGGCTGTAGCGGAGGGATACGTGTCCGGCGGCGACGGATCCGCCGACATCGCCGATGAGTGCGCAGACGATGGTGTCGCGGGCGTCCGGGGTCTGGCTGTGGGAGTGGAGGGCTTCGTCGAGGAGGGCGAAGACGGAGACGCCGGCCAGTGTTCCCACGGTCGAGCTGATGCTCTGCACCGCCGGGGCGGGTGCGCCGAGTTCGGTGGCGACCTCGGCGACCATCCGGGGGTTCGATTCGTGGAGACAGAGCCGGTGCAGGTCGTCGAAGGTGTCCAACCCCAGTGCGGCGAGTCCGCGGCGCGCGGCGAGGGGGACGTGGCTGCGGTAGGCGGCGCCGACGCCGCGTGCTCTGATGACCATGTGGGGGGGGTGTCCGGGTCGGGTGGCATGGTCACGCGCCAGTCCTCCGTCACGGGCCCGGTCTCGAAGTCCTCGACGACCCAGTCCCCGCCGTCGGGGTCTGCGCGTCCCAGAACGATGGCGCCGGCTCCCTCGCCGAAGATCGCCGGGAACAGCCACTGGTCGAGGTCTTCGTTCTGCGGGGCGGGGAAGGGGCTGCGGGTGTGGGCGATGGCGGACAGGTCGCTGCTCGCGGTGACGAAGACCAGGGCGTTCTCGTCGCTCCGGGCCTCTGTGTGGTACAGGAGGTACTCGGCGTGGTTGAGGGCCTCGAACAGCCCCGCGCATCCGGACAGGATGTGCAGTGACGACAGGCCGGGCCTGTGCCATCCGGCGACACGTCGTGCTTCGGCGAGCGCGAACATCAGCCGGTCGTCGCCCGACCAGGACACGTGGATGTGCCCGGCGAGCGAGCCGGGCCGGGTTTCCGGCCGGCGGGAGGGGGCTGTGTAGTCGTCCAGGGCCAGGCGCAGCGCCTGCGTCGTCATCGCGTCGATGTCGGGGTTGAACAGGGGATGAGCGGGTCCGGCTCGGTCGGCGCCGGGAGCACCGGCGAGAGTCAGGGCCGTCAGGGCGTCGGTGGTGTGTGTCGTCGCTACGGACGCGATGCCCAGCTTCTCCCGCAGGAAGGACACGGGGACAACCCCGGCGGCGTCCTGGGGCGCCTTCGCGTGGCGTTTCGGGGCGATGTCCTCCACGAGTTCTTCAGTGGTGACCAGGCGGCCGAAGGGCCGGCCCAGTGGACCGTACCCGGCCGTGATGGCACGCGCGCTTTTCACGGCGAGACAACCCGGAGGCACAGTCGCCCTCCTCGTATCAGAGACCAGGACGGACACCACGGTCAGACTCAGCATGCCGCGCGGGGGCGACAGCCGCACCCGGGGCCTTACCGGGAAGCCGGGTGCGCCCTCCGGGCTGGAATACCCCTGCGGGGATAGGGCCCCGAGGACGTCGAGGACGCCCCGGCCTCCTGATCCCACCGGGCCATGGGGACCGGCCCTGGGCGATGAGCAGTCAAGCAAGGAATCGGACCACTGGTCCGCACGTTCAGCAGCCGTTCAGCAGTGAGGAAAGCACGTGACAACTCTGGGAATCATCGGCAGCGGGCTGATAGGCAGCGCGGTCGCGCGCCTGGCCGTGGCCGCGGGCATGGACGTGGTCGTCGCGAACTCCCGCGGCCCGGAAACCCTGGCCGGGCTCGTCGGCGAGCTGGGGGAGCGGTCGCGGGCCGGCACGGCGCAGGAGGCTGCCGAGGCAGGAGATCACGTCGTGTTGTCCATCCCGCTCGGCGCCTACCGGAACCTCCCGGTGGATGCGTTGGCCGGCAAGGTCGTCCTGGCCACCTCGAACTACTACCCCGCCCGTGACGGGCGGATCGAGGAGTTGGACGAGGAGAAGGTCAGCACCGGCGAGTTCGCCCAACAGAGGCTGGCGGGCGTCAAGTTGGTCAGGGCCTTCAACGACATCGGTTGGACTCACATCCCGCAGCTCGCCCGCCCGGCAGGCGCCGCCGACCGCAGTGCCCTGCCGATCGCCGGGGACGACGCCGGGGCACGGGCCGAGGCCACCGCGCTGATCGGCAAGCTGGGATACGACACGGTGGACGTCGGTGCACTCGCCGACAGCTGGCGCTTCGAGCGGCAGACGCAGGCTTACTCCTTCCCGTACGCCGCCATCCAGGTCGCGAAGGAGGAGGATCTGGTCGAGGCCCCGGTCGCGCCGCTCTCCTCCGCGGCCCTGAAGGTCCTGCTCGACCAGGCCCACCGCCCGCCGGTCGCGGAACTCCCTTACTGAATACGGCGCTTGCCGCTTCTCCCACGGTGAGGGGCATGCCATGCCCCTCACCGTCCGGCCGCGCGGCCCGCATCTCCACCCCGCCGCGCGGACGGCCGCCCCTCAGCACACTCCCCGCCCATTTCACCTATCGACCGGTTTCTGCAAGGAGCACCCCCGTGTCCATCACCACGTCGTCCGCCGCCCGCGCGGCCGAATTCCTGTCCCGCCCCGCCGCGTTGAACGGCCTGACCGTCCCGAACCGCATCGTCATGGCGCCGATGACGCGCCAGTTCTCCCCTGGCGGCGTCCCCGGTGAGGACGTGCGGGCCTACTACACCCGTCGCGCCGCGGCGGGCGTGGGCCTGATCGTCACCGAGGGGACCTACGTCGGCCACGAGTCGGCCGGGCAGAGCGACCGGGTACCGCGGTTTTACGGCGAGGAGCAGCTGGCGGGATGGGCGAAGGTCGCCGAGTCCGTGCACGCGGCGGGCGGCACGATCGTGCCGCAGCTGTGGCACATCGGCATGGTGCGCGAGCAGGGCGATGAGCCCTATCCGGACGCCCCCGCCGTCGGTCCCTCCGGCATCCGCCTCGACGGCACCGGGAACGCCGGGAAGGCGATGACCCGGCGCGACCTGGATGACGTCATCGGCGCCTTCGCCGAGGCCGCCCGACCGCCGAGCGCATCGGCTTCGACGGAGTCGAACTGCACGGCGCCCACGGCTACTTGATCGACCAGTTCCTCTGGGCGCGGACGAACCGGCGCACCGACGCCTACGGCGGCGACGCCGTGGCCCGTACGAAGTTCGCGGCCGAGATCGTCGCCGCGGTCCGCGAGGCCGTCTCCCCGCACTTCCCGGTGATCTTCCGCTACTCGCAGTGGAAGGCCGATGCCTACGACGCCAGGCTCGCCGACACTCCGCAGGAGCTGGAGGCGGTCTTGACCCCGCTCGCGGCAGCCGGCGTCGACGCCTTCCACGCCTCCACCCGCCGCTACTGGCGCCCGGAATTCGACGACTCCGACCTGAACCTGGCGGGCTGGACCAAGAAGCTCACCGGCAGGCCCGCCATCACCGTCGGCTCGGTCGGCCTCGACGGCGACTTCATGCGCGCGTTCGCGGGCGAGGGCGCCCAGCTCGACAGCATCGACAACCTCCTGGACCGCCTGGAGCGCGACGAGTTCGACCTGGTCGCCGTCGGCCGCGCCCTGCTCCAGGACCCGCAGTGGGCGGCGAAGGTCCTGGAGAACCGGTTCGATGAGCTGACGCCGTACGACGCGACGGCGCAGAAGACGCTGAGCTAGGGGCTGTTGTCCGGGCAGGTCGCTCTCGCGGGGTGGAGTGCGGCCTGGCACCTGCTGACGCCTCGGCACACCACCCGCCCGGCCAACGGCTCCTGAACAGCTCACCGCCTTCGCAGCGGTATGCGGTCGAGGTCGTTGCCGACCACCACCCGGCCGGTGAACCCCCGTTGGGCGCGGTGCCGCCAGGAGGCATCCGAGACCAGGAACGAGTCCGCCGGGACGAGGTGGGTGAGCACCAGGGTGGAGACCCCGCAGCGCTCGGCGATCGTCCCGACGCGGGTGACATCGGTGTGCGCGTTGGCGAAGTGTTCGAGCACGGCCTGGCTGTATCCGCTGCTGTTGCGGTAGTGGTCGAGGTCGATGGCCTCGTGGACGAGGATGTCGGCTCCCCGGCCCAACCTGACGAGGTTGTCGGTCGGCGCGGTGTCGCCGGAGAACACCACCGAGCCGTCCGGGGTGTCGAAGCGGTAGGCGAAGGAGGGGTAGACGAGACCGTGCGGCACCAGGACGGCGCTGACCCGCACGGTGCCGTCATCCATGATCGGGAACGGGTCCATGTCAGGGGCTCGGTTGTGCAGCGGATCCGCGCCGATCTCCGGCAGGGCGATCTCGTGTGTCCGCACCGCGCTGCGCGGGTCGTGTGCGCCGGATTCACGGGCGAAGATGTTGCTGCTGTAGGCGCTGGCGTCGATGGATTGCGCTGTCAGGTCCTTGAGCCCGGGGGTGGGGTCGCCAGGGGCGATGGTGGGCACGCTCCCGCCGCCGTGCGCGGGTGGCAATGCGCCTGCGGGACCGGGGCCGTAGACATCGAGGGGAGGGCGAACGGCATCTCCGGCGTCGTTGGGGCCATGGGCGGCGAGCAGAAGGAAATTGGCGTAGTCGGCGATGTGGTCGATGTGCAGGTGGGTGATGAACACGGAGGCGATGTCCCCGAACTCCAGCCCGCTGTGGCCGTACTGGGTGACGGCCGAGCGTCCGCAGTCGATGATGTAGACGCGTCCGCGCACCGACAGTGCCGTGGCCGTTCCGGCGCGCGAGGTGACCGGCGGAGGACCGCCGGCGGTGCCCAGTAGCACGACGGCGGACCGTTCGCGGGGCTCCCGCGCGGACACGGGCACCGCACCCGCGGCGGACTGAGCGCCGAGCGCTGCACCACCGGCAGCGATGGAGGCCACCGAGGCGCCCAGAAGCCGACGTCGGGACACTCCCCGGTCACCATGGGCAGGACGATGCGACACCGTTGAGGGCTCGGCGCCTCTCTGAGGGAACGACATATCTGGGCCTCCCGGGGTGGCTGGGCGGGTCGGCCGAGCATAGATATATCTAAGCGCTTAGGGAAGGGGAGGGTGTCGTCCTCGCCGTATGCCGAATCCGCTGAAGCGGGAACCGGTGGATCCGGCGGCGAGGGATCAGCGGGGTCCGGCCACCGTTGCCGCTGTGGTGTCGGTGAGGAGGAGGTCTTCGTAGGTGTGGTGGTGGCGCGTGGTGGTGCGGTGGTGCAGCAGGTCCGCTGCGCGGGTGTGTTCGCCGGTATCGACGAGGGCGCGGGCAAGGGTGTCCTGGATGATCTCTCGCTCCACCCGTACTCCGCCGATCCGCTCCGCCTTCTCGCCCAGGTCGTTCAGCAGGTCGACCGCGGCGCGGGGGTGGCCCGCGGTGACCTCCGCCAGTGCCTGGACCACGGGGGCCAGGACTTCGCGGTAGTCGGAGCGTTCGTCGGCGGCAGCCCGGCGGGCCAGGGCCTCCAGGTCTTCGGTCGCGGCCTCAACGGCCAGGGCCAGGGCCAGGTTGAAGGTGTGGAAGACCTCCGCCATCCCGCCTGGTGCGGCGAGCAGTTCCCGTACGTGCTCAGGATCGCTGCGGTCGGCCGGTGTCTGCCCGACGAGCAGGAGGCGCCAGTTCGTCGCGGCCCGCATGCCGACGTCCGCACGCGGCAGCGCCGCATCCGCGCGTCGGCGCGCATCCGCGAAGTCGCCGCAGGCGATCGACTGCAACGCGGCATGCCAGCTCAGATGCCGCAACTGCACCGCCTGCGGGTCCGCCGCAAGCCACTCGTCCAGGAACTCGACGCAGGCACGCCCGGACCCCAGCTCGTGCTCGGCGTGTGCGAGCGCGTGCGCGGCCACGCCCGAGCGGGGATACAGGGCCAGCGCCTGCCCGGCCAACTCGTGCGCCTCACGCACCCGGCCCTGCTCCGCCCGGATCGAGGCCAGCCAGCTCGTCCACGGCCAGCGCTCCGGGCCCGCCAGCTCGGCCTGCTGCTCCACCAGGGCATCACCGTGCGCACGGTAGGCGGCGTCCCCGCACCCGGAGAACGCGCCCAGCATGAGCCCGGCCAGCTCATCGGCGGGCCAGCGTGCGAAGTGCCCTACCAGATGATCGGCCGTCAGCCGGTACTGCCGGTGCGTATGGAGGAACACCCCGTACACCAGGCTCGCCTGCCGCTCACCGGTGGCCCGCGCATCCCGGTAGGCGATCGTCAGCTGCTCCTTCAGTACGGTGTCGTCCAGGCGGTCACCGGTCACCAACGTCAGCAGCGCCCGCGCCACACCACAGCCCGGATCCCTGCCCACCCACTCCCGCAGCAGGGGCAGCGCCCGCCCGCTCAGGGCCAGCAGCTCGACCGCCGCCCGGTCTTCCACCGTCACACCCGTTGCCGCCACATTCACCACCATCAGCCGGTAACCCGCCGCTCGCCGATCCCTTCACACACTGGCCCTGAACAGGACGAAGCAGACGACGCCGCTGTTACCGCAATGGTTACGCGGCAGACTCAACGGCAGACCGACGTGATTGCCGCTGACCGCCCCGCTCCCGGCCACCGTGGAGCCCATCGCACGCGCACCACCCTGGTTGACGCACGTGTTGCCGAACGCCGCGTTCCCGATGCCGATGACGTTCGCCTGCGCGGCGTCGGCCGGAAGCAAGGCCGCCCCGGCCACCGCACCCAACACCGCGGCCCGCACCCCCGCACTTACCGCGCCGCCCGTACCCCGCAACTCCACACTCATTGCGTTCCTCCTTCACCTGGGAACCAGATCCCGGACCTGTGACCGACCGGCTACGCACACGGCCGGACGTACCCGGTCGCACTCCACCAACGACAGAACCCGGTTCCCGACACGCGGACGTCACCCGGCCGTGCCGAAGCAACGCGCCCGGAAATCGCACGAGTTGACCATGGTGTGATCTTGAAGCGCTGACGAGCTGAGGTGGTCAGGCTCGGGCCCCTGCGCTGCCGCAGGGGCCGGCCGGTTCAGTGCGCGGGGACGGTGTCCAGGTACGTGGCCAGTTCCCGGCCGATGTGGGCCAGTGGGTCCGGCTGGGTCATGGCGTTGTGTGTACACGCGACGTCGTGGCTTGTGATGCGGCCTGTCACCAGTGGGCGCCACGCCTCGCCGGACGGCGCATGGGCCGGTTTGCCCCGCGTCGCGTGGAAGTACAGGAGGTCCCCGTCGAAGACGCTCTCGGTGAAGGTCGGGAGGAGCTTGACGGTGTTGGTGAACACCTTGGTGGCCGTGGCGCGTTGGCGTTCGCCGAGGGCGGGATGCTCGTTCAGGGAGGCCAGCACGTCGTTGCTGCTGTTGTCCGCGATGCCGGAAGCGGTCGGCGGGCGGCCGGTACGTCCCGGGTCGTGGCCGACGGCTTCGAGAAGCGCGGCGAGGATGTCGTGCTCCTCCAGCGCCGCACCCGTCATTTCGTGTGGGTCGATGGGGCGCGAGTCGAGCATGGACAGGAGGGCCACGCGCTCGCCTGCCCCTTGCAGCCGGGCGGCGATGGTGTGGGCGAGTGCGCCGCCGGATGACCAGCCCAACAGGTGGTAGGGGCCGGTGGGTTGGACGGTGCGGATCTGCTCGACGTAGTCGGCGATCAGCTCATCGAAGGTGGTGGGCAGCGTGCCGGTGCCGGTGAGCGTCAGGCCGCGGGCCTGGAGTCCGTACACCGGGCGGTCAGGTCCGAGGTGGCGGAGCAGCCCGGCGTAGCACCAGCTCAGGCCGCCGGAGGGGTGGACGCAGAACAGGGGTGGCCGGGAGCCGCGGGCGCGCAGCGGCAGGAGCATGCCGAATCCGTCCGACTGGCAGCCGGTCGCGGGCAGCCGGACGAGCCCGGCGACGGTGGGGGCTTCGAAGAGCGCGCCGATGGACAGCTCGGTGCCCAGGGCGGCGCGGATGCGGCTGATGAGCTTGGCCGCCAGCAGGGAGTGTCCGCCGAGGGCGAAGAAGTCGTCGTCGATGCCGACCTGTTGTACGCCCAGGACCTCGGCGAACAGCGCGCAGAGCACTTTCTCCTGCGGGCTGTTCGGCTGTCGGCCGCCGGGGGCCGCAGGGGTTTCGGGGGCGGGCAGGGCGGCGCGGTTGAGCTTGCCGTTCGTGGTCAGCGGCAGTTCCTGGAGGAGGACGAAGGTGCTGGGGACCATGTATGCGGGCAGCCGCGCGGTGGCCCAGGAGCGGAGTGCGGCGATGTCCACCGGGGAGGCGGGGCCGGAGGTGGTGGGGATTGCAGTGCGGGGGGCGGGGACGGGGTGAGGCTCGGCACCGGGGGCGGCGAGGGTGGCTGTGTGGGGTGCCGGAGGGGGCGCGGGCACCACGTACGCGGTCAGGCGCTGATCGCCCGGGGAGTCCTCTCGTACGGCCACCACCGCTTGGGCCACGCACGGATGGCGGGCCAGCGTGGCCTCGATCTCGCCCGGCTCGATCCGGAAGCCGCGGATCTTGACCTGCTCGTCGATGCGGCCGAGGTATTCCAGGACGCCGCCCGCCGTCCAGCGCGCCCGGTCGCCGGTCCGGTACATGCGGGGGCCAGGAGCGCCAGGTCGGCCGTGCGGATCGGTGCGGGGAGGGGCGAAGGGGTTGGCGATGAACCGTTCGGCGGTCAGGGCGGGTTGGTCGAGGTAGCCACGGGCGATCTGGTCACCCGCCAGATACAGCTCGCCCGGCACGCCGGGCGGCATCGGATTGAGCAGGCTGTCCAGCACGTACGCCTGGATGTTGTGGCCGGGACGCCCGATGACCGGGCGGTCGCCGTGGTCGGCGAGGCGGCAATAGACCGCGTCGACGGTGCATTCGGTGGGCCCGTAGTAGTTGTACGCGTTCGTGCCGGGCTGGGCGCGCAGGGTCTCCCACAACGCGGGGTCGATGGCCTCGCCGCCCACCATGAGGACCCCAGGCCGGTGCCGGTCGCCGGTGAACAGCCCGTCGGCGATGAGCTGATGGAGGTAGCTGGGGGTGAGGTCGAGGAAGTCGATGCGCTGCTTGGCGATGTAGTCGACGAGGGCCGGCGGGTCGATGCGTACGGCATCCTCGACGAGGTGCAGTTCCTGGCCGGCAGCCAGGAACAGCATGCCTACCCAGGCGGTGTCGAAGGAGAAGGCGGCGGTCAGCGCGGCGCGCAGCCGGCGGCCTGCCGCGGCGGCCTCAGGACCGATCAGTTCGGCCTCGTGATCGAAGAAGAGGTTGGTCATCTGACGGTGTTCGATGACCACGCCCTTAGGGCGGCCGGTGGAACCGGAGGTGTAGCTCACATACACGGGGTGGTCCGGCGACAGGGGGGCCGGGCGGTCGGCGTCGGTGGGGTCGGTATCCGGCCGGTGTTCGAGCGTACGGAGTGCGGCCGGATCGTCGAGCGGCAGTGTGTCGGTGTCGGCGGGCAGGCGTCGGGCGGTGGCGGTGGTGGTGAGTACGCACCGCGGGCGGGTGTCGGCGAGCAGGAAGCGGATGCGCTCGGCCGGCAGGTCCGGGGCGATCGGTACGGACGCCGCACCCGTCTTGAGCACGGCCAGCAGGCCGACGAGGTAGTCGGCCGAGCGCGGCAGGGCGAGCGCCACGAACGTCTCGGGTCCTGCGCCGCGTTCGAGCAGCGTGTGTGCCAGCCGGTTGGCGCGCGCGTTGAGTTCGGCGTAGGAAAGCATGAGGTCGCCGCAGACCAGCGCGGTGGCGGCGGGTGTGCTGCGGGCCTGTGCCCGGAAAATTTCCGGCAGTGTCGTGGCAGGCACCGTGCGGGCGGTGTCGTTCCAGCCGGTCGTCACCTGATGGCGTTCGGCGGCCGACAGGAGGTCGATGCCGCCGACGGGCTGTCCTGGCTCGGTGGCGGCGAGGGTCTCCAGCAGGGCCAGGAAGCGGCGGTGGTGGGCGGCGGTGGCCTCGGCGTCGTAGAGGGCGGGGTCGGCGTTGAAATCGATGCGCAGCGAGCCGTCCGCGGTCCGTTCGTAGACGTTGACGCCGAGGCCGGTGACCGGTCCGTTGGAGAGGTTGTGCAGCATGGCCGGATGCGGACCGAAGCTCAACGGCGGGTCGTATCCCATGATGTTGATGCCCCAGTCGCCCAGATAGCCGCCGGCAGGCACGAATCCCAGGTCCTGGGCGAGGTGCTGCGACGGATAGCGCTGATGGCGCAGCAGGCCGCGGGCCCGCTCGGAGGTGCGGCGTACGAGCTCGCGCACGCTCGTGTCAGGGCCGAGCTCCACGTGCAGCGGCAGGATGTTGGCCAGCATGGCCGGCACGCCGCGGGCCACCGTGCCGGAGCGGCCCGTCACCGTCAGGTCCAGCATCACGCCGGTGGTGCCGCTCATGCGGTGCACGTACAGGGCCAGTGCCGCCATGGCCACCGCGGGCAGTCCTGACCTGCACTGCCGTGCCAGCGCCCGCAGCGCGTCGGCGGCGGGCGCAGGGACGTACCCGGTTTCGCGTACGAAGCCGTGCGGGACCGAAGGCCGTCGGTCCGACAGAGCCGCGGTGGCGGGACGGTCGGCCAGTCGGGCGGCCCAGTAATCGCGGTCACAGGTGAACCGCTCGGACGTCTGGTACGCGGCCTCGTCGGCCAGCAGCTCTACCAGGGAGCCCAGGCGGCTTGGCGGGCACTCCTGGCCGGCCTCAAGGGCGGTGTACAGCTCGGCGACGCGCTGGATGAACAGGGAGAAGCCGTAGCCGTCCAGCAGGATGTGATGGATGCTCAGGTACAGCACGCAGTGGTCGTCGGGCAGTTGCAGCACCGCGAAGCTGAAGAGCGGACCGCGGCGCAGGTCGACCGGCCGGCGCAGGTCGGCCCACATCCATTGCCGGGCCCTGGTCCAGGGGTCGGGGGCCGCTGCCGGCGGCTCGATGACGGGGTGGCCGGTCGGCCCGCCGGCCGGATCGGCTTCCGGGGCACTCGACGGGCCGGTCGACGGGCCGGTCGGGCCGGTCGGTTCGGTGGTGCCGCGCAGGTCCACCACCGGCAGCGACCAGTCCAGCGAACGGTCGACCACCTGCCGGATGCCGCCCTCGTCGTCCGTCTCGAAGCGGACCTGCAACGCCTCGGTATCGGTCACGGCGCGGCGCAGCGCGGCGCGAAGTACGCTCAAGTCCACCGGGCCGTGGATGTCCACGTACTCGGCGGCACGGTAGATGGGGTTCTCCGCATCCACCTGCTGGGAGAACCACACGCCCGTCTGCGCGACGGTCAGCGGCAACCAGCGATCACAGTTGCCGGACTTCCTGTTCATGCTTGCCGTCTCCTGACGAAGGTCCTTCTGCTCAACGGCAACCGGGTTGGTGGCTCGTCTGCACTCTCGGTCGCGACTCACCCGCTGCACAGGGTCAACGAGCCAACAGGGCTGATGTATCGGTTCATCGGGAAAAATGTCTGCGCGGGTGCGATGGATCCGGAGTGCGTGGGGGAGCGGGCAACTCCGCGTCAGGGAACGGGAAATCGGCACACAAGGTGCGGGCGGCTCCGGTCCGTCGGCCCCTGATGCCTCCGCGTGTGCGTAGAGAACAAGCCAACCGCGCGGCGGCGCAGCATGCCCACCGTCCTTCGGGGCACGGTTGGCTTCGTGCGGATAACGACAGACGAGGACGAGGCGGACGGCTTCACTGTGCTGTCGGCGCAGCTGACCGGGTTCGACGGCGCGCACCTTCGCGCGACGGGGCTCGTCGATGTGTACCGGGCCGTGGCGGTGGAACAGCTCGGGGCTGACCTCTTCGGGCGGCTGCTGTGCGAGCGGGGCCGTCCTGCGCGGGATCTGGACGGCGACCTGCTGGACGCCGCCCGTGCCGTAACGTTCCTGTGGTACACGGGCAGCTGGCCAGGTCCGCCGCCGTTCGTGGTGTCGCCGCGCGCCTACGCCCAGGGGCTCGCCTGGACGGCGGCCGGGCTCGTGGCCCCCGCCACCGCACCTGCCGGGTACGGCAGTTGGGCCGAGCGGCCGGCCGAGGTGAGGGGCCTGTGACCCGGTACGACGTGATCGTCGTGGGGGCGGGTGCGGCGGGTTCGCTGGTTGCGGAGCGACTCGGGCGGCGCGGTCGCCGAGTCCTGGTTCTGGAGGCCGGAGCGAATGCCGCTGATCCCGGGCAGGGCGACCCGGACCCGCTCACCACCTACTTGACGGCGTCCGCGAAAGTGCCGGGCTCCGCCTACCGGCCCCAGCCCGCCGCGCCCTGGCCCGAAGTGACCGACGTCGTCGGCACGGACGGCGCGCCCGGCTTCCGAGCGGCCGGCCATCTGCTCCAGAACGGCCCGCTGCCGTACGCCAGCGGCTACGTCCGTGTCAACGGCGGCACCGGCAACGTATGGACCGGACTGGCGCCGCGCATGCTGCCGGAGGACTTCGACACCGAAGCCTTCGGATACGGCCGGCGCTGGCCGCTCACGTATGACGATCTGGAGCCCTACTACCGTGCGGCCGAAGAGGAGTTGGGCGTGGCGGCCGACGCCGACGAGCAGCGCGCGCACGCGGGGCTGCCGCTCCCCGACGGCTACGTCTTCCCCATGCGGCCCCTGCCCGCCAGCTACCTGGACCGGGTCATCGCGGCACGCCTCGACGGGCGGCGCGTCAAGGACCCCGTCGCCCTGAGCGAGGCGGCGCTGCGTGTGGTCGGCACCCCGCACGCCCGCAACGGCATCCCCGATCCCGCCTACGACCACGGACGCGGCTACGTTCCGCGCGGGGCGCACGGGCGGCCGGATCCGGCCAGCCGGTGCCTGGGCAACGCTTCGTGCATTCCGCACTGCCCCTCCCACGCGAAGTACACCCCGCTCAAGACGCAGGGGCGCTGGAGCACTTCGGTCTCGCTCCGGGACCGGGCCGTCGTCAGCCGCGTCCTCGTCGACGGGAGCGGCCGGGCCACGGGCGTGGAGTACCGGTCGTACGACGGCACGGTGGCCACGGCCCGCGCCGATGTCGTCGTGCTCGCCGCGCACGCCATCGAGAACGCCCGGCTGCTCCTCCTGTCCCGGCTCGCCGACCGCAGTGGCCAGGTCGGCCGCAACCTGATGGACCACCCGGTCCTGCTGACCTGGGGCAGGTTGCCGCAGGCCGTCGGCCCCTACCGCGGGCCCGGCTCCACCTCCGGCTTCGAGGGCTTCCGCACCGGCCCCGGGCGCCGGCTGCGGGCGCCGTTCCGTATCGAGATCGGGAACTGGGGATGGGTCTGGGCCAAGGGATCCGTCGAGGAGGATGTGGCTCAACTCATCTCTGAGGACGGGCTTTTCGGGGCGGAGCTGCGGCGTGCCGTCGGCGATCGGGTCGGCCGCCAGTTCACCCTGCAGTTCGAGATGGAGCAGGGCGCCGACCCCGCCAACCGCGTCACGCTCCACCCGCACGCGCGCGACCCGCTCGGCTTGCCCCGGCCCCTGGTCACGTACGACCTCGCAGACCACATCAAGGACGGCATGGCCGCCGCCCGCGCGGTCTCCGACCAGATCTTCGCGCTGCTCGGCGCCGATGACCACACCGACTACGCGCCCGCGGCGGCCTGGCCCGGCCGCTTCACCCACGGCGGCCGTACCTACGGCTACCGCGGCGCGGGGCACGCCGCCGGCACCCACATCATGGGCGACTCCCCGGCCACCTCGGTGGTCGACTCATGGCAGCGCTGCTGGGACCACCCCGGCCTGTACGCCGTCGGCTGCGGCAGCATGCCGTCGGTCGCCACCGCCAACCCGACCCTGACCATGGCGGCCCTCGCCCTGCGCAGTGCCGAACGCATCGAGGCCGACCTCGTCGCACGCGACCGCCCCGCCCCTCTCACCCCGAGCACCCCAGGAGCGCCCGCATGAGTCCGCTGCCCTTGCCGCCGGTACCGGAGCCCTTCCAACTGCCGTTCCACTACGGGGCCTTGCATCACCTCGGCGTCGACTGGCTGGTCGCTCCAGGGCCGGTCGGTGAACTGCTCGCCAAGCACCACCCCGGCCTGTCCGCGGCCGAGTTCGACGGACAGGCGCTGGTGTCGTTCAACTACCAGCTGTACTTCGCGCAGTACGCGTTCGGCGGCGGCGTCACCCAGGAGATCGAGTACAACGTCATCGCCTTCCCGACCGCCGAGAGCGACCGGATCCCGCGGCTGACCTACGCGCAGTACGCGCAGGGCTGGGACCAGACGAAACTGCTCGGCATCGCCCGCATCCACGTCCTGTGCGACAACCCGTACGCCATCAGCGCCGGGCGCGCACTGTACGCGGAACCGAAGTACCCCGGCTGGTTCGAGGTCGGCCTGCCCTCTCTGAACGGCCCCGCGGGCGAGACGTGGACCGTGCACGGCAAGGCGGCCGACGTCGGCCAGGACGAAGCCCTGGAGAAGAGCGAGACCCCGTTGTTCTCCCTCACGGCCGCGCTGGACGACATCGCCGCAGCCCCCGCCAACAACACCCCCATCACGGGCTACGGCACCTGCCAGGACGGTCGCGTACTCGCCGGCCCCATGAACGTCTACCAGCCCTACCGCTGGTACGACCTCAGCGCCCCGGAGCACACCGACCGCGTAAGCCTGACCGTCCACGCCCCGGACAGCGACCTCGGCCGGGATATCGGCTCACTCGTCGCCGACACCCCGGCCGCCGGTGCCTGGAGCTACCAGTCACCCCCGGTCGCCGCTCACAACCGCCCCTACTTCCTGCCGTCCCGGCCTCCCGCCGGCTGATGACCGTGGGTGCGGGTGCCGTCGAACGGGAAGGGGCCGGTGCCCTGGACGGTGATGTCGCCGGCGATCGAGTCGCCGTCGACGGTGCCGTTGCA
This sequence comes from Streptomyces sp. NPDC048644, assembly GCF_043199105.1. Lineage (NCBI taxonomy): Bacteria > Bacillati > Actinomycetota > Actinomycetes > Kitasatosporales > Streptomycetaceae > Streptomyces > Streptomyces sp. NPDC048644. Next base: position 14,938 of record NZ_JBICVO010000013.1, read on the forward strand.
GGATATTTCCAGGCGTACGGGTTCGGTCATGACGGATGTGTAGGAGAACCGTGGTCCGTCGGCGGTGCCGTCGGTGACGGTCGTGGTGATGCCGTTGCTCCGGTTGGCCGCCGACCCGGTGATCCGGCCGTCGCGCACCTCCATGACCAGGGTGAGGTCCTGGTCGCCTGACGGGTGGTGGAAGGCGAGGTCCCAGGTTCTCGCGGGTGTTCCGCCCGCGCCCTTCGCCGCGGGGGCGGGACGGGTGCCCGGCGCCGCGGCGGGCACCTCGCCGAAGGCGGGCCGTCCGGGTTCGGGCTGGATACCGGCCGAGTTCAAGAAGCCCGCCATCATCCGGTAGTAGCCCACGAGCAGGCAGAACTCGATGATCTCCGCGTCGTCGCGGGTGGCCCGCAGCGCCGCCCAGGTGCCATCGGACACGCAGTCGTCGGCGCACAACTCGTCCACCGTGCGCAGCAGGGCCGCATCCGCTTCGGGCCAGGACGCCTCCGGGTCGTTCACCGCGCGGATCTCCGCCTCACTCACGCCTGCTCCCAGCGCGCCCAGCGTGTGGTTCGCCCACTCGTATGCCGCCCCGGTCCGCAGCGCGACGCGCAGGATCGCCAGTTCGCGGTCGCGGGGTGAGGTCCGTTCGGAGAACAGCAGCGCCTGGCCGAGCGGGCCCATCGCCGTGACCAGGTCGTCGCGGTGTACGAGCGTGCGGATGACGGTGGAGGCCCCGATTCCGGCCAGGGCGCGCTGCGCCTGGGTCATGTCGTCGAGGGCGAGCGGGAGGATGCGGGGTTCGGTGGGGCGGTTGGTGAGGTCGCGGCCGATGCGTGCGGTCGTGGTCACGTCGTCTCCTTCGGCGATCAGCGGTCGTGATCAGGGAGGTAGGGCGCGAGTGTCCGCCCGACCGCGTCCAGCGCCTCGTCGGCGATCGGCCGTTCGGCGGCGAACGACCAGACGAGGCAGGCGCCGACGAGGCAGTGCTGTAGCTGGCGGGCCAGACCGGCGGGGTCGGAGCAGGTGATCTCGCCGTTGGCGTGGGCAAGTTCGAGCAGCGTGGTCGTGTGCCGCACTCCTGCTACGAACCGTTCCCGCGTCATCCGCTGGAGGTCGGAGTCCTGTCCGGCTTCGGTGAGTGGTGACATCGCGTGGCGCATCTGCTCCGGCGTCTCGACGAATGCGACGGACCGGCGGACCATCGCGCGCAGGGCGTCGAGCGCGGACCCGTCGTGTGGTGGGTCGTCCCCGCCCGGCTTGAGCTGCTCGGTGTGCCGGTCGTAGAAAGCGGCGAACAACTCACGCTTGGCGCCGAACCGTTGCCGCAGCGCCGCCGGGGTGACCCCGAGCTCGGCGGCGATCTCGCTCATGGTCATGCGCGCCCAGCCGACGCGGAGCAGCACCGTGCCCATCGCGGCGAACACGGCCTCGTCCTCGACCTGACGGGGGCGGCCCACTCTCGCTTTCCGGCTCGATGGCACTATTACTACCTCCTGAGGTAGATAGTAATAGCCCCTCGCGCCTTCGAACAGGGGTGGTGCCGCCCCAGCGCCCGGAGAGGAGGGTTACAGCAGGTGCTGCGACCGGAGGTCCGCCACGTACTTGGTGATCAGGTCCTGCGACAGACGGGGGATGTCGTTCTCCTCGTTGAGGGCGGCGGCCCGCACCGCCGCGCAGAATCGGTGCGCCGGCAGGGCGGAACCAGGCCGCGGCTCCTCCGGCTGTGCGAAGGCGTGCAGCAGGGGGAGCAGCGAATGCTGCCGCTGGCGGTCGGGCAGGCCGCGCAAGGCGGCCTCGAAGCGGTCGAGCCACTCGTCGTAATCGTGGATGCGGGTCAGCGGGTGTCCGGCTGCCATCAGCCAGTCGACGAACGTGTCGAGTGAGATGCCGTCCTCGTGCGGGTTCACGACGTTGAAGGTCCGGTACTCCTCCCGTGTGTGGTCGCCCAGCGAGGCGATGGCCTGCGCTGTGAAGTCCACGGGGAGTCCGTCGAAGTGCCCGCTGCCGGCACCGGTGCCCCGGGCGTAGAAACTGCCGGGGGCTATTCCTGTCGCCAGCAGGCTCAGCAACAGGCGTGTGAACACGTCCGGGATGTTCAGTTGGCCCCGGTAGCGCGGGTGCGCGAGGATCAGGTTCGAGCGGAACACGGCGACCGGCAGGCCGAACGTGTCGTGCGCCTCGCGCAGCAGCACCTCGCCCGCCCACTTGCTGGCCGCATAGCCGTTGGCGTAACCGCTGTCGAGGTCGCGCGCCCCGCAGGCCGTGCGGATGTCCGCCGCCTCGTCGGCCGCGTCCTCGGACCCGGAGACGACGGCGACCGTCGACAGGTAGGTGAACTGCTTGATCCGGGAGGTGACCGCGAGCCTGATCAGTTCGGCCGTACCCAGCACGTTGGGGCCGAACAACTGGTCGTACGGCAGGACATGGTTGACGAGTGCCGCCGGGTGAACGATCAGGTCCACGGTGTCGGCCAGCCGCTGCCAGGTCTCCTTGTCGAGCCCGAGGTCTGCCTCTCCGATATCGCCGGCGACCACCTCCAGGTGCTCGGCTGCCAGGTCGTGGTAGCGCCGGATGAGTTCCGGGTCGCCGCTGTCGAAGGCCGCGTCGAGCCGTGTCCTGGCAAGCGCGTCGGTGCTCCCGCGGACCACGCACACCAGCGTGCCGCCGCGCTCGGCGACGCGCTCCAGCCAGGCGAGGCACAGGAAGCGGCCCAGGTAGCCGTTGGCGCCGGTCAGCAGGACGGTCCTGGCCTCGGGCAGCGGACCGGCCGGCCTGCCGGCCTGCGCCATGGTCTCCGCGTCGAGGAACGCGTCCGGCGTCAGATCGCCCGCCGCGAGCCGCGTCGCGCCCGGTCCGTGGACGCTGTCGGCGGTCGGGCGCCGGTGTCCCGACGCAAGCGCCTTCGCGATGTGCTCGGCCACCTGCTGGAGCGTGTTGACCGGATTGATGACGGTGTTGACAGGGACGTCGACGTGGAAGATCTCCTTCAGCAGCTGGGAGAACGACAGCGCGGAGAGGCTGTCACCGCCGAGTTCGAGGAAGTGTGTGCCGGGCTGCACGTCGTCCTGTTGGTGTCCCAGGAGCGCTCGGGCGGCCCGGCACACGGTTTCCCGTACCGGCAGGTCAGGTCCGGCCTGGCGCAGTGCCTGAAGTTCGTCGGTCTCGCGCTCGGCCAGTTCGGTGTACAGCGCTTCGATGGACTCGCCGTAGCGCTTCGTCAGCGCAGGGCGCAGCAGCTTGCGCACTCCGGAGAGCAATCCGTTCTGCTGGCTGAACGGCTCGGTCTCGATGAGGAAGTCCCGTGGGATCTCGTAGGAGTTGAGGCCCGCATCGGCGGCGAGGCGGTGCAGGGAATCGCGCAGGATCGACCTGAGGCGCCGGGTGTCATCGCCGAAGCGGTCGAGCGCGTCCTGTGTGGGCACGACGACCGCGAGCAGGTAGGCGCGCGCACTGTTGCCGTGCACGAAGACCTGCCGGACGACAGGACTGCCGGTGAAGAGGGCTTCCAGACGGGAAACGGCCACGAACTCGCCCTGGGACAGCTTGATGACGTGGGAACGGCGGTCGACATACACCATCTCGTCGGGACCGACGCGGGCCATGATGTCGCCCGTGTGGTAGAAGCCGTCCTCGTCGAAGACCTGGGCGGTGGCATCCGGGCGCCGGAAGTAGCCGGGGACGAGCCGGTCGGACTTGACCAGCAGTTCGCCCCTGGGGTGCGGCGAGTCGGTGTGGAAGTATCCCAGCTCGGGCACGTCCGCCAGTTTGTGGTCGGTCACCGGCGGGCGCAGCACCCGGCCGTCGAGCGAGACGATGCCGGCTTCCGTCGACCCGTAACCGTCGAGCATCCTGACGTGCAGGCAGCTCTCGACGAATGCCGTCATCTCCGCGCTCAGCGGGGCCGATGCGTTGACGGCCCACAGGAGTCGGCCGCCCAGGGTCCGCTCCCGCAGCTCCTCCTTCACGCGGTCCGCGACCTCGGCCGCATCGCCTCCCGCATCGTTCCGGCGGGTCAACTCGCTCTGGTAGCGCTGGAAGAGCATGTCGCAGATGCGGGGCACCATGAGGAACTCGGTGGGGCGGACCAGGGAGAGGTCATCGAACAGGGTCGACAGGTCGCTCGATGCCACGAAGTAGGCGATGCCGCCCTTGGCGAGTGTGCTGAACAGCACGCCCCGTCCCACCATGTGGCTCAGGGGCATGTAGTTGAGCACGATGGCGGGACGCATGTCCTGGCCAGGGACGAAGTCGACCCAGAATTGTTTGACATGACGCTCGGTGTAGATGGCGCCCTTGGGGGTGCCCGTGCTCCCCGAGGTGTAGATCAGCGAGCTGAGTGCGTCGGCCGTCGACCCCTCGGGGCTCCGGGGAGCCGGTGGCAGGGTGCTTCCCCGCTCGATGAGTGACGCCAGCGTGTCCAGGGCGACGCCCCGGCCCTGCGCCGCGAGTCGGCCGCGCGCGGAGTCCAGCTGCTCCCGGTGCGCGGTGACCTCGGGACGGTGGCCGAAGACGACGATCCTGCCCAGCGACGGGGCATCCGCCGAGACCTGGAGCGCGACATCCAGGTGCGTCACGTCCACCGCGAGCACGCGCGGTGCGGTCTGCGCGACGATGGGGGCCAGGTGCTCCGCGGAGGCCCCGGCCTGGAGCGGAACGCTCACCGCGCCGGAGCGGACGCACGCCAGATCCACCACGGTGTAATCGGCGCTCGTGGGACCGAGCACCGCGACGACGTCACCCGGGCCCACGGCGTGGTCGGGGTGGTGCCGCCACTCGGCAGCCAACGCGCCGACGCGTTCCCACAGTTCGCCGTAGGTGAGCGTGTCGAACCGCTCCAGGAGGCGCAGCGTGGTGCGGCCCGTATCCGGGTCGGTGACCGCCTCCGTCGCACGCTCGCCCAGGGCGGGGCGGTCCGCGTATCCCTCCATCACCGTGGCCACGAGGTCGGCGAGCGGCAGTGGGGGCCGCCGGATCGCCTCGGTGACGGCATCCAGGGGCGCGGCGTCGCGGAACTGCGGATCTGTCGCGTACAGGTGAGCGCTGCGCTGAGCGGTACGTGCGCTGATCTCGTCAGTTGGGGGCTGCGAGCCAGTCATGTGGTGTCTCCTTCGGGGCCTTGAAGGCCCGTTCATCTGGGGGAACTTCACTTGAAAGCGACGTGGAGAGCGCTGATGTCCTGCATGCGGTGGGAGGGCACGCTCCGCCTGATCGGAGCGGGCAGCGGCGTGCCGGCACCGGTGAGACCGGTCAGGCAGGCTGCCGCGGGCTCACTGTCCCTCCGCCTCGGCCTGGTTGTCGCGGGTGAGCTGGACGATCGCGGCTGCCGCGTCGCGGGCGCCGCTCTCGTCCCTGGCCTCGATCGCGTCGACGAGTCGCCTGTGCAGGCGGGCATGTTCCTCGGCGCCGGTGGCATCCCAGGGCAGGCCCCCCAGGGAGGAGGTGAGAGCCGTACCGAGGTAGTCGTACACCTCGATCAGGAGGTCGTTTCCGCTCGCCCGGACGACGGCCCGGTGGAACAACGCGTCGACATTCGTGGCCGCGGACGTGTCCTCACCGGCGCAGGCCGCGTCGGCGTCGGCCAACAGCTCTCTGAGTTGGTGCAGTTGGTCATCGCTGCGACGCAGAGCGGCGGCCCCCGAGGCGTACTCCTCAAGGACGGTGCGCAGTTCGAGTACGTTGTCCCGCTGCGCGGAACTCGCTCGCCGCACCATGACCGACTGGAGCTCACTCGACGCGCGGACGTAGGTGCCGTCCCCGACCCGGGCTTCCAGCAGGCCCAGGTGCACGAGCGCGCCGAGCGCCTCCCGCAGCGTGCTGCGTCCGACCCCGAGTTCCTCGATGAGGGCCTGCTCCGGCGGGATGCGCGTGCCCACGGGCCATCCCCCCGCTTCGATGTGCGAGCGGAGGCTGTCCACGAGCTGCGAGGACAGGCTTGCCGACCTCCGGGGTGTGCTGATGGGTTTCATGGAGACAGCATACGCACAGAGGTCAGACATTTGAACATCATGAAGATCTGGGAGCGGAGTGCGGTCAGCTCCGAGCGCATTTCGTGAAGAGTTCCCAGTGCCGTGGGGGCTCTCGGCTCACCGGCCGTGACGGTCAGGTGTCCAGGGGCTCCGGCGGGGCGATCACGATGTCCCGCTTGAGGATCTTGCCGGTCGCTCCCTTGGGCAGTGCGTCGACGAACCGCACGATCCGCGGGTACTTGTAGGCCGCGACCCGCTGTCGGACGTAGTCGCGCAGCTCGTCCGACGTCGTGCGGGCACCGGGCCTGAGGACCAGCACCGCGGCGATCTCCTCACCGTGCGCCGGGTCGGGAACACCGACGACCGCGGCCTCCGTGACGTCCGGGTGCCGGTACAGAACCTCCTCGATCTCGCGCGGATAGACGTTGTAGCCGCCGCGGATGACGAGGTCCTTCATGCGGTCGACGACGAAGTAGTAGCCGTCCTCGTCGACACGGGCGAGATCGCCGCTGTGGAACCACCCGTCACGCAAGGCGTGCGCGGTGGCGTCCGGCCGGTTCCAGTACCCCTTCATGACGTTCGTGCCCCGGATCGTCAATTCGCCGACCTCGCCGGGGCCGACCTGCGCACCGTCGTCCGCGACGATGCGCAGGTCGACCCCGCGGATGGGAAGCCCGATGGAACCGGCCTTGCGGGGGCGGTCGGGCGGGTTGAAGCAGGCCACCGGCGACGTCTCCGAGAGCCCGTAGCCCTCCAGTACGGTGACGCCCAGTTCCCGCTCGGCGGCGTGCAGCAACTCGACGGGCAGCGAGGCGCCGCCCGAGACCGCGAGGCGCAGCCGCGGCAGGGGCTCCCCGATTCCGTTCCGGAGGAGGGTGTTGTACATCGTGGGCACTCCCAGGAAGACGGTCACCCCGTCCCGGCGCAGCGTCTCCAGCGCCCCGGCCGCGTCGAAGCGGGGCAGCAGGGTCAGACAGGAGCCCGCCGCGACCGCGGTGTTGAGCGCGCAGGTCTGCCCGAACGCGTGGAACAACGGGAGGCCGCCGAAGAGGACGTCGTCCGGCCCCACGCGCAGCAGCGTCCGCGCCGTGGTCAGCGCGTTGCTCACGAGGTTGCGGTGCGTCAGCTCCGCACCCTTGGGAGTACCCGTGGTGCCGGACGTGTACAGGATCACCGCGGTGTCGTCGTCGGCACCGCAGGCCGACCCGGCCATCGCCGGAATCGAGCGCAGTACAGCGGCGAACGTCGCCGGGTCCGCTACCAGGCACTCCGCACCGGTCCGCGCCGCCGCCGGAGCGGCCTCGTCCGAGCAGGAAGGGGAAGCCACCACCAGACGGGCACCGCAGTCGCGGAGCACGAAGGCCATCTCGCCGGACTTCAGCAGCGGATTCATCGGGACCACCACGCCACCGGCGCGCAGGATGCCGTAGTACGCGACGGGGAAGTGGATGACGTTGGGCAGGGCCACTGCCACGCGGTCGCCCGCTCGAAGACCTATGGAGCGCAGGAGTGCGGCGAACCGGGCGGTGAGGTCGTCGAGTTGGGCGTACGTGAGCTGGGCGCTGCCCTGCCGTACGGCCGTCCGGTCGGCGTGGGACCGGACGGCTCGGGCCAGGAGTGCGAACAGGTCGGTCATGCGGCTTCCTTGTCGTCGGGGGGCCTGTGCCCTTCCGTGGCGCCGAGGGAGTGGAATCCTGAATTCGTCCGCGAATTCGAGCCGATAACGAGGACTTTTCACGAGGCTGAGGCTTTGCCAAGGTGTGGTGTGCCGGAATTCTGTGCGGACTCCGCGGTGCTGCCACGCTAGGTCAAGGACCGGCGCATCGCTTGACCTGACGGGACGAATGGCTTATCAGTTGGGGACAGAGTCCTGGAGCGCCCCGATGAAGCCACTGGTCCGCAACGCAGCGCTGAGCAGCTACGTAGAGCTCAGCCAGTCCCTCGGCATCGATCCGCGCGCCCTGATGAAGCGCGTCGGTCTCGATCCGGTCGGGCTCGCTGTCCAGGACCGGTGGATATCAGGCGTCGCCGTCACCGATCTCCTCGAACTCTCCGCCGTGGCCGCCCGCCGGGAGGACTTCGGTCTGCTCCTCGCCGAGCGCCGCCGCTTCTCGAATCTCGGGCCCATCAGCCTCGTTCTGCGCGAGGAGCCCGATGTCCGCAGCGCCATCCAACTCCTGGTCCGCCACGAGCGCATGTGCAACGAGATGCTGCGCAGCCGGCTCACCGAGGCGAACGGACTCGCCACCGTCAAGGTGAGCCTGGAGCTCGGTGAGACGCGCCGCGCCCGGCAGGCCATCGAGCTGGCCGTCGGTGCCTTCCACGGATTTCTGCGGGTCTTCCTCGGCGCCCGCTGGCGGCCGGTGTCCGTGTGTTTCACCCACGGAGCCCCTCGCGACGTCGCCGCACACCGGCGACACTTCGGGCCGGTGGTGGAATTCGACCGGGAATTCAACGGCCTCGTTTTCTACGCCACCGAACTCGACACCCCCAATACGATGTCGGACCCCCTGCTGCGCGGCTACGCCCGCCAGTATTTCGAGTCCATCGCGGTGGCATCGGACACCACCGAGCTGGACCGGGTGCGCGAGCTGATCGAGGTCCTGCTGCCGACCGGCCGCTGCTCGATCGAACAGGTCGCGGGGAGCCTCGGCGTCGACCGCAGGACCGTCCACCGGCATCTGTCCGCGTCAGGCGAGACGTTCTCCTCGCTCGTCAACGCCACGCGCACCCAGCTCGCCGAGCAGCTGGTGGCGAACCCGCGCCGCTCCCTGACGGAGATCTCCGGCCTGCTCGGCTTCTCCACCCCCAGCGCCTTCTCCCGCTGGTTCCGCGACCGGTTCGGCACCAGTGCGCGCGAGTGGCGCACCCGCCGGGCGGCCACCGGCCCTGTCCCCAAGTGACAAGTCTCCTGTCACCTCGGGTGAAGCGCGGCGCGTAACCCGCTCCTAACGTGGCCGTATCGCAAGGGAAACCGCAGATTCATCGAGCAACACCCTTGTGAACACGGCGAGTTGGGCCCGATGGCGCCCGGCTGCCATCAGCCCGCAGCGTCTGCTTACCAGGAGATGACCCGTGCACTTCCTCGACGACTCCATGCTGCCCGAGAACCAGGAGAAGCTGGTGATCCAGGCCGCTCCCTACGGCCCGGAGTGGCTCCCCGGCGACGCCGACGACCTCCCCCTGACCATGGACGAGCACGTCCAGGCCGCCGTTGACTGCTACAACGCCGGCGCCACCGTGCTCCACATCCACGTACGTGAACTGGACGGCCACGGCTCCAAGCGCATGTCCATGTTCAACGAGCTGCTCGGACGGCTGCGCGAGGCCGTTCCTGACATGGTCCTGCAGATCGGGGGGTCGATCTCGTTCGCTCCCGAGGACGAGGGCGCCGACGCGAAGTGGCTGAGCTACGACACCCGTCACCTGCTGGCCGAACTCACCCCGCGCCCCGACCAGGTGACGATCGCCATCAACACCAGCCAGATGAACATCGTCGAGATCATGACGGACGACGACCTGGCCGGCACCTCCATCGCCAAGCCCGACTACTACCGGGCCTACCGCGACATGGTCGTCGATGCCGGTCCCGACTTCTACCTCGAACACCTGGAACGCCTGCACGCCAACGACATCCAGCCGCACTTCCAACTCGCCACCATGGCGCAGCTGGAGACCGTCGAGCGCCTCATCCGCAACGGCGTGTACACCGGCCCCCTGGTCCTCAACTACGTCGCCATCGGCGGCGGGTTCGCCGGGCGCCACCCCGCCGACCTGATCGAGTTCGTCCGCCGCGTCCCCGACGGCGCCGTGCTCACCATCGAGTCCTCGATGCGCGCCGTCGCCCCCATGAACGCCGTCGCCATCGCCCTCGGCGTGCACGTCCGCGTGGGCAACGAGGACAACCTCTGGGCGCGCAAGGGCGAGCGCATGAGCTCCGTCCGGCAGGTCGAGCAGATGGTGCAGATCGCCGACACCCTCGGCCGTGACGTCGCGAGCGGCGTGGAGGCCAAGGAGATCTACCACATCGGCGAGTACTACGCCGACACCGACCAGACCCTGGCCCGGCTCGGCATGGTGCCCAACCGGCGTCCAGGACAGCGCGGGTTCATGCTCCGCGACACCACCCGCTGACCACCACCGAACGAAGAGAGCACCACGTGGCACACGCCATCCGCTTCCACGAGACCGGCGGCCCCGACGTCCTGCGGCGGGAGCAGGTCACCGTCGGCGACCCGGGCCCAGGACAGGTCCGCGTCCGGCACGAGGCCATCGGCCTCAACTTCGCCGACACCTACTTCCGCACCGGCCTCTACCCGGCGCCGCTGCCCGCCGGTCTCGGCGTCGAGGGCGCCGGCGTCGTCGAGGCCGTCGGCACGGGCGTCACCCACGTCGCCGAGGGCGACCGCGTCACGTACACCGGCAGCCCGCTCGGCGCCTACAGCACCGAACGGATCATGCCGGCCGACCCGCTGATCCGGCTGCCCGACGGCATCGACTGCGAGACCGCCGCCGCGATGACCATGCGCGGCCTCACCGCCGCCTACCTGCTGCGCCGGATCCATCCGCTGACGCCGGGCGACACGATCCTGCTGCACGCCGCCGCCGGCGGTGTCGGCCTGATCATCTGCCAGTGGGCGAAGCTGCTCGGTCTCACCGTGATCGGCACGGTCTCCACGGAGGCGAAGGCCGAACTCGCCCGCGCCCATGGATGCGACCACACCATCCTGTACCGCCAGGAGGACGTCGCCGCGCGCGTACGGGAGCTGACCGACGGGGCAGGTGTGCCCCTCGTCCTCGACAGCATCGGCAAGGACACCGTCGCCGGATCCATGGCCTCGCTCAGCCGCCGCGGCCTCCTGGTGTGCTTCGGCACGGCGTCCGGTGTGCCGCCGCTGGACGCGATGCAACTCGCCATCCACGGCTCGCTGTTCGTGACCAGGCCCGCGCTGGCCGACTACATCGCCGAGCCGGCGGAGCGGGACGGCCTGGCCGGCGAACTGTTCGGCCACGTCGCCGCCGGCCGGATCGCGATCCGCATCAACCAGCGCTACGCCCTCGACGACGTCGTGGCGGCGCACCGCGCACTGGAGGCGGGCCGCACCACGGGTTCGTCCGTCCTGGTCCCCTGAGCCATCCGAGCCCTCTGAGTTCCCCGACCGTTTCGAGCCCCCGAACCCCAGGAGAGCACCCATGACGCAGACCTCCACCCGGACCCGGATCCAGGCCGAACCGTTGACCTGCACCATCGGAGCCGAACTGCACGGCGTCCAGCTCAGCGACGCCGCCCGCGACGACACACTCTTCGCCGAGATCAAACAACTCCTGCTCCGCCACAAGGTGTTGTTCCTGCGCGACCAGGACATGACCCGGGCCGAGCACGTCGCCTTCGCCTCCCGCCTCGGCCCGCTGGAGGACCACCCGGTCCTCGGCAGCGACCCCGAGAACCCTGGCCTGGTCCGCATCTACAAGGACCTGGACAGCAAGCCCGAGCACTACGAGAACGCCCTGCACTGCGACGCGACATGGCGCGACTGCCCGCCGATGGGCGCCGTGCTGCGCTGTGTGGAGACCCCCGAGGTGGGTGGCGACACGATCTGGGTGAACATGGCCGAGGCGTACCGCAGGCTCCCCGAGCACATCCGTACGCAGATCGCCGGCCTGCGTGCCCGGCACAGCATCGAGGCGAGCTTCGGCGCGGTCATGCCGGTGGAAGAGCGCCACCGGCTCAAGGCCCGCTACCCGGACCCGGAGCACCCGGTGGTCCGCACCCACCCGGAGACCGGGGAGAAGATCCTCTTCGTCAATGCCTTCACCACCCACTTCGTCAACCATCACACCCCCGAGCACGTGCGGTTCGGCCAGGACCACGTCCCCGGCGCCAACCTCCTGCTGAACTACCTGACCAGTCAGGCGGCGATCCCCGAATACCAGGTCCGCTGGCGCTGGACCGAGAACAGCGTGGCCATCTGGGACAACCGCTCCACCCAGCACTACGCGGTCCAGGACTACTGGCCGGCCGTCCGCAAGATGGAGCGTGCCGGGATCGCCGGTGACCGGCCCTGCTGAGCCGGTGACCCGCCGCTACGCGTGGCTGGTGTTCGTCCTCAGCTTCGGACTGCTGCTGTCCGACTACATGTCGCGGCAGGTGCTGAACGCGGTGTTCCCGCTGCTGAAGGCCGAATGGCTGCTCACCGACGCCCAGTTGGGGTCCTTGAGCGGCGTCGTCGCCCTGATGGTCGGCGTGCTGACCTTCCCGCTGTCGCTGCTCGCCGACCGCTGGGGCCGGGTCAGGAGCCTGGTCGTGGCCGCGGTGGTGTGGAGCCTGGCGACCCTGGGCTGCGCCGTCTCCGCGAGCTACGGCCAGATGTTCCTCGGCCGCTTCATGGTCGGCGTGGGCGAGGCGGCTTACGGGAGCGTCGGCATCGCCGTGGTGCTGAGCGTGTTCCCGGCCCGCCTGCGGGCCACCCTGTCCGGCACGTTCATCGCGGGCGGCGCCTTCGGATCCGTACTCGGCGTGTCGATCGGCGGCGTCGTCGCCCAACACCTCGGATGGCGCTGGACGTTCGCCGTCATGGGCCTGTTCGGACTGGCCCTGGCGGCGCTCTACAGCGTCGTCGTGACGGAGCGGAAACTGGCGTCGGCCGACGCAGGGCCCGGCGGCACACCGGGTACCCGGGGGCCGGTGCGGACACTCCTGCCGCGGCTGTTCTCCTCCGTCTCCGTGCTGTGCGCCTATGTCGGCAGCGGGCTGCAGATGTTCCTCGCGATGGCGCTGCTGGCCTGGATGCCCAGCTTCCTCGACCGCTCCTACGGTCTGGCGCCCGCCAAGGCCGGGCTCGCCGCCGGAGCGTTCGCGCTGATCACCGGCATCGGCATGGTCGGCGGCGGCATGGTCTGCGACCGGCTCGGACGCCGGAAACCCCACCTGAAGTGGACCGTCGCCATCGTCTGCAGCGTCGGGTCGCTCACCCTCCTCACGGCAGGGTTCCAACTGCCGCCCGGCACACCGCAACTCGTCCTCGTCGGCCTCGGCACCCTGCTGTCCAACGCCACCGCGGGGCCTGCCGCCGCCATGGTGGTGAGCCTGACCCCGGCCGCCGTCGCGGCGACGGCCATGGCCACGCTCACCCTCGCCAACAGCCTGCTGGGCCTGGCACCTGGACCGGCGGTGACCGGCATGCTCGCCGACCGCGTGGGCCTGCACGCCGCACTCCGCGTCATCCCGCTCGTCTCGCTCGTGGCGGGCCTGGCCTTCGCGCTCGGCAGACGCCATTACGACAAGGGCCTCGTCTCGCTCTCGGCCTGGTCCCTCGGAAAATCGGAGCTCCCGACATGAATCCCACCCCCACGCCCACGGTCGTGCTCGTACCCGGCTTGCGCGATCACGTCCCCGACCACTGGCAGACGGCACTCGCCGCCCGGATCGCCGGCGCCGTCACCGTGCCGCCCCTGACGGACACCCGGCTCAGTCGCGACGCGCAGGTGACGGCCTTGAACGACACCCTGTCCCGGATCCAGGGGCCGGTGGTGCTCGTCGCGCACAGCGCCGGAGTGCACACCACCGTGCACTGGGCGGCCCGGCACCACCACACGGTGCGCGGCGCCCTGCTCGCGACCCCGCCGGACTTCGACACCCCGCTGCCCGACGGCCACCCCGGACCGCAGACCCTGCGGGAGAACGGCTGGCTCCCGGTCCCGAGGACGCCCCTCCCGTTCCCCGCCATCGTCGCGGCGAGCACGGACGACCCCATGGCCCGCTTCGACCGGGTCGCCGCACTGGCCCATGACTGGGGCAGCCGCCTGGTGGACCTCGGCCCGGTCGGACACCTCAATCCCGCATCGGGCTACGGGGACTGGCCGCAGGCACAGGAATTCCTCCACACCTTCGGCTGCCGCACGACATCGGACACCGAGGCGTCCGCATGAGCGCGCACCACTCCAACATCGCCGACTTCCTGCGATGGCTGGAGAAGGAGCGCGACCTGTCGTTCACGGACTACGCCGAGCTGTGGCGCTGGAGCACCGACGACCTGCCCGGCTTCTGGTCGGCCGTGTGGGAGTACTACGGCCTGCCCGCCGTCAGCGACTACGACGAGGTACTCGCCGACGCGACCATGCCGGGCGCGACCTGGTTCACCGGCGCGCGCCTCAACTTCGCCCGGCAGTGCCTCGCCCACGCCACCGACGAACGCCCCGCACTCATCGCCGTGTCCGAGACGGGCGACCCCGCGGAGATCTCGTGGGACCGGCTCGCCGGCGAAGTGGCGGGCGTGGCCGCCACCCTCCGCGAGCTGGGCGTGGGCCCCGGAGACTGTGTCGCCGGGTACCTGCCGAACATCCCGCAGGCCGTGGTCGCCCTCCTGGCCACCGCTGCCGTCGGCGCGACCTGGACGGTCTGCTCACCGGACTTCGGTACGCCGAGCGTGCTCGCGCGGCTGCGCCAGGCGCGGCCGACGGTCCTGGTGGCCGCGGACGGCTACCGCTACGCGGGCAAGGAGTACGACCGGCGCCCGCACGCCGCCGAGATCCTGGACGGCCTGCCCACGGTCCGCCACCTCGTCGCCGTCGACCGCCTGTACGCGTCCGACGGTGGTCCTGCCTGGTCCCGGCGGCCGGACGTGACACAGCACAGATGGACCGAACTGGCCGGCCGGCAGGCCCAACCGGCCTTCGCCGACGTCCCGTTCGACCACCCGCTGTGGATCCTGTGGTCGTCGGGCACCACCGGCCTGCCGAAGGGCATCGTGCACGGCCACGGCGGCATCGTCGTCGAACTGCTCAAGGCACTCGGCCTCGGCGCCGACCTGCGGGCGCAGGACCGCTACTTCTTCCACACCTCCACCAGTTGGATGGTGTGGAACCTCATGGTCGCGGGCCTGCTGCACGGGACCACCCTCGTCCTGTACGACGGCAGCCCCACCCACCCCGACATCAACGGGGTCTGGCGGATCGCCGAACGCACCGGCGCGACGGTCGTCGGCGTCGGCGCCGCCTACCTGATCGCCGCGGAGAAGGCGGGCGCCCACCCGGCGGCCGAGACGGACCTGCGCACGGTGCGGTCCCTCCTGCAGACCGGCTCGGCGATGCCCGACAGCACCTGGCACTGGGCCCGCGGCCCGCTCGCCCCCGATGCCAGGCTCCAGTCGATCTGCGGCGGCACCGACATCTGCTCGGTCCTGGCCGGCGACTCCCCGCTGCTGCCGGTGCGCACCGGCCGGATCTCCGGACCCGCCCTGGGGGTGGCCCTCGCGTCCTGGGACGCCACCGGGCAGCCGCGTACCGGGCAGCAAGGCGAACTGGTGGTGACGGCGCCACTGCCGTCGATGCCGCTGTACTTCGTCGACGACCCCGGCAACGAGCGCTACAAGAGCAGCTACTTCGACGTCTATCCGGGCGTGTGGCGGCACGGCGACTGGGTCACCGTCGACACCGACCTCTCCGTCGTGGTGGCCGGACGCTCCGACGCCACCCTCAACCGCATGGGCGTCCGGATGGGCTCGGCCGACCTCTACGCCGTCGTCGAACAGCTCCCGCGGATCGCGGACAGCCTCGTCATCGGCGCCGAACTGCCGGACGGCCGCTACTGCATGCCGCTGTTCGTCGTGCCCGCGGAAGGGGTGCGATTCGACGACGCCCTGCGCGCCGAGATCGTCGGCGCGATCCGGCAGAGCCTGTCACCCCGGCATGTGCCGGACGTCGTCGTCCCCATCGATGCGGTGCCCCGCACCCTCACGGGAAAGAAGCTGGAGGTCCCGGTCAAACACATCCTCCAGGGCGCCCGCGTCACCGACGTCAGCACCGAAGGCGCCGTGACCCGGCCCGACATGCTGGCCTGGTTCGCGGACTTCGCCGCCGAACTGCGCACCGGCGGGGGAGAGGGGCCACGGCAGAGCACGTGATCACCCCGAGGTGCCCGGAGCCCAACGTCAGCTCCGGGCAACCGACTTGAAGCCTCGGGAAGAACCCGGGCTTCCCCGCCGCCGCTACAGCAGCTCCAAGACCTCCTTCAGCTCTCGGGCGGTGGGAATCCACTGCCCTGCCGCCGCGTTGGCGGTCACCTGTTCCGGCTTCGTGGCCCCTGCGATCACTGAACTGCAGCCGGGGAACGCGGCGAGAGCACCGATCGAGATCTCCAGGAGACTGCGACCGTTCTCCAGACCCCAGGAGATCAATGCTTCCACGGTGTCAAGCCGTGCCTCCGTCACCTGGTACGCGCTCTCCGCGATGCGGGTTCCTTCCGGGATGGCCCTGCCGCGCCGTACCTTGCCCGTCAGCAAGCCGTTCGCCAGTGGGAAATACGGCAGTACCCCGAGTCCGAAACGACGTGCGGCCGGGACGACTTCGTTCTCGATATCACGGTTGAGCAGCGACCAGTGGTTCTGCGCGGAGATGAACGGCTCGAACCCGCCGGAACGGGCGGCGCACGCGGCTTCGGCGATCTGCCAGCCCGCGAAATTGGAGTTCCCGATGTACCGGACCTTGCCTTCACGGACCAGCTCGGTCAGCGCGGCGAGCGTCTCCTCTACGGGAGTGTGCGGGTCGGGTGTATGGATTTGGTAGAGGTCGATGTAGTCCGTACGGAGACGCCGGAGTGACGCCTCGACAGCGCGGCGAATGTAAGCACGTCCGCCCTTGGCGCCGGCTGCGGGGCCATACCCCATCCCCATTTTCTGATGCCCGAACTTGGTCGCCAGGACGACATTCTCTCGCTGTCCCTGAAGGCATTCACCGAGCACGGATTCGGAGTCTCCGTAGACATCGGCGGTGTCGAACAGGGTGATCCCGGTATCCAGCGCGGCACTTACCACCGTACGCGCCTGGTCCAGCCCGACGGACCTCCCCAATTCGTTGCATCCCAAGCCGACTGCGGAGACCTGTAATCCCGAAGTTCCCATGGAGAGATAGCGCATGGTTCCTCAGTGTACGGAAACTTGATGCCCGTTCAAGAGCTGCCCTCAGCTGAATTTGCCCCCCACCTCAGTCGCTCGTCGGTGGACGGCCTCATCCGGGGTCTCACGCATGGTAAGAGTGCCTGGGCGGGACGCAAGAGCGCCCTCTTCGATCAGGACTCGCCGACGCCGTCGGGATCATGACCGAAACGCGCATGAAGTGTCCGATATGCCGGACACAAGGGGCAGTGGTGACGCGAGAGGCGAGGAGATCAGATATTTTCCTGCCGGAACCTGGCCGAATCAGCAGGCCAGGAAGTCGCGGCTCCTTGACGGTCTCTCATGACTGCCGATAATCGAACCGGTTGACCGTTGAATTCCTCTCGTTCCATGCAGATACCTTCAGCGGTGGTAGGAAATTCTGCGCTGGGCATGACCGAGGAGGGCGTACCGTGGCCAAGGAGTTTTCCAGGATTGACGTACGCGGCGTCGCGGGAAGAATCGGGGCGAACATTCGAGGGGTGGATCTGGCGGCTGCGGATCAGTATGACCCCGACACCATGAGGGAGATCCGTGCCGCCCTGCTCCACCACAAAGTGCTTTTCTTCCGTGAGCAGAACCTGAACCACGCCGCCCAGGTGGCTTTCGCCCGTCACTTCGGCGAATTGACCCGCCTTCCGGGCCGGCAGCACGGCACGCACCCGGAAGGGTTCCCGGAGATCCTTGTCGTCGACCCGGATGCGAAAGGCACCCGGACCGGCCTCAGGTTCGAGGAGCGGTTGTACCGTAAGTCGGAGCGCCACGATTCCGGCTGGCATGTGGACATCGCCTCCGCCGTGAATCCGCCGGCGATTTCGATACTCAGATGTGAAGTGGCCACGGAGTGCGGTGGCGACACCCAGTGGACCAATCTCGTCGCCGCCTATGAAGGGTTGTCCCGCCCCCTACAGCAGTTGGCTGACAACCTGCGCGCCGAGCATGCTCTGCACGCCGGAGTACGGCTGCTGTTCTCCGACGACGAAGACCTGGAGATCATCCGGAAGAGAGTCAGGGAAACGCTGCTGTCCCTGCACCCGGTGGTGCGTGTGCACCCGGAGACGAAGCAGAAGGCGCTCTTCCTGCCACCGGCCTCCGTCTCTCATGTCGCCGAAATGCTCCCCTGGGAAAGCGACGGCATTCTCGGACTGCTCTTCGCCCACATCAGCCGTCCCGAATACACCGTGCGGCATCACTGGGAGCCCGGCGACGTCGCCGTCTGGGACAACCGCGCGGTGGCCCATCTCCAGCCCGCAGATCTCCTCTACACCGACTACCGGCGCAGGATGTACCGGGTGCTGGTCCAGGGGGACCGCCCGGTCGGGCCGGACGGTTTCGTATCCGAATCCGTGCGAGGAGAACCGCTCAAGCCCTTCACCGGCCCCGGAGAGAGTGACCACACCGGACCGATGCCGGGATAGCGCCGGATCACGGCGAGGGCGTAGCGGCGGGGGATTCCCTCGTGCGGCCGGCGACGCCGACCAGGACTTGGTCGTCGCTCAGTCCGTGCTCAGTCCGCGCTCACTCCCGTCGCCCTCTCCCGATCCCGGTGCTCGGCGCCCCGATGCCGGTGCTCAGCGCACCATCCGGCCCATCCGCGTCGCCCGGTGCCGCCTGCTCGGCCATCGCCGCCAGTCCGTCCTCCAGCCGGGTACGGGGCCGGAACCCGAACTCGCGGGCGGCGACGGTGATGTCGGCGCCGGTGTGCCGGGCGTCGCCGGGCAGGGCCGGCCGCCGGTCGAGGGCGACCGGCCCTGCGACCTGCTCGACGGCGCCGATCGCCTGCCGGATGGACACAGGCCGGCCGCCGCCGAGGTTGGCGATCCCGGTGAAGGGGGAGCAGGCGGCGTCCCGCATGGCCGCGACGACATCCCGTACGTAGGTGAAGTCGCGGGTCTGCCCGCCGTCACCGTAGAGAGGGAAGGAGGGACCGCCGGATGCGGCGGCGATCAGGCGGGAGAAGGCCATGTCGGGGCGCTGGCGCGGGCCGTAGACGGTGAACAGCCGCAGGGACACCGTGGGCACGCGGTACGTCGTGCGGTACATCTCGCACAGGTGCTCGGCGGCGAGTTTGGTCACGCCGTACGGTGACACCGGATGCGGGCAGGCGGTCTCCGGTGTCGGGAAGCAGTCGGCATCACCGTAGACCGACGAACTGGAGGCGTGGAGGAACTTGCGGAGCGGGCGGTCGCGCACGGTCTCCAGCAGGCGCTGGGTGGCCAGTACATTGCGGCGGGTGTAGAGCTCGAACTCCCGCCCCCAGGAAGGCCGTACACCGGGTTGCCCGGCCAGATGGTAGACGACGTCCACGTCGTCGAGCAGGGCGTCGAGCTGCGGGTCCAGCACATCGACGTGGTGGAAGGAGAAGACGGGGGAGCGGCGCGCATCGGCCAGGTGGCGCCGCTTGCGCATCGGGTCGTAGCAGTCGGTGAGCGCGTCGATGCCGATGACGGTGTCGCCGGCGGCGAGCAGATGGTCGCAGAGGTGCGAGCCGATGAAGCCGGCCGCGCCGGTCACGGCCGCCCGCATCAGTTGCTCCCGCGCACGGGTGCGCTGTCCGTGAGAGGCAGGACGCGGTCCACGCGGGCCCGCCAGGTGTAGTCGCTGCGCAGTTGCCGTTCGGCCTCCCGGCCCAAAGATGCGCGCTCCTCGGGGGCTTCGGCCAGGCGCTTGACGGCCGCCGTCCAGGCCGCGACATCGTCGGGCGGGCAGAGCACGCAGTTGACGCCGTCCGTCAGGACCTCCCTGAGCACCGGCAGGTCGGATGCGATGATCGTCTTGCCGTGCGACATGTACTCGAACAGCTTCATCGGCGAGACCCAGCGGCTGATGTCCCCGGCGCCCCCGGCGATGGCGACGCGCTGCTGGTAAGGAGCGAGGACGAGGTCGAACGCGCGGTAGTAGGGGTGCAGTTGGGCGGGTGGCCGGTGGCCGTGGAAGTACATGTTGGGCGGGTGGGTCCGGCTCCGCCAGTGGGCCAGGTCCTCGTCCGTGCCGCCGACGAGGTGGAAGTCGGCATCGGGCAGGGAGGCGGCCAGCGCGAGGATGACCTCGATGCCCCGGCCCGGGTAAAGGTGTCCGACGTACCCCACCTTCAGGGCGTCAGGCCGGCCAGGCAGCGTCGCCGTCGGCCCGGTGGCCGGAGGGAGATCGGCGCAGTCGGATGCGGTCACCATCTCGGGCCCGCCGGGCCGCCGCAGCCGGGGGACGGTGCGGCGGTAGTCATCGGCGAGCGCCTGGGTGACGGTGACCACGCGGCGCAGGCCCCGCAGCCGGAACAGCAGCCGCTCCATGGCGCGTTGGTCCCTGCCGGGCCTGAGGAGGTGAGTTTCGTAGACGAGCGGCGCCAGGCCCGCCGAGGCGAGCAGCGCGTACAGATCCCTGCCGTAGACGAGGTCGACGCCACCGGAGCGGCGCACGGCCCGGCGGACCCGCCAGGCCCGGATCCAGAGGCCGAGCACCGGGATCCGCGGCGCGCCGAAGATGCGCACCGGGAAGCGGTTGCGGGTGCCGTAGTACGCATGGACGTCCTCGGCAGGCGTGGATCCCGTCGCCGCGTAGAGGGTGACGTCATGCCCCGCGTCCGCGAAGGCGTCGCACATGCGCATCACATGAACTCCGTTGGCGAAGACCGAGGGAATTTCGCACGCGTGCAGATAGGCGATCCGCATGAGGGCCTCACTTCGGCAGTTCGTACTCGGGAAGTTCCTCGGTCAGCTGCTCGATCTCCTCGTGCTGCATGGCGGACCTTTCCTCTCGCGCCGGCGGTCCGCCCCCATTGCTGCCCACGCAGTCATTCCCACACCGTCCGCCCGGCGGTATCCGGTGACATCCGGACAGCGTGGATCGGTGCATTGCCGCTGTTGTGCGGCGGCAGCGGCCGTGCTTACGCCGGGAATAGGGCCGTTGCGTCCTGGGCTCGTCGAGGGGCGAGTGGCGGATGCTGCCCCTGTGACGTCCGCGATTGCCGGAACGCACACCGCCCGGCCACGCCACCGCGACCGAAACCGTCTCAATCGTGGCGGCGTGGCCGGGCGGTGCGCCTCACGACGCGCACGGAGGCCCGCCCGCCGCTGGCCGGAAGTGGGCGTTCAGGTGGGGTGCCTGGCCAGGGGGGCTAGGCAAGGAGCAGGCGAGCCCGGACAGTGAGTTGTCATGAGCCGAATCGAACGATCCGGAGCACGACGGTTCGGAAAGCAACTGGAGTTAACCGAGGAGGTGCCGAATCCGACGGCCATGATGGCATTGCAGCTGCTGGACGAGGGCCTGACGGTCCGTCGGGTAGCGCGGGCCGCCGCGTCCGACATCGGTGCACTGCGCCGTACTGTCGCCCGGCGCTCCGGACCGATGCTCTGTACCGGCCTCCTCGACTCCTGGCCGGCCCGCGCCGCGTGGCATCCGGCCGCCCTGGCGGAGCGCCACGGCGCACGGCGGGTCACGGCCTTGCTGGACCTCCCCGACACCGGCGTCCTCTTCCCGCAGGACCAACGACGCTACGAGCGGGAGCTGAGCTTCGCCGAGTTCGTCGAGCGGGTGGAAACCGCCGAACCCTCCGCACCCTGCTACCTGGCGTACCAACGGGCGCACGAGATCTTCGATCCGGCCGACTGCGACTTCGCCGCTCTGCTCCCGCCCGACGGGTACCCCACTGACACCCGGGTATGGATCGGCTCCGCCGGCACGCGCTCGATGCTGCACTCGGACCTCAAGGACAACTTCTTCTGCCAGCTCTGGGGCGAGAAGAGCGTGACGTTGCTGGCGTGGCGCGACAGCAGGGCCGCTTACCCCTTTCCGGACAACCTGGTGAACAGCCAGGTGGACCTCGCCGCGCCGGACCTGCGCCGCTTCCCCAGGCTGAAGGGCGCGGTGCTGCACCACGTGCGCATGGGGCCGGGCGACCTGCTCTACATCCCACGCGGCTGGTGGCACGACATCCGGGCGCACTCCCCGTCCGTCTCGGTCAACCACTGGTTCGGCCGGCCGCTGGGCCTGACGCAGTACCTGGCCCAGCTCGGGGGCCTCGGACCGGCGTACTGGAAGGCCACCGCCCGCGACTTCGTCGTGCACGGGCTGCTGAGCCGCGCGGAGTCGACCCGCTTCTTCTTCAGCCCGCCTTCCACCGGCAAGCGGCTCTACGACGCACTGCGCTCCGGGGACTTCTCCCGCGGAAACGATCCCAGCGCGTCCTAGACCGCTTCGGAACCCCGCACCACGCGGGGCCTCATCACTCAGGAGACCAGGCTTGGCAGAGCAGGCTGGGCATCACACGCGGCGGGTGCTGGTCACCGGCGGCGCCTCGGGAATCGGCGCGGCCATCGCGCAGCGCTTCGCACACAACGGGGCACGGGTGGCCGTTCTGGACCGCGACCGGGACGCCCTCACACGGTTCGCGGACGGCGTCCCCGAAGGGGGGTTGTCGCTCCACGCGGACGTAGCGGACGAAGCGTCGGTCCAGGCCGCGTTCGCCGAGGTGGACGCCGCCTGGGGCGGACTGGACGTGGTGTGCAACAACGCCGGGGTCAGCATCAGACGGCCGTTCCTGGAGACCTCGCTCGCGGACTGGGAACAGACGATGCGGGTGAACCTCACCGGGGTGTTCCTGGTGGCCCGCGAGGCGGGGCGCCGCATGGCGTCGGGCGGCGGCGCCATCATCAACACCGCTTCGGTCAGCGGCATGGTGGGCATGCCCGACTACGCCGCGTACAACGTGAGCAAGGCCGGGGTCATCGAACTCACCAGGACCTTGGCCCTGGAGCTGGCACCGAAGATCCGGGTCAACGCGATCTGTCCTGGCTATGTGCTCACACCCATGCAACGAGCCGAGTACACCGAAGCGCAACTCGCCCAGCAGGCGGGGGCGTTGCCGCTGAAGCGGCTCGGATCCCCGGAAGAGATCGCTGCCCTGGTGGCCTACCTGGCGTCCCCGGACGCCGCGTTCGTGACGGGGCAGACATTCGTGATCGACGGGGGTGAGACCGCCGGCGGACTGGCCAGTGCCGCCCGGCGGCACGAAGAACCTGACGGGCACCTGGAACCGAAGGCAACGCCGCGCCGAAGTGGGGGAGCATGACGAACGACGCAGGGCACCCGGACGAGCAGAAGCAGCGGCTGCTGCCGGCGGTCAACTCGTACACCGAATGGGATCCGTTAAGGGAAGTGGTGGTGGGGAGCCTGCTGGGCGGGGTCTTCCCCTCCTGGCAGGAATCGATGACGCACGTCGTGCCCGACGCCGCTCGGTCCGTCTTCCAGGAGCAGGGCGGATCCCCGTTGCCCGCCGGCCTCCTCAAGGCGGCCGAGGAGGAGCTGGAGGGCCTGGCCGAGGTGCTGGAGGCACACGGAATCGCGGTGGTCAGGCCGGACGCCGTCGAGCACCAGACGCCGTTCCGTACACCGAATTGGGCCTCCGACGGCGGTCTCTACGCCGGGATGCCCAGGGATCTGCTGATGGCTGTCGGCGACGCCCTCATCGAGGCACCGATGTCCTGGCGCTGCCGCCACCACGAGGTCGACGCCTTCCGTTCGCTGATCAAGTCGTACTTCCGGCGCGGCGCCCGCTGGCTCCCGGCTCCGCGCCCCCAGCTGACCGACGAGCTGTACCGCACCGGGGGCGAGGCGGGCGACTGGGCGGTGACCGAGTTCGAGCCGGTCTTCGACGCCGCCGACTTCCTCCGCTTCGGCCGCGATCTCATCGTCCAACGCAGCCATGTCACCAATGAGTTCGGCATCGACTGGGTGCGGCGGGCACTCGGCCCGGATTTCGACGTGACGGTCATCGACACCGACGACCCGCACGCGATGCACATCGATGCCACCGTCGCACCGCTGGCGCCCGGCAAGCTCCTGGTCCACCCGGAGCGCTACGTCCCGCACGAGCTCTTCGACGGCTGGGAGATCCTGCCCGCCCCGGAGCCGACGCTGCCGAAGGACTGGCCGATGTACTTCTGCAGTCCATGGGTGAGCATGAACGTGCTCTCCCTGGACCCGGAGACCGTGGTGGTCGAACGCCAGGAACAGCCGCTCATCGACGCGTTGACGGCCTGGGGATTCCGCTGCGTGCCGGTGGACTTCCGGCACGTCTACACCTTCGGCGGGTCCTTCCACTGCGTCACGCTTGACACCGTGCGGGAGGGCGGGCCCGCGCGCTACCTGTCCCGGCCGGGCGGCCGGTGACACCGGACCGTCAGGCGGGGAACAGGAGCCGCGCGTAGTCCGGGCGCAGCAGGACGTTGTTGTCGTACAGGCAGTACTCCACGGCCAGCAGGGGAAGGGCCGGGTCGCCCGTGCCCGCCGCCGCGCGTGCCGCGTCGAGCAGGTCATCGACGCTGGTGAACCGGGCGGCGAGCACGGCGCAGACGTCGTAGGCGGTCCTGGCGGTGCGGTCGTTCCAGTAGCCGGGCAGGCCGATCGCCGCGAAGACCGCGCGGGTGCGCTCCGGCTCGGTGCCGACGAGCAGTTCGACGAGGGCGCGGGCGAGCCGGCCGGTACCTTCTTCCGCCGAGGTGCTGTCCCGTAGCCGCTGGAGCAGTGCGGTACCGCCGTCCGCTGCGATGGCGGCGCAGACGGTGCGTGCCGCCTCGTCCTCACCGGGCTCACCGGACGAGGCCCGGAGACGCTCGCACCACCGGGCCAGGCGTTCCCCGTCGGTGTGGCGGGCGAGGAAGGCCGCCCAGTCCAGGCGGGCCCGGTGGGCGCGGGACAGGAACGTCTTCTCCACGTAGGCGAAGAACTCGTCCACCGCCCGGCGGCTGCCGAGGGCCTCGACCAGCGCGACCGGGTAGCTGAAGGTGGGGTGTACCAGGTCGACCTCGTCCAGGAGCCCGTCCGGGCCGACGGAGTAGGCCGCGGCCGAGGTGCCGCCGAGCAGGCCGTCGTCCAGGTCGAAGACCCGGGTGGCGCGGGTGATGAGCGAGTCGTCGAACCGTTCGCCCAGGCGCAGTTCGCTGACGGTGCGCAGGGTGGCCGAGACGGTCTCCGGGGTGGCGTAGGTGTTTCCCAGGAACATGTCAAGACGCCGGGTCGGCTCGGGCAGGCCGTGTGCACGTCGGAACGCCTGGTCCTCCTCCAGCCAGTCGACCTGGGCCTGCACCGCGTGCCTGGCCCGGTAGGGAACACGTGTCTGTTTGATGTTCCCGTCGTGATACGAGGCGAACTGGTTCCAGCTGGGCTCGAAGCGCGACTCCAGCAGCGCCCGGATCTCGCTCCGCTCCAGCGGGGGGTTGGGCAGCAGATAGCAGGTCCAGCTCACCGGCTTCGTACGGCCGTGGTTCAGCTTCCGCATCCGCGCGGCCATCTCGAACAGCAGCCCGTTGCTGCCGACGTTGATCTCCGAGCAGACCAGCCACACACGGGAAACTCCCCGGTCGGCGAGGAAGGTGATGTCGGCCATCACCACGTCGAGGTCACGGATGCGGTGGCGCCGTCCCTTGACCATCGGCTCGGTGCAGAAGTAGCAGCGGTACGGACATCCGCGCTGCACCTCCACCGCGACATGGACGTCCGAGTCCGGTCCTGTGACGCGCTGCGGACCGTAGAAGTCCAGGAGATCGCGCAGGACGGCCTCGGTGTACTCGGTGTGGCCGGCGGGTGGCAGGAAGACCCGGGGGTTGAGGACGTAGCCGCTGCCGGAGCGGCGGGCGAGGTTGGCGATCCGCTCCACATCGCGGTGGGCCAGCACGTCGTCCAGGTGCTCGAACACCTCGTCCGGCTCGCCTGTCACGCCGAAGTCGGGCTGGAGCCGCTCCAGCAGGTCCGGAGTGCGGGTGGTGAAGCCGAAGCCGCCCAACATTATCGGACACTCTGTCAACTCGCGCAGGATTCCGATGAGTTGCTGGGTGTCATGAAACGGCCAGTAGCTGTTCCTGCGCACCGGAGGGGCGCCGGGGAGGTCGTAGTCGGCGTAGTTCCAGATGAAGATGGAGTCCAGTTGGCGCAGGTGGATGCCGATGAGCCGGGGGGCGGTGCGCTCCAGGACGTCCCGCAGCGTCGAGCGCCACGATGCTCTGGGTGTGTGCAGAAGGTCGAAGCGGGCGGTCGTCAGACCGTGGCGGGCAGCCATCGCCGAGACCTGCACGAAGGCGTAGGGGTAGATGGGCAGCGCCGGGTAGTTGGAAGCGCTGAGGAGGAGGATGTCCGCGCCCTGTTGCGCTCGGGCGGTCGTGTCGTCGACCGGCATGCGGCGAATGGTGACACACCGTCGGTTGACCCCGCCAGCAGCCCGCTACGCCAGGTGTCCGAATCGACGCGCTCGGTGGTGCGCACCCTTGACCGGTCATGTGCGAGCCGAAGAATGGGTGAACGTGTTGCCGCCGTCCGTCCCGAACTCCTCGGGCGGCTTTCCGATTACGCGTCCTACTGCTTTCCGTCATCGCCGCAGGTCACGGTTGCCGATGTGTGACGCGATGGCCCTTACCCATGGGAGGAGTGGGCCTGTGACCGCCCCTGTGCTGTCGGCGGACTCCCACGTCGTCGAACCGGTGCGACTGTG
Source organism: Streptomyces sp. NPDC048644 (assembly GCF_043199105.1). Taxonomy (NCBI): domain Bacteria; kingdom Bacillati; phylum Actinomycetota; class Actinomycetes; order Kitasatosporales; family Streptomycetaceae; genus Streptomyces; species Streptomyces sp. NPDC048644. Next base: position 41,301 of record NZ_JBICVO010000013.1, read on the forward strand.
GACCGAAGGACTGGAGCGCCGATACCGGGACCGTGCGCCCCGGGTCTCCTGGGACTCCGGGCGACGTGGCTGGTACTTCACCTGCGACGACCTGAGGCCCGCCCTGGTCAACACCCTCTACGCCACCGACACCACGCCCGAGAACTTCGCCGACGGGGCAGAAGTCGTCGTCGAGGCGGCCCGCGCCGGGGGCAGCGATCCGGCCGCGCGGCTGAAGGACATGGCCCTGGACGGGGTCGCAGGAGAGGTGCTGTACCCCAGCCTCGCCCTGCACCTCTTCTGGCTCGCGGACGGCGACTTTCAGCGCGCCTGCTTCCGGGCCTACAACGACTGGCTCGCCGACTACGCCAGGCACGCGCCGGAGCGGCTGGCCGGCCTCGGGCTGATCTCCCTCTGGGACACCGGGGAAGCGGTCAGGGAACTGCGCCGCTGCCACGACCTCGGCCTCAAGGGCGCCGCCATCTGGGCCTCCGCGCCCGCCGAGCGCGACTTGGCCGGATCCGCCAACGACCCCTTCTGGCAGGCAGCTCAGGAGCTGGGCATGCCCGTCTCCATGCACTGCCTCACCGGCTACCGGGACAGCCCCCGGCTCTTCGACTACGCGACCCCGATGGGCCGGATCCAGCGCAACATGGCCTACACGGAGGAGATCCAGCACACGCTGACCGACCTGATCTTCTCCGGCGTACTCCAGCGCTTCCCCGGCCTCGACATCGTCCTGGCCGAGAACGACATCGGCTGGATCGCCTACCACCTGCTGCACGCCGACCGGATCTACGACAAGCTCGGCCCGGCGCTGCGCACCGACCTCACCATGCCGCCGAGCGACTACTTCCGCCGCCAGGTCCACGCCACCTTCACCGATGACGAGGTGGGCGTGCTGACCATGCGTCAACTCGGGGCGGGGAACTTCCTGTGGGGCAGCGACTACCCGCACTACGAAGGCAGTTGGCCCAACTCCAGGGACGTGCTGGGACGCTGCCTGGCGGACTCCGACGAAGCGGCCCGGGAGCAGGTGACCTCGGGCAACTGCGCGCGCATGTACGGATTCGACCTCGCGACACTGACGGCCGAGTGAAGGAGACCCGCATGGCGGAGCCGACCACACACCGCTGGTACCGCTTCATCGACGACGACATCGAGCACAGAACCCGGGCGGGCGTCGGCTACACCAACCTGATCTCCCACCGCCCCTACGCGTTGGATCCCGAAACCCTGCAAGGATTCATCGACCGCAACGCCCTGATCCGCGAATTCCAACGGATCACCCGCGACGTCTTCCTGGCCAGCCTGCACGGTGAGGCCGACCCCGCCATCGCGGAGACCATAGTGTCCGGGCAACCGCCGGAACGCGGCCGTGAGTTCCACCTGAAACTGACGGAGCGTCATCTTGCGCTCCCGCTCTACTTCCGCACCGACGAGCCCGCCCCCGGAGCGATAGCCGAGGTGCAGTGTCCCGCATCCGGCTGGGAGATCGCCGACCAGGCGCACGCCCTCTACCGGGCCTTCCCCGACGACTTCGACGCCGCGGGACGGCACTTCGACCCGCTCATCGACAACCTCGCGGCATCCCTGCGCGCCCGGTTCGGCGACGGCCTCGTCATCCACCACCTGACCGGCAACGCCTCCCGGCCGCACGGTGTCCACTACACCGTGCAGCGGCTGCGCGAGGCCGGCATCCGGCACTTCGCCTGGGACGCCGTGCACTGGAAGGACTGCGGATTCGTCCGCGCCCACGAGTTCTACGACCTCAGGTACAACGGCTTCTTCGACCAGTGGATGGAGGCGTGCGAACAGGGCGAGCTCTTCTTCGACCACCCGCCCACACCGCTCTACGACGCCAAGGTGACCATGGCCTGGCCGTTCTGGTCGAAGGCCCGGGAGTACTACCCCGACGAGATCCGCGGGCTCTTCCCGCACACCGAGATCATCACGCCCGAAGGCTTCCACCTGCCCGACGGCACCTGGATCACCCTGGACGAGTACTGCCGGCTGGGCCAGGGCAGGCGCCGCTACTACGTGAAGTTCGGCAGCCACCATCCGACGCTGAACTGGGGCAGCCGCGCTGTCTACCACGCGGGCAGCTTCTCCGGTCCTGCGCTGCGCGCACTCTTCGACCGCGTCTGCGCCGACACCGCGACAGGCCACCTCTGGGTCGCCCAGGACGCGCGCCTGCTCGCGGAGCCCGCCACCGCCGTGTCCCGGAGCGGGGAGGACGTCAAGTTCGACGGCTACACCAAGCTGAGCGCCTTCTACACCCCGGAGGGCCTGGCCGGCGTGATGGCCATGCAGGAACGCGCGCGCAAGGTGCACGGTTCACCGCAGACCGTGGTGAGCGCCGTCTACTGAGAATCACCCCGTGAAGGAGGTGGGTGGGTGGTGAGTATCGGCGGTTCCGATCAGATTCGGCTCACCGGACAGGTTCACCCCGGTGACTACTTCCGCTTCGTCGAACGGGACGAACTGGACTGGCAGGCATGGACGGACGTCCTGCGCGGAAAGGTCGCCGGCGCGGTCTTCCGCGGGGTACTGCCGCCGGACGTCTGCGAACGCATCCGGCGGAACTTCTGGAGCAGCCCGATGCGCAGGAGCCGGGAACACGGCGTTCGGGACGTGGACGCCTGGTGCGGCAATCACCTCTTCAACGCCTCCAGTCTCGATTGGTATCTCGACGAGGCGGACCGCGCGCGTTCGACACTGGAGGCGCTTTGCGCGGGCCCGGGTCCTACGCCGCGCTCGCTGCTGGCCGAGTACGGCGACCACTTGGCGGGCCAGGGCGTCCGGCTCCGCCTCGCGGAACACCGAGGCCGGAGAGCCGCCCCGTTCCGGCTGCGCTCCCGCGCGGACGGCGACGCACTGGTGCTCGCTCCGCACGATGATGCCGAGGCCATCCGCCACGCACGCCATATCGACGGGTGCGAGGTGCAGCGGGTGAGCCGCCTGTGCAATGCGCTGATGTGTGTGGAGAACGGCTCCGGGGGCGAGTTGCTGTACTGGAACATCTCGCCCGACCGCGAGAGCCGCCACGCGTTCGGCATGTCCGACGACAGCTATGGGTACCCGATCGAGTCGCTGTCCGGAATCGAGCAGCTCACCGTCCCCGTCCACGCCGGGGACGTGTACATCTTCGACACCGCGAACGTGCACGCCGTGGCGCCGTGCAGCAGTGACGGCGTCTTCCGCACCACCATCAATCTGCTGATGGGCGCGCTGGACGCAGAGACGATCCTGTACTGGTCCTGACCGATCGGGGGCCGCGAACGCGACCGAAGGGAGAGAAGGCGGATGGCGACAGTCACGGAGAACTTCGCCGGGATCGACGTACGACAAGTCGCGGGCCGCATCGGCGCCGAGATCGCGGGGGTGGACCTCTCCGCGCAGCTGCCCGACACCGTCATGGCGGGGATCCGCGCGGCACTGCTCAGGCACAAGGTGATCTTCTTCCGCGGCCAGCGGCTGAGCCACGCCGACCACATCGCGTTCGGGCGGCGCTTCGGGGAGCTGACCCGGCGTCCGGGCCGCAAGCACGGCGTACATCCCGAGGGCTACCCGGAGATCCTGACCGTCGACCCGGACGCGGAGGACACCCGCTACGGCCGCCGGTTCGAGGAACGGCTGCGGCCCAAGGCCCTGCGGCACGACTCCGGCTGGCACGTGGATCTGGCCGCCGTCGTCAACCCGCCGGCCATCTCCGTTCTCCGTTCGGAGGTGGTCACCGCATTCGGCGGCGACACCCAGTGGACCAACCTGGTCGCGGCGTACGAGGGGCTCTCCGGCCCACTACAGGCACTGGCCGGCGGGCTGCGCGCGGAACACACCCTCTACGCCGCTTGTGAGTTGCTGCTCTCCGACGAGGAGGACGTGGAGGTCATCCGGCGGCTCACCGAGGACACCCTGCTCTCCGTGCACCCTGTGGTGCGCGTCCACCCCGAGACCGGCGAGAAGGCGCTCTTCGCGCCGCCCGCCTCGGTGACCCGCCTCCTCGGACTGCTGCCCTGGGAGAGCCGCCACCTGCTGGAACTGCTCTACGAGCACATCGGGCGCCCCGAGTACACCGTCCGCTGGCGCTGGGCGGCCGGCGACGTCGCCGTCTGGGACAACCGCGCGGTCGCCCACCTCCAGCCGGCCGATCTGGACCACACCGACCACCACCGCACCCTCTACCGGGTGACCGTCCTGGGCGATCACCCGGTGGGCCCGGACGGCTTCACCTCCGAGGCCGTCCGCGGCGATCCGCTGACCGCCTGCACCGGCTCCTGACCCAACACTCCTGGACGAGAAGGGGGCGAGACGCCATGCCCGGAAAACGCGGCGTGTACTTCGTGGCCAACGACCGTGTGGTGGAACTGGTCACCGCGTTCCTGAACAGCTTCCGCCGCACCAACCCGGACATCCCGCTCCGGCTGATCCCCTTCGACGGCGAGTACGGACGGATCGCCGCACTGGGCGACCGGTACGGGTTCACCGTATGGGAGGACGAACAGCTCCTGGCACGGTGCGACGAGATCAGCCTTTCCTTCCACGAGCGCCGGACAGGGCACTTCAGGAAACTCGCCGCATGGGAGGGAGAGTTCGACGAATTCCTCTACATCGACAGCGACACCGCTGTCCTGCGGAACATCGACTTCGTCTTCGATTATCTCGCCGACCACGGTTTCGTCACCGCCACATCCCACCTTCCTGGCCGCGCCTGGAAGGAAACCATCGGACAGTCGGGGAAATTGACGGCGGAGCAGTACGAATACGCCGCAAACACCGGATTCGTCGTCTCCAGGAAAGGGGCGCTCACGCCGGCCGGAATCACCGCCGCACTCCCCGGGGCCCGCGAGCTGACGCCGCACATGAAACTCGGCTATGAACAACCGTTCCTGAACTACCTCATCGTCACGTCGGGTCTGCCCTACACCAGCCTGCACCACCTGCGCACCACCACCGGCGACCCCACCATCCCGGCCGAGGTCTTCGCCTGGACACCCGGCGTCCAGGCGAAGGACGGCGGGATCGTGCATCCCGCCGTGCCCCCGGCCCTGATGGTCCACTGGACCGAACCGGTCAAACCGACCCAGGCGGACCCGGCTTCGATCCCGCTCTACGACCTGTGGTGCCACTACCGGGACTTGCACACCCGCACATAGAGCGACTGCTCATCGTCGTGCCGCGGCGGGAACTCCGGGTGTGCGGCAAGCAGATCGCACTCCTCGATCCGGGCGACCGAGTGGAAGCCGGCCTGGCCGAGTGCCCAGGCCAGAAGTTCGAAGTCGAAGAGGTTGCGGTGTCTGCCGCGCGCCTGGAAGAGGTCGTTGATGAACTGTTGGACGGGGACGCCGTCGAGGGAGTATTCCGGCCAGCGGCGGCAGCGGTCCTCCTTCAGCGCCTGCCCCCGGTCCGTCGTGTAGGCGGTGCAGACCTTGGCCAGATCGGGGCAGGAGAGCCAGAGCACGGCGTCGTCCGTGCAGACCCGGTGCAGTTCCCGGAAAAACGGGATCAGCTGCTCGCGCAGTTCCAGGTGCTCGACGACGTGTTGCATTACCACGACCGTGACCGAACCGTCGGGGAACGGCAGCCGACGGGCCGCCAGATCGATGTCGAATTCCGAGCCGGCCACATCGCAGTTGAGCCAGCCAGGAACGCGCCGGTCACCGCAGCCTAAATGGATTCTGCGGGATTCCGGGGCGCCCGCAGGTACCGGTGCAGGGCGGCGTTTCCTGAGTCGTGCGAGGAGGCGGCTGAAATCATGCTCGACGAATGAGATGGTGCGGGGGTCGAAAGCCATCTTGCGCAATGCCCAAGAAATCATGTGCTGTACCGTGCCTGAAGAATTACGTCCGGTCAACCATGTCTTCATGGTGGATATCCGGGCATCCTTTCTGTGATCGGGCCCCTTCATCGCTCGAACTCTGACCAGCGCTGCGGAATCCCATGAATATCGATGTCCCCGCATTCCCCATGGAGGCGTGCATGCGACAGGTGGTCCTACCTGGTCCCGGCCGGTGCGAGATCATCGATCAGGACGAGCCGCCGGGCGGGCCCGGACACGTCGTGGTCGATGTCAGCGTGAGCGTGGTGTCACCCGGTACCGAGCGCGCGATCCTGCTGGACCGTCCGACCGCCGGCTCCCGGTTCCCGGAATTCCCCGGCTACATGGCCGCCGGAACGGTGCGCGGTGGTACGGGACTTCCCGCAGGCACCCGAGTGGCGGTGCGCCGGGCGCGCCACGCCGACGTGGCCGTCGTGCCCGCACGCTACGTGCGCGCGGTGCCCGATCGTGTCCCGCCGGCCGACGCCGCGGTCTGGCAGCTCGCTCTCACCGCCCTGCTCGGCCTCGAAGTCGGAGGGCAGCGCCCGGGTGAGCCGGTGACAGTGGTCGGCCAGGGCCTGCTCGGCGTCATCACCCGCCGCCTGGCCGTGGCCTGCGGCGCGCCGCAGGTGAGGGCGGTCGCCGCGTCCGCTGCCAAAACGTGGAGCACCAGGACGGAACCCTCCACCGTGTTCGGCGAACCCGGACGGCCCGACGGCGGCACCCCGCTCGTCGTGGACGCCACCGACAGCGGCCCCGGCCTGGCCGCCGCCATCGCCGAGGCCGCGGACGGCGGCCGGGTGGTGCTGCTCGGCTCGCCGCGGGCCGAGCAGGCCGAAGTCCCGCTGCAACAGCTCCACGACCGCCTGCTCGACCTGCGCGGCGCCCACATCTCCCAGCTGACCGAGGCGGATGAGGAACGACTCAGCGACCGGTTCTTCGCCCTGCTGGAGCAGCGCCGCTTCACCATCAGGGACGTCCTGTCCGACTACCCGGCACACAAGGCCCCGGAGGTCTACCGGCGCCTCGCCGGTGACCGCGCCTTCATCAGCGCCGCGCTGCACTGGAAGACCCCGCGCCACGCCCCGAGCCGGCCCGCCCTCGTCGCACGCCCGATGCGCTTCGGCCTGATCGGCTGCGGCGACATCGGCATCGAGGACGCCAAGGCACTCGCCGCCGCGGACGAAGCCGAACTGACCGCCTGCCATGACCCCGTCGCGGAGCTGGCCGAGGAGACGGCCGCCCGGTTCGGCGGACGGCGGGAGACGTCCGTGACAGCCCTGCTGGCGCGCTCCGACGTCGACGCGGTGGTCATCGCCACCCCGCACGACACCCACGAGCCGCTGCTCACGGAGGCGCTTGCCGCGGGCAAACACGTCCTCCTGGAGAAGCCCGTCGCCCAGGACCTGGTCTCGGCGCGGCGGATGATCGCGCTCGCGGAGGCCGGCACACTGCGCACCGGCGTCCTCTTTCCCACCCGCACCGACCCGAGGTTCTGCCAGGCCCGTGCGGCCATCGAGGCCGGCGAGATCGGCGCTCCGCTCGGCGTCGCCACCACGTACTTCACGGACAAGCCCGTGGCCTACTTCCTCGGCGGCATCAGCGGGCGCGTCTCCACCACCTGGCGCCTGTCCAAGGACCGTGCGGGCGGCGGCTTCCTCATCATGAACCTCATCCACCAGATCGACGCGGTCCGGGCACTCCTGGGCCGGGAACCCGACCGCGTCTACGCGGAAACCGCCCCCTCGACGACGGCCGCGGCGCCCGGAATCGAGGACGTGGTCAGCGTTGTCCTGCGCTTCGGCACCGTCGTCGCCACTCTCATCGGCAGCGCCACCGTGGCCGGCGGACGGGGCATGCAGACCAGGATCTGGGGCGAGAAGGGCGAAGTGCAGCTGACGCCGGACTACGCGCTCACCCACCGTGGGACGCCCGCCCCGGCGGACAGCCCTGCCACCGGCGCGGCACCGACCGCGATCGACCTGCGTACCTGGGCGTTCACCGGCTTCGCGCGGGCGGTCCACGACGACTCACCGGTGGACGTGAGCCTGGCCGACGGACTGCGCACCCAGGCGGTCGTGGAGGCCGCCTACGCCTCCGCACGACTGGGCCGCGCCGTCTGCCCGGCCCGGCTCATCGAAGGCGGTGCACCGTGAGCAACTGGCGGCGCGTTCTGCGCACTTCCGACGGCCACCCGAAGGACACGAACCCGCCAACCGGCCTGGCGTGGTTCGCCGACGCCCCGACGGCTGCCGAGACCTGGGCATACGGGTACCCGATGCCGGGCGCCGACGAGCGCGCTGCACGCGACTGGGCCGCCACCGCCCAAGCCGTCGCGGAAACCGTCGGCGAGGCCGCCGGCACCCTGGTGGTGGGGGAGGGGGCGCTCGCCCGCCTCGTCCGCCTGGCTCTGCCGGACGCGACCCCGGGCGCCGACGCGCAGCCGGGTGTGGTGGTCGAGACCACCGGCACCGCCGTCGGCGTCAGCGGCGCGCTGGCCGCGGTCCGCCCCCGCGGACGCGTCCTTCTCGCCGCCCGTCCACTGAGCACGACCATGCCCCTGCGGACCTATCACGCCATCCACCGGCCGGGCATCCGCGTACTGTCCGTTCCCTGGTGTGACGGCGGTACCGGCACCGCCCCCGGGCATCTGGTGACGTGCGCCGCGCGCTGTATCCCCTGGATGAGCGGCCGTTGAGGCGCCGCGGCCATCGGTCCTACGGTGCGTCGCGAAGCCCCCTGGCGCACCACCGGCTCGCACGCCCGGGGGCATCCGGATGGCGACCCGGTGGATCGCCACGGACGATGGTGCTCGAACCCATGGCGCGGCGGCAGATCTCCTGAGTCCGCGCTGCGCACGTGCAGGGCACGACCGGCGGCCTCAGGAGGTGATCGCGTGCGAACTCCTCCTGAGCCCTACTCCCGCCCGCGCCCGAAAATGCGACGGCCCTTGCTGGCAGTGATCGTGCTGGTCCTCCTCATGACCACGCTGCTGCTGGCCCGGTTCGGCCTGGAGGGTTTCGTCCATGACCTGACCTTCCCCGGTCGCATCACCGGTGCCGTGCTTCTCGCGGTCTCGTTCACCACGCTCGTGGGCGCCGCCGCGATCCTGGACCACTGCACCCGGCAGAGCTTCCCCTACTCCGGACTTGTCGCACTGATCGGCGCGTTCGCGGCCTTGGTGACCAACGCCATGCTCCTGGTGCAGACAGTCAAGAACGGTGATTCCGCGACCTACCCGGTGCTGTTCGCCGTGCTCACGGCGGGTTCGGCATGCGCGGTCTTCGCGGTGTGGCGGACGTCGGTCGCGATCCCCGCTCCGAAGCGGGTGGCCGCCGCGCTGATCGTCTCCTCGGTCATCGCGATCGCCAACTTCGGCTACCAGAACCTCTATCAGCCGTTCCAGCGCCAAACCAGGCCGCTCATCACGCTGTCCATGGGAAAGGCGGTGCTGAGCAAGGACCGCACGGCCTTCGCCGTACCGGTCGACATCACCCTCCAGAACCGCAGCGACGTGGGTTTCTACGTGCTCGGCACCGAATTCCACGCCATGGGGAAAAAGGTGCCGCTGAGCTCGAAGGACCGGCTCCGCCAGCAGTGGCGAACCGATGCCGAGCAGTGGCGCAGTCCCTCGGGAGTGAATCCGCTCTCCCGCCGGGAGATGAACCAGCCCGGCGAGATGGTTGAGGCACAACCGTGGATGCCCTACGGGCAATGGGTTGAGTCGAACGACACTTTCGCCACGCGAGTGGTGGTGCAACTGCCCACGGACACCCCGTACGACCAGGTGGCGCTCTATGCCACCGCGAGCCTCGCGCGCAAGGACCGGCTCGTGCTGCAGCCACCGCTCGACTTCGTGGCGTACTCCTGGGGTAAGGGAAAAGTCCCCCGATGGGTGAAGGAGCAGCAGAAGACCGGTCTTGACTCTCTCGTCTACCGCGCCAGGGTGCACGAGAACAATGCGATCGACGAACGCACCAGGGATCCGCGTTTCGTCACCGTCTACTGGAGGTTCAGCACGCACGGCGCGAGCGTGCAGACGTCCATCGGGCGAAAAGGCGAGGAAGACCGCATCGCCCCTCCGGAGGAAGCACGCGACCTGGTGAGCCGGTACGGCCTCGTCGACCTCATCGCCGGCCCGGTCGAGCGGACCCTGTGGGACATCAAGAGCCAGCGCTGACGGGCACCGCCGCGCCGGGCGCGCCGGAACGCCGGTCCAGTCGCTCCAGCCAGGCCACCAGGGCGAGCGAGCTGTTCACGCGATCCCAGGAGTACGAGTCCCCCAGGCCGAGTTGGGCCTCCCGCACGGCCCGGCACAGAATCTCGACGTCGAACATCTCCGCGATCAGCGGATGCCGGGCGGAGCGGCACAGGGCGATGAGTTCGTCGCCGTGGGTCCGCAGACCGCGGGCGTAGAGGTCGTCGAAGGGCACCTTGGCCGCCCTGCCGCGGATCAGGGCCGGGAGCAGATCCGCCATGGCCTCGCGGAGAACGGCCTTCGGACGGCCGGGCCGGAACGTGGCCGTGGCGGGCAGGCGGCTCATCGTGGCGACGACCTCCCGGTCGAGGAAGGGGTGCGAGAGGAAGAACCCGTCCCGTGGTGCGCGCTGCCAGGACAGCAGGTCGGGAGCGGCGACGTAATTGGCGGCGTCGTAGAGCGACTGTTCCGGCTTGCGCCCGAACACGAACCGGCTCTCCGCGATGCCCGCATCCCGATAGCCGTGGGCGCGCGCGAATCCGGATCGCAGCCATCCGGGGCGGTTGAAGGTGCCGAGGCCGCCGAGCACCGTTCCGCCGCGGAGGAGCGCGGTGATCCGTTCGGCTGCCAGGGGAACCGCCGGCTGCACCACGTAGGCGCGGACGATGTCCCGTAAGCCACGCTCGCTTCCCGCGGCCCAGGCACGTGCCTGCTCGGTCATCTGCCGGAGCTGTCCCGTGCGGGCCAGCCGGTGCAGGTGGAACGGGTTGGCGTCCGCGATCGGATCGGCACCGCAGCCGGTCAGGAGCGTGTCACAGCCCAGTTCCGCGGCTGCGGCGTGCAGCCTGGCCCAGAACGGGGCGCGGAAGGCGTGCGCATGAGGCTCGTCGGCGTCCCCCGCGTGGTGCTGGAAGTCGTCGAAGTCGGCCACGTCGTCGGCGTCGACGAACACCGGGCGGGCCGCGGGTGCGTGACGGAGGATCTCCTCCATCGCGGCGTCGAGGTACGGCCGCTCCGCGGCCAGCTCCCCGCGGGAGAAACGCCCGGCGAGCAGGACCAGACTCCCGGCGCCGCCCCGTTCCGCGGCCAGCAGGCGTGCGGCGAGCAGCGCGACGCTGGTGGAGTCGGTGCCGCCGGAGACATGGCAGGCCGTCGTCGTGCCCATGCGGCGTCCGACGGCGTTCTCCAGCGCGAGGCGCAACTCCTGCGCGGCCTCATCGAGGCAGGGCCCTTCCGCCGTCGGATCGGGCGGGTCGGTGGCCCGGCGGGCACGTCGCAGCGTACGACTGCGCAGCTGCCCGGTGCGGGACAGCTCGACCACCTCGCCGCCGAGGACGCGGTGCACCCCGGCGAAAGGGGTGAGGTCCGAGTGCGGCTGCGCCAGGTTCCCGGTGAGGTACCGGCAGAAGTAGCGGGGTTCCAGCTCTGCGCCGCTCCCCAGGCAGCGGACCGAGGTGCTCACGGCGCTGACGCGGCCACCGGACTCCTTGAAGAACAGCGGGACGCGTGCCTGCTCGTCGCGCGTCAGAAGGATGCGGTCGCGGTACACCAGAACCGCCGCGTAGTCGCCGGGCGGCACGGACGGGGCGGCCCCCTGCCGGTCGGAGCCGTCGAGGAGGTCGTGCGCGCCCGCCGCCCGGTCGCGGGCCGAGCCGACCCAGCCGACGACGGCCGCGGTGCCGGCCCGCGAGGAGACCGTCGTCACGAGCCCCTGACGCGCCATGGCCTCGCAGGTCCGGAGCCTCGGTGCGCCCCCGACCCATGCGAGACGGAGCGCATCCACGTCACTGTCCCCCGCAGTCGATCGAGAGCACCGGTGTGAAGGCGTGCCCTCGCGGATCGGAGTCGGGGATGCACAGGCCGCCGGAGTCGGTCCACGCATGCAGGGCGAACGGATGTTCCCGCACACCGACGTGGAGTACGGCTCTCAGGCCGCGCCGCCGCAGCAGGACGAAGGCCGTCACCGCCTCGGACTTGCAGTCGCCGTTGACGAGCCAGCTTCTGCTGCTGTGGGACAGCACCGCTCGTTTCAGCCGTCCGACCTCCTCCGCGGAAGGGGGGTCGGCACGGACGTAACCCGGGGCGGCCAACGGCAGCAGTCGCAGGACGCGGCCGAATCCAAGGGTCCGGATCAGCAGGTGCACGCCACTCAGCCGACGCCCGACGCCGGCGTCCGGGTATTTCTTCCGGCGGCCCGGCGCGCATCCGGCGCGCAGGAGACCGGTGACGAGTTCGGCGCGTTCCTCAGGGATTCCGGAGGTGAATTTCTGGACTTCCGTCGTCGCCAATCCGAGAAAACGCGTCCGCTTCCAGTCCGCGATCAGCGCTCCGTCGGACATCCGGGTGACCCGGCAGTGCGGTGACAGGATCTTTTCCATGGCTGCCAGGGCATCGGAGTCCTCTGCCACCGCATATCCTCCAGGATCCCACCGTGAACGGTGTCAGGACTGGTATCCGTGACCGTCGTACATTCCGCCGCTGAAACCGCGGATCAGACGGCCGTTACCGAGAAGGACGAGCCGATGCGGCTTACGGCGCCGCAGGAATCGGATAAACATTGCCCACCTCCAGAACCGGCAGGACGTCAACTCTCACGCTACTCCCACCCGAATGCCCCGCAACCGGACTGCCGGAGTGGGGGTGGCAGGGTCCGTGGATACGGTCGGCACCCGGAAGACCCGCCGTCCGCACACGACGAGGCGGTGCCGACCCGTGAACCTGTGTACCGCGGAAGCCGTCGACCTGTTCCGCGCACGCACCCCGACCACCGCCGGCGTGCCAGGGACATGGCTCACCAGCCGGGCGTCGGCACCTTGGGAAGAATATGCCGGAAACTGTCCTGATGTGCCGAAAGCGGGCTCTTTCGCAAAGCCGGAAATAGTGTCTGCACCGCCATGAAAGACCCCCAACTCACGTGCACGGGGCCCGAGAACGCCACCCGCCCGGCCTTGGAGCAGAGCAAGGGTTTCGTCATGCGGCACCAGCAGTCCCTATAAACTCCCCGGTGTGCCGTTGACGCGCGGATTATCCACGGATGCAAACCAACAACTCCGATTCGCTGTGCTCGGCCCGCTCCAAGCCTGGCGCGGCGACGCGCAATTGGCGCTCGGGCCGGTTCGTGAACAGGCTTTGCTGGCTGCTTTGTTGCTCAGACCGGACAGGGCGGTCAGCCGGCAGCAGCTGCTCGACGGGGTGTGGGGCGCGGAGCCTCCAGGGACAGGAGCCCGGGTGATCCCGGTTTATGTGCACCGGCTGCGCAGGCGCCTGGATGCTCCCGGAACGGGCTCGGCGGACTCCGTGATCGTCACGGGCAGCGGCGGCTACCGCTTCGTGCCACGGAACGCATGCGCGGACGTGGCCCGATGGGAGGACCGCGCCGCTGAAGGGCGTGCGGCGAGGGATTCCGGAGACCTGGACGCGGCGGTGGAGGCGTGGTCCAAGGCGCTGGGGCTGTTTCGGGGCGAGCCCTTGGCCGGTATCCCCGGGCCCTTCGCGGAGGGCGAGCGCTTGCGGCTGACGGAGCAACGGCTCGTGTTGGTGCAGCACAAGGTGGACTGCCAGCTCCGGCTGGGCCGGCACGCCGACGCCGTGGGCGAACTGTTCTCCCTGACGGCGGCCCACCCCTACAACGAGGCGCTGGCCGCCCTGCTCATGCGCGCCCTCCGCGCCGGCAACCGGCAGGCCGAAGCGCTGGACGTCTATGCCGCGGTGCGCCGCCGGCTGGTGAGCGAGCAGGGGGTGGAGCCCGGCGCCGGACTGCGACGGGTGCACGAGGCGGTCCTCCGCGGCGACGACGCGTTCGCCCCCGGCCCCGCCGCAGGGCAGGACCGGACGGGGGAGCAGCTGACGAAACAGCCGCCTGCTCCGCAGCTTCCGGGCCCGGCTCGCCCGAAGCGCCGAGTACGCCATGAACTGCCCGTCGACATCGGCAACTTCACCGGCCGGGACCAGGAGATCGGGCACCTCGTCGCGGCTGCCGATCCGGGGGTGGTCACCGTCCGCGCGGTGGACGGCATGGCCGGGGTCGGGAAGAGCGCGTTGGTGCTGCGCGCGGCGCGAGCGCTGCGGGACCAGTACCCCGACGGCTGCCTGTTCGTGGAGCTGCACGGGCACCGCGATGACCGGGAGACGGCGGGGCGGCAACGCGTACTGCGCCGGTTGCTGCGGGCGGTGGGCGCCGGTGAGGGGGAGGACTGCGAGGATCTGGACGAGCTGGCCGCATCGTGGCGGGCGGCGAGCGCTCCGCTCCGGCTGCTCCTCGTGCTCGACGACGCCTCCTGCGCCGAGCAGGTGCGACCGCTGCTGCCCGCCGGTTCCGGCAGCATGGTGTTGGTGACGAGCCGTCAGCGTCTGACGGGGCTGGACGCGGACCGCAGGATCTCGCTGCCCCCTCTCGGCATCGACGAGGCGGCGGGGCTGCTGGCCCGCATCGTGGGCGGCGAGGGATCCGCCCGCGAGCGCGCGGCCATACGCGAGCTGGCCGCCCTGTGCGACCGGCTTCCGCTCGCGTTGCGCATCGTCGGGGCACGCATACAGAACCGGCCGCTGTGGGCGGTGGAAGCCCTGGCGGCGCGGCTGACCGACGACGAGCGCCGGCTCGACGAACTGGCCGTGGAGGACCGCAGCGTCGAAGCCGCCTTCCGGATCTCCTACGGTCAGCTTCCGGCCGCCGAGCAGCGTGCCTTCCGCGCCCTGGGCCTGTCGCCCACCGTGCACCTCGACCGGCTGGCGCTGGCCGCCCTGCTCGGCTGGACGGCGTCCGACGCCGAGCACGCCTTGGAAAGCCTGGCCGACGCGAGTCTGGTGCAGCAGGTGACCGTCGACCGCTACAGGTTGCACGACCTGGTGGCGGTCTACGCCCGTCGCGTCGCCGCAGCGTTTCCCGACGAGGTCGCGGCAGCCAGGAGCGGTGTGTTCCGGCTGTACGTGGCCGCCGCCCGCTGCGCCGGTGACTGGGGCGCCTCCTCCTTCCTGACCGGCCCGCAGGGTAGCGGGCCCTTCGCGGACTGGGAGGAGGCCACGGCCTGGCTGGACGCGGCGGGCAGCGAACTGGTCGACGTGATCGGTCAGGCGGTGGCCGCGGGCCGCCTGGACGACGCCTGCTGGATCGCCGAGGGTCTGGTCGACTACCTCACCCGACAGGGCCGGTTCCACGAGTGCCGTACCGCACTGGAATTGGTGCTGCCGGCGGCCGGGCAGGCCACCGACCGGCGGATGGCTTCCGCACTGCGCACGGGCCTGGGCATCATGTACGGCCTGCAGGGTCATTACCGGCAGGCCCGCACCTGGTTCACGGAGGCGCTGGACATCAGCCGCCGGGCCGGTGACCCGCATGAGCAGGCCAGAGCCGCGGCCGGTCTCGGGACATTCGCCAATCTGGAGGGGCGGATAGCCGAGTCCATGACCCATTTCGCCGAAGTCGCCGCCCTCGCCGGGAAGTTGGAACACGACGAATGGCTCACGGGTTCGGTCATGACCCGCGTCGGCGACATACATCACCAGCTCGGAGAGTACGACAAGGCGTACGACCGCTACACGGAGGCAATCGCCCTCGCCGAGAAGGCGGGCAGCCCCAGGCTCCACGGCAAGACCCTGCTCCGCCTCGGGGGCCTCCAACTCGACCTCGGCCGGCCCGCCGACGCCGTCGGCACACTGGGGAAGGCCGAGGACCTGGCCAGGCGTCTCGGGGACGTCCCCTTGCACTCCGCCGTCCTCGGCAGGCTGTCCACCGCCGAAGGGAACCTGGGCAACCCGGAGGCGGCTGCCGAACTCCGCCGCAGGTCACGCGCGGTGCTGGACGAGCAGACCGGCACCGCGTCGGAGATCGCGATACGCCATCGGCTGATCTGGCACGGCGCCGCGGCGGAAGACCTCGCCGGAGCGCGCGACTTCTTCGACCGGGCCACCGCACTCCCCACTGCCGACGCCAACCGCGCGAGAATCTCCCGAGTCCTGGACGACATCGGCCGACGACGTTGGCCGAGCGCCGGCGACTCGTAACCACTGGACGAATCCTTGGATGACTCCTCGGGTGACCCCTTGGACGGAGCCGGCCCGGCCGAAGTATGGCCGGCCGGGCCGCTGTCCCGCCGTCCTCTGTTTCCGTCAGGAGCCCTACTTACACGGGGTCTCCGTTGTCATTCACCCACTGGACGCCGTCCTGACCGTCCTGGGTGAGGGTCTTGGGGATGACGGACCCCGGGTACAGCGGGTGCTTGCTGAAGTAGCCGGGCGCGTTCGTGAGGGACCTCAAGTCGCACACCGGGTCGCCGACGATGCAGTACCGCCTGACCGGAATGCCGTTGAACTCCGCCGGTCCTGCGCCGGGAGCGGTGGCCACCCCGGGGATGCCGAGCCCCTTGGGGAGATGCGCCCCGAAGCCGGTGTCGGGCTGCATCGGGTCGGCATAGAGCATGCCGTTGACCTGGGACAGCGGAATGCCGGTGCTGCCGCCCGCGATCGTCTGGAGCACCCGGTCCGCGGCCTGTGCGCCCTGGGAATAGCCGGTGATCGTGATCCGGGCGTCGGGATGCGCCTTGTGGGTGTCCTGTGCCGCCTGCAGCCCTCGCTGGTAGCCCAGTTCCACGCTGGCATCGTAGGTCGGTGCGGTGAGCGCCTCGGGGTTGACCTTCGAGGGGGGCTCGATGAGTCCGCCGGTGGGGCCGATGAGCGGACCGGCGGTGGCCGGGTAGCACACCTTGACCGCGGATTCGCCGAGGCCGATGGCGTCGTTCGCGGGAGTGTAGGAGCGCGTGGTGGTGGGGCAGCCGTCCTGGTTGTCCGTGGCGCCGGTGCCGCCGATCTCGATGTAGTAGTGCTCCGCGTCGGCCGCGTGCGCGGCGGCGGGCATCGCGACAGCGGTACCGGCCGTCAGCGCCGCCGTCATGGCCGCGGTGCCAAGAGCCCGTACCATCCTGCTCGTTTTCGACATTGCCTGATCTCCCCCTGGGTTCATGGACGTGCTCTGCAACGAACGCACCAGACGCTAGGCAGAGTTGTTCACATCGCGATGACATCCCGATGACTGCGCTGGTGGCACGGTTGTTGTGCGGCGCAGCAGGTCCGTGTGGGGCGAGTGGTTCTCAGTGAGGCGAGTGGCTCTCACAGGGCGCTGAGTGCTTCGCGGACGGGTGTGCGGGAGGCCCGGAGGGCCGCCGCCCATGTGACGAGTGCCGCGCCGATGAGGGCTGCCGCGACCCACAAGGCGAGTCCCGCGTACGAGAAGGTGAACGGCAAGGGAGCCGGAAGCTCGCGGTTCTGATGGCGATCCAGCTGCGCACCGCCTGCTGTCGAACCTGTCCGTGAACGTCCCCACCAAGTAGCTCTCCGGCGCCGCCACGGTCACCGACATCGCCGGCCTGGTCTGCCGGCAGATCCGGAGGAATGTGATGCTACCGCCAGGCCGCTGACGACCACGTCGAACGAGCCTTCCGCCCTCCCCAGTGCCTCGCCGACCCCCGCTTCGAAGGAGACATTCCGCCGGCGGCTGTGCCGCCGGGCGTAAGCGATCACCGAGGGCGAGGGAGCCACCCCGAGCGCCGTCCCGCCGGGAGCCACGGCTGCGGCGGCCGGCCGGGTGAGGTAGCCGGTGCCGCATCCGACGCCGAGGACCTCGTCCCCGCCTTCGCCCCGCTGAGTGCGACCAGCCGGGAAACAGTCGCCTGCGCCGGCCGAGCAGTGCCACGGAGGTGAACGCCTCGTACAGCCGGGCCGGTCCGATGGGCCGACGCGACCCGTGACGCCGTGGCGAGCGTGGCCGACGCCCTCGCCGCACTCCTGCGCCAAGGCCAGGAAGCCCGCGAAATCCGCCCGGACCTCGACCCGCACGCCGGCGCCTGGTGGCTGCTCTCCCTGCTCTCCGCCCACCGCTTCCGCGCCGCCGTCCTGGACGACCGGACGGCCGTGGAACCACAACTGACCGCCCTGGCAATCGAGTCGCTGGTCCACCGCCCTGCCGGCACCTGACCGGCGTGGAGCCGCGGCGGAGCCCGGGGCGCCGACTTCTGCGGACACGCCCCTCAGCGCCGTTGCCGCGCCAGGAGTTGTCGTCAAAGTGTCACGCCCACATCAGCAGCGAGGCGAGGGTTACGGCTGCCTGGTAGGACTCGGCGGTTTTGTCGTAGCGGGTCGCGATGCCGCGCCAGTGCTTCAAGCGGTTGAAGCACCGTTCCACGACGTTGCGCTGCTTGTGGATTGCGTGATCGACCACTGGCGGACGTCCGCCGAGGCTGCCGCGCCGGGCCCGGTTGCGGATCTGGTCGGTCCGTTCCGGGACGGTGTGTGATGCCCCGGCGCCGCAGCCAGCCCCGGATCGCCTTCGAGCTGTAGCCCTTGTCTCCCAGGACATGATCGGGCCGTACGCGGGGACGGCCAGGACCGATGAGGGGCACCCGTATCGCCTCCATCACGGCGGTGAACTGGGTGCAGCGTGGCCCAGGATCCGCACCGCTCCGGTACGTCCCGCCAGACCGTGCCCCGTCCGAAACTTCCGGACGATCCCCTTGAGGGCCGTCCGGTCATCCAACCGCTTCCGCCCTCGCTACGACCGAGGCAACAGAGGACGGACGAACTCCCACTCGGCATCGGGCGGTTCCTGGCGACGTATCACCGGACCATGATCCGCGACGCAAGATCGTTTGAAGAAGCCGCGGCGAGGGGTCAGCTGACCGGCAGCGCGCTGTTCTCCCGCCGGGAGACTGTGCCGAGCAATGTATGTGCGACGTCTTCCAATGATCCGAGCAGCGGGTTCGGGCCGTCGGCGCGCGCGACGAGCACAACCTCGCAGGGATCCTGGTCGGCGCTTGATCTCCTTGATCCGGAACATCCGCGCGCGGGTCTCCCGCGAGGACGGGCCGGGCCCTCCGTCGAGGGTGGAGAGCCCGGCCGTTGGGGCGCCGTTCCGTTTCACACCCCCAGGATGCGGGAGAGTCCGTAGTCGAAGCGCTCGTCGAAGGAGGTGTCATCGAAGTACGCGGCGGCTCGGGACAGTGAGGGGTATTCGCCCGTGTCCAGCCGTCGTGCGAACGCCGGGCCCATCGCGTCAGGAAGTGCCTGTTCCTCCTGAGCCAGCCCCAAGGCGAAGTAGACAAGGCTCCAGCCGGTCCAGACCGCCTCGCGTTCCGCCAGCCCGCCGGCCAGCAGCGCCTCGGTCATCAGGTCGGCGAAGCGGAGTGTGGCGGGTTCGGCGGCGTACGTACCGGCCACGATCCTGGCCCCGTCCCGGTGGGCCAGCAGGGCGCGGCGGTAGCGGTGGAGCAGTTCGCGGACCCGTGGTTCCCAGGGCTCGGGCAGTCCGTCCACCGGCGCCCCGGCCACGATCGCGTCCGCCATCAACTCCGACAGCCGCGCCTTGGTCTTCGCATGCCAGAGCACTGTGTTCATCCGGACGCCGAGCCGGTCCGCGATGCCACGGATCGAGAGCCCGTCCGCGCCTTTCTCCTCCAGCAGTTCCAGGGCCGTTCGCACCACCGTTCCGGGGTCGAGCCGAGTCCGGGCGAGATCCTCCGCTTGCTTCTTGGTCACCGACCTAGTCTACTGGACGCACCCCACCTTGGTCACTGACCAAGATGTTGTTGAGGAGCTGCCATGGAGCACGAGCACGTAGTCATCGCAGGAGGCGGCCCCACCGGGCTGTGGCTGGCCGCCGAACTGCGGCTGGGCGGGACACCCGTCACCGTCCTGGAAACGCGCCGCGAGCGGGATCCCCACTCCAAGGCCCTCACACTCCATCCGCGCACACTGGAGGCCCTGGCCACCCGGGGCGTGCTGGAGCCCTTCCTCACAGAGGGGCGGCGCATCCCCAGCGGTCACTTCGGCGGGCTCGACGACCGGCTGGACTTCGGGGTCCTCGACACCCCCTACCCCTTCACGCTCGCCCTGCCGCAGGCCCGCACCGAGGAGCTACTGGAGGAGCACGGGAATGCGGCCGGAGCCAAAATCCGGCGGGGGCAGCAGGTGACCGGACTCACCCAGGACGAAGACGGGGTGAGCGTTGAGGCAACCGGCCCCGACGGCCCGTACACACTGCGCGCCGACTATGTCGTCGGCTGCGACGGCACCCGAAGCACCGTGCGCGAAGCGGCGGGTATCGACTTCCCCGGCAACGACGCCACCACCTGGGGTTTCCTGGGCGACGTCGTCCTGGACAACCCGCCACAGGAAGCGGTGCTGGCCGTGTCAGGCCCGACCGGCGGCGTCATGATTGTCCCGATGCCGGGCGGCATCCACCGGATCGTCGGCGGTGACCCGGACAGTACCGGTACCGGCTACCCCGGCGAACTCACCCTCGACGGGCTGCGCGCCATGGTGACCCGGATCGCCGGCACCGACTTCGGCATGCGTGACCCGAGCTGGCTCTCCCGGTTCGGCAACGCCGCCCGCCAGGCCGCCGAGTACCGCAGGGGCCGCGTCCTCCTCGCGGGCGACGCGGCGCACATGCACTACCCGGCCGGAGGCGTGGGCCTCAACGTCGGCATCCAGGACGCCACGAACCTCGGCTGGAAACTGGCCGCCACAGTGGCAGGCACCGCCCCCGCCGGACTCCTGGACAGCTACCACGCCGAACGCCACCCGGTCGGCGCCGACCTGCTGCTCAGCACCCGCGCCCAGACGGCACTGATGAACGCCTACTCGGCGGAGGGCCAGGACCTGCGCGCACTCCTGAGCCAACTCATCGCCACCGTACCCGAGTTCTCCCGAAGCCTGGCCGAACGTCTCTCCGCACTGGCCGTCACCTACCCGGGCCCCGCACACCACCACCCCCTGACCGGTCACCGCGCACCCAACCTCGAACTCTCCAACAGCACAGACCTCTTCACACTGCTCCGGACCGGCCGCCACGTCCTGCTGCACTTCACCGGCACCCCGGCGCCGCCCTCCACCCCCCACCTCATCACGCACACAGCACACCGGCCCGACCCACGCCCCGCCTGGTCCACCGTGCGTGCCGCGCTCATCCGCCCCGACGGCCATGTCGCCTGGGCGAGCGAACAGTCCGACGCCGAAGTGCTGCGGGCCGAGGCGCACGCGGCGGTATCCGCGACTCACCGCTGACCAGGACGCCGTCGATGTCCAGGCCCCCCGGCCGTCGGCAGCCGGACCGTTCGCACCGGCCACCTCCCAGCCCCGCTTCCGCACTTCGGCCCCTGCTGTGCGAATCGCAGTGAGGGGCTACGGCCCGGAGGCGGCAGGGGCATCAATGAGGCGGGACCGCCCGCCGGCCGTCGACAAGCACCTCTACAAGCAGCGCAACGTCGTCGAGCGCTGCTCCAACCGCTTGAAGCGGCGCCGAGGGATCACCACCCGCTACGACAAGGCCGCCGAGTCCTACCAAGCGGCCGTCCCGGATGTGGGCGTGGCATTTGAAGACAGCCCTTAGGGCGTACCGGGCGAGCCGTGGGGTGTGCTGAGGGCCCGGACGAGGTGGGGGAGGGCGCGGCGGGCCAGGGGGGCGGGGTCCGTGGCGGTGTGGGTGACGCGCATGGCGGTGAGGCCCTCGAAGAGCGCGACCACCAGGCGGGCGAGGGTGGTGGGGGCGACCTCGGGGGTGTGGCCTGCGGATTCGAGGCCGCGGGCGAGGAGTTCGGCCAGGCCGGCGTTGAGGCGTTCTTCGTGTTCGGCCAGGGCGCGGGCGGTCTCCGGGTGCCGCGCGGCGTGGAGGGTGAACTCCATGGAGACCAGGAACCAGGACCGTTCCCTGGCGTCGTGGGTGGCCAGCTGGTCGAACATCCGGGCCAGCGGGTCGGGGTCGTCCGTGCACGCCGCGACCTGTTCCCGCAGCTCGGCCAGGAGCCGGTCGGTGTGCGCGTCGTACAGGGCGAGGAACAGCTCTTCCTTGTCCTGGAAGTTGGAGTAGAAGGCGCCTCGGGTCAGCCCGGCCTGCTGGACGATGTCGCTGATCGACGTGGCGTGGAAGCCTCGTTCGGCGAAGAGGGCGAGCGCGCTCTCGGTGAGCGCGGCGACCGTGGCCGGCCGGCGCTTGGTGGGTGACTTGGGCACGTACCGCTCCCTGCAGGTGATTCTTCCTCCCGAAGGGTACGTGCCCGCCCGCCGGTGACCGGTGTCGGTCCCGCTGCCGGCGGCCGTCGCTTTCAGACCTGCTGCCGGTAGTCGTCGTAGAAGCCGGAGCCGGTCTTGACGCCGAGACGGCCCGCGTCGACGTACGTACGCAGCAGTTCGCGCGGCCCTTCGGGGAGCCCCGGGCGTTCGGCCGCGTAGTGGTTCTCGATATCGAGGACGACGTCGAGGCCGACGGAGTCCATCATGCGGAACGGGCCGGCCGGGACGCCCATGTTCAGCTGCCACATGCGGTCGACGTCCGCCGGGGTGGAGACGCCATCGGCGACCACGGCGAGACTCTCGCGCTTGATGGCGGCCCAGATGCGGTTGAAGATGAAGCCGGTGCTCTCCCGGCGGGCCTCGAAGGGGTGGATGCCGTACTCGGGCAGCACCTTCAGCAGCAGCTCGATGGCGCCGTGGTCGGTACGGCCGCAGGACATCACATCGGCGGCGTTCTGCCGGGGCGGCATGTAGAAGTGCAGGTTCAGCAGGCGCTCGGGGCTGCGCACGCTGTCGACGAGGTTGCTCGTCGCGTAGGACGACGAATTGCTGGCCAAGATGGCGTCCGGCTCGGCGAGTTCGTCCAGATCCCGGAAGATGCGCTTCTTGAGGTCCAGGCGCTCGGGTACGGCCTCGACGACCAGCCAGGCGTCCGCGAGAGCGCGGGGCAGATCGGTCACGGACTCGACGGTGCCGAGCCGGCCGCCGTCGATCGTCTTCACCACATCGGGCAGCTCCTGGGCCACGTAGGCGCAGGCCGCTTCGCCCGCCTCGGCGGAGGGGTCGTAGACGCGGACCAGGCCGCCCCGGGTGGCGAACATCAGGGCGATGCGACGGCCGAGCGTTCCCGCACCGATGACGGTGACCGGCCGGTCCTGGGTGGTGGCGGGGGGCGTGAAAGTCACGGCTACTCCTGTCTTGCAGCTCTTCTGTGATCCCGCCGTAGGGGTGCGGCGGGATCGGAACGCGGGTGGATGTCACATCCAACTTCTGGATACAGTGTGTATCCGATACATCGTGTATGCAAATGTGGAGGCGGCGCCGATGCCGCCCCCAGGAGCACGAGGAACACGAGAAATGCGAGGAGCACGCCATGCGCGCTGACCAGGTAGCGACCGCGGTGACCACCCCACTGACCGTCCCGCTCTACCCGCCCCGGACCACCCGCTTCACCGACCGCGAATACCTGAACGTCGTCTACCGGACCGACCCGGAAGCCCTTCGTGCGGTGGTCCCCGAGCCGCTGGAGATCGTCGAGCCGCTGGTGCGCTTCGAGATCATGAAAATGGGCGAGGTCGACGGCTACGGGCCGTACACGGAGTGCGGTCAGGTCATCCCGGTACGCCTCGGGGACGAGTACGGCGAGTACCTGCACGTCATGTACCTGGACTCCTTCGGAGCCACCGCGGCGGGGCGCGAGCTCAGCGCGTACCCGAAGGTCGCCGGCGAACCCGCGCTGCGCCACGAGCGCGGCGCCCTGATCGGCACCCTCGACTACGGCAGCGAGCGCGTCGCCACCGCCACCATGGCGTACAAGTGGGAACCGCTCGACCCGGAGGAGGCCCGCGCGCAGATCACGGTGCCCACCTTCGCCGTGAAGACGGTGCCAGGCTACGACTCCCGGCCCCGCGTCTGTGACCTGGTCCGCACGCAGATCACCGACATCACCGTGAAGGAAGCCTGGCACGGCCCGGCCCGCCTCCAGCTCTCCCAGCACGTCATGGCACCCCTGGCCGACCTCCCCGTCCGCGAGGTGGTCAGCGCCAGCCACATCACCACCGACCTCACCCTCGCCCCCGCCCGGCCGGTCCATGACTACCTGGCCTGAGCGCCGCCCGGCTCGGGAGGTGACGCGGACGGCGGCATGCCGCGCAGCCGCGCCGGATCGGTCCGGGTCAGGGCCGCCGGTGCGTCCAGTTGCCAGCCGGTCTCGTACGCATCGGCGAAGGGCTCGTCGCCGAGCGCGGCTCGGCTGCGGCTGCTCAGCGTGTGGACCTGCGGATCGGTGCGGTCGTGGGCGCCGCGCAGCCGGGCCGCCGCGCCGAGCAGGACGGCGACTTCGCGGTACCGCCCGTACAGCGCGGCGAGGCCGGCCACGGTCACCGCTACCGTCGCCACGATCGGCATGTCCCTGCTGTTGACCGCCGCGGTGTATGCCCGGCCCAGCGCCTCTTCGGCGCCCGGCCCGTCGCCGAGTCCGAGACAGAGCATGCCCCGCACCGCGCCGACCAGTGCCTGCCCCTGGTCGGCGTCGAACAGGGCATGCGCGGACAGCCTGGCATCGACCGACTCGACCAGCTCGCGGGCCGGTGCCAGATCGCCGGTTCGCACCCACAGAGCGGCTTCCCGCGCGTCGAGCAGAATCGCCATCCCGGGCGACGCCGAGCGCAGCGCGCGCTCCCGGGCCATGGCGATCACCTCGGCCGCCCGCGCGGTCTCGTCGAGCCGCACATGCAGATCGATCAGGCGCAGTTCGACGAAGATCTCGTCGCTGAGGCTGAGCGATCCGAACTCGCGGGCCAGCCGTTTGGCCTCGTTCAGGTCGGCCAGCGCGCCGTCGAGATCGTCGTCGTACTGGCGCATCAGCGCGTGCAGTGGCAGCGCCTTGGCGAGGCCCCAGCGGTCGCCCGCTCGGGCGAAGCACTCCAGCGCGGCGCGCACATCGCTGCGGACCTGGTCGAGATGGCCGTCGTTCTCGGCGAACTGGGCCCGGAACAAGCGGGCCATACCGGCCAGCCACCCGTCGGGCCCGTCGACCAGCTGCTGGAGGACCGCCGGCGACACATCGGTCTCCGTCAGGGTGGCCAGTTCGACCGCGGTCAGCACGCCACGGAGGCCCGGCAGATCCGGATGGCTCAGCAACCGGCCGGTGAGCGCCCGCAGTTCCTCGCGCCGCTTCTTGATCCAGTCGTTGGCCGACGCACCCTGGGTGTCGACGGTGTTGAGCGCCAGCAACCCCTCGGCGATATCGCGTGTCATGCTCGGCCGCGCGACCGGCAGCGCGACCGCCTCACCGAGCCAGTAGGCCGCTTCGGGATGCCGGCCGAGCATCTGCCAATACCAGATCAGGTCCACCGCGAGGGCGAGCGCGCCCGCGGCGTCGTCGGTGTCGCAGAGGTGGCGCAGGGCGGCGAGCACGTTGTCGTACTCGGCGTGCAGCACGTGGAGTGCGTCGAGTTGCCCGGGGCCGCGAAGCAGCGGGTCGTGGCGGGCGACCAGTTCGGCGGAGTAACGGGCGGCCAGGTCCCGCACGTTGGTCAGGGTTCCTTGCTCGGCCAGGCGCTCCAGGCCGTACTCGCGGATGGTCTCCAGCATCCGGTACCGGCCGGTGTCCGGCGCGAGTTGCAGCAATGACCGGTCGACCAGGGCCGCGAGCAGCTCCGGTACCTCGGCGGCGGGCACCGCGGTGCCGGCACAGACCGCGGTGGCCGAGGCCGGTGTGACGCCGCCGGGCAGGACCGAGACGCGCTCCGCGACCGTGCGGGCGTCCGCGCCGAGCAGGTCCCAGCTCCACGCGATGACCGCGCGCAGCGTGCGATGCCGGGGGAAGGCGGTCCTGCTGCCGGTGGTGAGCAGGCGGAACCGGTCGGACAGCCCGGCGGCCAGGCCGGCCAGCGAGAGCGTGCGCAGGCGGGCCGCGGCCAGTTCGAGTGCGAGCGGCAGGCCGTCCAGGCTGCGGACGACGCGCAGCACCTCGCCGACGTTGCGCTCGTCGACGTCGAACCCTGGCCGCACGGCCGCCGCCCGCTCGGTGAACAGGCGCACCGACGCCGTACGGCGGGCCTGTTCGACCTCCTCGTGCGGCTCGGGCAGGGGCAGCGGGCCGAGCGGGACCAGCGCCTCGCCGTCGACGGCCAGTGGCTCCCGGCTCGTGGCCAGCACCCGCAGCGTGGCGCAGCGGGCCAGCAGCGCCGCGATCAGGTGCGCCACCGCGTCGATCACGTGCTCGCAGTTGTCCACCACGAGCAGGCTCTCCCGGCCGTCCAACTGGTCAGCCAGCACGTCCAGTTCACCGCCCGCGTCGCCGCGCAGCTTGGCCGAGGCTTCGAACAGCGCCGAGCCGCGCAGCCCGGTCGCGGCCAGCAGTGCCGCGCCGACCTTCGCGGGCTCGGTGACGGAGGCGAGGTCGATCAGCCATCCGCCGTCGCGGTACTCGTGCAGGTGGCGGCGGGCGGCCTCGACCGCCAGACGCGTCTTGCCTGCGCCGCCGGGACCGAGCACGGTCACCAGGCGCCCGGAGGCGAGCAGCGTACCGATCCGGGCCAGGTCGTCGTCGCGGCCGATGAAGCTGGTCAGCGGCGCTGGCAGGTTGCTCCGCCTGACCTGAGCGGTGTCGGGGGCGGGCCGCTCGGCGCGCAGCAGGCGCAGGTGACGTTCGCTCAGGGCGGCGCCCGGGTCGGTGCCGAGGACGTCGGCCAGGCGCTCGCGGACCCGCTCGTACAGGGCGAGGGCATCAGCCTGGCGCCCTTGGGCGGCGAGCGCGTCCATGAGGAGTGCCGCGGCGCGCTCGTGGACGGGGTGTTCGGCGAGGAGTGCGGCCAGACGGGCGGCGGCCTCGTCGGCACGGCCAAGCGCCAGCTCGGCGTCGGCGAGGTCGGCGACGGCCTCGATCGAGGCATGGGCCAGCCGGGTCGCGACGGCGGGCGCCACCGCGGCGACGACCGCGGGCTCGGCGCCGGGACGGTCGCCCCACAGCGCCACGGCCGCACCGAGCACGGCCGCCGCGGCCTGGGGGTCGCCGTCGCGCAGCCGGTCACGGCCTTCGGCGGCGAGCTGCTCGAACCGCAGCGCGTCCACGTCGGCCGCTTCCACGGCCAGCCGGTAGCCGCCGGCGAACTGCGCGACCCCGCTCGCCGAGCCGAGACTCCGGCGCAGCCGCGAGACGAGGGCCTGCAGGGCGTGGGCCGGATCGGCCGGCGGGTCATCGGCCCAGATAGCGTCGATGAGGCCGCGCTGCTCGACCGCGTGCCCGCCGGCGAGGGCCAGCCGTACGACCAGAGCCTGCAGGCGGGCACCCGGTACGGGCAGGGCGGTGTCGCCACGGGACAGCTGAAAGGCGCCGAGCAGCGTGATTCGAAGCCGCGCACCCCCGTCCATTCCCCGATCGTCGCACGCGCACGGCCGGGCCCTCACATCAGGGCAGTGCCCGTGTGCCCTCGTGTCAACGCCGTGTGCGCACCGTGTGAGCAGCCCCCGGCAATCTTGGCGTGTCGCAGAGAACCAGCTTCAGAAGAACCCGTTTCAGAAGAACCAGTTTCAGAATCAGAAAGGGAGTTCTCATGCATGACGTAGTGATCGTGGGTGCCGGGCCGGTCGGTCTGTTCCTCGCCTGCGAGCTTGGCCTCGCGGGCTGCTCGGTCCTGGTGCTCGAACGGGAGCCGGAGCCCGGCTCCCCGTGGCGGGCGGATCCGCTCGGGATGCGGGGCCTGTCCGCCGGGTCGGTCGAGGCGTTCTACCGCCGCGGGATGCTGCACCCCCTGCTGACGGCGTCGGGCGTCCCCGACGATCCCGGCCCGGATCCGGATCCCGACGCGGACGAGCCGTCACCTCCTCGTGGCGTGGGCCACTTCGCCGGCATGGTGCTCGATCCGGCCAAGGTTGACCTCGCCGCCCTGCCGTTTCGGCTTCCCGGCCCGGCGATGGACGGCGTGCTGACGCACCTCGAAGCGGTCGAGTCCGTGCTGTCCGAGCGGGCTTCCCGGCTCGGCGTGGAGATCAGGCGCGGCGTCACGGTATCCGCCGTCGCGCAGGACGACGAGGGCGTGGTCGCGCACGCAGGTGAGCATGCGTACGCGGCGCGCTGGCTCGTCGGCTGCGACGGCGGACGCAGCGCGGTCCGCGGGCTCGCGGGCTTCGCATTCGCCGGCACCGAACCGCTGTTCACCGGCTACGTCATGCTCGCCACGGTCGCCGATCCCGACGAGCTGAGCCCCGGGATCAACCTGACGCCGACGGGCATGTATCTCCGGATGCCCACCGAGGGGCACATCGGCGTGATGGACTTCGACGGCGGCGCGTTCGACCGCTCGCAGCAGCCGGCCCTCGACCACCTCCAGGTGGTGCTGCGCCGCGTGTCCGGCACCGGCGTGACGCTGAGCGACGTCCACCTCGCATCGAGCTTCACCGATCGGGCGATGCAGACGACGACCTACCGGCTCGGGCGCGTCCTGCTCGCTGGCGACGCCGCGCACATCCACTCACCCCTCGGCGGACAGGGACTCAACCTCGGCATCGGCGACGCCATGAACCTGGGGTGGAAGCTCGCGGCGACCGTGCACGGGCACGCGCCGGACGGGCTGCTCGACACCTACACCCGCGAACGGCATCCGGTCGGTGCAGGGGTGCTCGACTGGTCGCGCGCCCAGGTGGCGGCCATGCGGCCGGACCCGCACGGCCAGGCGGTTCAAGGAGTGATGCGCGACCTGCTCGGAACCCGTGACGGAACGACCTACGTGTTCGAGAGGATGTCGGGAGCGTCGATCCGCTACGACCTCGGCAGCGAACAGCCGCTGGTCGGCCGCAACGCCCCGGACCTCTGTCTCGAAGACGGCACTCGCCTCGGCGAGTTGTTGCAGGACGGACGAGGCGTCGCGCTCGATTTCAGCACCGACCGCCGCCTGCGCGACGCGGTGAAGGCCCGGCAGAGCCGCCTGCGATACGTGGCCGGGAAGGCGAAGAACGACCTCGGACTGGGTGCCGTGCTCATCCGTCCGGACGGCATCGTCGCCTGGGCGGGCGAGCGCGACGTCGACCGGAAAGCGTTCGAGCGCGCCGCCGACCAGTGGTTCGGCAATCCGGGAACCTGAGCCGCCGCTCCCTTCCCTGATGAACCCCCTTTTCCCCCAACCCGCCTATCAAGGAGCACAGATGACGATCACCATCCGCCCGGGAACCACCGTGATGTTCACCGGCGATTCGATCACCGACTGCCAGCGGCTGGAGAGTGAGGACGGACTCGGGTTCGGCTACCCGCTGCGCATTGCGGGCGAGTGGGGCTTCCAGCACCCCGACCGGCCCGTGACCTGGCTGAACTCCGCGATCGCCGGCCACAAGGTGAGGGACATCGAACCCCGGTGGCAGGCCGACGTGCTCGACGCGCGCCCGGACGTGGTGTCGATCCTCGTCGGGGTCAACGACATGGGCTGGCACACGCTGGACCCGCAGGGGCGCGTGATCCCCGTGGAGGAGTTCGCAGCGGGCTATGACCGCCTGCTCGCGCCCCTCGCCGAGGCGGGCACGGAGCTGATCCTCATCGAGCCGTTCCTCCTGCCGATCCACGGTGTCGTCGAGGCCGGTGTCGCGCTCATCGGCGAGGAAGAGCGAAAGGAATGGCGCGCCGACCTGAACCCGAAGATCCAGGCCGTGCGGGAACTCGCTGATAAATACGGCGCTCAACTGCTGCCCGCCGACAGCATGTTCGCCGAACTCGCCGCGACGACCGGACCGGAATACTGGGCCGAGGACGGCGTGCACCCGACGCCGGCCGGTCACGCCGCACTCGCGGCGGCCTGGCTGCGCCTGGTCGCGTGACCGCGCCTCGTCTCGCGCCGTCACGATCCGGGTGTGGGGCGAGGGGACCGTGGTGCGCTGTGCCCGCCGCCGGGCGGATCCCCGGCTGCCGCGCGGGCGGTGACCAGGCCCGATTCGTAGGCGGCGATGACCGCCTGGGCACGGTCGCGGACGGCGAGCTTGTCGAAGATGCTGGTGATGTAGTTCTTGACCGTGGAGAGGCTGATCTCCAGGGTGCGGGAGATCCCGGTGTTGTCGAGGCCGGTGGCCATCAGACGCCACACCTCGACCTCGCGGGGGGTGAGTTCACCCATGCCGGTGGGCGCCGCCGGCGCACCGTGGGGTGCCCGTACGTAGGTGGAGATCAGCCGGGTGAGCAGGCGCGGCGCGACGGCGGCCTCGCCGGCATGGACGGTGCGGATCGCCGCGCTCAGGTCTTCCGGTGAGCTGTCCTTGGGCAGGAACCCGTAGGCCCCGGCGCGCAGGGCGCCCACGACGTACTCGTCGAGGTCGAAGGTGCTGAGGGCCAGGACCCGGCATGCGGGCAGGGTGGCGGCGAGTTCCCCGGTCGCGCCGACTCCGTCGAGGACGGGCATCCGGATGTCCATCACCACGACGTCGGGGCGCAGCCGGCCGGCGAGGGTGACGGCCTGCGCGCCGTTCTCGGCCTCGCCCACCACGTCGAAGGACGGGTCGGGGGAGAGGATCAGCGACAGGCCGCGCCGGACCAGCGGCTGGTCGTCCACGATGAGCACCCTGATCCGCGGCGGCGTCGGCCCGGTCCCGGTCATCGGCGCGCTCCCTCGTGCTGGACGGTCGCCTCGGCCGACTCGTCCGTGGTCAGCGGTAGCTCGGCCGTCACGGCGAACCCCCCGTCGGCCTGCGGGCCGACGGTGAGGGTGCCGCCGTGCAGGGCGACGCGCTCACGCATGCCGATCAGGCCGTATCCACCTGAGTCCGCCGCCGGCGCCCCCTCCTGCGGTGGTGTGCCCCCGCCGTCGTCCCGCACCTCGACGGTGACCCCATCCTGACGATAAGTCAGCTGCACGGAAGCGCGGGCGGGCCCCGCGTACTTGCGGGTGTTGGTGAGGGCTTCCTGGGCGATCCTGAATACCGTGAGGCCGACGGTCGGTGGCAGCGGGCGCTGCGGCCCGCGGACGCTGAACTCGGTCGGCAGTCCGGCGATGCGGGACTCGGCCACCAGACGGTCGAGGTCGTCGACGCCGGGCTGGGGCAGCGACGGCGCGGTCTCCGGTTCGTCGCCTGCCCGCAGTACGTCGAGGAGTTGGCGCATCTCGCGCAGCGCGAGCCGCCCGGAGGACTCCAGGGTGACCAGGGCTTCTTGGGCCACCTCCGGTCGGGCGAGGTTGGCGCGTGCTCCGCCGGCCATCAGCTGCATGGTGGTGATGTGGTGGGCCACGATGTCGTGCAACTCCCGTGCGATGCGGCGGCGTTCGTCGGCCACCGCACGGTCGGCAAGGAGGCTGCGGTGGGCCGCCACCTCCCGCTGCCAGCGGTTGACCGCCATGGCGGTGCCGACGACGATCAAGGTGGAGAGAGGCGGGGCAATGGCCTCCTGCCAGGGCGGAATCCGGTTGCCGCTCTGGCTCAGCAGCGTCAGCGACACCGTCGCGAAGGCCGCGACCGCCGTCACCCGACCGGGACAGGCCCTGGCGACCGAGTACACGGCGACCACCAGGACGGCACCGAAGTGGCTGGGCAGCGGTACGGCCAGGGCGGCCGTCGCATCGAGTGCCAGTGCGGCGGCGAGCGCCGCCACCGGGTGGCGGCGCCGGGCGAGCAGCGGCATGGCCGCCAGCGCGACGAGCAGGAACCCGGCCACGCTCACGTCGTGTTGGCCGTCGGGGGCGTTGAAGAACACGTAGCTGAGCAGGTTCATCGCGCAGGCTCCGCCGGTCACGAGCGCGTCGTTACGGGTCCACGGCGGCTCGCCGCTGTCGATGTGCAGCGGCTCCCGGGCATCACCGGGCCCGACGCGTCGGCTCCTGAGCATGTCTTGTTCTCCCTGTGTCCGGCCTCCCGGCCCCCGGGACAGCGTGGCACAGCAGCCGCGGTGGTAGCGGTTCGCGGCCACCGTTCCGGGCGCTGACCTGGGTCGGGACCAGGACCAGGGTCCTGGTCGCGGGCCTGGGAGGGATCCAGGGCCCCGGTCCGGATCATCCGCTGCCACGACGCCTGACGGCCCCTCGCGATGATGGTCTGGAGACCGGCCGGGAGCCCCCGGCAGACGTCCGCATGCAAGTCCGTCCGCCGGAGGACATCGTGATCCGCGCCCTGACCGGATACTCCACCAGACACCCGTGGAAGGTCATCGCCCTCTGGGCGGTGCTGGGTGTCGCACTGAGCGCCCTGGCCCCGACATTGATCGCCCGCGTCACCCAGCACCAGGCAGGGGACTTCCTGCCCCGCAGCTACGACTCGGCCGCCGCTTCGCAGATCGCCGAGGAGCGGTTCGGGGTGAACCCCGATGCCACCACGGTGACGGTGCTGGTCGCCAGGTCCGACGGCAGAGCCTTGAGCGCCGCCGACCAGAAGCGGGTCGAGGCCGAGGCGGCGAAGCTGGGCCAACGCCGGGTGACCATGCCCAGGGAGGAGGACGACGGCCCGACGTTCCTGCTCCCGGACCGCTCCCAGACGCCCCGGATCGCCCCGGCGATGACGGCCCCCGACCGGAGTTTCGAGCTGCTCTCCGTCCAACTGCTCGGGAACCCGTCGGACAAGGGGGTCCAGGGCGTCTACCGGACCTTCCGGGACGCCGCCCGGACGCAGTTCTCCGAGGCGGGGATGCGCACCGGCTTCACCGGGGGTCTCGCCGACACCGTCGACACCACCGATGCCCACGAGACCGCCGCGAAGGTCGGGGGCGCCCTCGTCATGGGGTTCATCGTCCTGCTCAACGTGCTGGTGTTCCGCAGTGCGTTGGCGGCCCTGCTACCGCTGCTCGCGGTCGCCATGATCGGCGGCGTGGCGGTGGGCGCCGTCGCGGGTGCCGCGCTGCTGACCGGGCGCAAGCTCGACGCGAGCACCCCGAACCTGATCAACGTGGTCCTGCTCGGCATCGGCATCGACTACCTGCTGTTCCTGCTGTTCCGCTTCCGCGAGCAACTGCGCAACCGGCCCGAGCAGCCCGCCCGCGAAGCGGCCGAGCAGATCTCCGGCCGGGTGGGCACCGCGATCACCTCGGCGGCGCTGACCATCGTGGCCGCGTTCGCCACGCTGGGCCTGGCGACGTTCGGGCAGTTCCGCTCCCTGGGCCCCGCGATCGCCGTCGCGGTCCTGGTGATGCTGCTCGGCAGCCTCACCCTGCTGCCGGCGCTGCTCGCAGCCGCCGGACGCAAGATGTTCTGGCCGTCCAACACCCTTCACCACGAGCCGAGCGAGGGCCGTGCCGCCCGCTTCGGCGCACTGGTCACCCGACGACCGCTGACAATGCTGACCGCCTCCGTCGCCCTGCTCGCCGCGCTGGCCGCCGGGCTGACGGGCATCCGCATGGACTACGGCCGGGGCGATTCCGGCGACCTGACCCCCGCCGCGGCCACCGCGGCCGAGATCTCCCGCACGCTGCCGGCCGGAGTGTCGGACCCGACGAGCGTCTTCGTCACCGCCAAGGACGGCGGCGCCCTCACCACCGCCCGACTCGACGGCCTTTCCCACGCGCTCACCCAGGTCAAAGGCGTGGGCAAGGTAGGGCAGACCACCCTCGACAAGGACCACCGTGCCGCCCGGATCGACCTCTACCCGACCGCGTCCCCGCAGAGCCAACAGGCCCGCGACCTGGCCTCAGGACCGATCCGGGTCGCGGTCGCCCGGCACGCACCCGCCGGGACGACGGCACACGTGGGCGGGACGGCGGCGATCTTCGCCGACATCTCCACCGCCGTCGACCGCGACCTGAAGACCGTGTTCCCGGTCGCGGCAGCGCTGATCGCGCTGATCCTCCTGCTGCTCCTGCGCAGCCTGCTCGCCCCGGTCGTCCTGATGCTCTCCGTCGGACTCGGCTTCGCCGCCACCCTCGGCGCCGCCACGCTGCTGTTCCAGCACGTCCTCGGCAAGCCGGGCGTCAACTTCACCCTCCCCCTGGTGCTGTTCCTGTTCGTCGTGGCACTGGGCACCGACTACAACATCCTGATCGCCGACCGGATCCGGGAGGAGATGCAACGACCGGGCCCGGCCCGCGCCGCTGTGTCCCGCGCGGTACGGCACACGACACCGGCCATCGCAACGGCCGGTCTTGTCCTTGCCGGCTCCTTCGCCACGCTCGCCACGACCCCGGGAAACGAACAAATCGCCTTCGCGATGGCACTCGGCATCATGCTCTCCGCGCTCGTCCTTTCCCTGGTGCTGGTCCCCGCCCTCGCGGCACTCCTCGGCCGGAGCATCTGGTGGCCGTTCCGCCCGAGGCCCACCACGGGCGGCCACCCGCAGCACCGGACGAACGCACCCGCTCCGGAGCCCGACCGGGTCACGGCGTACTGACCGAGCGGCTCGGGTGGCACAGCTGGATGAGTGAGTCCGAAGTCGTGCCTGCTTGGCGGGTCTCACTCATCTAGCGGCCACAGCTGCCCCTGAGGAGCACGCGCGCATAGTCGCTATGAGCACGGATGAGGCGGATGCTCCGGTCTATTCCGTCCTGCCTGAACGGCAGGACGACAAGCGCGGGGAGAGCGGCAAGGGTGACGAGCAGCAGCGCCGGGACGACCAGCGCGAGGACAAGCGCACGTTGCAGGGCGCCAACGGCACGTGGGGGCATCATGAACATGGCTATGAAGACCTTTTGTCATGGGGCACGAGATGGCACCAGACTGAAGGCCGGGGGGAGTTGTCCGTCCAAGGAAAGCGCGTAGGGCCAGCTCGCGTGCGGACAAAGGCCCTGTTGACAGCGGACAAAGGCGGAAGGCGATGCCTGACAAGGGGCGAAAGCACGGCGAGCTGAAGGGCGAGACCGAGCAGGCCAACAGACTCGCCGCATGGCTGCGTCGCCTCACTCGTGGCCGTGGCATGACGTTGCGTCGGTTGGAGGAGCGTTTCGGGACCGGCCGAGACGCGTGGAGCAAGTACTTGTCCGGAGCCAAGCTCATCCCCGCCGATCTGCTGGAGCAGTTGGTCACCGGGCTGGTGCCGGAGCCCCGAATGAGGGACAAGGAGCTGGCGCAGGCCAGGTCCCTGTGGCGGGAGGCCGAGGACGCATCGCGGGGGCGTGTGCCCCGAGCCCACCCGCAAGCCCCGCGGCTCACGCGGGGCGACCAGCTGTACTTGCGCCTCGACGAGGCACGGGAACGTCAGCTGCGAACCGAGAGGGCCCTGCATAAATCGCAGCAGATGGTACTGGTCCTGCTGAACATGGTTTCCGTGCTCCAGGCCGAGCACGAATCCCTCAAAGCGGAATACCACCGCGCTCTGGCCGAGTCCCGCAGGGACGTCGTGGCCGGAGTACACAAGGCACTTGACGAAGCCGAGCGGAGCCTGGCAGATGCCGGCAGCGACTTGAGGCGCGCCCGTCGGGCAAATCGGTCCGCCGAGCAGATCAACGTCGCTGCACAGCAGGCGGTGGAGACCTGCCGACGCGCGGTGGGCGAGATGGCCGGCATCCCCCTCCACCCCTCGTACGCGGCTGTACGCACGCGCATCACGGACGCCCTGGACGAGCAGGACGAAGAACTGACGCACCTCTCGGCCTCCCCGGAACAGGAGGCAGAGGCACCTGAGGGGATTGTCCGCACGGCAGTCACGGACAACGCGGACAACCACCCACCCCACCCCCAACCCCGGCAGCGTGCCTCCAGCCGCCTCTTCGGCCTCCTCCGGAGACGAGGCCCTTCCCCCCGCGACCACGCATACGAGCGGAAGGCCGAGGAAACCGGACTGCTACTGGAGCAGCAGCGCGCGTTCGTCGCCGATGCCGGCCACCAACTGCGGAACCCCCTCACCGCTCTCCTGCTGCGCCTCGAACTGCTCGCCCTGGAACTGCCCGACGGGAATGAAGACGTCGCCGGTGTCCGGGAGGAGGGACACCGTCTGGCAACGGTGCTCGATGAACTGTTGGACCTGGCGTTGGCCGAGCACGCAGCGGTCCAGGCCGAGCGGACGGACCTGACCAGCCTGGCGCAGGACCGAGTGACCGCGTGGCTGCCCACCGCCGAACAGCGCGAGGTGGCGTTGCGATGGGAGGGACCGCCCCAGTTGTTCGCCTGGACGGACCCCGTCTCCTTCGCCGGCGCACTGGACGCCGTGCTCGACAACGCCCTGAAGTTCACCCTGGCCGGCGATGAGGTGACGGTCGTGACCGCGCTCCGGGCCGATGACGCCGCAGTGCATGTGGCAGACACCGGGACCGGGCTGACCGATGGGGAGATGAGCCGGGTGAGCGACCGCTTCTGGCGCAGCCCACGCCACACGGACACCAAGGGGACGGGGCTCGGCCTCTCGATCGCGCGAAGCCTGCTCCAATCGGTCCGCGGATCTCTGGAGTTCACTCACAACAGCCCCACAGGACTGGTCGTCACCCTCTCCGCACCGCAGCACGAGAAAACAGCGTGAGTTAATGAAGTTGCGTGCCTGCACCTGCTGGGCCTCGGGCGGCGGGCATGGCTCCGGGCTCTTCGTCGTCGTGTTCAGCACCTGTGTACGGCTCGTGCCCGGCGTATACGGGTTCCACAAACACCTTTGTGTAGTCGGGCTTGTCCGGGCGGGGCAGGGACATTCGGGCTCCGGGATCGTAGCGGGAAGCGGTATGTGCTGGCTGCGGCGATGCTGACAAAATGCGCCGGCCGTCGGTTCGCATCGCGTATCGCGTCACGGCCTGCCCGCGAAGTATCTCCCGCGGGCAGAGCTCCGTCGTACATATTTCCGTAGCCGAGGGCGGGCTCACGAGCACAGTGGCGACCGCGGGCTTCCCTCAGCGCTAGTTCTCACCCTGTATGCAGGCGAGGTGGTCACTTCTGTCCGGCGGGAGGAGCCTGGCCGAGGTAGTGGTCGGCGGGGCTGGCGATCCGCTGGAGAAGATGAAGCATCCGGTCGGCGCGGCCCGGCGGCATGGCGGGGCAGGGCTGGCCGGTCTTCGGGTCGAGGTCGCCGCGCCAGTCCGTGGCCAGGTGACAGAGTTCATGGCGGCGGCCGTAGCCGGTGGGGAAGGGCCAGCCGTCGTCGAGGGCCTCGCTGTTGCTCAGATGGCCGAGGCTGTCGGCGGCCCAGACGAGCATGATGCGCCCGGTGAGCGCGAGACGGATCCGCTCGGTGGCGGTGGCGGTGGCGGCGGCGGTCGGGCCGATGGCCCCTTCGGGGATGTCCTCCGAGCGGGGTGGCACCAGCCGCACCTGGAGGTCGAGCAGGACCTGGCTGTCGGCGTCGAGGGCGGTGAGGTGGGCGGCTGAGGGGGTGCGGAGGGTGCCGGCCGAGGTGGCGCCGTGGTCCGTGTAGCCGACGTGCAGGACCGTAAGGCGCTCGTCGGCCAGCAGCTCGGCGGCATACGCAGTAGCGCGTGCGCGTGCCTCGGCGGCCTGCTTCTGACGGGCACGCAGCATGTCGATGTGGGCGCACGTGCGGCACAGCAGCCAGTCACCAACGCGGGTGCACGGCAGATCAGGGCGAGCCCCGCACTGCTCGCACACGCGGGTGCCGGTGGCGCGGCGGGCGGCAGCTGCGGCGAGCTGGGCGGCACTGGCGCGGGTGGGGCGGGACTCACTGATCAGGTAGAGATCGAAGGTGGCGCGCCGTCCGGCGCCGTCGCGGCCTTCGACGGTGGCCCTGACCGGTCCGCCGGGTTCACGGGGCTGGTCGAGGTCGGCGAGCTGGGTGCGCGTCATGTAGCGGTCCGGTGGCAGGGCGCCCCAGCGGGCGAAGTGGTCGGTCATCGTGCGGTCCTGTCCGTGGGCGGGGTGGGTTGGGGTGGATCCAGAGGAGGGGGAGGTGGGCGGTCCCCGGGGCGGGCGCTGGTTTCCGCGCCTGTGTCGCCTGCCCCCGGGCCCCTGACGAACCTGTTGCGATGCTGCTGTTCAGTGGCGCGACCGTGTGAGAACGGCCCGGCCCAGGTCGTTGCCGGAGCGGTCGGTCAGCATGCGGCGCAGCGTGCCGAGCTGGTCGGCGAAGACGGCTCGCTCGACTTCCCTGCGCGCTCTCCGGGCTGCTGCCCGGACTGGTGAACATCGGCCTCGCCGCTCTGCGAGCGCCTCCCGCAACCGTGATCAACTGTTGCTGCGAGTCGTGAAAAAAGCCAGCCGTGTATGGTCACGCGTCATCACTACGTCATCGGCCGTGCTGTACCGATGCCGGGGGCAGAGGCGTTGACAGCGGTCAGCTTCGAGGAGCTGGTGGAGTTCTGCGGTCAGTATGCCCGGGGGGTGACGCAGATCGGGCGCGAGGAGGACCCCACCCACCCCGTGCTGCCCTGTCAATAGCCTGGCTCGACTGCGTTCGAGGAGACGGCAACTACGTTGCATGTGGCGGGCGCCGGTAGGGGCGGGTGCCGTCTGCGGCGAGCAGGATCCGGATCCTGTAGTGGGTGACGTCGCGGAAGGGTTTTGCGGCCGGCGGCGGGGCTGGACACGGGTGAGCAGGGTGCGGCGGATCCGGTAGAGCGGGTGGTCCTTGTCTCACGATGAGAGCCAAAGAATTCGGACGGGGATGTCGAGAACCCGTGGCTGGCTCCGTCCCCGCAATGAACGCGACCACAAATGGGTCGCACCAGCACCGAGGAGAAACACGATGGCCAAGTACTTGCTGCTCAAGCACTACCGCGGCGCTCCGGCGGCGGTCAACGACGTGCCGATGGATCAGTGGACGCCGGAGGAGATCTCGGCCCACGTGCAGTACATGAACGACTTCGCGGCCCGGCTGGAGAAGACCGGCGAGTTCGTCGACGGTCAGGCGCTCGCCCCCGAGGGAAAGTGGGTCCGCTACGACGGTGAGGGGCGCCCGCCGGTCACCGACGGTCCGTTCGCCGAGACGAAGGATCTCATCGCCGGCTGGATGGTGATCGACGTCGACAGCTACGAGCGCGCCGTTGAGCTGGCCGGCGAGCTGTCGGCCGCCCCCGGTGCGGGCGGCAAGCCGATCCATGAGTGGCTGGAGCTGCGCCCGTTCCTGACCGCACCGCCCACCATCACGGAGTGACCTCTCAGGTGACTCCGATGAACGAGGCCCTGCTGAGGAGCCTCACGCCGAGTGTGCTCGCCGTCCTCGTCCGCCGCGGAGCCGATTTCGCGGCGGCCGAGGACGCCGTGCAGGACGCGCTCGTCGAGGCGGTCCGCGTCTGGCCGGCCGACCCTTCCCCAAGCTCTCGGCCGCGCTCGGGCAAGGGAGACCCGATTCGGGATCCGAAGGGCTGGCTGGTCACCGTGGCCTGGCGCAAGTTCCTCGACGCGACCCGGTCGGACACCGCCCGCCGCCGGCGCGAGTACCTCGTCGACGAGGAACCGGCGCCAGGGCCCGTGCCCGCGGTGGACGACACACTCCAGCTCTACTTCCTGTGCGCCAACCCGTCGCTGACGCCGTCGTCCGCCGTCGCGCTCACGCTGCGCGCCGTCGGCGGGCTGACCACCCGCCAGATCGCCCAGGCCTACCTGGTGCCCGAGGCGACCATGGCGCAACGCATCAGCCGGGCCAAGCGCACCGTGGCCGATGTGAGGTTCGACCGGCCCGGTGACGTCGCCACCGTGCTGCGCGTCCTCTACCTGGTCTTCAACGAGGGCTACTCCGGCGATGTCGACCTCGCAGCCGAGGCCATCCGGCTCACCCGGCAGCTCGCGCCCCGGGTCGACCACCCCGAGGTGGCGGGGCTGCTCGCCCTCATGCTGCTCCACCACGCCCG
Organism: Streptomyces sp. NPDC048644; assembly: GCF_043199105.1. Lineage (NCBI taxonomy): Bacteria > Bacillati > Actinomycetota > Actinomycetes > Kitasatosporales > Streptomycetaceae > Streptomyces > Streptomyces sp. NPDC048644. The sequence goes on from NZ_JBICVO010000013.1 coordinate 80,688, forward strand.
GCGCGCCGCACGGACCACGCCTGACGGCAGCCTGGTACCGCTCGCCGAGCAGGACCGCGGCCGGTGGGACACGCGGCTGATCGCCGAGGGCGTCGCGGTCCTCCAGGCGGCCCTCGCCCGCGACCGGCTGGGCGAGTTCCAGGCCCAGGCCGCCATCGCGGCACTCCACGCCGACGCACCCACCGCCGATGAGACCGACTGGGTGCAGATCGTCGAGTGGTACGACGAGCTCACGCGTCTGACCGACAGCCCGGTCGTCCGGCTCAACCGCGCGGTCGCCGTCGGCGAGGCCGACGGACCGCGCGCCGGCCTGTCGGCGCTCGCCGGACTGGACGCCGCACTGCCCCGCTACGCCGCGGTGGCGGCGTACCTCCACGAACGCGACGGCGACCTGGAAACGGCGGCACGGCTCTACGCCGAGGCGGCCCACAAGGCACCCCACCTCGCCGAGCGCGACCACCTGACGCGCCAGGCCGCCCGGCTCAACACCCGCCGGTGTCGCTGACGGGCCGCGCTCGGCCTTCCCGCGGCACTGGGCGCGGCCCCGTGGCCACAGCGGTCGCCGCACAGTGAAAAGGCGGGGCGAAGCCAGGCCCCGTTATTCCGGCCGCGTGACCGCGCGCAGGTATGCCTCGGTGAAGAGTTCGCAAGCCTCGTTCACGGGCGGGAGCTCTGCGCCCCGCACGGGTTCGAGTACGGGTCGCAGGAGGAGGTGGGTGACCATCGGGCCCAGCAGGAGCTGGACCAGGATCGGGAGTGGCAGCGGTCGCATCCGGCCCGCCTCCACGTGCGGCAGCAGGAGCCGGGCGAGGCTGTCGAACAGGCGCGGGACGTATGCCCGCATCGCTCGCGCGGCGGGCCCGTCCGGTCGGCTGAAGAGGTCCGCGAAGATCGCCGGGAGCACGCGCGGCTCGCGGTCGAACGCCGTGATCACGGCCCGGTAGAGCCCCTGCACGGTGTCCTCCAGGCACTCCGGCGGGTCGGCGGCCAGGGCCTCCAGGCCGGGCAGCGGGCCGTAGCGTTCGTAGACGGCGCCGAGCAGGCCGTCCCGGCCGTCGAAGACCGTGTGCAGGCTGGGAAGTGAGCACGCGGCCCGCTCCGCGACGGCGTCCAGGGTCATCGCGCCGAGGCCCCGCTCGGCGACCAGCTCCGCCGCCGCCTCGATCGCGCGCTCGCGGACCGGCCGACGGCCGCCGGGGTCGACGCCCGCCCGCCGGACCGCCTCGTCCAGCGGGCCCCGCGAGCCGCCCAGCCGGCGCAGCAGTGTGCTGCGGGAGACACCGGCCGCCGTGGCGATCGCCGTCAGCGGGACGTCCGCGACGTCTCGGCCGCGTTCCCCCGCCGCCACCAGGGCGGCAGCCACCAGATCGCGCATCTGCTCGTGTTCCTGCATGTGAAACATGATACGACTTGACACCTGAGACCGTTCCAAAGACTCTGTATAGGAGAGTTCCAATCGGGACGAGGGAGAGCGTCATGAGTGTCGTCATCTCCGGGGGTGGACCGGCCGGCGTGATGCTGGGCCTGCTGCTGGCGCGGGCCGGAATCGAGGTGACCGTGCTGGAGAAGCACGGCGACTTCCTGCGCGACTTCCGCGGCGACACCGTCCACGCGTCCACCATGCGGCTGATGGACGAGCTGGGCCTGGGCCGGAAGTTCGCCGCGCTGCCACAGAGCAGGCTCGGCAACATGGAGGTACCCACATCGGACGGCGGCCGGATACGGCTGACCGACTTCGAAGCCCTGCCCGCGCCGTACAACTACATCGCGATGATCCCGCAGTGGGACCTGCTCAACCTGCTCGCCCAAGAGGCCCGGCAGGAGCCGTCGTTCACCCTGCGGATGAACACCGCCGCGACCGGGCTGATCCGGGAGGGCGGCAAGGTCATCGGCGTCCGCTACCGCACCCAGGACGGCGAGGAAGGCGAGATCCGCGCCGCCCTCACCGTCGCAGCCGACGGCCGCCGCTCCGCGCTGCGCCAGGACGCCGGCCTGGTGCCCCAGGAGTTCCCGGTCCCGTTCGACACCTGGTGGTTCCGGCTGCCCAGGCATGTCGCGGAGCAGGCCCAAGAGCCCCGGCTGATCCCCGCATTCCGGGCCGGCGAGTTCGCGCTGAGCCTCACCAGGAACGACTACTTCCAGATCGCCTACTTCACCACGAAGGGATCCGACGCCCATCTGCGCACCGAAGGCATCGAACGCTTCCGGGCGCGGATCGCCGACCTGATGCCGCGGTACGCGGACCGGGTCGACCAGCTGCCGAGCATGGATGACGTCCACCTGCTCGACGTCCGGCTCAACCGGCTTCCGCAGTGGTACGCCGACGGCCTCCTGTGCATCGGCGACGCCGCCCACGCGATGTCCCCGGCCGGCGGAGTGGGGATCAATCTCGCCATCCAGGACGCGGTCGCGGCGGCCACGCTGCTCGCCGAACCGCTGCGCCGTGGCCGACTGGCCACCGCCGACCTGGCCAAGGTCCAGCGCCGACGGTGGCGGCCCATGGTGATCCTGCAGCGCATGCAACTGATGCTGCACGACGGGTTCTTCGCCCCGGTCCTCACCGGCCGCCGGGTCGGCCCACCCACCTCGATGGTCCTGGCCACCCGGTACCTCCCCGGGTTCCGTCAACTCCCGTCCCGGCTGGTCGCGTTGGGCCCACGCCCGGAGCACGCCCCGGCCTTCGCCCGGCGCCCCCCGGCGGAGCCGGCGAGGGCGTAGGCCGCCCCACCGAGCCCGCACACCACGCCCGCCGGACCGCCCAACCTCTCGTGCCAGTCCGGCGGGTGGTGCTGTGCCCTGGCTACTTCCGAGTCGCCGTCACAGGGTGAGCAGCGTGCGGCTGGCGACGCTGGTGTCCTGCAGCGGTTTGAGTACCAGGCGTACGAGGCGCAGGGCGTTGTCGTCGCCTGCGACGCGGTTGGCGCTGAGTTCGCCGCAGGTCAGGCACTCGTGGATGAGCATCCACTCGCCGTCCGGGCGGGCCGACATGGTGAGTGCCTCCATACGGCCGCGGCAGGGGGAAGCGCGGTCGCCGGGGATGCGGTGGTCGACGTGCAGGCTGGCCAGGCAGTTCGGGCAGTGGTTGCGGTGTCCGGTGCCCGGAGCGTCCAGGGGCACGTCGAGTCGGCAGCCGACGCACCGGAAGTCGTGGGCGCGGTGGCCGCCCTGGCTGTGCAGGACGTCCTTGTGCCGCTGCGAGCGGCGAGGCGATGCGGCCCGTCTGCTGGCGTTGTTGCGTCGTGGCATGGTCGTCTCCTTCCTCTCGGCCCACGTCACAGGGTGCCGAACGCTTCGAGCGGGAACGGCGGTTGGGCGAGCGGCCGTACGGCCATGCGCATCAGGATGAGTTGGTTGTCGTCCGCGCAGACGGGGTTCGAGGTGAGCTCGTCGCAGCGGACGCAGCGGTGGATGACCATCCAGTCGCCGGTGCGCAGCACGGCGATGGCGATGGGGGACATCCGCCCGTGGCACTGGCTCGGGCCGCCCTCGACGTGGTCGATGACGTGCTGGGAGTGCAGGCACGACGGGCAGTGGTTGCGGCGGGTGCCGTCGCCGGTGGTGGCGGACACGGTCAGTCCGCACCACACGCAGGTGAAGGTGTTGATGCTGAGGGTGTTGTGGGCGTCGCTCTGGCGAGCGCCGGTGTTGCTGGAATTGCTGGACACCCGGGTGCTCCTTGCTGAGAAAAGGGGGTAACTGGCAGCAAGAGCAGGCCGAGCGGCCTCGACGAAAACGGGCACGCCACCGCACGACGACCCTGTCGCAGAAGTCATGAACAGACAGCGGACAGGTGTGGCCGGGTGGTGCGGGCGGTTCAGGGCACCGGAAACTCACGTCCGGTCGCCGCGCGAGAGGAACGGCGGCAGGAGAAACGGACGGTTATGCGGTACGGCGAGGCGCGCTCGGCGCGGTCCGGGGCATCAAGCACCCTTCCTGAGGGCCCCATGGCCCGGTAAGTGATCAACAAAGCGGCTCCAGCGTAACCACGGCTCTGCACCGCGTGCCAACGAATATTCCGCGCTGGACGCTGGAGGCCGCGCGGTCATCAGGTCCGGGCGGGGCGCGATGGGGCCGACGGAAGGGACAGCGGCCGGTCAGGGGGCGATGGCGTACTCGGTGAAGTGGCCGCAGGCGGTGAAGCCGAGGCGGCGGTAGACGGGTTCGCCGTCGGCGGATGCCTGCAGGACCGCGGTCTTGTATCCCGCGTCGCGGGCCGTGCGCAGGGTGGCCAGGGTGATGGCCCCGCCGTATCCGCGGCGGCGGTCGGTGGCGAGGGTGGCGATGTTGTAGATGCCGGCGACGCCCGCGTGCAGGAAGACCTCGGCCGAGCAGACGGGGCGGTTGTCGACGTAGCCGACCAGGTAGCGGGCGGGGCAGTCGGTGGCGAGGGCCCATACGGCGGTGTCGGCGAAGAAGCGGCGCACGGTGGCGGCGGGCGGGTTCCAGTTCGCGGCGAGGACCGTGGCGTAGTCGGTGAGCTGCTCCGGGGCGGTCGCCAACTGGATGTCCAAGCCGTCGGCAGGCGCTTCGGGGAGGGCTGTGCGCATGTCCTTCCACATACCGGCTTCCGTCTCCGATGCCTCCAGGCCGGCGGCCTGAAGGTGCTCGGCGAGGTCGGTCGGTGCCGAGGCGGGGCCGACCCACCAGGAGAAGGGGCGTCCGGTGGCGGCCAGGGTGCGGACCGTTTCCGCGGTGCGGACCGGGGCGGTTTCCGGGGTGAAGCGGGCCGCCGCGACGATGTTGAAGGTGTCGTCGTCCAGGCCGCTGTCGGCGATCAGCAGATCGTTGGTCCGGGTGACGGAGGCGCCTCCCAGGTTCTGGTGCAGATGGCAGGCGTGCTCGGCGAGGTTCTGCTCCATTGCGAGCAGAAGGTCGGGTTCGTTGGCAAAGAGGCGCTTTATTTCGTTCACGATGAGGCATTGCAGCATGCTCACCTGGGCGTTCGCAGGTACTTTTCCGCGCCTGCGGGACAGGGGCCGGGCCCGGCGCTGTCGTATTCGATCAGAGGCGGCCGGCCCCGTACCTCCGGCCGGCTCGCCACCATCACCGATGGACGCCGGCGCTTGCACACCCATCGCGGCTGACGGGACCAACAGCGGCTCGGAAGATCAGTGGCCGTCCGGTTTGACGCAGGTCTGGTCCTCGGCGGGCAACTTGCCTGTGATCAGGTAGGCGTTGACCTTTGCGTCCACGCAGGCGTTGTGGTACGTCGCGTAGAGCGTGTGCTGGTCGGCGCCCCTGAGGGTGAGCAGCCTGGTGCTCGGCAGCAGGCCGCGCAGGGCGACGCTGCCGGAATAGGGGACGCGCGGGTCGCCGGTGGCGGCCACGATCAGCGCGGGGGCGTCGTGTCGCACCTGCGTGGGCTGCTCGCGGGGACGGTCCCAGAAGGCGCACGGCACGATGGTGTTGGTCAGCGGGCCGAACAGCGGGTGGGCGGCGCGGCTGCGCTCGATGTCCTTCCAGTACTGTTCGGGGTCGCGTGAAGCGGGCACGTCCCCGCACAGGATCGCTGTCTGCGCGCTGCCGGAGCGTGATCCCTGGCTGGTGATCTGCGACCGCAGGAGTCCGGCGAACTCGCCCGAGAGCTCGGTCGGTTGACCGTCGGCGGCCCTGGCCAGCACGGACAGGTGCTCGCTGAGCTCCGCCCGTGCCGCGTCGGTGTCGCTGCCGGTCCCCGCGAAGATCACCAGGGGCACCACGGTGGCATCGAGGAGGAAGACGTCGGGGGCGGTGCCGACGGTCAGCGGCCGTCGCGCGGACGTCTCGACGACGTGATCGACGGTGGCGAGTACCTGATCGCGGGTGCGGCCCAGGCCGTAGGTGCCGTGACGTTTCGCCGCCCATCCGGCCCAGTCGGCGAGCGCCTGGCCGTTCGCGGATTCGGAGCCCCGGACCACGCGGGGGTTGTAGCGGCGCGGGTCGAGTGCCCCGTCGAGCACCACCCGGTCGTAACGCCCAGGGAACATCTGGGTGTAGACCGTGCCCAGGTAGGTCCCGTACGAATAGCCCAGGTAGGAGATCTTCCGCTCGCCGAGCGCTTCCCTGATGACGTCCATGTCGCGGGCCGTGTTGCGGGTGCTGATGTGCGGCAGCGCCGGTGCGTTGGTGGCGCGGCACTTGTCGGCCAAGTCCTTCTGCAGGGCGACCTGGCGGTCGAAGTCCGCCCGGCTCGGGCCTGTCCAGCGCATCGGAGGGCCGACGGGCCAGCCGCAGTCCAGCGGGGTGCTGCGGCCGACGAAACGCGGATCCATGCCGATCACGTCGTAGCGCGCCCCGGCCTGTCCCATCGCCGGGCGCAGCAGTGCGGGGAGGCCGAGGCCCTCGCCGCCAGGACCGCCGGGGTATCGGGCGCGGAGGCGCAGAGGTGGGCATTCGGCGGGGAGCCGGGACGTCGTGCCCGGCCGGGAGCCCGCCGTCCCCACACATGCGCGTCAGCCTTCCACCGGCACCGACGCCACGGCATCGCTCCGGAGCAGGAGCCGCCCGTACCGCGACGGCCCTAGCCCGCACCGCGGGTCACGGCACCTCAGAGGTACGGCGCAGGCCCCCGCGTACTGCGGGAGGAGTCGCGTCACTGCTGTGTTCGCGGTATCGCCGTGCGCCGTCGACGGTCCGGTCCGTATGTGTCCGGTCCGTATGTGACATGACGTCAGTACCCGTCGTGCTCCCCGCGGTTCCGTGCCGTGAAGCGGATCGCAGCGGAGACGCCTACGAGCTGCTGGGCAGCGTCACCGACGCCGGGGACGTGGTGCAGGAGCTGCCTGCGGTGGAGCGCGGTCGACCCGGCCACGGTCGAGCACCCGCGCGCCTACCTGGTCCGCACGGTGACCCGGCAGGCCCTCAACCATCTGCGCGCGGTCACGGCGCGGCGCGAGGAATACGTCGGCCCGTGGCTGCCCGAACGCGACCGATTACGTCGTCGAGCGCAGCCTGCCGCCGGCCCGGCACGAACTCGGCCGCATGACGTTCGCCGAGGCCGACGGCGGCACCCGAGTGCTCGGGAGTGAGGACCGCGCGCGGACCGGAAGGCCGCCGTGCGTGCCGACGACCGTCCCGGCCGCGAGGCCGCCGGTGAGCGTACGGACCGATCAGGCGACGTCGATCAGTACCCTCCCCACGACGCCACGCTCCAGCGTGGCGTGGGCGTCGGCGGTGCGCTCCAGCGCGAAGCGGCGCAGCGGCAGCCCGGCCTCCTCGCCCACGCGCAGCGCGCCCGCGTCCACGGCCGCCGCGACGTCGGTGAGCGCCTGCTGCTTCGCCGTGGGCGGCACGGTGTAGACGAAGACGCTCTGCCAGCGCAGGTTGGCCGACAGCGAGGAGAGCACGGGGACGGACAGCCGCTCGTCCTCGCCGCCCGAGTAGTAGGCCACCACGGCACCTTGGGCGGCCACCGCGATGTCGAGAGCGGCGTTGGCGCCGGGTGCGACCTCCACGACGATGTCGACGCCCTCGGGGGCGAAGGCCCGGATCTCCGTGGCCGCGTCCTGCGTGCGGTAGTCGACCACCCGGTGGGCACCGGCCGCGCGGGCCAGCGCGGCCTTGGCGGGGCTGCTGACCGTGGTGACCACACGCGCCCCGGCCCAGCGGGCGAGCTGGACGGCCGCGTTGCCGACCGCGCCGGCGCCGCCCGCCACCAGCACCGTCGCGCCCCGCAGGGTGCCCGGCGCGATACGCCCCGGTCCGCCGTCGTGAACGGTCAGCGCGCGGTGGGCGGTCAGGGCCGGGACGCCGAGGGCCGCGCCGAGTGCGAACGGGGCGTGCTCGGGCAGCGCGACGGCGTGCCGTTCGGGGACGAGGGTGTACTGCTGCGCCGTTCCCCAGGGCCGCTCCCACGCGGCCTCCCAGATCCACACCCGCTGCCCGACCCGCGCCGGGTCGACCCGCGGGCCGACGGCTTCGATCACCCCGGCACCGTCCTGGTGGGGCACCTGCTCGCTCATGCCCGGCGGCAGCGCGCGTCTGCGGCTGCGCCAGTCGGTCGGGTTGACGCCCGAGACGTGCACCCGGACCCGTACCTCGCCGGGGCCGGGATCGGGAACCGGACGCTCGACGAGCCGCAGGACCTCGGGGCCACCGGCAGCCGTCCGGATGACGGACTTCATCTTTCACCTGTCCTTTGCTCACCCCGCGAGAACGGCCGGCCGGAGCCAGGAGAGGGCGCCGACCGTACGGGGTACCCCTCCTGAACTTCCTTACGGAGCGACGTATTCCGTCCATGAGCACTCCGAACCGACCGGCACTGAACGGGCCGGCACATAACGGAACGAACGCGCGGGTGTCTCTCCGGTATCCACCGCCCCGCCGCCGCTCGTACGGTCGGCCCCTCTCGCCGTCAGGTGAGTGGGGAGAACTCGGTCGGCCAGGCGATGATCGAGGTGGCGTCGAGGATCTGTTCCGGGCCGCCGGGCGGTGGCCACAGCCCGGAAGCGTAGAGGTCCCTGCGGATGCAGACCCGCTCGTCCAGGCTGTGGAACGGCCAGATCTGGATGATCCGGTCGGGGCCGTCGAGCGCGTACATCACCACCGTCAGCGGGTCGATACGGTGCCGGGCGGGCAGCGCCTGTCGCCAGCCGGCGACGGTCGCGGGCAGACCTCCCGGGCGGAGGTGGTAGTCCCGGATCTCATACACGGGACCGAACCGGCCGGTGCGCACCTGAGGAACGAACGGAAAGGGGGCGAAGCTCTGCATCGTCAGATCGGTCAGGTGCTCATCCGCACCGAACGGCTCGCTGCTGCTCCGTGCCCGCATCCGCTCGTGCCCCAGCTCCGCGTCGCCGGTGAAGCCGCGCAGCACCATCAGGCGCCCCAGCGGACCGTTCTCCGTCTGCCAGCAGCCCAGTAGCCTGCCCCGTGCGGCGGGGGCGGTGACCCAGGGCAGGACCCCGGCAGCGGCCTTTTCGGCGTCGAGCAGACGGAAGGACAGGGTCGCCAACTCGTAGCGCAGTTCCTGCTGTTGAGGGTCGACGTCATCCCCGGTGATCGGTACGGGCTGGGTCATCGTCGTGCCGCTCCTTTCCTGGACGGTCGTGGTGGAGGTGCCGGGCACGGTCGTCGCGCCCACGTGTCTTGGCGGGCGGGACCGGTGTCGCCGCCGGGTATCTCGACGAACTGCCCACCGAGGCGTTCCGCCGCGCCGGTCCGGTCCGATCCGTCCTCCGCAGAGAGCCTGTTGACATAGCTCGCGGATGTCCAATACTGAAAATCTGGCACTTCCATAAGAAGGATCTATGCATGGAGACGCGTCAGCTCCGGTACTTCCTGGCCGTCGCCGACGCCGGCACCTTCACCGCCGCGGCCGAACGCCTCCGGATCTCCCAGCCCGGCCTGTCGGCGTCGATCCGCGCGCTGGAACACCGGCTCGGCACCACCTTGTTGGTGCGTGGCCGGAAACGGGTCGAACTGACCGATGCGGGCCGCGAGTTGTACGTCGGCGCGCGCCGGGCGCTGGCCACGCTCGAAGCCACCGAGTCCCAGATCCGCTGCGGGCCGGGGGTCACCAAGAGCACCCTGCCGGTCGGGGCGATCCCGTCCTTCGCCGGCCTCGACCTCGCCGCGCTGATCAGCCGGTTCACCGCCGAGAACCCTCACGTCGACGTCGATGTGACCGTGGGCATGCCGCTCGACCTCTTCGCGAAGGTCACGGACCGGACGATCGAGCTCGCCTTCGTCACCATGCCGCCGCAGGCCCCGCCGGGTATCCGGCTCACCCCGCTGTCCACCTCTCCCATGGTCCTGGCCTGCCCGCTGGGGCATCGCCTGGCCGGCCGCCCGTCCGTCGAGCTGGCGGCCCTGCGGGATGAGACCTTCGTCGACTTCCCCGCCGACCTCGTCGCCCGGCAGGTCACCGACCAGGCTTTCCAGGCGGCCGGCATCAGCCGCAACGTCCGGGTCACCTGCAACGAGATCGGTTCGCTGCTGGAGCTCGTCGCACACGGCCTCGGCATCGCGATCGTCCCCCGCCCCTTGGCGATCGCGACCCGCGTCCCCACCGCGCTGGTACCGCTCGACAACGCGTCGCTGGTCTGCACCGTCGCGGTGGCGACCCCGCCCCACGGCGTCGCCACCGACGCCGCACAGGCGATGTGGAACCTCATCTCGAACACCGCGCTCCCCGTTGTGCACCGGTAGCGGCCGACCGGGCGGGGGAGCCGACGCCACTGGCCTGGCCCGGGAGGCCCGAGCCGCTGCCACGACCCGCTGGACAAAGGAGTCCCCGATATGGCACTGCACCGTCTGACCTCCGTCACCATGGGAGTTCCCGACGTCGCCGAAACCGCCGCGTACTACACCGACTTCGGCCTCACCCCGGACGGTGAGGGCTGGTTCACCACGCGCGACGCGGGCCGCCAGCTGCGCATCGTGCAGGCGCCCGCCCGCCGTCTGATCGAGGTCAGGATCGGCGTGGACGACCCCGACGACCTGGGCGCGGCTGCTTCCCGGCTGGAGCGCCTGGGCATCGCGAGCGACCGGGCCGCCGCCTCGCTGACGGCATACGACACCGCCACCGGCGTACGCGCCGTACTCGACATCGCCCCGCGCCTCACCCAGCAGCCCGTACCGGCGACGCCGTACAACGGGCCAGGCCGCAGCGAGCGGACCGGCGCCCGCGCCCCCGGCGTCGAACGCACCGCCCCGGTCCGGCCGCGCAAGCTTGGCCACGCCGTCATCGGCACCACCGACTTCGACGCCACCACCGCCTTCTTCCGCGACGGAATCGGCTTCCGGGCCAGCGACTACGTCAAGGGCGTCGGGGCCTTCCTGCGCTGCTCGACCGACCACCACAACATCCTCGTCCTCAAGGCCCCGGTCGCCTTCCTGCACCACACATCCTGGCAGGTCGACGACGTCGACGACGTGGGCCGCGGCGCCACCGCGATGCTGGAGGACCACCCCGAACGGCACGTGTGGGGCCTGGGCCGCCATCACGCCGGGTCCAACTTCTTCTGGTACCTCAAGGACCCGGCCGGCAACTTCTCCGAGTACTACAGCGACATGGACTGCGTCGTCGACGACCAACTGTGGACGCCGGAGGTCCTGGAGGGCGCCAAGGCGCTCTTCAGCTGGGGGCCGCCGCCGCCCCCGTCCTTCCTGCACCCCGAGGACCTCGCCGCCCTCATGACCGGCAGCCACAGCGCGGGGCGGTGACCCGACGGAGCAGGACACCCGGCGTGCGTATGACGTGGCCGTCGTCGGCTTCGGCCCTGTTGTCGGGCATCTGACCCCGCAGCGGGTGCGCGCGTACGTCCCTCGCGCGAGGTCTCTCGCCGCATCCGAGAGTTATTGTGTACAACTTATTCTCGAAGTAGCGATGCTCGGCAGGTGCGCGCCGATGGGTTCGCTGTGGCGCGACCGGATGCTCGGCGTCACTGAACGGGCGACAGATTCTCTCTACAGATGCCTTCTCGGGCGGTATTGCACTGGGCCTACTGGTTGGTGCAGATTGGCCCGAGCGGAAGAATCGACCTGCGGTCGCGGGGCCGCACGCTGATGTCCGCGCGGAGTATGTGAGCTCGACCCTCGACGTAAGTTGCATACAATTACGGTCTTGGTGATCCGGTCGCTGTACCGGCGTCACCGGCCCCGCCGAGGTGCACGCCGTCCGGTTCCGGGAGGCGACGTGCACACCAAGGAGGCGATGCATGAGCGCTACAGGCAGCAATCCCGCACGGCGTAACGGGATCGGAGCACGCACACCGCGCCGCGAGGACGCCCGGCACTTGTCCGGGCGAGGGCGGTTCGTAGCGGACATGAAGCCTCCGGGTCTTCGGGAGGTCGCCTTCGTACGCAGTCAGGTGCCGCATGGGCGTATCCGTGGTGTCGCGGTACCCGCGGACGTCGAACCCGGGTCGGTCTGGACCGGTACGGATCTCGTCCCGATCGCCGAGCCGTTGACCGCGACCTCGACGCTGAAGGGTTTCCGCGCGGCCCCGTTACCCCATCTCGCCGTGGAGAAGGTGCGATACGTCGGCGAGCCCATCGCCATGGTGATCGCCGGCACGCGCGCGGAGGCGGAGGACCTGGCAGCTCGGATCACGGTGGACATCGAGCCGTTACCCGCAGCCGTGGACTTCACCGGGGCCCTGGCTCAGGACGCGCCACTGGTCCACGACGACTGGCCGGACAACGTGTACGCCACCACCTCGGGTGACTTCGGGGACGTGGACGCCGTCGCTCGCGACGCCGCTGCGACCGTGACCCGCGAGTACACCATGAACCGCCAGGCGGTCGTTCCGCTGGAGACCCGTGGTGTCATGGCCCAGCACGACCGGACCAGCGGACAGCTCGTTGTCCACTCCTCCACCCAGACACCGCACATGATCCGCGACATGATCGCGATCCTGCTGGGCATCGAGGCGCGTCAAGTGCGGGTGATCGCGCCCGACATGGGCGGTGGATTCGGGACCAAGTGCTCCGTCTACCCGGAGGAGATCGCCCTCGCCGCGGTCGCCATGCGGCTTCCCTACCCGATCCGCTGGGTCGAGGACCGCTGGGAGGCGATGGTCTCCTCCACCCAGGCTCGCGACCACCACTACCGGATCACCGCGCACGCAGCCGCGGACGGCACGCTGCTGGGGGTCGAGGCCGACATCCTGGTCAACGCGGGGGCCTACTCGGTACACCCGTGGACGGCCACGATGGACGCCACCATGTCGGCGGCGATGATCCCCGGCCCCTACCGGCTCGGCAACTACCGCTTCCGTACCCGCAGCGTGGCCACCAACAAGACACCGCTGGGCCCGTACCGCGGTGTGGCGCGGCCGGGCGCGTGCCTGGCGATCGAGCGCACCGTCGACGAGCTCGCCCACGCACTGGGCATCGAGCCGTATGAGATGCGCATCCGCAACATGGTGCGGCCGGCGGACATGCCGTACACCTCCGTCGCCAAGAAGGTCTACGACAGCGGTGATTACCCCGAAGCGGTGCGTCGCGTGGCGGCACTCATCGGACACGACGCCTGGCGCAAGCAGCAGCAGGACGTTTCCGACGGCGCCCGGCACCGCATCGGCATCGGGTACGGCTCGTTCACCGAGCAGACCGCGCACGGATGCATCGAATGGGCCTCTCGCGGACTCGCCATCACCATCGGCACCGAAGGGGCACGCCTGGAGATGGACTCCTCCGGGGGCCTGACCCTGAGTGTCGGGATCAAGAGCCACGGCCAGGGCGCGGAAACCACACTGGGCCAAGTGGTCAGCGAGGTCTTCGACGTTGACCCCGCGCTGGTCACGGTCGTGCACGGCGACACGGCCCTCACCCCTCGTGGTGACGGCACGTTTGCCTCCCGCTCCATGGTGATGGCCGGCGGGGCCACGCACGGCGCGGCACAGCAACTCGCCGGGAAGGTACTGCGGATCGGCGGCGTGCTGCTCGGCGAGGACCCGGAGAAGCTCCTGCTCATGGACGGGGCCGTGGTGGGGCGCACCGGCTCGGTCACCTACCGCGAGCTGGCCAAGGAGTTCCTGTTCACCCCGGACCACGTGCCCGGGGTCGAGGCCGGCCTTGAGGTCTCCTACTACTACCGGCCCGACACCCAGACCGGCGCCTTCACCTACGCCACCCACGCCGCGGTGGTCAGCGTCGACCTGGACACCGGATCGGTGTCGCTTCTCGACTACGCGGTCGTGGAGGACTGCGGGACGGTGGTGAACCCGCTGATCGTCGACGGGCAGATCACCGGCGGTATCGCCCAGGGCATCGGCACCGCGCTGCTGGAGGAACTCGTGTACGACGCCGATGGACAGCCCAAGTCGACGTCCTTCCTGGACTATCTGCTCCCCGGAGCGACCGAGGTGCCGATGATCAAGATCGGTCATATGCAGACCCCGTCCCCGCACACGGTGTTCGGGGTGAAGGGCGCGGGCGAAGGCGGCGCCATCGCCCCTCCGGCGGCCATCGCCAACGCGGTCACCGACGCCCTGCGGGCCTTCGGCGCCGAGGCGAACGAAACCCCGATGACGCCGGCCCGGATCTGGACGGCACTGCAGGAAGCCCAGGCATCTCCGGTGCGCGGCGCCGCCATGACGGGAACGGACCGGTGAAGCCTGCGGACTTCGTGTACCACAGGCCGGGGACGAGTACCGAGGCAGCCGATCTGCTGTACCGGCTGCGCGACGACGTCAAGGTGATCGCCGGCGGCCAGAGCCTGCTGCCCCTCATGAACATGCGTCTCGCCGAGCCCGCGCACCTCGTCGACGTCTCCGCCGTACCGGAACTGCGGCGCACGGACCTGACCGCCGAAGGCGCGACGTACGGTGCGGCGACGACGCACATGATGTTCGAGCACCAGCTGGTGCCCGATGTGGCGGACGGGCTGCTGAGCCACGCGGCCCGCGGCATCGGCTACCGTGCCATCCGCAACCGCGGCACGGTCGGCGGAAGCCTCGCGCACAGCGACTCGTCGGCGGAATGGCCCACCGTGATGTCGGCGCTCGGCGCCACCGTCCATGTCTTGTCGGTCCGGGGTGAACGGCGCATCCCCGTAACGGAGTTCCTGCTCGGCTTCTTCAGCACGGCGCTGGCGGACGACGAGCTGATCACCGCGGTGTCGGTGCCCCGGATCGCCCCCGGCACGCAGTGGGGCATGTACAAGATGGCCCGCAAGCCGGGGGAGTTCGCCGAATCCCTCGCCGTCGTCCAGGCGCGCGACACCGGCGCCTCGACGCCCGCGGTCTCCGTGTGGCTGGGGGCCGCCAAGGACGTCCCGCTGCGCCTGGAGCATGTCGAGGAGGCCCTGGCCGGCCGGCCGGACGGCAGCCTGCTCCCGGCCGACCTGAGCGGGCCGCTCGCGGCTGACATCGGGGCGGACACGGCCACCGCTTCACCGCACGACCGCCACGCTCTGCAACTGCACGCCGTCACGGTGCACCGCGCGCTGATGGCAGTGGGAAAGGCACCGCATGCCGCATGACCTGACGATCGCATTGCGTGTCAACGGACGGAAGACCGAAGCCACGTTCCCCGCTCGGACCACTCTCGCCGATCTGTTGCGGGACCGGCTCGGCCTCACCGGGACGCACCTCGGCTGCGAGCAGGGCGTCTGCGGAGCCTGCACGGTGTTCGTCGACGACCTGCCGGTGCGCGCCTGCCTCACCCTGGCCGCCGCCTGCGAGGGCGCGGAGGTCGTCACCGTGGAGGCACT
Source organism: Streptomyces sp. NPDC048644 (assembly GCF_043199105.1). Classification (NCBI taxonomy): domain Bacteria; kingdom Bacillati; phylum Actinomycetota; class Actinomycetes; order Kitasatosporales; family Streptomycetaceae; genus Streptomyces; species Streptomyces sp. NPDC048644. Next base: position 95,827 of record NZ_JBICVO010000013.1, read on the forward strand.
GGAGGGTCCGGACGTGGAAGCCCTCCGCGCCGACTTCGCCCGCGAAGGCGCTCTGCAGTGCGGCTTCTGCACGCCGGGAATGCTGATCACCGCCTGCGACCTCGTCCGGCGGCGTGAGCCGCTGGCCCGCGAGGAGATACAGGAGGCGATGGCCGGAAACATCTGCCGCTGCACCGGCTACAACGGCATCGTCCGCGCCATCGAGAAGACCGTCGACGCACGGATCAGCGCTGAAGGCCGGTGAGGCCACCCGTGGACGGGACGGCGGTCGGCCGGTTCCGCATCGCAGCGATGACAGCGCAGACTCAACGGAGGAGATGAGACATGGAGTTCACCCACGAGTTCCTCGTGCCGACGACACCGGACGACGCCTGGACGCTGCTGACGGATGTGCCGCGCGTGGCGCCGTGCCTGCCGGGTGCGTCGGTCACTCCCGCGGGAGACGGCACCTACGAAGGCGCGGTCACGGTCAAGGTCGGCCCCATCAAGGTCAGTTACTCGGGAACGGCGGCCTTCACCGAACTCGACGCGTCGGCTCGCCGCATGGTGCTGGACGCCGGCGGTCAGGAGCGCAGCGGCAAAGGCTCCGCCAAGGCACTGGTCACCGTGCAGCTGGCCGGTGAGGGCCCGGACAAGACACGCGTGGTGGTGGGCACCGAACTGCAGATCACCGGCAAGATCGCCCAGTTCGGCCGCAGCGCCATGGCGGACGTCGGCGCCCGTCTGATCGGTCAGTTCGCCGCCAACCTGGAGGCTGTGGTGGGCGCATCCCCGGACGCTGTGGCCCCGTCCGCGAGCGGTGCGGCCGACACCAGGCCCCCCGCCCCGCAGGCGGAGCCCGAGCTGAATGCGCTGGCCCTGGTGCCGCCCGTGGTCCGGCGTGGCGCGCCCGTGGCCGGAGCGTTCGCGGCGGGCGCTCTGCTCGTCTGGCTGCTCACCCGTCGTCGTTGACCCTGTCGAGGTCCTGCGCCTCCAGCACGGAGTGCTCGGCGGCCCGGATGTGCACCTTCATGATCATTTCCGCGAGGGGTGCGTCCCGGCGGCGCAGGGCCTCGATGAGTTCACGGTGATGCTCGACGCTGCGCGCAAGATCGCGTTCGGAGTACCGCAGGAAGGTACGGCGCACGAGCGGCAGCCCGAGCACACCATGGAGCAGGGAGACGAGGCTCTCGTTCGCGGTCGAGGCCAGTACCAGGGCGTGGAACTCGTTGTTCAGCTCGGCCGCGTACTGCCTGGCGTCCGGCCGCTCATCGGCGATGACACGGATGTACTCGTCGAGGTTGGCCTCAAGCTTCCCCAGAGCTTCGTCGCTGATCTTCTGTGCGGCCACCGCGGCCACGTACCCTTCGACCGCCGCGCGAAGGCCGTAGATCTCGGCGATCCTGCTGCGGTTCCACGCCACCACCTGGGCACCGCGGTTCGCCTCGAAACGGACCAGACCTTCCGAGGCGAGCCTGCGCAACGCCTCCCGCACCGGGGTCCTGCTGATCCCGATCGACGCGGCCAAGGACTCCTCCCGCAGCCAGGCGCCAGGCTCCAGGTCGCCCGCGGCCATCCGCTCGGCGATCTCCACATAAGCGCGCTGGGCAGCGGACTGCGCGCCGCGGCGTCCCTCTCCCATGTCCCACTCCTCGCTGGCTGCGCCGTCCGGAGACGCCCCCCGCAAAACCCTATCCAGGCCCGTGGGACACGATCCCACGGAAGGGGTGTACACCCCGTTTCTCGGGGAGGGGCTGTCACTCAGCTGCGCTCAAGAGCGCGGGGTGCGTCGGGGTGCCGGCCGCACCGGGCGGAGGGTTCCTGCCCGGTGCGGCCGGCGTCCTTGCGCAGGTCGTCACGGACGATGCGAGGGACACCAGGCTCTCCTGGTCCCGTTCTTGCCGGTGGCCGAGGCCCAGGTCACCGGCCGCTTCGGGCCGGCAGTTGGCCGCAGTCGCCGCCTGCGCACTTGCTCAGCCAGTCGGCGAAGTCGGCGTCGTACTTGGTGCCGATGGTGTCGTGCAGCAGGCTGTAGGCGGCGTCGTACTCGCCTGCGCGGTAGTGGCCGAGCAGGGCGGTCACGTCATCGGGGTGCGACTGGAGCAGGTAACGGACGCCCAGGTAGCCCCACTGGTAGACGCGGGTGGTGTCGGCGTTGTCGTACGTGGTCGCGAAGAGCTGGCTGAGCTTGTAAGTGCCCTTGCCCGCCTCCTCGATCGCCCGGTCGTAGGTGACGCCGCGGTACGAGTAGGAGACGTACTCGGCGAAACCCTCGACCCACATCACGGTCGGTGTGGTCTGCCCGGCTGCGAAGTCGCCGTACATGTCGAAGCGGCCGTCGAGGTAGTGGGTGTACTCGTGGTTGAGGTTCCAGATCTGGAAGGCGCCGTCCTGGTCAGGCTGCTCGTAGGCGATGAAGCGCGGCTGGTTGCCCGCAGCGGCCGGGTCGCCCTCCAGGTACATGCCGCCGTTGTTGGTGTCGATGCCGAAGATGATGCCGGCGTAAGTCTGGTAGTCGGTACTGGAGTTGAAGGCGACGATCTCGATGTTGGTGTTGTTGTCGTCCTTGACCGGGCCGTTGTCCTTGACGAAGCCGTGGAAGACCGTGTCCTGCTTGAGGACGCTGTCGCAGGTGGCCGAGAGTTCGGCCGCGGTCAGCTCCTGCGCCAGGATCTTCGCGCTCGGACCGCAGCTGTGCTTGACCGTCAGCACGGCGTCGCGCACGCGGTTCTGCAGGTCACAGGTGCCGTAATCGGCGCAGTTCGCCTTGTCGTACGCATCTGTCATCTCGGCGAGGCTGACCCAGAGCGAGGCGGTGCGCCCGGTGATCTCGCTGCGGCCGAGCAGTTCCTTGACCAGCGGCTTGACGGTGTCCTTGAGGTCGGCGTGCTGCAGAAAGCGGCCGAGTTCGAGGCCGGCGTTGCTGGCCAGGTAGGACTTGTCGGTGCCGAGCAGATCATCGTGGGCGACGGCGAAGTCCCGCAGTCCGGTGAGGACGCTCGGGTCGGCCTTCACGGCTGCCGCGAACTCCGGCAGCTGGTGGCCGCGGAACAGCACGGTGTAGGTGGCGTTGACCGCCGCGAGCATCCCGTAGAACGGGTCGTACGACGAGTTGTAGTCCTTCTCCAGACGCTTGACCACGTCGAGGTAGCGGACGTTCTCTTCGGAGCTGTCGATCAGGATGACCGCCTCGGACAGGGTCGCTCCGTTGGCCTCGGTGACGTCGAAGGCGTGGGACGAGCCGAAGAAGCTGTCCAGAGCGCCCTCAATGGCGCTCTTCAGCGTCGGACCGTATTCGCCGACGTTCTCCGGCTGGTAGTACTGGACGTAGTAGCCGGCGCGCAGGTACAGCACCTCCTGGGCTGCGGAAGTGCTGTTGTCACCGGGGTAGTTGGCCGAGACATCCTTGAGTGCGTTCGCCACCGTGACCATCTGTTCCTCGCGGAACAGGGCCTTGGAGTCCGCTCCGGCCACGCTGAACAGCGTGTTGATGCAGGAGGTCTCCGACTGCTTGATCTGCTCGACCAGGGCAGCGCCGCTCTTCGATGTGAAGTCGCTGACGTTGCAGTCCGCCGCGGACTTCGCCGCGGAGCGGGCCCGCTTGCGCTCTGCGGCGTTCTGGGCCGCGGGGAGCGGAGGACGTTGCGCGGAGTTCGCGGCATGCGTGCCCGTCCGCGCGGGGGCGGCGGCGTGTCCGGGTGCGAGATCGTCGGCGAGCACGGTGGCGGAGGCGGGCTGCGGGCCGGGGCCCGACCTCGGTGCGGGTTTGGGTGCCTCGGCGCCGACCGGTGCCGCGCCGCTGGCGGGGGCGAGCGTGGTGAGCCCCAGGCAGGCGGCGGCCACGGTTGGTATCAGCAGGCGGGCGAGTCTCTTGCAGGTGGGGGGTCTACGCATAGCTGTGGCCTCCAGGCCGGTCGGAAGCCGTGCGTGGCGCACGGCGGTGGGGGATACGGACCGTGATGGCGCAGAAGTTGCGCACTCGCGGAGCTGTCATGCTCGCGAAAAGTGCGACCGTACAATTTCACAGTTCACATGGCAGTGAAAGAGGGCTGCGGGCGGCAGACGAAACTGATGACCCGTCAGGACAGGGGAATGGTCGGTCGGGACGGTGAGGGCGCCGCCCTTCTGCGGGCTGTTGCCAACTGCCAGTCCGTTGTTGACCGTTGCGAGCTTGGCGGTCCGCGCGAGAAGGTGACCAGTGACATGTAATGTGAAATTGCACTGACAAGGTCACGTGACGTCGTTACCCACCCGTGCCCGAGGGGACCGCTGACATGGACGACTCCAACGCCACCAGAAACACCGCAACGTCCGGAATCCGTACGGCGAGTCATGACCTGCCGATCTCGGCGGAACTCGCCGCGTTCCTGTCCGGCCACTGGGCCGCGACGCCGCCACCAGGCAACACCCAAAACCCGGTCGCCGAGCTGACCCCCGCCCGCCGTGCGCGCCTCTCCGCCCGCTTCCCGGGCGAGCGGCTGATCATCCCCGCGGGCGAGCTGAAGGTCCGCTCCAACGACTGCGACTACCGCTTCCGGCCGCACAGCGCCTACGCATGGCTGACCGGACTGACCGGCGAGGACCAGGCCGGTCATGTGCTGGTCCTGGAGCCGGACGGGCCGCAGGGGCACGAGCCGGTGCTGTATCTGCGCCCCCGCTCACCGCGCGACGACGGCGACGAGTTCTATCGGGACCGCCGCTACGGGGAGTTCTGGGTCGGGCGCCGTCCCGACCTCGCCGAGGCCGAGCGGATGACCGGCATCCGGTGCGTACATCTGGACGCGTACCGCGCAGTGCCGCCGGGGCGCTGTGCCTCGACCGACCCTGAACTCGCCTCCACCCTCAGCGAGTTGAGGATGATCAAGGACGCCTGGGAGGTCGCACAGCTGCAATTGGCCGTCGACCACACCGCGTCGGGCTTCGAGGACGTGGTACGGGCGCTGCCGAGGGCCCTCGCCCATCCGCGCGGCGAGCGCTGGATCGAGGGGATCTTCAACCTGCGTGCCCGCGCCGATGGCAACGGCACCGGCTACGAGACGATCGCCGCCTCCGGGGCCCACGCATGCGTGCTCCACTGGATCCGCAACGACGGCCCCCTGGACCCGAGCCACTTGCTGCTGCTCGACGCGGGGGTGGAGACCGACACGCTCTACACGGCGGACATCACCCGCACGCTGCCGCTCTCCGGCCGCTTCTCGCCCGTCCAGCGGGACGTGTACGAACTCGTCCTCGCCGCACAGGAAGCGGGCATCGCCGCGCTGAAGCCCGGCGCCCGCTTCCGCGACTTCCACCAGGCGGGCATGCGGGTGATCGCCGAAGGACTCGCCGACTGGGGCGTACTGAAAAGCGCCGACGGCGACCTCCATCGCCGCTACACCCTCTGCAGCAGCGGGCACATGCTCGGCCTGGACGTCCATGACTGTGCCCAGGCGCGCGCGGCGGCGTATCTCGACGGGGTGCTGGAAGAGGGGCAGGTACTCACCGTCGAGCCCGGTCTCTACCTCCAGCCCGACGACGAGACACTCCCCGCCGAGCTGCGCGGCATCGGCGTGCGTATCGAGGACGACCTGATCATCACGGCGGATGGCGCACGGATGCTGTCGGGTGCGCTGCCGCGTACCCCCGACGCGGTCGAGGAGTGGATGGGAGAACTCCTCGGTTGTTGAGGGCGGTTGACGGCGATTGATCGCGCCTTCGCGCACGCCGCCGGGCGCGGCCTGAACGTCTCCAGTAAGGGTCCGCCCGAACGGGGCCGGACGGCACGGGAGTTCTGCATCGCAGGCCGGGCCCGCCCTTGTCGCCCGCTGGAGCAACGTGACATTGTACGGTGGTGGTTCCAGGCCGGACCGAAGGGATCACGAACCTCTATGGGGCACCTGAAGCACCGCGACCTCAACGTCGGCCGGGAACGGCTGCGCGACCAGGTGAGCAACGCCCTGCGGGCCGCCCTGATCTCCGGCGAACTGCGTCCGGGTGTGGTGTATTCAGCGCCCACACTCGCCGAGGACTTCGGCATCTCCGCCACCCCGGTACGCGAGGCGATGCTCGACCTGGTCCGCGAGGGCCTGGTCGAGCCCGTCCGGAACAAGGGCTTCAGGGTCACCGAGGTCAGCGAGCGCGATCTCGATCAGTACGCCGAGGTCCGTGCGCTGATCGAGATCCCCATGGTCGGCCGGGTCACCCGCAGTGCCAGGCGGGAGGAGCTGGAGTCGCTGCGCCCGGTCGCCGAGGAGATCGTGCGGGCGGCGCGTGACCACGACCTCATCGGCTACCTGGAGGCCGACCGGCAGTTCCATCTCTCGCTCCTCGCGCTCTGCGGCAATGACCGCCTCGTCGAGACCGTCGGCGACCTGCGCAAGCGTTCCCGCCTGTACGGGCTCACCGCCCTGGACGCGCGAGGTGAGCTGATCCCCTCGGCCGAGGAGCACCTGGAGCTGCTTGAGCTGATGCTCGCGGGTGACGCGAAGATGGCCGAGAAGTGCATGGCCAAGCACCTGGGCCATGTCCGCTCCCTGTGGGCAGGCGGTGGCAGCGCTTCATCGGCCGAAACCAGGGGAGCGGCGCGGCGTACCGGGAAACGGTCCGCCTGAAGCGCTGAAACGCTGAAGCGCTGAGGCACTCGGAGGCCGAGACGCCGAGGCAGGACGGGCTCCCACGGCGCGGCGCCATGCCGACGACCCCAGGCGATAGTGGCCGACGGCCATCTGACAAGCCATCAACTGTACGAGGGTGGGGAACCCTGGTGGCGATGCCGCACTCTCCGAGGAGTGACCCCATGAACCACCCCGCCCGTACCCGCGTCGCCGTCGTCGGGGCCGGCCCCGCCGGGCTGCTGCTCGCACGGTTGCTCCATCGGAGCGGCATCGACTGCGTGGTACTGGAGAGCCGTGATCGCGCCTACGTCGAACAGCGTCAGCGCGCCGGAATCCTTGAGCAGGGCACGGTCGACACCCTCCGCCGCGCGGGCGCGGCCACCCGGCTCGACCGGGAGGGCATGCCCCACGACGGCATCGAACTCCGCTTCGGCAAAAGCCGCCACCGCATCGCATTCCCCTCCCTGACCGACGGCCGCCGGGTGTGGGTGTACGCCCAGACCGAGGTCGTGAAGGACCTCATCGCCCTTCAGCTCAAGGACGGCGCACCGTTGTACTTCGACGCGCCGGTCCACGCCGTGACGGGCGCGGACTCGGACAGCTGTGTCGTCCACTACACCCACAACGGGCAGGATCGCGCCCTCACCTGCGACTACGTCATCGGCTGCGACGGTTTCCACGGCGTGGTCCGCAACGCCGTCCCCGCGGGAGCGACCCAGGTCCACGAGCGTACGTACCCCTACTCCTGGCTCGGCATCCTCGCCGATGCCCCACCCGCCTACGACGAGCTGATCTATGCCCACTCCGAGCGCGGGTTCGCCCTGGCGAGCATGCGCTCCCCATCGGTGAGCCGCCTCTACCTCCAGGTCCCCAACGGGGAGGACCCCGCCACCTGGAACGAGGGCCGGATCTGGGACGAACTCGACTTCCGCATCGGAGCCGACGCCTCTTGGCGGCTCCACCGCGGTCCCGTCACCGCCAAGTCCGTTCTCCCATGCGCAGTTGGGTCACCGAGCCGATGCGTCACGGCCGGATCCTGCTGGCCGGCGACGCCGCCCACATCGTCCCGCCCACCGGGGCCAAGGGCCTCAACCTTGCCGCATCCGACGTCACGGTACTCGCCGAAGCCCTCGCCCATCTCTACGGCTCGGGCTCCACGGAACTGCTCGACGCCTACTCCGACACCTGCCTGCGGCACGTATGGCGGGCTGAGCACTTCTCGTACTTCATGACCACGATGCTCCACACCGCACCGGACCAGTCCTCCTTCGACACCCGCCTCCAGCTCTCCCAACTGGACCGCATCGCCTCCTCACGGCACGCGGCTGCGGAACTCGCGGCGAATTACACCGGGATCACCCTTCCCGGCGGGGGACACCGGCTCGGGCGCTGAACCCCGCGAGGTTCTCGACCGCCAGACGAACGGAGCAGTTCCGCATGCTCGTTCACAGATCCGGGTGCTTCGTCGCCACGTGGTAGTACCCCGAGTGGAACACCAGCGGAGCGCCGCCGTCGGCCTCGTACTGTTCGACCTCGCCGAGGAAGATGATGTGGTCGCCGGCGTCGAGGCGTTGGACGGTGCGGCATTGGAAGCGGGCGACCGCGCCGTCCAGGAGGGGGGTGCCGGCGATGCCGGGGGTGGTGGGGGTGCTGCGGAATTTGTCGTCGGCCGGGGTGGCGAACTGGCGGGAGAGATGGTGCTGGTCGGCGGCGAGTACGTGGACGGCGAAGTGCGAGGCGTCGGTGAAGTCCGGGAGGCTCGGGCTGTTCTTGCCGGGGCACCACAGGACGAGCGGCGGATCCAAGGAGACGGAGGTGAAGGAGTTCGCGGTCATGCCGACGTTGCGGCCGTCGGGGGCGCTGGCCGTCACCACGGTCACGCCGGTGGCGTACTGGCCCAGCGCGCGGCGCAGTTCGCGACTGTCGAAGCGGGCGGCGTGCTGAGTGCGCTTCTCGGCGAGGAAGCGGTGTGCCTCGGCCTCCTCGAACCACCAGCGGTAGAGGGTGCGCGGGTCGTCGAACCCGGCGGCGATGGCGCCCGCGACCGAGGGGATTTCGGCCGCAGCGGTGAGGAGTTCGCGGTGGTGCGGACTCAGGTCGGCCAGGAGGGAGTTGGTCCAGCCGACGGCCCATTGCGCCCAGCCGCGCCAGAAGGTGTCGAAGGTGCGCTGCATCCACTGCGGGGTGAATTCGGCGGTCCCGTGGCGGATGATGCTGTCGAGGTAGTGGGCCGCGGCCTGGGCCGCGGTGTTCGAACCCTGGCCGGTGATCGGGTCGTTGAGGACGACGGCGTCAGCCATGCCGAGGACGTGCCGACCTGAGGCCAGGCGGGCGACGGGGTGCCGGACGGTCGGAGTGAGCCTGCCGCGCAGCACGCCGCCGCTGTCGGTGAGGCGGGCGTGCCGGCAGCGCTCGTATTCATCGGGGAAGAACCGGTGGAGGATTTCCAGCGAGCGGGTGAGGTGGCCTTCGGGCGTGCGGATGTCGTCCCAGCAGTCCATCGGGCCGCCGGGTACGCCTTCGAAGACCATGATGTCGCAGGGTCCGGTGGTGGTGAGGGCGGGGAAGGAGAAATATTCGCCGACGCCGGGGACCAGGCGGTAGTGGACGGCGGCCTCCCCTTCCCGTGGCGCCGTTCCCGTGACGTACGTCAGAGCCAGCGCACGGCGCGGCCGGTCGTACGGGGAGAGTTCGGAGTTGCGCGGGAAGAGCCGGCTCAGCTCGCCCTTGCCTGTCGAGACCACGACGAGATCGTGCGTACGGGCGTACCACTCCAGGTCATTGACACCCGCCTCGTGCAGCACGACCTCGCCGCGGTCGCAGTCCGCGAACCGCTCCAGCCAGGCGGCACACTTGACGCGCTGGTCGACGGAGCGGGCGTGGCCCTCCAGCGGCGCACGCCAGGAGACGTCCGGAGCGCCGTGCGGACCGATGAGAGAGAACGCGATGCCGGAGATGCCCGGGGCCCGGTCCTCCCAGTGGTGCAGGCCGAGTTCGCGCTCGCTCTGCAGCGCGGTATCGAACATGCACTGGCTGGACATGACCGGGCCGCTACGTATCTCGTCGGGGCCGCGGTCGGTGACCAGGGTGACGTCATAGCCGTGCGCCTGGAGTCCCAGGGCGAGTTGGGCACCCGCCTGCCCGGCACCGATCACCGCGATCCTTCTCATGTCCTGCTGTCCTGCTCTCGTGACGTATCTATCTCTGACGACGGGGTGTCAGGTTGCGAGGATCCATTTCCTGACGTGCACTCAGGAATGGACCTCGGACAGGTAGTTCTTCGCGGCGACGGGGTCCATGAACCAGTGGAAGAAGTCGCGCGGGTCGTCGAATCCGTTGACGAAGCGGGCGGCGATACGGGAGTTGGCGCTCGCCGCGCCGAAGAGTTCCAGGACGTGCTGCGGCGGGGCGCCGAGCATCGCGTTGGTCCAGGCCGTGGCGGACTGCGCGTTGTCCCAGAAGCGGCCGAAGGCCAGCTCCATGAACGCGGCGTCGTACGGGTGCTCGCCGTGGTCCAGGATGGTGGCGAGGTAGGAGGCCGCGCATTTCGAGGCGTTGTTGGACCCCTGGCCGGTGACCGGGTCGTTGAGGACGACGACGTCGGCGAGCCCGAGCAGCTGCGCGCCGGATGGCAGCGTGGCGACGGGCTTGCGGACGGTCGGCGCGAAGCGGCCGGCGAGGGTGCCGTTCCCGTCGGTGAGTGCGAGATCGGTGCAGCGCTCGGCCTCCCACGGGACGTACGTCCGCAGCAACTCCTGGAACTTCGCCAACTGCTGGTCGGGGGCCAGTCCGTCGAAGCAGTCGAGCGGGCCGCCCGGGATGCCCTCGAAGAACATGATGTCGCAGGGGCCGCTGGTGGTGAGGCTGGGCATGGTGAAGTACTCGCCCATGCCAGGGATGACGTTGAAGCTGACGCCGGTGCGGTCGGGCAGCGGCGCCATGCCGGTGACGTACGCCAGGGCCAGCGCGCGCTGCGGAGCGTCGTACGGGGAACGCCTGACGTCCCGCTCGAACAGCCCGGCGATCTCGCCCTTGCCGGCCGCGACGATCACCAGGTCGGACTCGGCCGCGTAGCGCTCCAGGTCCGCGATGCCGGCCTCGCAGAGTTCCAGACGGCCGCCGCGGCGCGCGAACTCACCCATCCAGAGCGGCATTTTGACGCGCTGGTCGACGGAGCGGGCGGTGGCTTCGAGACGGGCGTCGAAGGAGAGCGCCCGGCCGCCCTGGCCGTCGGCGATGTTCACGCCGAGCCCGGCAATCGGCGGGCAGGCGTCGCCCCAGAAGTCGAGGCCGAGGTTGCGCTCGTGGGCCAGCGCGGTACCGAACATGGCCTGGCTGGACATGACCCGGCCCTGGCGGATCTGGTCTCCGGTGCGGTTGGACACGAGGGTGACGTCGTAACCGTGGGCGATCAAGCCGATGCCGAGCTGGAGGCCGGCCTGGCCGGCTCCGACGATGGTGATCTTGCGCATGAGGGGGACCTCCGGGGGCGAGTTGTGCGGTTTCAGGTGGTGCCGTGCAGTGCCGTGCGCGGGGACGGCGTCTCGGCGACGTGGCGGCGTCAATGAGTGGGGGCGGTTGTGCGGAATGCGGCTGCCCGCCGGAGGGGGCGGCGGGCAGCCGCGGGAAGCCGGGTCACCCGGAGGACCGGGGGGTGGATTCCGGGTCACCCGGCCGACTGGAGGGGCCTGGCCGACCCGGCGAGCCGGGGCAGCAGAGGCAAGGGGGACGCGATGTGCGGGGGTAGGGCCTCGGCGGCCCTCGCCGCACCGGTCGCGCGTGGCACGCGCAGCGCGCATGCGACGGGCTGTCCGCTGGGCGCGGCTCCGTCCGTGACGAGCGCGGTCCGGCCCGGCACTCCCTGCATCGTTGATTCCCTGGATTCTTCTCGGGTCCTCGGCGGTCAGGAATCAACCTTGGTATGGCAAGATCATCTGCGCTATCCGGATCACGCGGGTCGCTGTCCCGATCGCGCGTCTCGGCGGTGGAGGTTCACATGCCCGCTGAAGAGCCACCTCTCGCAAACCGCCAGCGGTTCCACACAGCGGACATTTGGGAGGCACGGGCCGAGGTCGGCCGGGCTTTCTGTCCGCATGAACTGCACATCACGCAGCGCTCGGCGACGCTCGACGCCCGGCTGCACGGCGCGCCCTTCGACCGGACAGGGCTGTATTACCTCGACTACGGAACGGAAGTCCGGATCACTCCGGGCGACCTGGAGAGCTTCTTCCTCGTCCAGATCCCGCTCGCGGGGTACGCCGAAATCACCTGCGGCCGGGAGGAGATCATTTCCTCTCCCGAACTCGCTTCCGTCCCTTCTCCGGCCGGAAAGTTGGACATGCTCTGGGGCAGCGGCAATCCGCAGCTGATCGTGTGGTTCGACCGATCGTCCCTGGAATCGCACCTCGGCAGTCTGCTCGGCCGCACCGTGCGCCGCCCGATCTCCTTCTCGCTCGGCATGAATCTCACCGCCCCGCAATCCCGTTCCTGGCTCAACATCGTCGACCTCATGCGCCGGGAGGCGGAGGGGCCTGACGGCATGACAAGCCGGCCCGTCGTGACACAACAGCTCGAATCACTCCTCATGACCCAGCTGTTGATGGCCCAGCCCCACAACTACACGCCGGCGCTGCTCGGCGAGCAGCCGCGCATCGCGCCGCCCGCGGTCCGCCGCGCCATGGAGGTCATCGAGGGGCACGCCGCCGAGCCGCTCACGGTCGCGGAGATCGCGGAATGCGTCGGCGTCGGTGTACGGGCCCTCCAGGAAGGCTTCCGCCGGCACCTCGACACGACACCGCTCGCGTACCTGCGCGAGGTCCGCCTGGACCGCGTACGCAAGGAACTCCTGGCCTCCGACCCGGGTGCCACGACTGTCACCGCCGTCGCATCCCGCTGGGGCTTCTTGCACCCGGGCCGCTTCTCACTCGCGTACCGCCGGCAGTTCGGGGAGCCGCCTTCGGAGACGTTGCGGTCATAAGGGGATATGCGGTGGTCCGACCGGTCCGCAGCCGGGCCGAAGGCGAGGAGGCTCGGGTTGGCGGCGCCGACGGTGAGAGCTTGGGGGAGTGGTATCCGAACACTCTCCTCACCACCCGCGACCGCGGGGATGGCCTCCTCGCCGTACGGAGGGGAATCACGTCATGGCGGCTGCTCCCCGCGGTTCGCGGGGAGCAGGGCTGCACAGCCAGCCGTTGATGGCGAAGCGGCTGTCCGCGTGCTGCTTGCTCGGGCAGCTGACCGGCCGTACCTCATGCCAGGCGGTGGGCCGGAAGAACACGATGCTGTCGTGTTCGGGCTCCCAGTCCCGCCAGGTGCGCTCCTCCCACTTCCCGGCTGTCTCTGTGTGCAGCGGGAGGGCGACGTCGAACATGCGCAGCGCGCCCCCGTCGAAAGGCCGGGGTGTGCGGTGCAGGTAGTAGACGAACGTGAGCAGACGCCGGGGTGCGAACTCGGCGCTGGTGTCCTGGTGCGGCCGGTAGAAGTCGCCGTCGTTGTGCAGGTTGAGGCTGTAGCTGGGCTCGGTGTACTGGCAGGAGACGCCCAGAGTGTGCTCGACCGCCTCCCGTACCTCATCGATGGCGGCCATCAACTCAGGCGCGGCGAAGTCCTGGCACGACAGGGACCGGCGAAAGTCGGGGACCACCTCCCGGTCTCGAATCATGGAGGGCTTCAACGTGTCGCCGGTGGACGCGATGGCGCGCTCCAGCAAGGCGCCGGCCGCCCGTTCACCCAGGAACTGAGTGACGCGGCAGACCGTCACCGGAAGCCGCCAGATCGCGTCCGCACACACCGCCGGCCGCTGATCCGTCGCTTCGGGCGATCCCGTCACGGTGTCGTGTGGTGCCAAAGTGTCCTGCCTTCTGGGTCTCGATGAGGTGTTCCGAAGGGCTGACGCTCCAAGCCCTCTCAGGGACCGGCGACGACCGTGGACCGTGCTCGGTCCGGGACGGGCGCGTGGCCACTGACCGTCGGCCCCTCCGGCCACCGGAGCAGCACAGCCGGCCGTCCGGCGTCGTCACGCGGTCTCGGACGGGTTCACGCTCGCGGCTTCTCGCAGACGGTCCACTTCGGCCGTGAGTTCTTCCACACGGCGGTGCAGTGCCTGGACGCAGACCAGGGCGACGCCGAGGCCGTCGACGACGGGGATCTTGGTGTCGTCCTGGTTGAAGCCGAAGGCTGCGTGCCAGTCCTGGGCCATCGGCCCAAGGTGACGTACGTCTTCGGGCTCCCAGAGGTAGCGCCAGGTACTGACGGGCAGCGCGGCCACGGTCTCCAGGACCGCGTAGCCGTTGACCGCGCCGACCGGGGCCACAGCGCCGATCTCCCGGGCACCGGCCGGATGACGATCCGGGCCGATGCGGTCGGCACCCCGGGACCGCCGGCGGAAGATACGCACCCTTACCGGCTCCAGTCGACCGGCACCACGTCTTGCTTGAGCCCGCGGTCGCTGCAGATGGCGCACGGGGAGCCCGGGACACCGGGGCCCTGATCGATGCCGACGGTGATCGCTCCGTGGGCCCCGACCGGCGTGTGGATGCCGTCGCCGACCATCGCGGCTTCGTAACCGCCCAGCAGCTCCTGAAGGGTTCCGGGGCCCAGGTTCTCCGGGGCGGTGATCGCGGCCACGCCGTCGTAGTCGGTGTAGGCCGCCCCCAGCGTCCGGCCGCCGATGGTGGCGAACACGATCTTCGCGCCGCGGATGGGCTCCCCGGTCACCGCGTCGGACGCCATCGCCTGGATGTTCTCCAGTTGCATCTGCGTGACATTCAGGCTGGCCTGGCTGGTCGTGAGCCTGGCCGGCTTCAGGCTGGGGCATTCCGTTCCGCTGCACGACGCGACGGATGGGGTGGTCGCGGACGCGGTGACCCCGCTCCCCGCGCCCAGCGACGCCAAAGCCGCGGCCATCACCGCGACGGTCTTACGCCCTACAAGACTCATGTCCACTCCCATAGGAACTGCCCCACCGTGACCCGCACCAGCGCATGACGGCCGGGACGGCCTGAGCGCGTGCAGCACGCGACGAGTGCCGCCCCTCTTGGACGACGCAAGCGACCGTATCCACGCCCATCCGGCCCAACCAGCTGACAAACGCGAGTTCGCACCAACTGATGAACCGTCGGCAAGACGATGACGAACGCGATCGACCCGAGCGCTCCCACACATCAAGCCGCCCGTGACCCGGAGCCGGAATGCACCCTCGGCAACGCATGCGGTTCTGGTATGCCGCGGTGACAGGTGAGGCAGACGCCGGTCCAGACCGCGAGGAGTAAGTGCAGTTCGCGGGCGACCTGGTAGAGGCCCAGGCCGATGCCACCCAGGTTCACACGGACGCCGGCGGCCTTTCTCGGCTGACCGCGTCGCGCAGCAGCTTCGCGGCCACCGTCGCCCCGTCGGTACGGATCGTGCCGGCCACGTCCCTCGCTCGTGCGCGGGTCTCAGCGGTCAGGGCCGTCTTGAGCGCGGCCGACAAGGACTCGAAGGTCAGGGTCTGACCGTCGTGCGCCGCGCCGATGCCCAGCCCGGCCACCCGGCCGGCCCAGTACGGCTGGTCCGCCATCTGCGGTACCACCACCTGAGGCGCGCCGGCCCTGGCGGCCGTCGTCGTCGTGCCCGCACCGCCGTGGTGCACGACGGCGGCCACCCGGCCGAACAGTGCCTGCTGGTTCACCTCGCCGACGACGAAGCAGTCGTCCCCTTCATCGGTCGGGGCCAGGCCGGCCCAGCCGCGGGAGACAAGTACGCGGCGGCCCTGCGCGCGGATTGCCTCGATGGCTGCCCGGGTGACGTCCTGCGAGTCGCGGATGGGCATACTGCCGAAGCCCACGTACACCGGTGGTGTGCCGGCGTCCAGGAACGCCTCCAGAGCGGCCGGGAGCGGGCGATCGTCCGGCCGGATCCACGCGCCGGTCTGCACCACGTCAAGGTCCGCCGGCTGGAGCCACGGGCCCAGGGCCGGGTCCGCCGCCAGCCATGGGCGGTCGGTGAAGATGTGGTCGCGGACGTTGTCCACCGGGGGCAGGCCGATCGACGCCCGGTGGGTGTTGACGGCGTCGCCGAACAGCGCGTTCATATTCTCCGTGTTCAGGTCCCACAGCACCCGGTTGTCCGTCACGTCCGGCGGGAGCGGCCGGCCCGGCCACGCGAGCGGCGGGTGGTGCGGCGACGGCAGGTAGGCCGGGAAGTAGGCCACGAACACGTAAGGGATGCCCAGCTTCTCGGCCACCGACCGCGCGGCAGCCGCGGCCGGGATCAAGCCGGTCGCCACCACTGCATCACATCCATCGGCCACCGCAGCGACCTGTTCATACGTCGCGGCGACCATCTGGGCCGCGCGCTGGGACAGGCCCGCCGCCGGCAGCGGCGCCTTCGTCCCGGTCACCGCCCTGGTTGCCATCTCGCGCACCGACCGGCCGAGCGGCACCAGCGGGAGGCCGAAACCGTCCAGCAGCTCCGTGAAGTCCGGCGGTGCGCACACCTGCACCTCCGCGCCGAGCGCTCGCAGACTCACCGCGAGTCCCACCATCGGTTCGACGTCCCCGCGCGACCCGTACGCCAACAACAACACACGCATTTCGCCACTCCCGTGCCCTCGTGTTCTGGCTTCGGCCGGTGATTCTGCGGCACGACCCGGGTCTTGCCACAAGCCCCCCGGCGCGCTATATGTTGATCATGGAAGGGGAAGGTGTGAGCACTCCACCTTTCCCTTCGCCGTCCACTGTGGACGGACCAAGTCCCTTGTGAACTCCCCTCGCGATGCGTCTCGTCATGAGTCGCACAATGGAACTCTCCTTTAGGTGTTGCCCGTTGACGGGGGCTCGGTGAAGGCGCCGGCGGCTGCGGCGAGTGCGGCGGTTCTGGCTGCGTGGCCGGGCAGTTGCGGGTCGGGTGGGGTGCGGAGGAGCACCAGCCGGTGGTACAGGGGCGCGGTGGCGGCGATGAGCAGTCGCTGAGCGTCGGTGTGCGGCGGGAGTTCGCCGCGCCGGACCGCCCGGCTGACGACGATCTCGCAGCGGGCGTACCGGTCCTCCCAGAGCCGCTGTTGGGCGTGGGCGGCTTTCTCGGAGCGGAACGAGGCGGCGATCAGTGCTGTCACGATCGGTGGCTGTGCAGTCAGGGCTGCTTGGATCTCCTGGTTCAGTGCTGCCAGGTCGCCTTCCAGCGAGCCGGTGTCAGGTGGCTGCCAGTCGTCGTCGCTCGCCGCGTCGAGGACGTCGGCGAGCAGTCCGCCGACGTCCCCCCAGCGCCGGTACACCGTGGTGCGGTGCACGCCGGCGCGGGCGGCGACGGTGTCCGTGGTGAGCCCGTCATAGCCGTGTTCGCCGAGCTCCGCGAGGACTGCGTCGAGTACCTGCCGGCGAATGCGGGCGGTGCGGCCCCCGGGCCGGCGTCGGGTCGGGGGCCTGGTGCCTTCTGGTCCTGGGTCGGTGGGAGTCGTCACTGGTAATCCGTTGCTGAGGGGGACAGGGTCATGGCAGTATCTTAAAGCAGCAGCTGTCGCACTAGTGGAGATCGATGCTCTTCCGAAGCGTTCGCCCGGCCGTGCGGCCCTTGACGGCCGCCTCGTTCTCGAATGCTTGGGAGTCCCCGATGGCCACACAGATCACTGCGCTCGCAAGAGCCGCGGCCCGGGGAACCGGGGGAGGCCGTGCCGGCCGCCTTCGCCCGTGGACCGGCAGGGGAGGCCGCCGGATACATTGAACGGCTCCTGTCCCTGGGCCTGTTCGACCGCGGCCGGCTCACGGTGCCGGTCGGTCGGCTGGCCACCGGGCAGCTGCGGCGTCCCGCCTTGGCGCGATTGCTCAGCGAGCCGTCGGACATCCTGTTGCCCGACGAACCCACCAACCATCTGCCGCCCCTCGTCGAGGAGTTGGAAGCCGCTCCGACCGGGTACGAGGGCGCCCTTGTCATCGTCGCCATGATCGTCGGCTGCCTCGGAGCCGACGGCCGCCCACCTGCCCCCATGCGGGCGATGGCGACGTTCACCACCAAGTGCTGAGGTTCTCCGGACCCGCAGACATCCCTTCAGGAAGGAAGCAATCCGTGATGCCGCCTGTTCCCGCCGACCCGACCGCGGTGCATCCGATGCCCGAGCAGCCGCGAGTGGTGCTGCTGAAGCCGCTGATCACCTCGCCGCTGATCGAGGCCGGAGAGTTCTCCTACTACGACGACCCCGATGACCCGACCGCGTTCGAGACCCGCAA
This sequence comes from Streptomyces sp. NPDC048644, assembly GCF_043199105.1. NCBI lineage: Bacteria > Bacillati > Actinomycetota > Actinomycetes > Kitasatosporales > Streptomycetaceae > Streptomyces > Streptomyces sp. NPDC048644. Next base: position 113,600 of record NZ_JBICVO010000013.1, read on the forward strand.
CGTGCTGTATCACTACGGGCCGGAAAAGCTGGTCATCGGGAAGTTCTGCGCGCTGGGCGAGGGCGTGCGGTTCATCATGAACGGCGCCAACCACCGTATGGACGGCCCCTCGACGTTCCCTTTCCCCATCATGGGCGGTTCCTGGTCCGAGCACTTCGACCTCATCACCGGCCTGGCCGGAAGGGGCGACACCGTGGTGGGGAACGACGTCTGGTTCGGATACCGGGCCATGGTGATGCCCGGCGTCCGCATCGGCCACGGAGCGATCATCGCCTCGGGCGCCGTAGTCGTCGACGACGTCCCCGACTACGGCATCGTCGGCGGCAACCCCGCCCGTCTCATCCGCCGCCGCTACAGCGACGCCGACATCAACCGCCTCCTCGCACTTGCCTGGTGGGACTGGCCGCTCCAGCACCTCACCGAACACCTCCGCACGATCATGTCCGGCAGCATCGACGACCTGGAGAACGCGGCGCCCGGTCACACACCGCCTCGCAGCGCGACGACCCGTTGAACGGTCCCGGCACCGGACGCCCGGCTCTGCGGAGACCGGCCTGCGACCTGCGGAGATCTTCGCGCCCGTCGGCTCCCGCAGCCGGCCCGTCCGCGGCCCCGTCTTCGGGAGACGCTACGCGCGGTGCGGCCGAGCGGCTGCACCGCCATGCCGCCGCACTCCGGTGGTCGCTCTCCGTGCGGTGACCGCTCCCGTATCGGCGATCCATCCCCATCCAGCACCGAGAATCGAGCTGTCAGCATGCCTGCTCCGTCCTGCCACACCCCGTTCACCGACTGGCTTCGCGCCCATGCCGTCCCGCTCACCCATCTCGACCGTGAGGCGCCGCTCGACGACCTGGAGCCGCTGCGCGCCGTCATCGGCGACGCCCGCGTCGTCGCGATCGGCGAAAGTTCCCACTTCATCAACGAGTTCGCAGTCATGCGCGAGCGCGTCCTGCGGTTCCTGGCCGAACGCTGCGGTTTCACCGTCCTGGCCTTCGAATACGGCTTCAGTGAAGGCTTCCCCCTCGACGCCTGGGCCCAGGGAGAGGGAGCGGACGACGAGTTGTCGGCCCACCTCGCCGCAACGATCCCCGTAGGAGTCGATGAACCGCTGCGCTGGATGCGCCGGCACAACCGCACAGCCGCACCACCGGTGCGCTTCGCGGGCATCGACATCCCCGCGGCCGGTGGGTCCTTGCTTCCCGCCCTGGCCCCGATCGCCGACTATCTGCGCCACATCGACCCCGAAACCCTGCCGGCGGTCCAGGAGGCGATGCGGATCGCCGCAACGTTCGCCGGTGGCTCAGGCGCCGTCGCCGCGCCCGCCTGGGCACGCCTGGCCACCGCCGAACAGGACGCCCTCAGCGCGACGTTGACGCGTCTGCTCATCCGGTTCCGTTCGTTGGAACCGCTGTACGTCTCCCGCGGCGACCAGCACAGCTACGACATCGCCGTGCGCCGCCTCGAAGGCGCCTGCCACGCCGACTACACCTTCCGCGCCATGGCCGAACTCTTCGCCGGGAAGGGACTGGCCGCCGACACATCGGCCCGCGACGTCTACATGGCCGAGTCGGTCCTGTGGCACCTGGAGCGCTACGAACCCGGAACCCGCGTCGTGCTGGCAGCTCACAACGCCCACATCCAGAAAACCCCGATCTCCTTCAACGGCCACCTCACGGGACTCCCCATGGGACAGCACCTGCACCGCGCGCTCGGCGATGAGTACTTCGCCCTCGGCCTGACGAGCACCACCGGACACACCGCAGACATGCCCAGAGACGAGAACACATGCTTCGGATTCACCATCGACGCCACCGCGCTGGAGCCGGCCGAGCCGGGAAGCATCGAGGCTGCCTTCGCCGATGCCGAACTCGGGCTCAGCATTGCCGATTTCCATCAGGCGCGCCCGCAGGCCCAGGAGAACGCCGGCCTTGCCCAGGGCCCCGACCGCATCCGGATCCAGAGCGCCTACCTGCACACCCCCGTCATCGAGGCGTTCGACGCCATCCTCAACACCCCGACCTCCACGGTGGCCGACGACCTCGAAAACCTGTGAGACAGGTCAAGGGCGGGGGAGATGAGGCCGAGAAGGCGCACCCGGCTCCGGCGTCGGACCTACCTCGCACGGGAGCGGCGCAACGCAGCCCTTCGAGGAGCGGTGAGGTGTCTCCGGGGGCCGGTGTCCGCCTGCCGGTCTGCCGGCTGGTCAGTGTGAGGGGGTGAGGGCCGGATTGTGCCAGATGTCGATCACGACCTGATGGGGCTTCGGACGCGTTGCCGACGCGCCGCCGGCGGCGTAGTTCTGGTCGACCTGCGCTGCCTCGGCCGCGTCCGGTTTGGTGTTCTTGCACGATGGGCCGGGGCCGTGGCCGGACATGATCTCCGAGCACGGGCCGTCGTAGTCGTCGGGCAGCCCGAGGATGTGCCCGGTCTCGTGCGTCGCGACCCGGGTCAGGTCGTAGCCCTCGTTCACCGCTTCCTGGCCCAGCTGCACCTCACCGCTACCGCCCGGGAACACCGGCCCCACCGTCGACTGGGGCCAGCCGTCGGTCGCCTGGTAAACGTAGTCGGCCGATCCGGGCGAGCTGGCCGGCTGCAGGTGCACGTTGTGCACCGCGTCGTTCCAGTTCTGCGCTGCCTGTTTGATCGCGTCCGCCCACTGCCCTGCTTGACTGGCGTCGTAGGTCAGGGTGACCACTGCTGTGGTCGCCTTCGGCGCGGACTGCGCGGAAACACTTCCGGCCGTAGTACCCAGCATGGCCGGTATCAGGGCCGCCACGGCGGCTATTCGCTTGATCATGAGACTCGTGCGCCTCCTTGAGCATCAGTTGCCCCGCAAGCGATAAGGCCACCACGCAGGCAACGACTTCTACAAGTCAGCAATCGGCCGCTCTCACACCGTCAACTCCTGGGGATATCACCCTGGTTCGGCCGCTCCCTCGCCCCGCGATACGCCCGCCCGCCGGCGGCTTCCCCGAGGTGGGAGGTGATGACGACGCGGACGCTGTTGCGGGTCCGCTCATTGAACCTCTGCTGTCAGGAAGGTCCTGGCTCGTCAGGCCCCGTTCTTCACTCTGCTCCCAACTGCCCTAACTGCTCCAGCTGTCCCAACTACCTTGCGATCGGTCTGTCCACGGGGGCTCGGAACCACCGGCACCCACGGCGTTGCGGGGTGGAACGAGCGAGAATCAGTGACCGTCCAATGCCTGAGCGGAGAGGGCGGTCGCGATGCGATCCTCTTCCTGCGGTTCGGCCGGCTGTTCAGGGAGCCGACGCTCTCGCTGCCGCCGCTGGGCATCTTCAACACCCGCTCCGGCGCCCTGCCCGCCCATCCCGGGCTGTCCGCGTACGCGCACACGCTGCTCGCCGGCGAGCCGGACCTGACGTGCACCCTCCACGTGGTGGATGCCGGCATCGAGAGTGGCCCGGTGATCGCGAGCCGGACGCTCACCTTCGACCGGGACCGGCCCATCCTGTGGCACCTGCCGATGCTGTACAAGCTGGGGCCGAGATGTGCCTGGAGACGCTTGCGGACCTGGCGGCGGGCCGTCGGCCGACCGCCAGGCCGCAAGATTCAGCGGGGCGTCGCTATCGCAAGGAACTGACCCCGACGAAGCCCTCACCCTCGAACACCGCGGCTTCCGCTTCGTGGACCTGCGTGACATCGACGAACTGACCGCCCGTGTCGCAGGTCCGGCTCCTGCCCCGGCACGCTGATGAGCCGGCCGTTGCGCCGGGCCGCGGAAGCCCGGCAAGCGCACCGGGGCCCGAGCAGGCCAGAACCCGGCCGGACCCGCGGAGTTGGGCATCCGATTCCCTCGCCACGACGTGGTGGCCGGTGGCCCGCTGGACGGCCTGCTGCTCGACATCACCAGCTGGACACAGGACGAGATCGACACCGGCGCCGCCCTGTGCAGCGCCGCACCCCCGCGCATCGTCGTCGAGCACCCTCCGCTGCGGCAACTGCTTGAACCGCCCGCTGTGGCCGCGGTCAAACGATGACCATGCACGAAGACGGCACTCCCGGCCGCAGAGCCGTCAACCTGTGCTCCAGGAATGCCAAGCAGTGTCAAAGAATGGGTAGTTGGGGCCTGCGGGCTCTTGACGGCGGCTTTGGTCTAGTCCATTTTTTGTCGGTGAACGGTCATGCTCTTCTCTCTTCCTCCCCCTCGGAAGGACCGGACATTTGATGAGGAAGCCGACCCGTATAGCCCTGGCAACGGCAGCCGCCGGCGCCCTGTCCGTCGTCGGAATCACCGCCGCCGGCGCGAGTACCGCGTACCCGCAGGTGATCCGCCCGGCCGCCCGCTTCGACGCGGCGGGACAGTTCGCTCCGTACGTGGACATGAGCAACTCCGCCGCAGGCATGCTCGACACAGCCATCACCGACCATGGTGTGAAGACCTACACCGCCGCTTTCACCATCGGCGCCGGTTGCAACAACATCTGGGGCGACACGCTCCCTGTCGGCGATGACCCCTACACCGATCCGAAGATCGCCAAGGCCAAGGCCGAGGGCGCCGACGTGATCATCTCCTCCGGCGGAGCAAGTGGTGAGCCGCTGGCCTTCACCTGTACCGACCAGAGCAAGATCGACGCGGGCTACCAGAAGGAGATCACCGCCTACGGCGCCAAATCCCTGGACTTCGACATCGAGGGCGCGGCCGTCGCTGACACCGCGGGCGTGGCCCGGCAGATGACCGCGATCAAGGACCTGAAGGCGAAGAACTCCGGGCTGACCGCATCGGTGACGCTGCCGGTGCTGCCCACCGGCCTGACCGCCGACGGCGTCAACGTACTGAAGGCCGCCAAGACCGCCGGCGTGACGCTGGACAACGTCAACATCATGACGATGGACTACGGGCAGGGCACCGGCACCGACATGGGCGCGGCGGCAATCAGCGCGAGCAAGGCCACCCTGGCGCAGATGCAGTCCGTGGACCCCAGCTACACCTACGCCAACCTCGGCATTACCCCGATGATCGGCGTGAACGACGACGGCTCCACCTTCAGCCTGGCCGACGCCGCCTCGGTGGCGAGCTGGGCAGCGAGCAACGGGGTCGGCCGGATGTCCCACTGGTCCGTCAGCCGCGACCAGGCGTGCAACTCGGCTGCGAAGGCGGCGGCCAAGGGCGGCATGGACGCCGCGCGGACCATCAAGGCGGCGGCCTCGCCGGTGTGCAGCGGCGTCTCGCAGTCGCCGTTCGCCTTCACTGACGCGCTCAGCAAGGGCTGACGCCCCGGGTCACCCAGGGCCGTGCGCCTGATTTCCCAGGTCAGTTGGTGTCTGTGGCCGTGCGGCAGGTGAAGTCCTGTCGCACGGCTGCTCGCCGGGCCCGGTGTGACGGCGTATGACACGGCTCCGCGGCCCGCCCCGAAGGCGGAGGGCGCGCCATCCCGCCGGGTGTGGGAGCTGTGCCATGACATCGCCCGGGACAAGTCCCCTGCGCGGCTGGAAGATCCGGTCGCGCAGATCCGCTGGGGTAGCGGAGGCCGTCATCGTGCCCCGGTGAAGGACGGACTGATCGTCGCCGTGTTCCGGCGCTACGAGTCCCGTGCCGGCCGGCTGCCGGCAATGAGGTCCTGGTGCGCGGCGGGCCGGGCCGCCGGTTGTGGTTGTCGCTGCGGAAGTCCCCTCACATCTGGGCTCGTTGGCGCCTGGGGTCAGCCAACGGCGGTGTTGTAGTTGGCGATTCCCTCCACCATGAGAGCGGTCGCCCCGGCCAGTGGGTTGTCCGCTCCTTTGCTCACCACGTCGGGCAACCGGTGTGCCTCTTCCTCGGTGGCTGTCACGATGCCCCAGAATGCGTTGAAGCCCGCAGGATCTGACGGCTTTTCGACGGCCGACCTGACTGTCATTACGCCGTTCTCCTCGACCACGGCCAGCGCGCCCACCTGCTGCAGCGTGTCGGGATCCCGCTCCTCGGCAGCCACTACGCTCCAGCCCGTTGCCCCTCTTCGTCGCAATGCGGCGAGCAGACTGCCGGTACTGTCCGCGCCGGTAATGACGATGTCAGGCAGGACGAGGGCCACCGGCCCTTGCGTCATCGGCAAGGCGGACCGGATCGCGCCGTCGAGGCCCGATTCAAACGAATCATTTTGGTAGACAAAGACCATTTGAAAGATTTGAGCGTAGCGCGCGAGATAACTCACCGTGTCGAGCTTGTGTGCCCTGAACACCACGACCAGGCGCACGTTGAGCCCGCTTTTGGCGAGTTCGACAACGGCTTCCAGGCTGCGGTCGAGCACAGTGACCCCAGGAGCCAGAGAGTGCAGTTCCTTCGAGTAGGGCGCGCTGAAGCGGGTTCCGAATCCGGCGCAGGGCAAGACGATCGAAACATCAGGGACGGGCACGGACGATCTGGGCATCGAGTGGCTCTCCGGTTGTGCGGACGATCGGAACCCTGCGCGCCTCGCCGGCTACGGGCGGCCCAAGACCGACGCTGCAAGGCCGACGCTGCAACGTTGGCCGGAAAGCGCGCGGGGCGCTCACCGTAATCACCGAGGACGGCTCCACGCGAGACCGGAGCGTTGATCGACGAGATTGTCCGCGAGGAGGCCCGGCGGACGTTCGCCGCTGCCTCGGGGGAAGAAGTCGGCATATACGGAGCAGAGTTGGACCTTAGGGGGACGGGGCCGGGCCGCCACCGAGCGCGTCCCGGCGGTCCTGTCGTCGGCCACGTCCAACTCCGGGCCGACGGCGTTCATCCGCGCACGCGCTTGGGCCAGGGCCAGGCCGAAGACCGAGGGCAAGGCGTGCGTGGGCCCCAGGCACCTTGGCGTTCGGGGACAACCTCTGCGCCGAGCACACCGCGACGTACACTGCTGCCCGCGTATCTGCCACGGCAGGTGTATCGCCGCCGATGGGGGGACCGTTCGAAGGCTGAGCCGGCACGGACCGGGACCGGACTCATGGGACGACAGAACGAAAGAGGGCGCGGAATGCGGGTGCTGTTGTCGACATACGGGACGCGTGGCGATGTCGAACCGCTGGTGGCACTCGCGGTGCGGCTACGGGATCTCGGCGCGGAGGTACGGATGTGCGCCCCGCCGGACGAGGAGTTCGTGGAGCGGCTGGCGGGTATCGGCGTGCAACTGGTGCCGGTCGGGCCACCGGTGCGGGAGTTGATGCGCGGGGCGACTCTGCCGTCGGCGGCGGATCTGGCCCGGTACCGGACCGAGTTGGTTGACGCACAGTTCGACATCTTCCCCGTGGCGGTCGACGGATGTGACGCGCTGGTGGCGGCCGGTCTGGCACAGATAGCCGCCCGGTCCGTGGCCGAGGCCGCGGGCATCCGCTACGTATACGCGAGCTATGCGGCGGTCCACCTGCCGTCGCCGCACCACGCGCCGCCGCCACGGCCGGGCTGGCCGGAGCCGGAGATGAACGACAACCGGACGCTGTGGGAGCTGGACGCCCACCACGTGAACGCGCAATTCGGCGAGACGCTCAACGGCCACCGGGCATCGCTCGGCCTGCCACCGGTGGACAACGTCCGCGACCACGTCTTCACCGATCAGCCGTGGCTGGCGGCGGACCCGGCCCTGGCACCGTGGCGGGAGACGCCGGGCCTCGACGTGATCCAGACGGGTGCGTGGAGCCTGGCGGACGAACGCCCGCTCCCGGCCGACTTGGTGACGTTCCTGGAGGCGGGCGCGCCGCCGGTCTACGTGGGCTTCGGCAGCATGAGCACGTCGCAGGACATCGCCCGCGGGGCCATCGAGGCGCTGCGCGCACAGGGCCACCGCGCACTCGTCTCCCGCGGCTGGGCGGACCTGGGCCTGATCGACGACCGGGACGACTGCTTCGCCATCGGCGAGGTCAACCAACAACGTCTGTTCGGCAAGGTGGCCGCCGTGGTGCACCACGGCGGCGCGGGCACGACGGTGACGGCCGCACGGGCGGGCGTGCCGCAAGTGGTGCTACCTGCCCAGATGTCGGACAACCCGTACTGGGCCGGCCGGGTGGCGGACCTGGACATCGGTGCGGCACTCGACGGTCCGGCTCCGACCGTCGAGTCCCTGAGCATCGCGTTCAGGACGGCCCTGGCGCCCGAAACCCGGGAACGGGCAAAAGCCCTGGGCACCAAGATTCACACCGATGGAGCGGCGGTGGCCGCGAACCTGCTGCTCGACGGCCTCGGTTGAGCGACGCCGGCCCGGCCGGACCTCGAAGACGTCACTCCCCGAGCAGCAGCTGAGAGCCTGCTTCCGACGGTTCTACGTGAGGTCGAAGGGGGCGGGAGGGCGGCCCTGCCAGATCTGGCGGGAGGTTTGCCCGGTGTACGGCAGGGTCTTCGATTCGGCGGCCAGGACGCGGCTGAGCTGCCGGCCGGGGTGGTAGGCGGCCCATCCGGGGGAGCCGCTGGTGACGAACCGGACCCATGCCTGCTGGAGTTCCCGCGACACCACTACGGCCTCGGGAGCGGGCTGGTCGCCGAAGAGCTGCTTGCCGGTGGAGCTGTCCATCGTGCCGAACGCCAAGGGGACGTCGAGGCTGTGGCAGGCGCCCATGATCCCTCCGAGCACCGGGGAGGCGAGATGCAACTCGAAGAGGAACGAGCTGCCGCCGGCTGCGGCGTTCGCCTCAGCCAGCAGCAGTGACGGCATCCGGAAAGTGCTGTCGGAGTACACCGTCTCCAGCAGTTCTTCCGGGGTGGCCCGCGGGTGGGCGGCACGATAGGCGTCCGGACCGTCCGGTGCCGGGGCGAACAGGTCCAGGGCGGTGCGGGTGTCCTGTTCGGTGAACGTGCCACGCCGTCCGGTCATGACGCTGAACAGCCGGAATTCATCGCGGGTATGGCCGACGAGGAGGTCGATTCCGCTCGCACGGCCACTGGTCAGCGCGGTCCAGGGTGTTTCGGAGAGGACCTCGCCGTCGACCACGGGGCAGACGGCGATACCGAGCTGGGCGAGCCGTCCCCAGCGCTGCCGGTAGTGAGGGAGGTCGACGCACAGGGAGGTGACCTCTTCAGCCAGGCGCTGGGGGGCGACATCGGAGAGGGCCGCGACGGTGGGGGCCGTGCCGAGCCGGTCCGCGAGCACGGTGGCGACCTGCGCTGCCAGGGCGCGGGTGCAGTGGAAGCCCGGCACCGAGTGCGTGATGGCCCGTCGGAACAGCCCGCGCACCGGCTTCATCGTCAGCAAGGCGGCGATCGACCCCGCCCCGGCGGACTGCCCGGCCACGGTGACCAGATCGGGGTCTCCTCCGAAGAAGGCGATGTTCCGCCGCACCCAGTGCAACGCCGCGATCTGGTCAAGGAAGCCGCGGTTGGGCGGAGCGCCTTCGAAGAGGGCGAAACCCTCCGCGCCCACCCGGTAGTTGACGCTCACCACGACGAGCCCCGCCCCGGCCAGTGCCGTCGGGTCGTACATCGGGTCGCTCGATGCCGCCGCCATGTAGCCGCCGCCGGGGATCCACACCAGCACCGGCAGCCCCGCCGCGCCCGGATCCGGAGTGCAGACGTTGAGCGTCAGCCAATCCGTGCCCTCCGCCGGACTCGCGTGAACCGGCACGGACTGCGGCGCCACGGGCCCGAACTCCACCGTCTGCCGTGTCCCCTCCCAGCGCCGAGGCCGGGCGGGCGCGGCGAAGCGGAGCGCACCTACTGGTGGCTGGGCGTAGGGAATGCCGCGGAACACCGCGTGCCCCCGCCGCCGGAGCCCCTCAACCACACCCTCCGCAGTACGCACCCGTGGCTGTTCAGACATGCCACTTCCTTCCCCTCAGCAGGCATCGGCAGACTATTCGGCGGCAGCCGGGTCTCCGGTCGCCGCCACCTTCACAGAACAGCAACCGCTGTTCCTGCCCCTCCCCTCCGCAGAGCTGCCCCCACCAGGATCAGCCACGCACTCGGCTGTGCCCCGGAGCCCGCCGGACAGGCGATGAACTGGACGGCCGACCGGATCGTCCTGCCCGCAGCCTCTCGCGGGCCGAGCACATCAACTAGGAGCACAACACCTGCACTTGATAACGCCGTCGGCCGCGAAGCTCTCCACCGGCCGTCCGCTGGTGAAGAGCCGAGCAGGAAGCGGCGTGTTGGGCTACTGGTTTCGCTGACCGACGGCCTGCCCTGCGCCGTGCACTCAACCGGCTCGCGCTGACCGGCACGCGGAAGCGAACACCCTAGCGGCCCCCCGATGCAGGTCCGTCGGTCACGGCGCGGAAACACGCCATCGCGCGAGTGCTCGCACCGTCACGGAAGCACCGACGGCAGTGATCCGGCCGCTCCTCGTGACCTGGCCTGGCCGAACCGCCATCGCCTGCGACGTTTCTGCAGCCCCCACCGCCTGCCGGCGTCGAAAGCAGGTACGAGACGAACGGACGGCTCTCCCCTGACGCGGCAGCCGATACCCACGGTAGGCATGGCCGTGGCGACTGCTGTGGCGGATAAGTGCCCCATGGCCGGATCACGGAGCTGCGGCCCGTCCGCCGCCCTCCCTAACCTCCGAGATCTGCCGCCGCCGGGCCGGGCAGGGACGGTCCCAGCGCCCCTCCTCCCACCGGCGGCGGCTGCACATCCACGAGGCCAGGAGCATCCCCTTTGACCGTTTTCCACTTCGACCTTCGCCACGCCCAGGCCGCCGGCGGCTTACAGGCGGACGTGCACGGATCGGCGTACGCCCTACGCCCGCACACCGAGGAGACCCTGACCACGGCGCGACGGGAGCACGCCGTACTCGCGGCGCTGCGGACGGCAGCGACGGATCAACAGGCGGCGCCGGCCGCCGTGTTCACGCACTACGCCGAGGTCGACGACGCGGACCTCGACACCGGTGCCGTGCGGTGGATCCGGGTCCTGCGGCCGGCACCGGCGGGTGTGCACCTGCCCGAGGTGGTCATGATCGCGCAGTACCTCGCGCCGCGGCAGGTGCGTGCCGCCCTGCTCGCCCGCCGGGACCGCGACGGCCGGGAGATCGCGCGCAGCGGCAAGCTGGCCCGGCTCGGCGTCGGCGACTGCGCGGGCGATGCCGCGCTCGAACTGCGCGTCCAGGCCGAGACGCTGGTCACGGACCACGACACGGCCGTCAGCCTCATCGCCCACCACCCCGAACTGGCGAACACCGAGCCGTACACGGCGCAGGTGCTGCGGGACGACCACATCGATCCTCCCGAGGAGATCGACCCCGACCAGTTCAACGCGATGTCCGAACTCGCGGGCACCATCCGCGACCTGGGCCAGGACTGGTCGCGCCGGGTACCCTGCCGGAGCGCCGCAGGCACCCCGCTGTCCGCCGGGTACTCGGTGGACGGCATCCGGGCCGGCGACCAGCTGTACACCTACGACCTGCACGACCAGGTCCTGGACAAGAGCCGTCCGGTGATCGCGGGGGCGCGGCGCACGTCTTCCGACGACGAGCTGCTGCGGGGAAAGACCTGGCGCAGCCGCCCCGGCACGTCCGTGCTCGTCTCCGACGGGCAGCCGGCCGCCGGCACCTTCGCGCCCCGGACTCCCGCCTACCGCTGGACCGTCGACGAGCCCACTTCCCACCACGGCGTGAACGTGGGCACCCCCGGCGTGGACGGCAGCGGCACCTTCAGCATCGACGCGTCCAACTCCTATCTGCGCACCCTCTACCTGGGGTACGAGCTCTTCGACGAGTCGGGGACATCGCTCGGCCCGGTCGCCAAGTGGGGCTCGGTCTCGGCGGTGGACACCATCATCGGCATCCCCGTGCCCCCGGATCCGGCGAAGGTGTCGTTCGCGCTGGGGAAGGCCGCCTCGGTGAAGCTGTACTTCGGCAGCCTGGGCACCTCGGACTGGAACGGGGCCGTCAGCACCGAGGGTGCCCTGCTCACGGCGCTGTGGGAGTACGGCGTTCCACTGGTCTGCCTGGCCGCCGGCAAGGCGTTGACCAGCACCAAGCTCTTCAACCGCATCGTCAACGACCGTGACCTCGTCGCCGCCGCACTCGGCGTCGGCATCCCGCTCGCCGGGGGAACGGTCGCCGTGGGCACCGCGCTCACCCGGTCCTCCAAGTTCCTTACCGCTGCGGCCGACTTCATCCTCGGCATCGTGGTGCAAAAGGGACTGGAGAAGCTGGGCGAGTGGCTGGTCGAGCAGGTCGGCGAGGGCGCGCTGGCGAACGCTTTCGGGCCGGTCGGCTGGGCGCTGAAGCTGGTGGCCGCCGGCATGGACTTCGAACAGATCGCCATCACGACGGGCGAGGTGCTGTCGTCCCCTGCCTGCGTCACCGTCAAGGCCAGCCGGTCGCTGGACGTGTCCCTCACCCTGCACCCCGATCCGCGGCACGGCGAGGCCGGCCACCCCGAGACGGCCGTGTGGCCGGCGGTGGCGACCCGGTACGCCGTGACGCTGCAGTACCGGGGCGGCGCCAGCAGGCAGCTCACCGGCGAGCTGCCGCAGGTGACCAGCAGTGATCCGCTCAAGCTCCGGTTCGCGGACGTGCCGGCGGGCGGCGACCTGCGGATCGTCGCCGGTGTCTACAGCGCCAACGGCTGGCTGGCCGGATCCTGGCAGAGCGACTGGACCGCCTCGAAGCCCACCGCGGACGACGTGCTCGACCTCGGCGACCACCCGATCACCGAGAACCTGGTACCGCTCGCGCCCGACACCCAGTACGTCTACAAGGAGCAACTCGCGCTGCCCGGCGGCAAGCCGGTCTGGCGGGCCGATGGCACTCCGCCGCGCGCCACCAAGGCCGGCCTCGACTGCCAGGGGGCGTCCGGCCTGTGCGACATCGCCGACGTGACGCTCAACAACAGCGCCTTCCAGGCGGGTTACGCCTGGCGCGCCTCGGGACAGGAACTGCACCCGGACCGCCCGGACGCTCCGGTCTCCGACGAACAGCTGTGGGCGGTGCAGAACATCTCCGTACTGGCCGACCCCGACTCGCGGCGGAAGACCACCGCGGTGGGTTTCACCGCCCGTCCTGCCATCGCGTACGCGCCGTCCCCCAATGCCGGGGCCATCGACGAGACGAACTTCGTTCTGGACCCGCGCGACGGCGGCATGCATCTGCGCCAGGTGCAACTCGACGACGGAGTGCGGGACTTCGGATTCGACCAGAAGGATCTCCCGAGCTGGGGCCGATTCCCTCTGGAGAACGTGGACGCGCTGGCCGTCCATCCCAGCAACGCCTTGGTCGCCTGCTCCTGGCAGCATCACAAGCTGATGCTGCTGTCCCTCCCGGCACAGCCGTCCACCGACGACAAGGCCCCCGAGGCGCTGCTCGTCTCCGGGCAAGGCATCCGCGAGGGGCTGCTCAAGGGCCCCAAGGCACTCGCCGTCGCACCGGACGGCCGCATCCTGGTGCTGGAGTCACTGAACAACCGGATCCAGGCGTTCGACACCAAGGGCAACCCGGTGCCGTCCTTCACCACCGGGGCAGCCGTGTGCCGGGTTCCCACGGCACAACTCGCCGACGGTCTCGACGCCGGCCGCGTTCCCGAGGCACTGCACACGGCATTGCAGGAGGCGAACGCCACCCTGCTCTTCCCCCTCGACCCGGGTTTCGCCGGACAGTTGGACTCGGCCCGGTTCCAGCCCGAGAAGGACCCGCTGATCGACACGCTCGCCGCGAACGGCGTCGTGCCGGCCTACGACCCGGACCACATGACCGACCCTGCGAAGAGTACGCAGATCACGGTGGTCGAGGCCGGGCACTCCTGGCTCCTCTCGGACCCGCGCGGCATGGCCTGGCAGGTGCGCAGCGGTGCGCACGGGCTCGGTGTCCATCACCGTCCGACCGCCACCACGATCCGCGTCCAACGCGCAGGCGCACAGTGGCTCGTGCTGGACGATGACCGCGGCAACGCCTGGAAGCTCGTCCCGGACCCGGCCGACGCGACCCGGACGGAGGTGTACGCGTGCACCTCATCCTTCCCCTTGCGGGGCGACGGCGTGACCGCCGGCGACTCCGTCACCTTCCTCGACATGGCTGTCGAGTCCCAGGGGTACCTCTACGTGCTGTCCTACTCCGGAGCCGGCTCCCGGCCGGAGGATTACCTGCTGGACGTCTACGGTCCCGACGGACGATTCCTCGTGCGCACGCCCGACACCACCGTCACCAAGACCCCTCAGAACATCGTCGCAGCGAAGATCGCCGTGGATGTCTGGCGGAATCTGTACGCCCTGGGCTACGCGCCGCTTGCCGAGACCCGCAACGGCCCGTCCTTCGCCCACTGGACCCCCACACCGCCGCTCTTCACGCTCCCGCTCACCGCACAGCCGCACTACGACAGCCAGAACATCTCGGCCGTCAGGGCGGACTTCGCCGGGCACGACATCACGCTCACCAACGCCGCCGCCGTCACCGTGACCGTCCCCGGCGGTGCATGGCAGGTCCAGGACGGCGCCACGATCTACCACCTCTACCGCAGTGGCGACGGCCTGCAGGTCTACACCATCCCCGCCTGACGAGATACGGAGTACCGCAGATGCAGACACTCACCGTGGCCATCGGCCCGAAGGGCATCGACTTCTTCACCCGGCATTATGTGACGGACGTGCTGGCGAACGACCTCAAGGGAATGAAGTTCCCGGACCACGATGTCCCGGATATCGCGGACTTCACGATCGAGGACACCGGCAGCACCATCATCACCTGCGAAAAGCTGGACGTGAATCTGACCGACGGCAAGCTGCAGGGCTTCGAGCCCGTGTACAAGGACGTCAAGCAGCAGTCGGACGGGACGTTCACCCTCACCTACGACGCCAATAATTTCTCGGTCCCCTACACCTGGAAGGAAACGTGGACCAAGGACACGTTCACCCCCAGGACTGGGCACGACCACAAACCGGAGGGCCCGGACTCCTTCGACTACAAGCCCAGCATCGGCAAGCTCGATACGACCGTGACCGTGAGCTTCTCCTATGACTCAGGGCACAATTCCTACGACATCAAGTACCAGAGTTCGTCCGCGACCCCATCGGACACCTCCGGCCCGCCGCCGGGCGACAGCGTCATTCAGCACGAGCAGGATTTCTGGCACAGCGAACATCTCAACACGGACGCCGTGAAGGCCATCGGCACCGTCGATTTCGGGAAGCCGGTCGAAAACGCGATCAACCCGATGATCGCGTCCATCCCCGCCAGTGGAAAGCTCACCGAGGACATCACCTTCGGCTTCGCCGTCGGCGACTCCAAACTCGCCTTCCCCGGCGACAACGGCATCACCGTCGGCGTCACCGGCGAAGTGACCTACCAGGGAACCGCGTACCCCGGCCCGCGGCCCGCGGCCCTGCCGGTGCCGACGCCGCCCGCGGACGACCACCACCTGGAGGTCTACGTCTCCGACTACACGGTGAGCGCACTGCACTGGGCCTACTGGAAGGCGGGGAAGCTCGACGCCACGCTCACGCCGAAGGACGTACCGGACCCCGACAGCCTGAAGGTGGACACCTACCTCACGCTGGTGCCGGCCTTCAAGCCGTACAAGGGCTGCAGTATGACCGCCCGAATCACCCCGCTGGCACTGCCGAACCAGGAAATCCCGCAGAACTACACCTTCGCCCAGGTCTACGAATTCACCGCGGAAACCGAGAATCTCCTCAAGGATCAGCTGCCGTCCGACGTGTACACCAAGGTGGTCAAACACCTGGACGGCAATGCCTACACAGCGGAAAGCGACCTCACAGCGGATCTGAGCGATTGCAAGATTCCCGACCAGTACTTCGCGGCCATCAAAAAGGCCACCGACATCATGGGCATGGTCGTCACCCAGAACCTCGAATTCACCCTCACCATCGAGGACGACGACGAAAAGCCGAAGATCGTCTTCGATCTGCTCCGCACCGACATCCTCCGGGATCTCAAGCTCGGCGCCTCCGGAAATGCCCAGACGATGCAGTACGGCTTCCACAAGGTGAAGTTCCTGGCCACGCTCAAGTCATCCGACGTCCCGCACTTCGACAAGTTGGACTTCGGCGGCATGGTGTGGCCGATCGTCGGTGAGCCGCACTACGACCAGGTCCTGGAGGACCTCGGCAAGACCGGCGTCGCGCTGCCGATCGTGCAGGACTTCACGTTCCTGTTCGAGCAGGCGGAGTTGAGCATCCAGGAGCACTACGTGTCCGTCCTGGCCAACGTGCAGTACAAGAACGCGTAGGGAGCACGCCATGACAGGACCTGGACAGTTCGCGGGCAAGCTGCTCTTCGCCTCCACCGGAGGATCCGACACCGTTTACCTGACCACGTTCGAGGTCCGTGGCAGCGGTGGGAAGAAGATCCCGATGCCCGGCATGGCAGCGACGGACGTCACGCCGGACGAGCGGGTGACCCTCTATCAGGGGGCCGACGGCGGAACGCGGATCCAGCTCGCGAGCCGGCTGTGGATCCGGCTGGCCCCGGACACCGGCTGGCTGGCGCTCACCGAGGACGCCGCCGCAGCCGACGCCTTCGAACTGTCAGGTCCTGCCACCGGCACGACGTGGAAGATCCGAACCCCCGGCGGCCCCAAAGCGATCACCTACAGCACGGACAAGCTCGCCCCGCTCCTCACCACGACCGACGACGCCCCGGGCGTCTTCGCACCGCAGACCGTGACCCCGGGCCTGGAAGAGATCCGCCGCACGAAATCCGCCACCGGAGCCGATCTGCGGCAGCTGATCCTGGCCGGCGCCGACCTCGCCGGCATCAACCTCGGCACAGCGGACCTCACTTCCAGCGATCTGACCGGCGCCGATCTCTCGTCCGCCACCCTGAGCCACGCCACCCTCACCGGCACCACCCTGACCGGCACCCGCTGCGACAACACGCTCCTGGACGACGCCGACCTGACCGGTGCCCGGCTCGAAGCGGTGTCATGGACCACGCTGCGCAGCGCCTCCCGCATCGTGCTCGCGCAGAGTCACGCCCGCGGCGCGACCCTCGGCACCGGGCCTGGCAGTCAGCACCTCCTCGACTGCACCGGCGCCAACCTCTCCGGCGCCGACCTCCGTGCGGCGACCCTGTCCTCCTGCGACCTGTCCCGCGCCCAGCTCTCGGGAACGCTCCTCGCAGCTGCCCGGCTCACCGGATCCGTCCTCGACAATGCCGTCCTGAGCGGAGTCGTCGCCGTCGGCGCCGACCTGCGCAAGGCCACCCTGTGCAACGTCAACGGCCCGGGAGCGAACCTCGCGCATGCCGACCTGTCGGGTGCGGACCTGTCCAACGCCCAACTCGGCGGCAAGGCATACCTGTTCACCCTGGACTCGGTCACCCCGCAACAGCTCGACGCCGCCAAGTACGCCCCCGACGACGTGGTCACCGCCTTCGCCAAGCACGGCATCACCCTCTCTCCGGAGGACGAGGTGGTATCCGTACTCAAGGGCACCCGCTGGCGCATCGAGCGCTACACGCTGCAGACCCACGCCGGCGGCTCCGGCATCGACGTCTTCACCGACCAGGTACGGCCTGCCGTGCTGCGCGGCGCGGTCTGCGAGGGCACCCGGGCCACCGCGGCCAACCTCGCCGGAGCCGATTTGCGCGGCATCCAGTGGTACGGCACCGGCGCCACGGCCGACCACGTCGACTTCGACGGGGCCGTACTCGCGGGCGGCTACCTCCAGGGCATCCGGCTGACCCAGTCGTACCTCTCCGGTACGGACCTCAGCGACTGCGTCCTGATCCAGGCCCAGCTGTCCGGCTGCCATGCCACACCGGGAGACGACCAGCGGCCCTTCTCCCTCGCCGGGGCCCTGCTGCACGGGGCCGACTTCGGCGACACCACGCTGCGCTCGGCCCTGCTCGTCGACGCCGCAGTGGCGACGAGCCGCGGTGTCCCGCTCTTCACGCTCCCCACCACCGCCCGGCCATCCCTGGAATCCGGGGATCTCCATGCCCTGGCCGACGCGTTCACCGGGGCCGGTCAGCCGCTCGGCGACGGCGCCAAGATCCAGAGCGTCCAAGCCCGCCTCCTGGACAACTCCAAGGACCCCAACACCGCCGCGCCCCGCACCTACCGCGTCACGCTCCTCCGCACCGAACTGCGCGTCTTCGACGACAGCACCGCGCACTTCCTCTTCAAACTGCCCGCCGCCGACGTCCAGTACCTCAACGCCCCCACCGCCGGCCCCGAGCTCATCGCGGCCTTCAAGGGGCAGAACTACACCCTGGCCGCCGACGCCCCCATCAGCGCCGAGAACTACTGGGAGATCAGCGCAGGCACCGTGCCCGTCCACCCCCGCGCCGCCGCCTACCCGACCATGCGCGTCTTCACCGAGACCACGGGCCTGCCCGTCTACGGCTGCGTCCTGGTCCGGCTGAGGGACCGACCCCACCAGCCGGACGTGGCCTTCGCCGCAACGACAGCCCTGGACACGGCACTCGACGCCAACTCCATCGGCCCCAGCGGCTACCCCCGCTCCCAGGTGACAGCCGGCCTCCTCACCTGGGAGGAATTCCTCACCCCACCGGCCTGACCTATCCGCCTGAGGGCGTGGCGTGCGGGGTGTTGGCAACGCCGCTTGCCGCACCGGACGAGTCGCATGAACTCGGTTCGCTCGGAGGGGAGTTCGGTCATCGCGTCGAGGCCGTGGTCTATCCGGACGCCGACGGCGTGCCCCCGTAGCGGTCGGCGGAACGTTGCATGTGAACTCTGCAGTGCAACGCATCGTGCACTTGCTTCCCATTCGGCGCTGCTTTCTCTGGAACCTCACGTTCCAGGCTCCGATGGGATTTCCGGTCGCGGACGCTTTCTCCCCGTCCTCTTGTTTCCGTGAGTGGCGGTGTGTATTAGAGGGTGTCTCACGTGGCAAGTTTCGCGAGCTTCTTGTAGCAGGTCAGGGCGGCGGCCAGGCCCTGGCTCTGTCAGTCGTTGCGGACCACGTACGGGATCTTGAGACCACGAGCAGCCCATGGCAGGCTCATGCCGCATGATCGATGAATTCGCGAAAGACAACCTGCACGGGAGACTGCGGCGGGACCGCGAGGCGCTGCTCTGGAAACTCGACGGCTTGTCCGAATACGACGCCCGCCGGCCTTTGACAGTGACCGGTACCAACCTCCTCGGCCTGGTCAAACACGTGGCCACCGTCGAGGCCAGGTACTTCGGCGAGGTCTTCGACCGCCCTTCCCCGGAACCGCTGCCTCGGTGGCAGGACGCCAACGGCAGCGATCTGTGGGCGACCGAGGACGAGACCCGCGATCAGATCATCGGGTTCTACCGGCGCACGTGGGAACACTCGGACGCGACGATCAACGAGCTTCCCCTCGACGCCCCCGGCCACGTGCCGTGGTGGCCGGAGCCTTATCCCAACACGAACCTGTTCGCCATCATGGTCCATGTCCTCGGCGAATCCATCCGGCATACCGGGCACGCCGATATCCTGCGCGAGGGCCTCGACGGCCGGACCGGGGTGCGCGCCGAACACGAGCAGCAGATCGACGGGGAAGCCCGTGCAGCCCACTGCGCGAAGATCGAGCAGGCCGCCAGGTCGGCCGCACCAATCAAGGCTTAGAGGGCGTCTCACGTGACGTGATGTCCGTGCGGCATGCCGCCGGTCGTGGGCGCTGACCTATCGAAGCGTCTGGTTCCTGGTGAACTCCGGGAGCTGGCCGCCCCGTTGCTGCCGTCGTTCGCTGCTCGTGGCAAGAAAGGCAGCAAGCTGCACGTGCTGTCCCATGCCCAGGCATCCCGCTCGCCGTCGCCGTATCCGGCGCGAACATGCACGACAGCCGCGCCCTCAAACCGCTTATCCGCGGCATACCCGCCGTCCGGTCCCGCCGGGGACCACAGCGGCGCCGACCCGTCGAACTCCACGCGGACAAGGCGTACTTCTCCGCCGAACATCGGGCCCGGCTGCGCGAGCGCGGGCTCGTCGCGCCCAACGCGCGGCCCGGCATCGAGTCCGGCGAACGCCTCGGTCGGCACCGCTGGAAGATCGAACGGTCGATCGCCTGGCTCCTCGGCCACCTCCGTCTCACCGTCCGATACGAACGAAAGGGCTCACCCTTCCTGGCCTTCCTCGGCCTGGCCGCCACCCTGACCTGCTACAACTCCGGCCCCCGACCGGATTGCCAGGCTCGGGATGTGCCCGTGCCGGAGCCCAGCTCCGATGGCCCTCGCCCCCTGAGAGAGGCTCTGCTGGACGTTGGGGTCGACGCCGACCTCGCCGCCATCGGCCACAGCACCCGCACTTCGACGACCGCACCCTTCCGTATCGGCCACGTCACCCACGCGGAGTTGTACCGCTGCCCGGATCCGGTGGCCGTGGTTTCTTACGGCTGACGTCCCAGCTCCCCAGCCACCATGGCCGCCCGGTCCCGATGCCTGACGGGGATACCGTCTCCGGGATGCGGACGATCACCCCACCCGGCGTTGGAGCATGATGCTCACACCCGCTGCGGAACGACGGCCATGGGGCGGGCTGTATGGGGGTGTCGGACGTGCACGCGCGGACCTGACCGGCCGCTACCCGGAGTGGCAATCGGGCGACCCCGCGGCCCGGCCGCTCCGGATCGGGGCGTGCGGTCGGCATGCTCACCTCTGGCCGCAGCGGAGATTCCCGACCCGGCGGCCGGGAGACGACATGCAGATCCTGCTGCTGGCCGGCGCGTTCAACAGTTTGACCCAACGCGTCTTCGCTGAACTGGGTGACCACGGACACCATGTAGCGGTTCAACTCGCCCTGGGAGACGCCTCGTTGCGTGCGGCGGTGCAGCGGTACCGGCCGGATCTGATCATCGCTCCGATGCTCAAGTCCCCCGTTCCGTACGACATCTGGTCCACGCACACCTGCCTGATCGTCCACCCCGGACCAGCCGGTGACCGCGGCCCGTCCTCGCTCGACTGGGCCATCCACGAGGGTGCGAGCCGCTGGGGCGTGACCGTGCTGCAGGCCGAGGCCGAGATGGACGCCGGACCCGTCTGGGCGTCCGTGCCCTGCGACGTGCCGCCCGTCGGCAAGAGCGACCTGTACCGCAACGAGATCGCCGACGCCGCGCTCGAAGCCGTACTCATCGCCGTGGAACGGTTCGCCTCCGGCACCTTCGTCCCGCGGCGGCAAACCGACCCCGCGCTCCGCGGCGCCGTACGGACCAGGCCGCCGATGACCCAGGCCACCCGCCGCATCGACTGGGAGCGCGACCCGACCGCGACGGTGCTGCGCAAGCTGCGCGCCGCCGACTCCCGGCCGGGGGTACGCGACGAACTGCTGGGCTCCACCTGGTTCCTGTGCGGCGGACATGCCGAGAGCCGGCTGTCCGGCCGTCCCGGACGGCTGCTGGCCACCCGGGCGGGTGCCGTGTGCCGGGCGACGGTGGACGGCGCGGTCTGGATCCCCCAACTGCGCCCGTGCCGTGTGCCGGGCGGCCCCGCCCCCTTCGGCCTGCCCGCCACTCTCGCGCTGGGCGACCGGCTGCCGCGGCTCCCCGAGGTCCCCGCGCCTGTCCACCAGGACGGAGAGCGGCCCGCCTGGAGTGACATCCGCTACCACGAGGTGGGCCCGGCGGGTTTCCTGTCGTTCTCCTTCCCCGGAGGCGCGATGGACACCGGGCAGTGCCGCCGCCTGCTCGCCGCCTATCGGGTGGCCTGCACCCGGCCGACCTCCGTCCTGGTGCTGGGCGGCGAGCGGGACTTCTTCAGCAACGGGATCCAGCTGAACGTCATCGAGGCCGCAGCTGACCCGGCTGCCGAGTCCTGGGCCAACATCGGCGCCATGGATGATCTGGTCGAGGCGGTGCTGACCACCACCGACCGGCTCGTGGTCGCGGCGCTGGGCGGCAACGCGGCGGCCGGCGGCGCGATGCTCGCGTTGGCCGCCGACGAGGTGTGGTGCCGCCGAGGCGCCGTACTCAACCCGCACTACCGCCTCATGGGCCTGTACGGCTCCGAGTACTGGACCTACACGCTGCCCCGACGGGTCGGTGAAGACACTGCCCGGCGGCTGACCGAGCAGGCCCTGCCCCTCAGTGCCCGCGCGGCGGCCGGTCTGGGGCTCGTCGACCGGCTGCTGGAGTGCCGCCCCGGGGAATTCCCCGCCGAGGTCGCCCATCTGGCCGCCAGGACGGCCGAGGGGCCGGACGTGCAGCGCCGCATCGCCGGAAAGAAGGCCGCGCTGGAGCGGCAGAACGCGCTCCGTCCGCTCGCCGCCCACCGCGCGGCGGAGCTGGCCCGCATGCGCCGCACATTCTTCGACCCGGCCGCGCCGTACCACGCGCTGCGCGGAGCGTTCGTGCACAAGGAACCGCCGCGCGCCACCCCGATGCACCTGCGGTCCGACCGTGGTCGCTGAGCGGTTGCCCGGCCCCCCACCCGGACGCCGCTGGACCGTCACTGGACTGGTCCCCTCCGACGGCACCCCGCGGCGTGTCAGCTGCTAGGACGGACACCAAGGGGCGTTATGTGCCTGATGTGGATTTTCCGGATCCGGAACCAGAGGAGGCATCCGCATGGATGCAGCATCTTCGACTCTGCACGGCCCCACCGCCGCTGAGCCCGCTGCCGGTGCGGATGAGGAAGCCCCGATCCACATCCTCTGGATCAACGCCGGCCTGAGCTGCGACGGCGACTCCGTGTCGCTGACCGCCGCCACCCAGCCCAGCATCGAACAGATCGCCCTCCAGGCGCTGCCCGGACTGCCCAAGATCGCCGTGCACTGGCCGCTGATCGACTTCGAATGCGGGCCGGTCCAGGGCGCGGACACCTTCATCGAATGGTTCTTCAAGGCGGAGCGCGGCGAGATCGAGCCGTTCGTGCTGGTCGTCGAGGGATCCATCCCCAACGAGTCGATCAAGCCCGAGGGCTACTGGTGCGGCTTCGGCGACGACCCCGAGACCGGCCAGCCGATCACCACCAGTGAATGGATCGACCGCCTCGCCCCCAAGGCCCTCGCGGTCGTCGCCATCGGCACCTGCGCCACCTACGGCGGCATCCACGCCATGGAGGGCAACCCCACCGGCGCGATGGGCGTACCCGACTACCTCGGCTGGGACTGGAAGTCCGGCGCCGGCATCCCGATCGTGTGCGTACCGGGCTGCCCCATCCAGCCGGACAACTTCGCCGAGACCCTGACGTACCTCCTCTACCAGGCCGCAGGCTCGGCCCCGATGATCCCGCTGGACGACAAGCTGCGCCCGACCTGGCTGTTCGGTGCCACCGTCCACGAGGGCTGCGACCGCGGCGGCTACTACGAGCAGGGGGAGTTCGCCACCACCTACGACTCGCCCAAGTGCCTGGTGAAGCTGGGGTGTTGGGGGCCGGTGGTGAAGTGCAACGTCACCAAGCGCGGCTGGATGGACGGCATCGGCGGCTGTCCCAACGTCGGTGGCATCTGCATCGCCTGCACCATGCCCGGCTTCCCCGACAAGTTCATGCCGTTCATGGACGAACCGCCCGGCGGCAAGGTCTCCAGCACGGCCAGCGGCATCTACGGCCGCGTCATCCGCAGGCTGCGCGAGATCACCGTCAAGACGGTGGACAAGGAGCCGCGCTGGCGCCACACCGGCACCGAACTCACCACCGGCTACCGCGCACCCTGGTGACGCCCCGCCGACACCCCCGACCCGGCTGACATCCCCGCTCGACGAAGGCGAAGGGCACCGCAGACACGATGGCACCGACGACGAAGACGTCCGCAGACGGCAGCGGCCTGACGGAGATGTCCTGGGATCCGATCACCCGGATCGTAGGAAGCCTCGGCATCCACACGAAGATCGACTTCAAGCAGAAGCGGGTGGCGGAGTGCTACAGCACCTCGTCGGTCTTCCGCGGCTACAGCGTCTTCATGCGCGGCAAGGACCCGCGTGACGCGCACTTCATCACCAGCCGCATCTGCGGAATCTGCGGCGACAACCACGCCACCTGCTCGGTCTACGCGCAGAACATGGCGTACGGCGTGAAGCCGCCGCACCTCGGCGAGTGGATCATCAACCTCGGCGAAGCCGCGGAGTTCATGTTCGACCACAACATCTTCCAGGAGAACCTGGTCGGGGTCGACTACTGCGAGAAAATGGTCCGCGAGACCAACCCCGGTGTCCTCGACCTCGCCGAACGCACCGAGGCGCCGCACGCCGCCGAGCACGGCTACCGCACCATCGCCGACATCATGCGCTCCCTCAACCCGCTCGAAGGCGAGTTCTACCGCGAAGCGCTCCAGGTCAGCCGCTACACCCGGGAGATGTTCTGCCTCATGGAAGGCAGACACGTCCACCCCTCCACGCTGTACGCCGGCGGCGTCGGCACCGTCGCCTCCGTCCAGCTCTTCACCGACTACCTCAGCCGGCTGATGCGCTACGTCGAATTCATGAAACGCGTCGTGCCGCTGCACGACGACCTCTTCGACTTCTTCTACGAAGCGCTGCCCGGCTATGAAGAGGTCGGCCGCCGACGCGTCCTGCTGGGCTGCTGGGGCGCCCTCAACGACCCGGACCACTGCGACTTCACCTACCGCAACATGACCGACTGGGGCCGGCGGATGTTCGTCACCCCCGGCATCGTCGTGGACGGCAAACTCGTCACCAACGACCTCACCGAGATCAACCTCGGCATCCGGATCCTGCTCGGCAGCTCCTACTACGACGACTGGGCGGGCCAGGAGCAGTTCGTCACGCACGACCCGCTCGGCAATCCCGTCGACCCGCGCCACCCGTGGAACCAGCACACCATCCCCGCCCCGCAGAAGCGGAACTTCGAGGACAAGTACAGCTGGGTGATGTCCCCGCGCTGGTTCGACGGCACGGACCACCTCGCCCTGGACACCGGCGGCGGCCCCCTCGCCCGCCTGTGGTCCACCGCCCTGTCCGGGCTCGTCGACTGCGGCTACGTCAAGTCCACAGGGCACAGCGTCGTCATCAACCTGCCGCGCTCGCTCACCAAGCCGGAGACCAGCTTCGAGTGGAAGATCCCGAAGTGGAGCAACGCGCTGGAGCGCAACCGCGCCAGGACCTACTTCCAGGCGTACACCGCCGCCGTCGCCCTGCACTTCGCGGAGAAGGCGCTCGGAGAGGTCCGCGCCGGACGCACCCAGACCTGGGAAAAATTCGAGGTGCCGGACGAGAGCATCGGCTGCGGCTTCACCGAAGCGGTCCGCGGCGTCCTCTCCCACCACATGGTGATCAGGGACGGCAAGATCGCCAACTACCACCCCTATCCGCCGACACCGTGGAACGCCAGCGTCCGTGACACCTACGGCACCCCGGGCCCCTATGAGGACGCCGTGCAGAACACCCCGATCTTCGAGGAGAACCCGCCGGACACCTTCAAGGGCATCGACATCATGCGTGCCGTACGCAGCTTCGACCCCTGTCTGCCGTGCGGAGTCCACATGTACGTCGGCGGCGGCAGGACCGTGCAGGAGACGCACCTGCCCACCGGGCTGAGCGGACTGGCCGGATGAGCGCCGATGAGGCCGGCCGCAAGGTCGAAGAGGTACTCGACCGTCTCGCGGCGCACAGCGACCCCACGGTGGGCGCCGCAGCGGAAGAACTCGTCCGCGTCCTGATGGACTTCTACGGCGCGGGACTCGCCCGCGTCGTCGCGCTGCTCCGCACGGCGGACGGCACACCACTGCCGGCGCTGCTGGACGACGAGCGCGTCGCCGGACTGCTGGCGCTGCACGGCCTGCACCCCGAGGACGTCCCCGCCCGCATCACGCGGGCCCTGCACGCCGCCGGGGCACAGGACGTCGGCGTCGAGGAGTTCGACGAGGGGACCGGCGCCCTCCGGCTTCGTCAGGAAGGCGGCGGCTGCGGCTGCCCCAGCACCGGCGAGGCCACCCGGCAGCGCATCGAGAGCGCCCTGGCCTGCTACGCACCGGAAGTGACCGGCGTCGAACTGCGGCAGCCCGCCGCGCCCGCCCCCGAGGCACCGCTGCTGCAGATCGGCAACCGCCCTCCGGAGCCCGCGCAGGCCGGCTCCGCAGGCCCCGTTCGGACAACAGCGCCGTGAACACACCGCACACCGCCCAGGACCGGCCGGGATCCCCACCGCGTGGCCTGCACCGCTTCACCCGGCCCCGGCCGCCCGAACCGGAACGCTGCGAACTGTGCGGCGCGGACCTGACCGCGGGGCACCGGCACCTCGTCGACACCGAACACCGTTCGCTCGCCTGCGCCTGCCCGCCCTGCGCACTGCTCTTCGACCGCCCCGGCGCGGGCAGCGGACGCTTCCGCACGGTGCCGGGGCGCGTCCTGGCCGACCCGGGGACCACACCGGCCACCGACGCCTGGAACGCCCTGCACATCCCGGTCAGCATCGCCTTCTTCTTCCGCAACTCCGCGCTAGGCCGGCCCGTCGCCCTGTACCCCAGCCCGGCGGGTGCCACCGAAAGCGAGATCGACCCTGCCGCGTGGGATGCGGCCTTCGCCGGTTCCGCCCTCGCTGAGCTGCTCGAACCCGATGTCGAGGCGCTCCTGGTCCGGCGCGCCGGCGAACGCAGCGACTGCTACCTCGTGCCGGTCGATCTTGCCTACGAACTCGTCGGCCGGATGCGGCTGCACTGGAAGGGCTTCGACGGCGGCGCCGAGGCCCGCGCCGAACTCGACTCCTTCTTCGGTGAGTTGACGAAGCGGGCCACCGATGTGCCCAGGGAGGCGGAACACCGGTGAGCGACCTCGCCTTCTCCTGCACCGGCGTGCACGCCGACCCGTACGCCGCGGGCCCCACCCTCGTCTTCCGTCTGCGCATCACCGCGTCAGGAACCGAGCGGGTGCACGCCCTCGCTCTCCGCTGCCAGTTCCGCATCGAACCGGCCCGGCGGCGCTACTCGGACGAGGAGGCCGCGCACCTCGGCGACCTGTTCGGTGAGCGGGCCCGTTGGGGGAGCACCCTCAACCCTCTCCAGTTCGCCCATGTCTCCGTGGTGGTCCCCGGTTTCACCGGCGAGACCGAAGTGGAACTGCCGGTGCCCTGCACCTACGACACCGACGTCGCATCGGCGAAGTACTTCGCCGCACTCGAAGCCGATGAAGTACCGCTGCTGCTGCTCTTCTCCGGCACGGCCTTCCGGGGTGCGGGCGGCTTCCGGGTACAGCCGGTGCCCTGGGACAAAGAAGCGACGTGCCGGATGCCCGTACGCGTCTGGAAGGAAATGATCGAGCAGCACTTTCCCGGCTGCGGCTGGCTCCGCCTGCCGCGCGCCACCATGAACGCACTCAGCGCCTACCGCTCCCGGCGCGCGCTGCCCTCCTGGGAAGAGACCGTCCTGGCGCTCCTCGCCGCCGCAGGAGAAGCCCCGCGCACCACGCCCGTACCGGGGACACCCCCACGCTCCCAGGAGGCACTGTCATGACATCCGCCGCGCCCGAGCCCGCGACGGAGCAACTGTTCGCCCACGCCCGCCAGATCGCCGACGCCGTCCTGCTCGAAGGCTACGTGCTCTACCCGTACCGGGCCTCGGCGGCGAAGAACCGCATGCGCTGGCAGTTCGGCGTTCTCGTCCCACCGAAGTGGCGCGGTGCCGCATCCGAACACAGCCGGCAGCGCACCGAGTGCCTGCTGGAACCTCGCGGCAACCCCACCCTCCACGCACAGGTCCGCTTCCTGCACGCCCAGCGCCGCACCGTCCAGCGGGTGCGGGACGACGGCACGTACCGAACCGTGGCCTCGCTGGAGCTGACGGACCGCGTCGTACAGCCCTGGGACGAGGGCGTGACGGAGCAGGCCGGCCTCGCCGTCGACGTTTCCCGGCTGACCGGCGAGGGGGTGCGCCTGCCCTTCTCCCTGCCGGCCCGTGAGGACACCGAACCCCTCTACGACAACGGCCTCCTGGTGGGCCGCCAGGTCCGGCGCCGGGAACGCGTGGCGGGGGAGCTGCACCTGACCGCCACTGAACTCGACGGCCCCTGCCGCGTCCTGCGGCTCACCGCGACCGTACGCAACACCGGCGACTGGACCGGGGAAGGGAACGGAACGGGCCGCACGGACCGGGCGGCGGCGCTGCCGCACTCGCTGGTCTCCGCGCACCTGCTGCTCGGTCTCACCTCCGGCGCTTTCCTCTCCATGACCGACCCGCCCGAGTGGGCATCGGGCGCCGTCGCCGCCTGCCGCAACGAGCACACCTGGCCCGTCCTGGCAGGCGCCGACGGCGACGCGAGGACCGTGCTGTCCTCCCCGATCATCCTGGAGGACCACCCGCAGATCGCCCCGGAGAGCCCCGGCACCCTGTACGACGCCACGGAGATCGACGAAATCCTCGCACTGCGCACCGCCGCCCTGACCGACCAGGAAAAGCGCGAGGCACGCGGCACGGACGACCGGGCGGCTGCGGTCATCGACCTCGCCGACTCGATGCCGCCCGAAGTGCTCGAAAGGCTGCACGGCGCGGTCCGGGCGCTGCGCGAGGTCACCGGCAAGCAGCCGCCGCCACCCCCGGCACCGCCTCGGGCAGCGGGCGCAACCCCCGCCCCGTTCGAGGGCGGGACACCAGGCGCACCCTGGTGGGATCCGGCCGCCGACGCCGCGGTCGACCCGGTCCGCGACCGCGTCGTCGTCGACGGCACCCCGGTCGGCGCGGGCAGCCGGGTCGTACTGCGTCCAGGACTGCGCCGCACCGACGCCCAGGACCTGTTCCTGCACGGCCGCGCGGCGGTGGTGGAAGCGGTGCTGCACGACGTCGACGGCGGGGTGCATCTCGCGGTCACCGTGGACGGCGACCCCGGTGCCGACGTGCGCAGGGACCAGGGCCGCTTCCTGTACTTCCAGCCGGACGAACTGGCTCCGCTCGCCCCGGTGGAGGACGCGTGAACCGCACCCCGCCACCGGCGGCCGGGCGCCGCGTCCTCGTGGCCGGCATCGGCAACATCTTCCTCGGTGACGACGGCTTCGGCGTGGAGACCATCCGCCGCCTGGCCGCACACCCCCTCCCGCCGGACACCGAACTCGTCGACACCGGCGTACGCGGTGTCGATCTCGCCTACCGGATGCTCGACGGCTACGACACCGTCGTCCTGGTGGACGCGGTGCCTGGGGACGGCCCGCCGGGCACGGTCCGCCTCATCGAACCGAAACGCGCCCAGGCGCCACCGGGCCCGGCCGTCATCGATGGCCACCACATGACACCTGATGCGGTGCTGGCGCTGCTGGACCACCTGAGCGAGAGCACCGGAGGCGGCAAGCCGCGCCGGGTGCTCGTAGTGGGATGCGTCCCGGAGTGTCTGGACGAGGGCATCGGTCTCAGCGGCCCCGTGGCGGCGGCTGTCGAGGAGGCGGTACGGCTGCTCCGCCGGATCCTGTCCGATGCCACGGCCGTGCGCCCCGCCGCGCCGGCACCCGCGAGCGGGCCCGGGGCCTGCCCCTGAGACGAAGGAGTCACCCATGCGAAAGACCCTGCTGGTAGGGGCAGCCGTGGCCGCTGTCGCCGCGGGCGGCGCGATTGCCCTGCTGCTGCCCGACATCAAGCGCTACCTGAAGATCCGGTCCATGTGAGCCGCCGCGCACCGCTGGTCGGTGCGGACGCCCGAACGGCGGACGGTGCGGTACCGACGGCGGCGTGGCGGAACACCCACCGCCACCCCGCCCTCTGTAATGACACCGGCCGCTCAGGCGGCCCGGACGGCACGCGCGGTCCGGCACGCGATCCGGAGTGAGACCGATGCACGAGATGTCCCTCGCACTGGCGGTGGTCGAACAGGTCGGCAGCGCCCTGCAGGACGAGCCGGACGGAACCGTCGAAGCCGTCCGCCTCCAGGTCGGCGAGCTGGCCGGGGTCGTCCCCGACGCCCTGCACTTCTCGTTCGGGCTCGCCTGCGAGGGAACCGCCCTGGCAGGCGCCGCCCTGCACATCGACACCGTGCCGGGGCGCGCCCGCTGTGCGCCGTGCGGACAGGAGTGGGCCACCGGCATGCCGCCCCAATTGTCCTGCCCGGCCTGCCGCGGCACCACCGCAGCTCTCGTCTCGGGGCGCGAACTGCAGATCGTCAGCGTGCACCGGGCCGACCGCGGCGTCGTGCCCGCCCCCGCATCCGAGGAGAGCTGAAGCCATGTGCCGAGTCGTCGATCTCCAGCAAGCCGTGCTCGCCAAGAACGACCGGCGCGCCCAGGCATTGCGCACCGAACTCGCCGCCCGCGACACCACGGTGGTCAATCTGCTGTCCAGCCCGGGAAGCGGCAAGACCGCGCTGCTGGAGGCCGAACTCACCCTCGCCCGCTCCCGCGGCATCCCGGTGGCCGCCCTCACCGCCGACCTGGCCACCGAGAACGACGCCATCCGCCTGGGACGCTCCGGCGTGCCGGTGAAGCAGGTCCTCACCGATGGGCTGTGCCACCTGGAAGCGGACATGCTCCGGGCGCACCTCGACGGCTGGCTGCCGGACGACACCCGAACACTGTTCGTCGAGAACGTGGGAAACCTGGTCTGCCCGGCCTCTTACGACCTCGGCGAATCGCTGCGGGTGGCCCTGTGCTCGGTCACCGAGGGCGAGGACAAACCTCTGAAGTACCCGACCGCCTTCGGGCTCGCCCACCTCGTGCTGGTGACCAAGAGCGACCTCGCCCAGGCCGTCGGCTTCGACGAGGCCGCCTTCCGCGCACACGTCCAGCAGGTCAACCCCGGCGTCGAAACCGTCCTCACCTCCGTACGGACCGGCGAGGGCATCGGCATCCTGCTGGAACACGCGCTTGCCGCCCACGGAGGCGCAGCCGGCCACCGGCCCGTCATGGCCAGGCAGGCACCGTCCGGCGGTGGCCACCATCACCCCCACCACCACGACGGTGTCACGCACAGCCACTCATGACCGCGTATCAGGAAGCGGTCGCGGCCCCGCCCGGCACCGAACGCCGACGGGTCACCGTCCGCGGTGTCGTTCAGGGCGTCGGCTTCCGCCCGTTCGTCTTCACCCTCGCCGCGGAGCTGGGACTGACGGGCCACGTCGGCAACACCGGGGACGGCGTGGTCGCCGAGGTCGAGGGAGCCCCCTCCGCGGTGGACGCCTTCTGCCGCCGGGTCGGCTCCGACGCACCGCCGCTCGCCGTCGTCGAGTCCGTCGCCCACGAGACGGTCGCACCGGGCGGCGACGCCGGGTTCCGCATCGCCGCCACCCCTACCGGAGAGCACGCCCGCACCCTCGTCGCGCCCGACACGGCCACCTGCGAGGACTGCCGGGCCGAGCTGGCCGACCCCCAAGACCGCCGCTACCGGCACCCCTTCATCACCTGCACCCACTGCGGGCCGCGCTTCACCATCGTCACCGGCCTGCCCTACGACCGGGCCACCACCACCATGGCCGGCTTCCCGATGTGCGCACGCTGCGCCCGCGAGTACGCCGACCCCGCAGACCGGCGCTTCCACGCCCAGCCGGTCGCCTGCCACGACTGCGGCCCCCGACTGGAACTGCGCCGCCACCCGGGCGCCGCCGCCGACGCAGGTGCTCAGACCGACCCGGTCGCCGCGGCGCGGCGGATGCTCGCCGACGGCGCGATCATCGCGGTCAAGGGCCTCGGCGGCTACCACCTCGCCTGCGACGCGACCCGCGCCCGCAGCGTGCGGCTGCTGCGGGAGCGCAAGGCCCGCGGCGACAAACCGTTCGCCGTCATGGCCCGGGACCTCGCCACCGTCGAAGAACTCGTACACCTCTCCGCCGCGGAGCGGGACGTCCTCACGAGCCGCCGCCGGCCCATCGTCCTGCTCCGCAGGCGGGCCGGCACCGACGGCCTGCCGCACGCCCCGGCCGTCGCCGACGCCGTCGCACCCGGCAGCCCCGACCTGGGCATCCTGCTGCCCTACACACCGCTCCACCACCTGCTGTTCGGCCTGCCAGGCGACCCGCCGGGGCCCGCGCTGCTCGTCATGACCAGCGGCAACCGCTCCGGCGAGCCCATCGTCACCGACGACGAGGACGCCTTCACCACCCTCGCACCCCTGGCCGACGGCTGGCTCACCCACGACCGGCCGATCCACGTGCCCTGTGACGACTCGGTGGTGCGGATGATCGACGGCGATCCGGTGCTGCTGCGCAGATCCCGCGGCTACGCGCCGTTCCCGCTGCCGCTGCCGCTCCCCGTCACTCCGGCACTCGCCGTCGGCGGCGACCTCAAGAACGTCTTCTGCCTGGGCGAAGGCCGACGGGCCTGGCTGTCCGCGCACATCGGCGACATGGACGACCTGGCGACCCTCACCGCCTTCGACCGGGCCGAGAGCAGCCTGGAAGACCTCACCGGCGTCCGCCCGCGGCTCGTCGCCGCCGACCGGCACCCCGGCTACCGTTCGCTGAGCCGGGCCCGGCGCGCCGCGGGCACCCACGACGTACGACAGGTCCAGCACCACCACGCCCACATCGCCTCCGCCATGGCCGAACACGGCCTCGACGGCCGCAGACAGGTGATCGGCGTCGCCTTCGACGGCACCGGCTACGGCGACGACGGCGCGGTGTGGGGCGGCGAGTTCCTGCTCGCCGACTACGCCGGCTTCCACCGCTTCGCCCACCTCACGTACGTACCGCAGCCCGGCGGCGACGCGGCCGTACGGCACCCCTACCGGATGGCCCTGGCCCACCTGCACGCGGCCGGCCTGCCCTGGAGCGCCGACCTGCCCTGCACCCGGGCCTGCCCGCCGGCTGAACTACCGCTGCTCGCCCGCCAGTTGACGCGCCGACTGAACTGCGCCCCCACCTCCAGCATGGGCCGCCTCTTCGACACCGTCGCGTCCCTGTCCGGCGTCTGCCACACGGCCGGATACGAGGCACAGGCCGCCGTCGCGCTCGAAGCGGCGGCCTGCCGTGCCCCCGGTGACGCGGCGCACGACCTGCCGCAGGGCTACACGTTCGCCCTGCGCGACGCGCCGTCGGGCACCGCGACCGCCGACCCCGCACCGCTCCTCGCCGCCATCACCGGCGATGTGCGGGCCGGCGTCCCCGCCGAGCGGATCGCGGCAGGCTTCCACCACGCCGTCGCGCTCCTGGTCGGCCGGGTCTGCGCCGCCGCCCGCGACCGGCACGGCCTGGACACCGTCGCCCTCACCGGCGGCGTCTTCGCCAACCGGCTGCTGTCCGCGTCCTGCGCCCGCACGCTGCGCGCGGACGGCTTCACCGTGCTGCGCCACCGGCTGGTCCCGCCCGGCGACGGGGGACTGGCACTCGGCCAGCTGATGGTCGCCGCCCGCGCGGACCGCCCCCGCGGGCAGGACGCGGACACCACCCCCTAGAGAAACCCGATCCCGCAGAGCGAGGAGAACCCCATGTGTCTCGCGGTACCCGGCAAGGTGCTGGAGATCCGGCAGCGTGACGGTACGCGCATGGCCACCGTCGACTTCGGCGGCGTGCTCAAGGACGTGTGCCTGGAATATCTGCCGGACCTGGAGGTCGGGGAGTACGCCATCGTCCACGTCGGCTTCGCGCTCCAGAAGCTGGACGAGGAATCGGCCCGGCAGACCCTCGCACTCTTCAGTGATCTCGGCTTGCTGGAGGAGGAGTTCGGCGACCCGTGGGAAGCGGTCGCCGGGGAGGACGCCGCCCCTGCATCAGGCGGCGGGCCCACGGCAGACGCGGCGCAGGAGGCACAGCGGTGAAGTACCTGGAGGAATTCCGGAACCCGGATCTGGCACGGCGGCTGCTGGACGACATCCACGCCACCGTCACCCGGCCGTGGTCCCTGATGGAGGTGTGCGGCGGCCAGACACACACCATCATCCGGCACGGGATCGACCAACTCCTGCCGGAACAGGTGGAGTTGATTCACGGGCCCGGCTGCCCGGTGTGCGTCACCCCGCTCGACGTCATCGACAAGGCCCTGGAGATCGCCTCCCGCCCGGACGTGATCTTCTGCTCCTTCGGCGACATGCTGCGGGTACCGGGCACCGGGCGTGACCTCTTCCGGGTACGCAGCGAGGGCGGCGACGTCCGCGTCGTCTACAGCCCGCTGGACGCGCTCAAGGTCGCCCAGGACAACCCGGACAAGGAAGTCGTCTTCTTCGGGATCGGCTTCGAGACCACCGCGCCGCCCAACGCCATGACCGTGTACCAGGCGCGACGGCTGGGCATCCGCAACTTCAGCCTGCTCGTGTCGCACGTACGGGTGCCGCCGGCCATCGAGGCGATCATGCGGTCCGGCGACTGCCGCGTCCAGGGCTTCCTCGCCGCCGGGCACGTGTGCAGCGTGATGGGTATGGACGAATACCCGGAGCTGGCCGCACGCCACCGGGTGCCCATCGTGGTGACCGGATTCGAGCCGCTGGACATCCTCGAAGGCGTCCGCCGCACCGTGCAGCAGCTGGAGCGCGGCGAACACCGTGTCGACAACGCCTACGCGCGCGCCGTACGCCCCGGGGGAAACCCCGCGGCCAAGGCGATGCTCGCCGACATCTTCGAGGTCACCGACCGCGCCTGGCGCGGCATCGGCATCATCCCGGACAGCGGGTGGCGGCTCTCCGCGCGCTATCGCGCATACGACGCCGAGCACCGCTTCTCGGTCACCGGCATCACCACCGAGGAGCCCGCCGACTGCCGCAGCGGCGACGTACTCCAGGGACTGATCAAGCCCCACGAGTGCGCGGCGTTCGGCACCGCCTGCACCCCGCGCACCCCGCTCGGCGCCACCATGGTCTCCAGCGAGGGAGCCTGCGCCGCCTACTACCTCTACCGCCGGCTCGGCGGCACCGCCGCACCACTGGAGGCGAACCCCGTTGTCTGACACCACCATCCGAGAGGCCGCACCGCCGGCGCCGGACTTCTCCGGCTGGGCCTGCCCCGCGCCGCTGCGGGACCAGCCCCGCATCGTCATGGGCCACGGTGGAGGAGGGGTGCTCTCCGCCGAACTCGTGGAGCACGTCTTCGCGCCCGCCTTCGGCGGCACGGTGCTCGCCGGACTCGCCGACTCCGCCGTGGTGACGCTGGGCGGGGCCCGGCTGGCCTTCTCCACCGACTCCTACGTGGTGCGGCCGTTGTTCTTCCCCGGCGGAAGCATCGGTGACCTCGCGGTCAACGGCACGGTCAACGACCTCGCCATGAGCGGCGCCCGCGCCGCGTACCTCTCCTGCGGCTTCATCCTGGAGGAGGGGGTCGAGGTGTCGCTGGTGGCGCGGGTGGCCGAGGCCCTGGGCGCCGCCGCCAGGACCGCAGGTGTGGAGGTCGCCACCGGTGACACCAAGGTCGTCGAAGCCGGGCACGGCGACGGCATCTACCTCAACACCGCGGGCATCGGGCTGATCCCGGACGGCGTCGACATCCGCCCGCAGCGCGCCGTCCCCGGTGACGTGGTGCTCGTCAGCGGGCCCATCGGCGTGCACGGCGTGGCCGTCATGAGCGTGCGGGAAGGGCTCGAATTCGGCGTCGGCATCGAGAGCGACTGCGCGGCACTGGGCGGGCTCGTCGAGGCGATGCTCGCCGTCACCCCGGACCTGCACGTACTCCGTGACCCCACCCGGGGCGGCCTGGCCACCGCCCTCGGAGAGATCGCCGCCGCGGCGTCGGTCGGCGTGGTCGTCCAGGAACGGAGCCTGCCGGTACCGGAGACGGTGGCCAACGCCTGCGCGGTGCTGGGCCTGGACCCGATGTACGTGGCGAACGAGGGCAAGCTGGTCGCCTTTGTGCCCCGCGCGCACGCCGACGCCGTACTGGAAGCGATGCGCTGCCACCCGCTGGGCGCGGATGCCACGGTCATCGGCGAGTGCGTAGCCGACCACCCCGGCATGGTCGTCGCCCGTACCGGTCTCGGCGGCACGCGGGTGGTCGATCTGCCGATCGGGGAGCAGCTACCACGAATCTGCTGACCTCTGTGAGCGCGAGGGGCTCAACTCCCCGGGAAGCCGGGCCCACCACACGCTTCACCGCAGGCGGCGGAGCATCACTGCGCCGTGTACGCGCAACGACGCGATGCCAACCCCGCCTGGGTCCATACCGGCAGTCACCACCGCGGACGCACCACGGGCCCAGTGGTAAGGCGTGGTCACCACACATGCCAGGCAGTGCCGCCGGTGGCTCCTGGTGCGGTACGTACTGGCGCCGGCCAGTGCATCGAGCCGCTCGACCAGCCTGCGCAGCTCCGCCGCCTCCAGAGCCCTAAGGGGCCGGGGGACGGGGCTGGTCCTCGCCCGGAGTGCCGCTCAGCAGGGGAGAGTGGTGTGGCCGGCGGCGCCTGTGGCGCCTGTGATGCCGTCCGCGGTGGCCGTGGCGTCGGTTCCGTTGCCGCCGGGCTTGCCGGGGCACACCGGGCTGGCGGCGCCGCCGGCCCCGCCAGTGCCACCCTTGTGGCCGCCGCCGGCCGTGGCGGCACCACCGTTGCCGCCCTTGCCGCCGACGATGCCGGTACCGGCGTTGCCTACGCCGCCTACGCCCCCTTTGCCGCCGGTGCCACCGAGAGCGGCTGCACCCCCGTTACCCCCGTTGCCCCCGTTGCCGGTGGCGCCACCGGCACCGCCCGCGCCACCTGTGCCGCCGGTGCTTCCGCTGCCGTTGGCGTTCCCGCCGGCGCCACCGTTACCGCCGTTGCCGTTGGCGCCGGCGGCGCCGCCGACGCCGCCGAGGCCACCGATACCGCCATTGCTCCCCAAGCCGTTGGCGCCGTTGGCACCGGGGACGCCGATAGCGCGGAGGCCAACGTGGGTCCGGGCGCCGGGCGCGTCGGCTTGGGGCGCCGCGGAAGCGAGTGCGGGGGTGGAGGCGAGGCCGACTACGGCGATCGCGGCAATCAGGAGGGTCCGGGGGCTGGCGGTGACGCGCATGGGGTGCGCCTTTCGGTTTGTGCAGCCGGAGACATTCTCCGACTCGCCAGCGACCAACTTATGTACAAATAACCCGGTTCGCCTTTTATGTTTCATGTTCATGGGGTATCGGAACGAACTCGCCGACCTGATGCGCGAGCGGTTCGGCCCGAAGGGGGAACGCGTACAGCCCGTCCCGTAGGCGGCGGTGTTGTCCTCACCGCCACGATGGCCGGCCTCCTCCAAGAAGACGGCTTCGCCGCCTTCTTGGGATCAGCGCTGCGCGCCGACCGGGACTGCCATAGCCCAGACGCGATCACCCGGCCCCCGTTCGACGACACCGCCATCAGCACGCACGTCCTGCGCTCGATGTCCGTCGGCTTTGTCATGCGTGAAGACGCCCCGCTCGCCCTTTGCGCTTCGGTGTCTTCCGCCGGCCTTGCCGACCGCCGGTGGATCACGCGCTTGACCTCGTGCACCGCACCTGGGGTGAGACCGGCGAGACGCTCGCGATCGTGGCCAGGGCCACCACCTCGATGTGGCAGATCGCCCAACCCGTCGGGAGCCTGCAGACCGAGCGCGGACGGACCGACCGAGTAGCGGCCGAGAGGCTACTCAGTGTCGGCGGGGAAGGGATCACCGGGACCGAAACCGCTCATGGCGCCAAAGGTACCTGCTGGTTCCTATCGGAAACCTAGCCTGGGTTTCTCCCCCTTCCGAGACAGGAGAGTCATGCGAGTCATCACCCAGCAGGCACTCGGCGGTCCCGAGGTGCTCACCATCGTGGACGCCCCCGAGCCCCAGCCCCTTCCGACCGAGGTTCTCGTCCGCGTCAAGGCGATCGGCCTGAACCCGATAGAGGCGCTCCTGCGCGCCGGAGAGTTCCCCCCGCTGATCGGCCGGCCGCCGTTCGTCCTCGGCTGGGACATCAGCGGCGTGGTCGAGGAGGGATCGCTGACGTATCGGTTCAGGCCCGGCGACGAGGTGTTCGGGATGCCGCTGTTCCCGCGGGCGGCGAGCGCGTACGCCGAGGTCGTGTCGGCGCCGGCGTTGCACCTGGTACGCAAGCCGGCGTCGCTCTCGCACGTCGAGGCGGCGGCGCTGCCGGTCGTCGGGCTGACGGCGTGGCAGGGCCTCGTCGACCTCGGCGGCGTGACCGAGGGCGACCGCGTCCTGGTCCACGGCGGTGGTGGCGGGGTCGGCCATGTCGCGATCCAGATCGCGAAAGCGCTCGGCGCGCACGTGATCGCGACCGCCGGCGGGAGCAAGCGGAAGTTCGTCGAGGGGGTCGGCGCCGACGAGGTGATCGACTACACGGCGGTCGACTTCACCGAGGCGGTCCGCGACATGGACGTCGTGCTCGACACGATCGGCGGCGACACCGTCGAGCGGTCGCTCGAAGTGCTCCGACCGGGCGGTCACCTGGTGACGGCGGTCGCCGAGGGGGATTCGGAGCTCGTCGCCAAGTACGAGGCGGCCGGTATGCGCTTCAGCGGCATCGCGGTCGACCCCGATCCGGTCGCTCTGCGAGGTCTCGTCGAACTCGTCGAACAGGGCAAGCTCCGTGTCCACGTGCAGGAGACGTTCCCGTTCGAGCGCGTCGCCGACGCGCACCGGCTGCTCGACGGAGGTCACCTCCAGGGCAAGCTGGTCCTCACCGTCTGATCCCGTCGTGGGGTCTTGCGTGGGCGAAGCCGTGCTCAACCGGGGCCCGCCCCGCGGCCAGTGCCTTGTTGGACAGCTACTGGCCGCGGGGCAGGGGCAGGGGCCGGTTCCGGGCCGCCTTGTAGCCGGTGATCACCGCTGGGTCGGCATTGGGGCGTGTTTGAGGTGTGGTCACAGTGCCTGCCGTATCAAGGTGAGTTGGACGGTGGCCTCGTAGTGGACAGCGAGTTTGTCGTAGCGGGTGGCCACGCTTCTGGCCTGCTTCAACAGGCCGATCCTGCATGCGGTCTTGTGCCTGCGCTGGTGCATTTCGCGGTCGAAACCGGGTGGCCGGCCGCCCGCCGGGCCCCGACGGAGACGGTGTCCGGCCTGGTCCCGTGACGCAGGCGAATCGACAGGCAGTGTGAGGCATCGCGGCCTCCCCGCCCTCAAGTTGATTGTGATCAGCCGAACAGCTGGGAACCGAGCGGGTGTTGCCGGTCGAAGCCGGGGAGGATCAGGAATGTCGCGCTGGCGGTGGTGGTGGTGAAGGGCAGCAGCGCGTCGGACGTGTCCATGTGGGTGAGGGTGGCGGTGAAGGTCCGCAGGTCGTTCTGGAAGCTGATGAAGAGCAGGCCGGGGGCGGGCTCGTCGGTGCTGTAGGAGCGGCGGAGCATGAGCCCGACCCCGACCACGGTGGCGTGTGCTCTGCGCGCGTGGGCGTCCGCGGGGACGAGATAGCGCCCGTCTGGTGTCTTGGCTCCGAGTTCCGGGCCCGAGGCGGCGGCGCCGCCGGAGAGGGGGACGCCGCTGGCCCGGCGCCGCCCGAAGACCGCTTCCTGTTCGGCCACGGACAGGGCGGCGAACCGGGGCAGGTCGAGTTCCATACGCCGCAGTACGGCAAGGGTGCCGCCGGCGACCGCAGGGGGCCCCGCCAGCCACAGGTCGCGTTGTTGTTCGGCGGTCGTGTGCGGGCCCACGATGCCATCGATGAAACCGAGCAGGTTGCGTGGCGCGGTAAGGCCGTTGCCGACGGACACGTTCGTACCGCGGCGCGCGGACTGGCGCCAGCGTTCGTGGACGCGGTCACCGGCCTGGTCCAGAAGCGCGGCGGCGACGACCGGTAAGAGCAGCGCGTCGCCGGCGCAGATCTGTAGCAGCAGGTCACCACCGCGTGCTTGCGGGGCGATCCGCTCGCGGGAGAATCGCGGGAGGTCGGCCGTGCCGGGCAGCGAGGCACCGGCCGTGCGCACCAGCCGGGGGCCCACGCCGACGGTCACGGTGAGGTCGCCAGGCGGCAGGCCCAGCAGCCGCGTGTCGGTCCCCGCTGTGAGTGTGCGGATGGCCTGGCCGAGTTCGGCCAGTAACGGGCCGGGAGCCACGGTGGCACCGAGGTCGGCCACCACGGCGAGCAGGTGGGGCTGGGCCGGCTGGGGGAGCGTGATGCCTGCCTGATGACGGCCCGTCGCCGGAACCGGCATCGGCGTGGCCCCTGGGGTGGGGGCGGGCCGGCCTGGCTGGGGGGATTCCGATGTGCACCCGGCGGTCAGACCGGCGGCCATCATGGCGCCGGTGACATCGAGGAACGTGCGGCGTGACGGGCGGTGATCGGCTCGGCGCATGGAGGGCAGAGTGCCACACCCGAATCGCGCGTGCCGGTCAACCTCGGGATTCTGGCGGGGAATTGGGCTTCATGCCAGACTGGGATCATGCCTCGATTAGCTCTTCGCGTGTTGGCGGCGGTAGTGGGCACGCTGACACTGGTGGCAGGCTGCGGCGGCGATGGCGGATCGGGCGCAGGCCGGCGTCCGGCCGGTGCGCATGTGACGATCGGAGTACCTGCCGATGCCCCGACGATCTCGGATGCGGTGTCCTTGGCTCGGCCCGGTGACCTGGTGCTGGTCGCGCCGGGCGTGTACCACGAGTCGGTGAAGGTCGACACGGCGCGCGTCACTCTTCGCGGTCTGTCCCGGGACAAGGTCGTCATCGACGGGCGGTTGCAGCAGCCGAACGGCGTCGTCGTCTCGGCGCCCGGGGTGGCCGTGGAGAACCTGACCGTGGAGAACAACACGCAGAACGGGGTCCTGGTCACCGGTTCGGCGAAGGCGGCCGCCGGCCTGCCGGGGGGAAGCGGCGGCTACGACACCGGCGACGAGCCCGTCACCTTCCTGAAGTCGTTCCTGGTCTCCCACGTGACCGCGACCCGCAACGGTCTGTACGGCATCTACGCGTTCTCCGCCCGGAACGGCGTCATCGAGCACTCGTACGCGTCGGGCGGCGCCGACTCGGGGATCTATGTCGGCCAGTGCAAGCCCTGCCACATCGTGGTGCGGCACAACGTCGCCGAACTCAACGCGGTCGGTTACGAAGGCACCAACGCCAGCGAGGACATGTACGTGGTCGGCAACCGCCTGGTCGGCAACCGGGTCGGACTCACCACCAACTCCGACCACCAGGAGAAACTGCTCCCGCAGAAGGGCTCCGTCATCGCGGGCAACCTGATCGCCGCCAACCAGCAGACGGCCACCCCGGAGCAGGCCGACGGCGGGTGGGGCATCGGCGTCGGCATCGACGGTGGCAGCGACAACCGGTTCATCCGCAACCGCATCGCCGGCAACCACAACGCCGGGCTGATGATCACCGCGACCACCGACATACCTCCGGTCGGCAACCAGATCGTGGACAACACGTTCACCGGCAACGGCGTCGACGTCGGCTGGACGTTCCCCACCGCTACCCGGGGACGGGGCAACTGCCTGCGGGGCAACGATCTGCGCACCACCGTGCCCGCCCGGCTCGCGACCACTGCGGCCTGTCCGCTTCCGGCCGGGGCGTCCTCGCCTGTCGGCACGTGGGCGGCGCCGACGGCACCCGGTGGCATCCCGTTCACCGAGGTCGCGGCGCCTGCCCCGCAGCCGCAGTTCCCCGACGCCGCCACCGCGGGCGCCACCGCTGTCCCGTCCGTCCCGGCCCTGCCGGAGACGGAGGACATCAGGCTGCCGCCGGTGTCCCTGCTCGCCGCGAACGCGCGGGTACAGATGTCCTGAACAGCGGCTACCGGGTCGGGGTGGTTCCGGGTACCGGCTTGACCGGAACGTACTTGTGGGTGTCGAAGTCGATGACTACCGGCTCCGGCTGCGAACCCACGCTGACGCGGACCCGGTACATGGTGCCGTCGGAGCCGATCCAGTAGCGCACGTTGCCCGCCGTACCGGAGCGGTCAGGGGATGACGGTCCGGTCATGACGTCCACCCGATGCCCGTCCACCTGATCCCGTCCCAGCCAGGCGGCGCCGTTCTGCGGCAGCAGTTCGGCGTTGTCCGGCCGGTCGCCGCCGAGACCGAGCGCGATGGACAGGGAGGTGTCCAGCGAACTGCCGGACGACAGCAGCGGACGGTCGTACCAGCCCGAGCGGGGCGGCGACGCGGGTGCGTGCGCCGGGGCGTCCGTCATCGGGCGGACATGCACCGCGGTGGGCGTCCACTGGATCAGCCCGTCGCTTGACGTGTCACGCCCGGTGCCGTGCACCACGCCGTAACCGACCTTGCGCCGATAGTCGACGGACCCGGTGACGGTCAGCCCGCCGGCAGTGCCCGGCACGGTGAACGTCACCGCGCGGCCCTGCGCCTGGTAGTTACGGAATCGCGTGATCGCCAGCCGGCTCGCCTCATCCGTCGTCAGCGGGCGCGGACCGCCGGCGTCGGCGCCGCCGTCGGCGACCAGGAACGCGGCCACCGCGGCCACCGCGACGGCCGCGATGCCGATGAAGGCCGCGGCCCGGCGCGACCGCGGCCAGCGGCGCCGGTCAGCCGGACGACCCGGTGGGGCTTGCCGGATTCTCACGCTCCGCACGTGGTTCGACGCTGACACTCTCCGATTCATCCTTTCGATCACCACACCGTCCGGCCGCCGCGGGCTCGCGGCGGCACTCGGCAGTCCGGTGGCAGACCACGCCGAGGCAAGGCCCTCGTGGATTGGCCGAGACGTGATGTGCCCGTCCGCGCCGTCCGGATCGCGGACGGGCACATCACCGTTGTGCGGTTCGTTCAGAGTTGCCGGGCGCGACGGTTCCGGGTCACGAACGCGATGACCAGGCCCGCACTCACCAGCAGACCGACGAGGCCGATCATCTCCGCCAGCCCGTGCGTACCGGTGTCCGCCAGCGAACCCCTGCCTCCACCGGCCGGGGCCGGGTGGTTGGCAGGCGGCGCGGGTGACGGCGGTGTGGAGGCCGCGGGCGGCGTCGGCGTTGGTGTCGGTGTGGGAGTCGGCGTCGGGGTCGGGGTCGGGGTTTCCTTCGGGATGTACACCCCGGCGTCGATCGTGTGATCGACCCCGCCCGGCTTGTCCGGCGCCGTGACAGGCGCGTAGCCGTTGCACAACGGTCCGGTGGTCGGCGGGGTCACATTGGAGTCGTGCCCACGGTTGGCACCGGCCCGCGGGAGCGTGAACCTCAGCTCGCGCGCCGGGGGCTGCTCGGGCACCTGGCCGGTGTCCGCGGTGCACACGTCGAACTGCACCGTGTACTTCGCGCCCGGCGTGAGCTCGTACGCGGCGCCGACACCACCGAAGTAGTACTCGCCGGCGGCATTGGTCCTGGTCGTGGCGACCTGTTTGCCGTCCGCGTCCAGCAGGTT
Organism: Streptomyces sp. NPDC048644; assembly: GCF_043199105.1. NCBI lineage: Bacteria > Bacillati > Actinomycetota > Actinomycetes > Kitasatosporales > Streptomycetaceae > Streptomyces > Streptomyces sp. NPDC048644. The sequence goes on from NZ_JBICVO010000013.1 coordinate 156,390, forward strand.
GATCGTCGCCCCCGGCAGCAGCACATGCCCCGGGTCCTGAATCCCGTTGTGGTCGCCGTCGAACCACACGACGTTGCCGATCTGGATCGGCGCGTTCGCCGCCGCGTACGCGATGTCACCGAGCCCGCCGGCCTTGCCGAACCCGCCTTGTGCCTGGCTGACGAACTGGAACCCGTTGGCGGTCGGGTTGTTGCCCGGGCCCTGACCGGTCGTGATGTCGTGGTACCCGGTCCCTGAGGTCGCGACGTTGACGACCGGGTCGAACTCCGTGCTGACGACCCACTGTTGCTGCGGGATATAGGCCACCGACCCCAGCGCGGTTTCCTGGTGCGCGTTGGCGTAAGAGTCGCCCGGGAAGTATTCGACGACATCGGCGGCCTGGCCGCCATTGTTGGCGGGGGTGGCGTGGTTGGGGCAGCTCCCGGTGCCTTCCCACTGGTATTCACCGGTGGGAGTGGCGCAGACCATGCTGATGTCACCACCGGACATGCCGTTTTCCGCCGTGTCGTTCCCCAGGCGGGGGTCCAGCCCTCCCCAACTGAGCACGTCCATGAACCGGTCGCGGAAACCCAGGATCATCGAGCCGTCGCGGGCGAAGGCGAGGGAGGCCAGCTCCGGCTGCGGATCGATGAAGACGCTGCCCGTATTCCGGTCGTCCCACGTGTCCAGGCTGGTGTTCCACGGGTTCCAGTGGGTGGCCTTGTCGCCGGAACCGAAGACGCTGCCGCGTTTGTCCGTGAGCGGGTGGCTCAGCACCGTGGTGAACCGCTTGCCGTCGTAGGTGGAGACGAAGGCTTTCAGGTCCGCGCGCTGCTGCGTGCTCTCCGCGCTGCACACACCGCCGACGTACAGCGTGTTGTTGTGGACCTGGAGACCGAACGGCCGCCAGTCGTCGGGGCTCGCGCACCCCGGGTCCGGGATCGGGACCGTCGACTTGGGCGCCGCGGCGGTGGCCCCTGTCGCGTCGAAGCTCACCAGGCTGCGGGTCCGCAGGTTCACCGCGTACAGCGTGGAGCCGTCCTCCGACAGGGCCAGGCCACCGATGCTCTCCTTGCCCGGCGCGTCGGTGAACCCGGGATCCTTGATCATGTTGGCGGTGTCGTGCCGCGTCACCGTGGCGTCCGGCACCCGCGCGAACAGCTCCGGCGCACCCGAGCCGTTGACCGGCACCGTGTGGATCGCGCCCCCGCCCTGCGGCCCGTACGGGGCGTACCGGCGGGCGAACGCGCTCTGGAACAGCCGGGTCCGGTACTTGTCGTACGCCAACCCGAACGTCGTGCCCACCTGGTCCTGCGTGGCCAGTGTGGTCGGGCACGCCACATCGGTGGGACACGTGCCCCGGGTCTTCGTCCCGAACGCCACCAACGCCCGGTTGTCGGTCCCGTTGGCGCCGTTGTGGATCGGCACGAAGTACCGCGAGTCCGGCAGTGCGTAGTCGGCCGGATCCCACACCCCCGTCACCACCGAGGCGTTCTTTCCGCCCGACACATCCACGTACGACGTGAAGCTGTCGAAGTGGTCCCCCGCCGTCGACGCAGGCGCTGCCTGCAGATGGCCGCTGTACGGCGCCGGGACGCTGACGTCGACGCGGTACTGGCCGCCGCTCAGCACGGTCGACCGCGACACCACGACCTTTCCGGTGGCATCCGTGACGCCGGTGACTAGGTGCCCAGCGGGGTCGGAGATCTCCACCTTCATGCCTCGCTGTGGCACGTCCATCGTCGCGTTGATCACGCCGGTGCCGAAGAAGTCGCGCAGCACCTCAACCGTCAGCGTGCCGTCGGCGGTTGAAGCGGCAGCCGGTCCAGTCGTCGCTCCCACGGCGCCGCCTGCCAGCAATAGAACAGATAACGCGATGCGCGCCGGCGGCTCCACAAGCCTCCGGGCTGACCGGCGCGAGTCTCTGCCGAGTCGGTTCATGGCATCACACTCCACACTTCTCTTGTCGTGAAAATGAAGCACTCGCTTCTCGCTACACGTCCACTTCGTGCCCCAGGCGCGAACGTCACGGAAGGGAAATGGGCCCACTACTGTTGCGTGGGCCGCGTTGTGGTAATCATGTGAGGGAATTGGTGGGTGAGTTGAAAGCGCCGCAGGCCAGGAAAAGTAAACGCACGTTCATGAACTCGGGCGGGACCGCCCTGAATTGCGTGTTTTTGCAGCTCAATCACGGTGCTTCGCCCCCACCCCCACCTCACCGACCGCCATCGCGAGCAGCGCGCGATATCCTATCCCCTGGAGTCTCGCCGTCACCAGCAGAACTCCTCGGATCCATCGGGATCCGCGATATTCTCCGAGCGCTCAGAGAATGGCAACCGGAAGAATGTGCGACGGTGAAGTGATGGCCAAACCTGGTCCCTTCGGGTCCGTGCCGTCCGGATGACGTGCCTGGGACGTGCTCGTCACACAGGGGCATCGCGTAGTCGAGATTGGTCCGGTTCGCTTGCTGCACGATTGACGTGGCGTGATACCTGGTATGCGGATCCGGAAAGCGGCCCGCGCACCCGGCTCGCCCGTGTCCTGGCCGACCGGGCGTACCTGTCCCGGGAGACCTGTTGAAGCAGGCCAGCAGCGTCGCCACCCACCCGCTACGACAAACTCGCTGTCCGGATCACGCCCTTGCCGGCGAGGGCCTCGGCGATTCGGTGGGAGTCGCCGGTCGTGGTGACGAGGTGGGAGAGGGGGATTGTCTTGCTCGCGCTGGGCGCTGAGGTCTACGGCTTCCCGGTCGCCGAAGTCGATGCCCTGTGAGAGGGGTGCTACGTCGGTCGATTCCCGCTGACGCTGGGCTGGTGGTCTCGTCCGTGAGGGCGCTCCTTGGCGGGCGCACTCAGGACACCAGGGAATCGCGGAGCTTCACCGCGGCATCCAACTCCGTTGCCCTGCCGGGCGCCGGTGTCCGTCGCCGGCAGTGTCGTGTGCGACGTCCAAGGAAGAACCGTCGGTTCAGCGGACCTGGTCGCTCTGCGGCCCGATGCCTTTGAACCTGGTCGGAGTTCCGTCCGGGGTGAACGAGTGGTGGAAGGTGAAGGCGTGCGGCGCGGCGCCGTGGTCGTGGAGGTGCTCCAGCCGGGAAACCCCGTCCTGCCAGGTGGGTATCAGGCCGTCGGAGACCCACCAGAACACGTAATTTGGGTGTTCTGTCCTCTCGAACCAGTCGTAACGCCTGTTCAGCGCCTCTCGGTGCTGACCGGTGTAGATGGCGTCGAAGGCGGGGCGCAGGCCGGTCCAGAGCGAGAGGGTCGCGGCCAGGGCGGTGGTTTCCACCGTACGGCCCTTGCCGTACCAGGTCGGTACGGCGAACTCTCCCCATGCACCCCAGTCCGCGTCGAAGTGTGAGCCCCGGTCACCGTCTGCCGCTTCGGCACGCGCGAGGTATCCGGGGTGCTGACTGATCTTCCGGTAGACGGCCTCACCTCTGTCGTAGAACTCGCGCGTGAGAGGTGCGGGATCGGCGAGAGGTGACTTCAGGACGCCGAATGTGTACAGCGCAAGATGAGACATGCTTCTCTCCCTGGTTGGGGGTGCCTGGTGTGACCCGGTTCGGTGGCTTACGCATGGGGGCGAGGATTCGTGGGGCGTGACCAACTCGCCCTGTCGCGGGTGGCTCAGCCGGAAGGAACTCCTGTGCGACCGTGGGTGATCGCCGAAGACCAGGTGAAGGTAGCTGCCTCTGCGGGCCATGTCGAAGTTGCGTTTTCCCTGTCCAAGTGGCTTCCTGCACCGGTCATTTACGGGGGCTGGGGCGGGGCAGGCCGCGGCTACCAGTGATCCACTTCGGCCGATCGGGTCGCCTGCCGTGCCCGTCCGCGCCCCCTGTCCGGTAGCCCCGAGTGCCGCCGAGCGCGTGCGGTTGAAGAAGATGGCCTACGGCCACAAGACCGAGCACCGACTGTGGGTGCGTGCCACAGGTGGTGCCGCACGCCGCGCGTGGACGCTCCAACGCGTGCGTCGCCCGGGAGACGGGGCCGCATGGGGACACCGTGCGCCGCCGGCGTGGCCGGTCCGCCCCCCGGTCCACGCCGTCGGGCAGGTGCAGGGGGCTCCCGGTCGGCGTGACCTGCCGTCACTGCCCCGTCCCGCGCCCCGGTGCCGGAAGTGGGGCGGAGCTGGATTTGTCACCGTTCTGCAACAGGGGTGAACCAGGCCGCAGGACGTTCCGTACTGCCCGGTGTGCGCGTGTGCCTCGCAGGCCACGCACTCCACGGATACGGACAGAACGACGAAAGGAACGGCCATGGCCGCCGGAAACATCAAGATCAGCCCCGACGAGATGCGGGAGGCCTCCACCTGGCTGCAGAACCAGAAGGAAATGATGCAGCAGAGCCTCCAGGAGGCCAACACCAAGATGGAGGAATTGGTCGAGGCGGCTTACGCGACCCCGGGCTCCGAGACGAAGTTCCGCCCGTACTGGGAGGAGTACAAGAGCGGCACCCAGGAGGCGATCGAGGGCCTGCAGGGCGTCAGCCAGTTCATCCAGCAGGTCGCCGACGCGTTCGTCGACACGACGTCCAGTCGTCCGGCGTCATCGGCTGACTTCTTGACCACGGCCGGGTTCCGCGGTGCTCGGGCGCCGCGGAACCCGGCCGGTGAGAGGAGGGGAGGAACGTCATGTCGCGCATTCACATCCCGGTGGAAGAACTCGTCAAAACCATCGACGTGTTGAAGGAGATCCGCGGCCGGATCGACGAGACCGCGAAGTCGGACAAGGTCGGTTCGGCGGACGATGTGGGCGACTCCGGTCTGATCGCGGGCGTCAACAACTTCGACGAGGCATGGTCGGCCGGCCAGGAACGGGTCCAGGACAACGTGGACACGTTCAACAAGGCCACGCAGGGCATCGTCGACAACTTCACCGACACGGACAACGAGTCTGCAAAGGCGCTGGTTGAACTCGCATGAGACACAGGACGGCACCGCGCAGCCGCGGCTGCTGCCATCCGACGAGCGGCCGTCGGGCGCTCCGGCGCGCTACACACTGAGATACCCGTCGAGTTGGGCGCACCTCGACCTCGACCCGAACACCAGGGACGTCGCGATCCGGCGCCGCATCGAGGAGCAGGCGAGGGGGACGCAGGCCAAGCGCGAGCACGTGGACTCGCTCATCAGGCAGACGCGCAAAAGCGCCCGCGAAGCCTACGCCCAAGGCGCCCTGCAGGTCGGCTGCATGATCCAGTTCCTTGATGACGGCAGCACACTGCATGCCACGGCCATGGTGCTGCGGACCCGTATTCCCGAGGGCGAGTCGACGGATCTGACGTACCTCATGCTCGCCGGGGTGTGCAGAACAGCCGCACCTCGGTGGGGAGAGTAGAGCGCCGGCAGGCCGGCGCCCGCGCGGGCGGACTCGCGCCCCGCACTCTCCGGCGATCTGGTGCGCCGGGCTCACCGGCCCCGGCTTGACGCTCGGCGCTGTGGCGAGGACGCCGGACGGACGGCGGCCTGACGCGGCGTTAGGTCCTGTCTTCGCCGCGTGCCGCGTGCCGCGTGCTGGGTGCCGGGTGCCGGGTGCCGGGTGCCGGTCAGCCGGGCTCGGCCAGCGTGATCCGGGCGGTGTGCCTTTGAGACCTGGACGGTCGGGGTCCTCGCCCAGCGCGAGGATCAACTGCCGGTGGATACCGGCGACGAGGGGACATCGACCCGCGCCCGCGAGGCGGGGGCGGCTGACCACGATGCTGCGCTGGCGCGCGGCCATACGTCGTGCACCGGCTGGCGCCTACCGAGCGGTTACTGAACGCGGCGATTTTTGGATTCGTCGGTTGTCCCGAAAACCCTTGAAATTGCCCCATCCCAGGTCAATGGCGAGCATCTACGTGCTGGTCAGTAGCTGCACCTGGCGTGCGTTGCCGCCGCATTGTCGAGCAGCCTGGAATTCGTGCGCAGCCGCACACTCGGCACCAAACCCTGACACTTGTAACGCCGTCAACAGCGACTAATTTGCGCCATCCCAGGTCTGCGGGCCGCGCATTATTGCAGTTCATCGTTCTGCGCAGGTCGTCGATCCGGAATTTTTGCGCCAAAGCGCCAATACTCAGGCGCCCACATTTTGTGCTGTGTCAAAGTGTTTTATCCGACGTTCTGCCAGCGCCGCGAGAAGGACGGCGCGTCATTAGTGCAGGCCGAACAACAGGGGAGTCGAGAGAGTTGAAACTAATGAAGCTGGGTACGGCCGCCGGCGCGGTCACTGCGGCTGTCGCGATCGGTCTGGCCGGAGCGGCTCCGGCGTTCGCCAGTGTAAGTTTCACGACCACGGACAGCCATAAAGGCGGCAGGGCATACTGAGAATCATCGGGCGACAAACTGCGGGTGTTGGACCAGAAGTCTGACGGTTATTCCGCCTGGGCAGGTATCTACACGGCGAATGGGAAGTTCATCAGCTCGGTCAAGGCTGGCGGGAAGGGCAAGCTCAGGACGGAGAATCTGAACCTGAAGGAAGGCAGAAAGGTGATCATAAAGGTGTGTCTCGTCAAAGGAGTGGTAAGAAAAAGCACTGCGCGAAGCGCACCAACCGTACGTAAAAGCCGATCCCGCTCAACATTTCAGTGGTGGGCTAAAGGCCGTTGGCCACCTGCCACCCGCACGGAGGCCCCGCCGGTGCTCGCGGCGGCGGGGCCCCGGTCGGTGCCCGCGCGTACCACCTCCATTGGCTCTCGCCCACTAACGAAGGGTCCTGCAGAGGCATCTCAGGGCGGCAACCGAGGAACAAGCTCAACGGCCGGTGGCGAGCATCCAGATCCCGGCGGCCGTGGACAGGCTGCCGACCGCGAGAAGAGACGCGACGTCCCCAAACCGTCTCCGGATGAGGTCGATTCGCGCGGTCTCCGGGGCGTCGGGAAGGTAGCGCACCGGAACCCGACCTCCCACGGGGAGGCCCTTGACTCCGGATGACCCGGACTGAAACGCGTGCCGACTGCCCTGCGCATCAACGAATTCGACCACCGCGAAGTAAACAGGGCTGCCGTCTCCGTCACTTCTACTCATGTGGTGGCGGATCACCAGGCCCCTGGAGCGGATCCCTTCGCGTTGGAGGCGGTGCTGGATCACGGCCTCACGGGTGCCGAACCCGAGGACGGTGAGACCTGCTAGCAGCGACAGGGCAACCCACATCATTGCCTCCCCTTCCGTGCCTCACGCGACTCGTCCGGCATCTCCCGTCGGAGGAGTGGACGCTGCACCGAGTGGATGCGGTTCCCGGTGGACAGTCAGGTAGGCCGCTCAGGAGTTCCGTATCCCGCCTATTCGTCTCACCGTCCAGGTCTGTCCCAGGGAGGCCCGTCTGCCGACTCCCGCTCTCCGATCTGCCCGCCCGGAGGGCTGAAGAGCCCCATCAAGAAGTATCCACCGGTGGAAGTATTCGCTGGCGGACGTGGAATTTCCCTGGGAGCGGCCTTGGCAGGACAGGCCGACGAAGAAATTCCCGCTGCTGCTAACCACGTGGTTCGGTAACGCCATCGCGGTGAATACGTGGAGCACCAACACGTGGAAGCCTGCCCTGGCCAAGGCTGGACTTATTCCGCAGCGTCCCGTGGGGGTGAAGCCCCGGCAGTGGGCGGCATCACCCAAGGACGGCTTTTACGTGCTGCGGGACACCTGCGCTTCGATCCTGCTGGAGGCGGGCGGGTCCGTGGTCACGTTGGCCCAGTGGCTCGGACACTCGTCGTCAATGATTACGCTCGGTTACTGCGCGCACTTCATGCCGGAGGCCGGGAGCTGGGGGCGCACCGCGATCGACGGAATGTTCGGGGGAGCGGGAGAGCCGGGCGCCGGCCGAAACTCCCCAGGTTCTCCCCAGGGTTGATTGCGGAGCTTCTCGGGTCGCACGTGCCTGACGTCACACCTTCGATGTTCAGGCTACTGGGCCGTATAACCTGGGGAAATGCTGACCGAAGTCATCGCGACCCGCTACGTCACGCCGTTGCGTGAAGGCGGATCGCTACCGGGGATCGTCGAGGCCGACGATCTCGGTACGTACGTCATGAAATTCACCGGTGCGGGGCAGGGGCGCAAGACCCTGATCGCCGAGATCATCTGCGGGGAACTGGCCCGGCGGCTGGGGCTGCGGGTGCCCGAGTTGGCCTTGATGCAGCTCGACCCGGTGATCGGCCTGGGGGAGCCGGACCAGGAGGTCCAGGAGCTGCTGAAGGCCAGTGGAGGGCTGAACCTGGGGATGGACTACCTCCCCGGGTCGCTCGGTTTTGACCCGCTCGCCTTCGAGGTCGGGTCGCGTGAGGCGGGCCGCGTGGTGTGGTTCGACGCCCTGATCAACAACGTCGACCGGTCCTGGCGTAACCCCAACCTCCTGGTCTGGCACGGAAAGCTGTGGCTGATCGACCACGGTGCCACCATGATCTGGCACCACAACTGGCCCGGCGCGGAGAAGGCGTCCGCCAAGCCCTACGACGCCACGGATCACGTGCTGGCCACCTTCGATCCCGATATCGCGCTGGCCGCCGACGAGTTCGTGCCGCAGATCTCCGAGGAACTGCTGGCCGAGATCGCGGCCGACGTGCCCGATGAGTGGCTGGTCGACGAGCCCGGCTTCGGGTCGGCCGACGAGCTGCGGAGTGCGTACGTCCGCACGCTGCTGGTCCGCGCGGCGGTGATCAGCGACCGCATCACCATTGGCGAACGCACCCCGGACAAGCCCTCCAGGGCGCCGGAGTGGCTGGCGGGCAAGCCGCCGCGGAGGGCAGTGAAGTGAGCGGTCTGCACAACGGGCGCGACGTGTTCGAGTACGCGCTCCTGAAGGTCGTCCCCCGGGTCGAGCGCGGCGAGATGATCAATGCGGGGGTGGTCGTGTACTGCCACGCCCGGCGCTTCGTGGAGGCGCGCACGCATCTGGACGAGGCCAGGCTGCTGTGCCTGGACCGGGCCGCTGACGTCGAGGGGGTGCGGGCGGCACTGAGCGCGGTCGAAGGCATCTGCCACGGTGGCGAGTGCGCGGGCCAGGCGGCGCAGGACGACGCCGGGCGGCGCTTCCGCTGGCTGATCGCGCCGCGCAGCACCGTGGTCCAGCCGGGCCCCGTCCACACCGGCCTGACCACCGATCCGGCCGTCGAGGCCGAACGGCTGCTGGAACTGCTGGTGCGCTGACGGGGGTGGCCGGGCGGCGCTGCGCAGGGGTCCTGGAGGGCCGGCGCGGCGCCGCCCGGCCGTTTTCGGCTCGTTGCCGTGCGCATCGGGCCACCTTCCGCCGTCCTGCGCAGGTGAGGTGGGCAACGCCGCGGCGGTGGGCGTTGACAGCGGGTGGCCGGGCTTCTAGCGTCAGCCCTGCTGAAGCGACTAAGCGGTTGCTCACCTTCGGGAACGGTGCGGCAGCCGCTGGTCGCGGCGTTCGAGGTTTCGAGGGTAGGGAGAACCCGCATGTCCACCACCGAGCAGCGCGTCGCCATCGTGACGGGCGCGGCCCGCGGCATCGGCGCGGCCACCGCCGTCCGTCTGGCCGCCGAGGGCCGCGCCGTCGCCGTACTCGACCTCGACGAGGCGGCCTGCAAGGACACGGTCGAGACGATCACCGCGGCCGGTGGCAGGGCCATCGCCGTCGGCGCCGACGTCTCCGACGCGGCGCAGGTGGAGGCGGCGGTCGCGCGGGTGGCCGCCGAACTGGGCGCACCGACCGTGCTCGTGAACAACGCGGGGGTGCTCCGCGACAACCTGCTGTTCAAGATGAGCGAAACCGACTGGGACACGGTCATGAACGTGCACCTGCGGGGCGCGTTCCTGATGTCGCGGGCCTGCCAGAAGCACATGGTGGACGCCAAGTTCGGCCGGATCGTCAACCTGTCGTCCAGCTCGGCGCTCGGCAACCGCGGACAGGTCAACTACTCGGCGGCCAAGGCCGGTCTTCAGGGCTTCACCAAGACCCTCGCCATCGAGCTCGGCAAGTTCGGCGTCACCGCGAACGCCGTCGCTCCCGGCTTCATCGTCACCGACATGACCGCGGCGACCGCGGAGCGCGTCGGCATGGGCTTCGAGGACTTCCAGGCCGCAGCCGCCACCCAGATCCCGGTGCAGCGCGTCGGCCGCCCCGAGGACATCGCGAACGCCATCGCCTTCTTCACCGGTGAGGCGGCCGGTTTTGTCTCCGGCCAGGTCATGTACGTCGCCGGCGGCCCGCTCAACTGACCGCCCCACCGACCCAGGAGAACAGCACATGACCGAGCAGCACAGCGCGCTCCCCGAGCCCTCAGGCAAGGTGGCGCTGGTCACCGGTGCGAGCCGCGGCATCGGCTACGGCATCGCCGAGGCACTGGTGGCCCGCGGTGACCGGGTCGTCATCACCGGCCGCAACGAGGACGCGCTCAAGGAGGCCGTCGAGCGGCTCGGCGCCGACCGGGTGATCGGCGTCGCGGGCAAGGCACACGACGAGGCCCATCAGGCCGTCGCCGTCGAGCGGACGATGGAGACCTTCGGCCGCGTCGACTACCTCGTCAACAACGCAGGGACGAACCCGGTGTTCGGCCCGATCGCCGACCTCGACCTGGCCGTCGCCCGCAAGGTGTACGAGACCAACGTCATCTCGGCGCTCGGCTTCGCGCAGCGCACCTGGCACGCCTGGCAGAAGGACAACGGCGGCGCGATCGTCAACATCGCCTCGATCGCCGGCGTCAACGCCTCGCCCTTCATCGGCGCCTACGGCATGAGCAAGGCCGCGCTGGTCAACCTCTCGATGCAGCTCGCGCACGAATTCGCGCCCGTCGCCCGCGTCAACTCCATCGCGCCCGCGGTGATCAAGACCAAGTTCGCGGCGGCGCTCTACGAGAACCGTGAGGAGGAGGCGGCGGCCGGGTACCCGATGGCACGGCTCGGCGTCCCCGAGGACATCGGCGGGGCCGCAGCCTTCCTGCTGTCCGACGCCGCCGGCTGGATCACCGGCCAGACGCTGGTCGTCGACGGCGGTCTGTTCCTCAACGCCGGGGTCTGACGACCGGGCGCCCGGTCTTCCCGGCACGGGTGGGGCGGCGGTCCGCAGAGGCCGCCGCCCCACCCGTTCCTGCGTTGTCAGTGGTCGCCGGTAAGTTCTGTACACGAGAACGGAACGCACACCGGAGGTTGTTACGTGGTGACCGACATGCTGCCCGAGTCCTGGCGCGGCGCCCTCGGCGAGGAGCTGGAAAAGCCCTACGTCAAGGAGCTGACCGACTTCGTGGAGCAGGAGCGGGCGGGCGGTCCGGTCTACCCGCCCCGCGAGGAAGTCTTCGCGGCGCTGGAGGCGACGCCGTACGACCAGGTGAAGGTGCTCATCCTCGGCCAGGACCCGTACCACGGCGCCGGCCAGGGGCACGGCCTCTGCTTCTCCGTGCGGCCCGGCGTCAAGACCCCGCCCTCGCTGCGCAACATCTACAAGGAGATGAAGGAGGAGCTGGGCCACCCGGTGCCGGACAACGGCTATCTGATGCCCTGGGCCCAGCAGGGCGTGCTGCTGCTGAACGCCGTACTCACCGTCCGCGAAGGCGAGGCGAACTCGCACAAGGGCAAGGGCTGGGAGAAGGTCACGGACGCGGTGATCCGTGCCGTGGCGGCCCGCCCCGACCCGGCGGTCTTCGTGCTGTGGGGAAACTACGCGAAGAAGAAGCTGCCGCTGATCGACGAGCAGCGGCACGCGGTGGTGCAGGGCGCGCATCCCTCCCCGCTGTCGGCGAAGAAGTTCTTCGGCTCCCGCCCGTTCACCCAGATCAACGAAGCGGTCGCGGCCCAGGGCCACACCCCGATCGACTGGCGGATCCCCGACATCGGCTGAGTCGGGCCCGTCCCCGCGCCGTCCCGCACACCGCGCGGCGGCGTCACCCGGCGGTTAGCGTCGGGAGGCACAAGCGGCGGACCGACGCGGGAGTGAGCGGTGACGGAGCAGCAGCGGGAGGAGACATCCGATGACGGGGTGCTGACCCGGATCGGCCAGGCGATCATGCTGCACCGGGCCGGTGACAGGGAAGAGGCACGCAACCGCCTGCACGCGCTGTGGCACGAGCTCGGTCCGTACGGCAACGCCTTCCACCGCTGCACCCTCGCGCACTACATGGCCGACACCCAGGACGACCCGGAGGACGAACTCGACTGGGATGTGCGGGCGTTGGAGGTCGCCGAAGGCTTCCTCACCCAGCGGCCCGAAGCGGACACCGGCACGCGGGGCGGGGGACAGGTCGCCGACGGCCGCGGCCCGCGCCACCCCGTCATCGCCCTGCGCGCCTTCTTCCCGGTGCTGCACCTCAATCTCGCGGCCGACTACGTCGCACTCGACCGCCCGGCCGACGCCCGTGCCCAGCTGCTGCGGGCGCGGGTGTGGGCCGATGCCCTGACTGACGGCGCGTACCGGCGCGGTTTCCGCGCCGAGATCGAGCACTTGGAGGGCCGCATCGGCGCCGCCCCGGGACGGCCGTCGTAGCCTGACCCGCTGTCCGTGCCGCCTTACCCGCCGTAGGTCTGACGGCAGATCCGGTTCGCGGCGCCGCCCTGCTGCCAGTGGCCGTACGTCCGGCCCAGCGCGCAAGGATCCGCACCGGCCGGCAACCCGCCGAGCCGCGGTGCGCGGGTGGGTGCCGGCCGGGCCGCCCCGCCGCCCTGATGCACCGGACCGTTTCCGCCGGGCGCGGGCACGAACCGTCCGTGGCCGTGCGAGGTGGCCTCGCCGGGCATGCCGCGGTCCCGCGCGCCGTGGCCGTGGCCGGGCGGCTTCCGGCGGTCCTTCGCTCCGGGACGGTCCGGTGGCGGTCCGGGCTTCCGCGGCCCGCTCCGTTCCCCGGCCGGCGTGGGCAGGCCCGAGCCGGTCGGTTCCACGGAGGGCGGGGGCGGCGCGGCACGGCGCGGACCGTCGGGAGCCGGGCGGGGCGCGACGGTCATGCAGCCGGTGGCGGTCGCCACGACCACCACCGCCAGAACAGTCATTACGGGCAAACGGTGCACCCCGCCACTCTCCTGGCCGCAGGCGCGCGGGGGAAGTCCCCGCAGGGGTGATCGGCGAGGCGGCAAGGCGACGCGAGGCACGGGAGCGGTGCAGAGGTCCGCTCGGGGTGCGTCCGTGCCGTGGGGCTGCCCGTGCGCTCCGCCGGCCGTGCACGGCATCGCGTTCAGCGGTTCCGTGCCCTGCGCGGCCTGGACGCATCGCCGACCGGCGACCGTCCGCCACCCCCCGCCCCGTAAACTTCCGGCACACGCGGCGCTGCGACCGATGCGGGCCGCGGCACTACCCCGGGAGAACGCGTGAAGGTCGGCTGCATCGGGCTCGGCGACATCGCCCAGAAGGCATACCTGCCCGTGCTGGGAGCGCAGCCCGGCGTGGAACTGCACCTGCAGACCCGCACCCCGGCCACCCTCCAGCGGGTCGGCGACACCCACCGGCTGCCCGGCGGGCAGCGCCACACGGACCTGGAATCGCTGCTGGCCACAGGGCTCGACGCGGCCTTCGTGCACGCGCCGACCGCCGCCCACCCGGAGATCGTCGGACGGCTGATCGAGGCCGGGGTACCCACCTACGTCGACAAGCCGGTCTCCTACGAATACGCGGAATCCGAGCGCCTCGTCCATCTCGCCGAGGACCGCGGTGTCGGCCTGGCCGTCGGCTTCAACCGCCGCTTCGCGCCCGGTTACGCCCAGTGCCGCGAGCACCCGCGCGAGCTGATCCTGATGCAGAAGAACCGCGTCGGCCTCCCGGAGGACCCCCGCACCCTGGTGCTGGACGACTTCATTCACGTCATCGACACCCTTCGCTTCCTGGCACCCGGCGAGTTCGATCATGTCGATGTGCGCGCCAGGATCAGGGACGGGCTGATGGAGCACGTCGTCCTGACGCTCTCCGGCGACGGCTTCACGGCCATCGGCACCATGAACCGGCTCAGCGGCTCAGCCGAGGAGATCCTCGACGTCTCGGGTCAGGACGCCAGGCGCCAGGTCGTCAACCTCGCCGAGGTCATCGACCACAAGGGGCAGCCGTCGGTGCGGCGGCGCGGTGACTGGGTGCCGGTCGCCCGCCAGCGTGGCATCGAGCAGATCGTGCTGTCCTTCCTCGACGACGTCAGGGCCGGTGTGCGGCCATCGGCGCTGGACGCGCTGCGCACCCACGAACTGTGCGAACGGGTCGTCACCGACGCGCTCGCCCAGTCCGGCTGACGCGGCGCAGCGCGGCGGTCGCGCCCCACAGGCCGAGCGCCGCCAGCGCGCCGTATACGGGCCAGTCGCCGAGCCGGGTGTAGGGGCTGGTGCCTTCGGCGAGCGGCAGGTCGTAGACGGCGGCGGCGCTGCGGTCGGTGCCCAGCCGCTCGCCGACCTGCTCGCCGCGCGGGCCGTACACCGCGCTGACGCCGGTGAGCGTGGCGTGCACCATCGGCCGCCAGGTCTCGGCGGCCCGCAGTGCGGCCAGTGACGCGTGCTGCGCGGGCGCCCAACTATCCTGGAATGTCGCGGTCGATGACTGCGCGACCAGCACCCGCGCGCCGTCGGCCGCCAGATGCCGGCTCATGTCGGGGAACGCCGTCTCGAAGCACACCAGCGGCCCGATGCGCAGCCCGTCAGCGGTGGCGACCGGCATCACCACCTGGTGGGTGCCGCGCCTGCGGTCGACGGCCGCCGCATCGCCGACCCGGGTCGCCCAGCCCAGCAGCGGCCGGAACGGGATGACCTCGCCGAACGGCACCAGCCGCATCTTGGCGTAGCGCTGACCTGTCGGCCCGTGCGGCCCGACCAGCACGGCGCTCTTGTAGATCCCGGGCTGCCCGGCGTGGCGCGCGTCGACGTTCACCAGCAGGTCGGCGCCGGTCTCGCGGGAGAGCGCGGCCAGCCGGGCGGCGAGCCGCGGGTGGTCGGCCGGATCCCGGGTGAGGCTGCTCTCGCCCCAGACGACGAGCCGCACGCCACGGCCCGCCATGGCGCGGGTCAGCGACTCGCTGCGGGCCAGCCGTCCGTCGGGCCCGCCGTCGGTGCCGGGCTGGACGACCGCGACCCGTACCGTGCCGTCGCTGCGGGGGACCGGGGCGCCGTACCAGGCGGCGGTGCCGGCCAGCGCGCAGACCAGCAGGCCCACGACGGCCGGCAGCCGGGCGCGCTCCACCGCGATCAGCTGCGCGAGCGCGGTGTTCACCGCCACGAGCAGCAGGCTCAGCAGCCACACCCCGCCGATCGAGGCGAGCCGCAGCGCGGGCGGCACTTGCCACTGGCTCGCGCCGAGCAGTCCCCACGGGCCGCCCAACGTCTCCCAGGACCGGACCAGTTCGATCAGCAGCCAGCCGGACGGCACCAGGACCAGCGCCGCCGCACACCGGCCCGCCCGCGGGGTGCCACCGAGCAGCGCGCGCACCAGCAGCCCCCACGGCGCCCACAGCGCACCGAGCAGGGCGGCCAGGACGAGGATGAAGACGTGCAGGTTCGGCAGCAGCCAGTGATGGACCGCCAGCATGAAGCCGGTGCCGCCGAACCAGCCCTCCAGGGCCGCGCGTCGGGCCGTCGGCGCCGTCCTGATCAACAGCAGCCAGGGGACGACGGCGATGTAGGCGAGCCACCACCAGGACGGTGCGGGGAAGGCGAGCGCCGGGAGGGCCCCGCAGCACAGCGCGGCCAGGCTCCGCCGCCAGCGGGAGCCGATCCGCCACGTCCGCTGAACACCGGGTGTGCGCATACCGCCTCCCCTTCGGCAGAGCCTGCAGGTCCGGCCTATTTTCACGGCTGACGGCCAGTGTGCGCGCGTCGGGCGGTGACCGACAGGGGGCGGACCCGGCGAAGATCGCGCGGGCTGCGGACGGCGGACCGCCACGCAGCGGCGCCGGTGGGGCACCGCCGCGTGGCGGAGGTTCGGTCCCGGGGGCCGTCAGCGCACCAGCGCGGCTTCCCCGGCGGGCTCGTGGCCGGTCTCAGGGGCGGCGTCCCGGTCGGCGTCGGGGCCGCCGGGCGCGTCGGCGAACTGGGTCCGGTACAGCTCGGCGTAGCGCCCGTCGGCCGCCAGCAGCGCGTCGTGCGTCCCGCGTTCGACGATCCGGCCCGCCTCGACGACCAGGATGAGGTCGGCGGCCCGTACGGTCGACAGCCGGTGGGCGATGACCACGGCGGTGCGGCCCTCCAGGGCCTCGGTGAGGGCTTCCTGGACCGCGGCTTCGGAGGTGTTGTCCAGGTGGGCGGTGGCCTCGTCGAGGATCACCACCCGGGGGTGTGCCAGCAGCAGCCGGGCGATGGTCAGCCGCTGCCGTTCGCCGCCGGAGAGGCGGTAGCCGCGTTCGCCGACGACGGTGTCGAGGCCGTCGGCCAGCGAGCCGATCAGGTCGGCCAGCCGGGCGCGGCGCAGGGCGCTCCACAGCTCGTCCTCGGTCGCGCCCGGCTTGGCGAGCAGCAGGTTCGCGCGGATCGAGTCGTGGAAGAGGTGTCCGTCCTGGGTGACCATGCCGAGCGCGTCGCGCAGCGAGGCGGCGGTCAGGTCGCGGACGTCCACCCCGGACAGCCGGACCGCGCCCGCGTCGGCGTCGTACAGCCGCGGCAGCAGTTGCGCGATGGTCGACTTGCCGGCGCCCGACGAGCCGACGAGTGCCACCATCTGACCCGGTTCGGCGCGGAAGGACACGTCGTGCAGGACCTGTTCGCCGCCCCGGGTGTCGAGGGTGGCGACCTCTTCCAGGGAGGCCAGGGACACCTTGTCGGCCGACGGGTAGCCGAAGCGTACGGAGTCGAACTCGACCGCAACCGGGCCTTCGGGCACCGTCCTGGCATCCGGCTTCTCGGAGATCAGCGGCTTGAGGTCCAGGACCTCGAAGACCCGCTCGAAGCTGACCAGCGCGCTCATGACCTCGACGTGGGCGCCGGACAGCGCGGTCAGCGGGGCGTAGAGCCGGGTGAGCAGCAGGGCCAGGGAGACGATCGCGCCGGGTTCGAGCTGGCCGTGCAGGGCCAGGAATCCGCCGAGTCCGTAGACGACGGCCAGGGCCAGTGCGGAGACCAGGGTCAGCGCGGTGACGAAGTACGTCTGCACCATCGCGGAGCGCACGCCGATGTCGCGCACCCGGCCGGCCCGTGCGGCGAACTCGGCGGACTCGCGGGCCGGGCGGCCCATCAGCTTGACGAGGGTGGCGCCCGGCGCGGAGAACCGCTCGGTCATCTGGGTGCCCATCGCGGCGTTGTGGTCGGCGCCCTCACGGCGCAGAGCGGCCAGCCGGCGGCCGACACGGCGGGCCGGCAGCACGAACAGCGGCAGCAGCACCAGCGTGATCAGGGTGACCTGCCAGGACAGGCCGAGCATCACGACGAGGGTGAGCAGCAGCGTCACGATGTTGCTGACGACCCCGGAGAGGGTGTCGCTGAATGCCCGCTGGGCGCCCAGCACATCGTTGTTGAGGCGGCTGACCAGAGCGCCGGTGCGGGTTCTCGTGAAGAACGCGACCGGCATCTGCTGGACGTGGTCGTAGACGGTGGTACGCAGGTCCAGGATCAGTCCCTCGCCGATGCTCGCCGACAGCCAGCGGGTGAGCAGTCCCAGGCCCGCCTCGGCGACCGCGATCAGCGCGATGAGACCGGACAGGACCAGCACGGTGCGGGCGGCGTCACCGTGCACGATGGCGTCCACGACCCGTCCGGCGAGCAGTGGGGTGGCCACCGCGAGCGCCGCGGTGGCCGTGCTCAGCAGGAGGAACCACAGCAGCCTGCGCCGGTGCGGGCGGGCGAAGGCCGCGATCCGCCGCAGCGTGGTGCGGGAGAAGGAGCGCTTGCCCTGCTGCGCGGTCACTGTGCTGTGCAGCGAATGCCAGGCGGTGACTTCCATGTCCATCGCGGTCTCCAAGGGGCTCGGTTCGTCAAGGGATCGCCGTGCGAACCGGCGACTGAACAGGAACCTAGGACCTCAATCAAACTTGAGGTCAAGGGATTCCTCGCTGGTCACCCCCGGGGGGCGTCCGTGACGGCGGGGGAGACCCTTACGGGGGACGCGGGAACGGGGGGGCAGGCAATCCCGTGCTCACGCCCACGCCCCTCGCCCGCGACCGGAGGCCCGAGCCCACCCGGTCAGCCGTCCGCGGCCCGCCGCCAGGCCGTGGTCCGCAGCAGCCGCAGCCCGTTCAGCCCCACCAGGACCGTCGACCCCTCGTGCCCCAACACGCCCAGGGGAAGCGGCAGATGGCCGACCAGATCCCAGACCACCAGCGCCGTGATGCACACCGAAGCGATGCACAGATTCTGCACCACCAGCCTCCGGGCCCGCCGGGACAGCGCCATCACCGCGGGCAGCGCGCCCAGCTCGTCCCGCACCACGACCGCGTCCGCCGTCTCCAGCGCCAGATCGGAACCGGCCCGCCCCATCGCCACACCGCTGTGCGCCGCGGCCAGCGCCGGCGCGTCGTTCACGCCGTCGCCCACCACCAGCACCTTCGCGCCGTCCTCCTGCCAGCCGACGACCGCCGCGACCTTGTCCTGCGGCAGCAGCCCGGCCCGCACGTCGGCGATGCCGGCGTCCTGTGCCGTACGGGCGGCGGCGCGGGTGTTGTCGCCGGTCAGCAGGGTGACCTCGGTGCCGGTCAGGGCGGCCAGCCGGGCCACCGCCGCCGGTGCGCCCGGCCGCAGCCGGTCGGCGAGCGCCAGCACCCCGGCGGGCTCGCCGTCCACCAGCACCACCACGGCCGTACGGCCCGCGGATTCGGCCGCCGCCACGGCCTCCCGTGCCACCGCCAAGGGCCGCGGGTCCGGGGCGGTCGCTGACCGTGCAGAGGACGTCCCCCGCGTGCCGCCCTCCGGGCCGTCCAGGAGCGCCGCCGGGCTGCCGACCTGCACGGTCCGCCCTTCGACCACGGCCCGCACGCCGCGCCCCGGAGCGGAGGAGAAGTCGCGCGCGGCGGCCACCGGCAGCGACCGCTCCCGGGCCGCGGCCAGCACGGCGCGCGCGAGCGGGTGCTCGCTGGCGTGCTCGGCTGCCGCCGCGAGCGCGAGCACCGCCGACTCGTCGCGGCCCGGCAGCGCGACGACCTCCGCCACCCGGGGCGTCCCCTCGGTGAGGGTGCCGGTCTTGTCCATCGCCACTCGCGTCACCGCCCCCAACTCCTCCATCGCTACGGCCGACTTGACGAGTACGCCGTGCCGGCCCGCCGTCGCGATGGCGGACAGGAGCGGCGGCATGGTCGCCAGTACCACCGCGCACGGGGACGCCACGATCATGAACGTCATCGCCCGCAGCAGCGTCGTGGTGACGTCGGCCCCGAAGGCCGGCGGGATACCGAAGAGGGCGAGCGTGGCGATCACCACACCCGCCGAATACCGCTGTTCGGCCTTCTCGATCAGCAGTTGGGTGGGTGCCTTGGTGCCACTGGCCTCGGCCACCATCGCCACGATCCGCGCGATCACCGAATCCGACGGATCGGTCCCCACCCGCACCCGCAGTGCTCCGGTGCCGTTCAGAGTGCCCGCGAACACCTCGTCGCCCACGGCCTTTCCGGCCGGCAGCGGTTCACCGGTGATCGTGGCCTGGTCCACCTCGCTCGCCCCGTCCAGCACGGTTCCGTCGGCGGGCAGCCGCTCCCCGGGGCGCACCAGCACGGTGTCGCCCACCCGCAGCGCCGTCGCCTCGACCTGCTCCTCACGGTCGGCGCCCGCGGGTCCGGCCGCCCGGCCGATCCGTACGGCGGTGGTGGGCGCGAGGTCGAGGAGTCCGCGGACGGAGTCCTCGGTGCGGCGGGTGGCCAGCGCCTCCAGGGCACCCGAGACCGCGAAGATCACGATCAGCAGCCCGCCGTCCAGGAACTGCCCGATCGTGGCCGCGCCGATCGCCGCGACCACCATCAGCAGATCCACGTCGAGGGTGCGCTCGCGCAGCGCCGACAGGCCCGCGAGGCCGGGTTCCCAGCCTCCGGCCGCGTAACACACCGCGTACAGCGGGCCCCAGGTCCAGGCGGGAGCGCCCGCCAGGTCGAGTGGGAAGGCGAGCAGGAAGGCGAGCGCGGCGAGCGCGGCCCAGCGGACCTCGGGCAGCGCGAAGAGCCGGGTGCGCCGAGCGGGCGCGGGGGGCGCGGGCGGTGTGCGGCCGGAGCGACCCGTACCGCCGTCGATCAGCGTGGACGTCATGGAGGGCACCTCGGGGGAGCGGGGTCGGTAACGCGCACACCATAGCGGAATAAGTGAAGAGGTCTTCATGTGTGTGCCGGATACGATGTGTCTCATGGGACACGGAGTCGACGGCCGCACCACACCGGCGGCGCATCTGGACGCGGACGCCGCCGCGACCATCGCCGCCACGCTCCAGGCGCTGGCCACGCCCTCCCGGCTGATGATCCTGACCCGGCTCCGGCAGAGCCCGTGCCCGGTCGGCGAACTCGCCGACGCCGTCGGCATGGAGCAGTCGGCCGTCTCCCACCAGCTGCGCCTGCTGCGCGCGCTGGGTCTGGTCACCGGCTCACGCCAGGGGCGCCGCATCGTCTACAGCCTTTACGACACCCACGTCGCCCAGCTCCTCGACGAGGCCGTCTACCACATCGAGCACCTGCGCCTCGGCGCCCGCGACCTGCCGGACGTGGCCGACCCGGCGTAGCGCGGCTGCCGTACGAAACCGCATTGGAGGTTCGGCCAAGGGTGACGGGGGATCGGCGGGGCGGGTTTGGGCGGTCGGCCAGAATCCGCAGCCGGGCATTTACATGGCCAGGGCGCCCCGCCACCGTGATGCACCGTCAGGAAATCCCCCTGTCCCGCACGGAAGGAGGGGCCCGCGATGGCTGAACTCCCCGCATCTCACGGCGACTTCGAGGTTCCCGTCATCGACGTGTCGCGCTGGGCCACGGGCAGCGCGGCGGAGCGCGCCGCGCTCGCGTCGGCCGTCGACGAAGCGGCCGGCACCGTCGGCTTCCTGCAGATCACCGGCCACGGCATCCCGGACACCGCCCGGCGGGACCTGGCCGCCGCCATGGACGCCTTCTTCGCCCTCCCCCTGGACGAGAAGAAGGCCCTGTGCGCCCCGCCCGAGATCAACCGGGGCTACACCCCGCCCAAAGCGGAGAAACTCAGCCTCAGCCTGGGCGCCGCCTCGCCCGAGGACCTGTTCGAGGCGTTCAACGTCGGGGTGGACGGCACCGGCCACACCGGAGGGGCGCTGCCGGCCACGCACTTCCCCGCGAACCGCTGGCCCGACCCGCGCCGCGTCCCCGCCTTCCGGGAAGCCGTCGACACCTGGTTCCGGCACGCGGGCGGCCTGGCGCGGCTGCTGACCGGGATCTTCGCGCACGCACTCGGACTCGACGAGCACTTCTTCCGCCCGTACACCGACCACTCCGTCGACGTGCTGCGGATGAACAACTACGCGCTGCCCGCCGGGGACACGCGCCTGGACCGGGGCCGGATGGGGATGGGCGCGCACACCGACTACGGCATCGTCACCGTGCTGTGGGCGGACCGGGTGCCGGGACTCCAGATACTCGGCGACGGCGGGCGGTGGCACGACGTGCAGCCGGCCGACGGTGCCCTGCTGGTCAACCTCGGTGACGCGCTGGCCCGTTGGAGCAATGACCGCTGGCGCTCCACGCTCCACCGGGTACTGCCGCCGGCCGACGCCGAAGGGCGGCTGGTGCGCCGCAGGTCCGCCGCCTACTTCCACGACGGCAACCACGACGCGGTCATCAGCCCGCTGCCCGGCTGCGTCCCCCCGGGCACCGAACCGCTCTACCCGCCGGTCACCATCGGCGAGCACATCACAGCCAAGCTGGCGGGCTCCCGCGCCCTGCGACCGCACGACGACGCCACGCGGGAGAGCGCACGCCTGCTCGCCGCCACCGACACCGGCGACCACTGACCCGGCCACACCCGGTCACGCCCGGCCCCGAGTCCCGCCACCACCCGCCCTGTCCGGCCGTTCGCCCGCCCCGGAAACGACCTGGCGGCGCCCGCCGGGCCGCGCACGGAGAGGTCACGCCCCGTGGAAGACACCGGCCCGCCCCCGCGCCACCCCGTCGACCGGCGCCCGCCCTGGGGCCCGCTCCTCCTCCTGGGCGCCCAGCACGTCCTGGTGATGTACACCGGCTCCATCGCCGTACCCCTGCTGTTCGGCGCCGCTACCGGCCTGTCGCTCGCCACGGTGGCCCTGCTCATCAACGCCGACCTGCTGGTGGCCGGGGTGGTGACGCTGCTCCAGAGCGTGGGTGTGGGCCGGGTGCTCGGCGTGCGGCTGCCGATCGTGGCAGGCGCGGGCTTCAGCGCCGTATCGCCGATGATCCTCATCGCGCAGCAGTACGGCATGGCCGCGGTCTACGGAGCGATGCTGGCGGGCGGCGTGTTCGGCCTGCTGGTCGCGGCGCCGTTCGCGCGTCTCGCGTGCTACTTCCCGCCACTGGTCGGCGGCACCGTGATCACCGTCATCGGACTGTCGCTGCTCGGCGTCGGCACCGGGATGGTGGCAGGCGACAACCCGTCGGCCCCCGGCTACGCGGCGCCCGCGCGCCTGCTGCTGGCGGGCGGGGTGCTCGCCCTGATCGTCGCGCTGACGCGGCTCTCGCGCGGCTTCATCGGCCAAGTCGCCGTACTGGTGGGCATGGTGGCCGGCACCCTGGCCGCCTTCCCGCTCGGCCAGGCCGACTTCTCGCAGGCCGCAGGGGCGCCCTGGCTCGGGCTGCCGGAGCCGTTCCACTTCGGCGCGCCGCACTTCCCGGTGGCCGCGGTGGTCTCGATGTGCGTGGTGATGCTGGTGATCTTCACCGAGTCGACGGCCAGCATGCTCGCGGTGGCGGAGATGACCGACCGCCCCCTGAGCACCGGCGACCTCGGCCGCGGACTGGCCGCCGACGGCCTCTCCGGAGTGCTCGCCGCGGCCATGAACTCCTTCCCCGACACCGTCTTCGCGGAGAACCTCGGGCTGGTGGAGATGACCCGCGTCCGCAGCCGCTGGGTCACCGCCGTCGCCGGGGCCCTGCTGATCGTGCTGGGCTGCGTCCCGCGGCTGGGCTCCCTCGTCGCCTCGCTGCCCGACCCGGTGGTGGGCGCCGCGGCGCTGGTGATGTTCGCCATGGTGGCCGGGGTCGGCATCCGCATCCTGCGCCGGGTCGAATTCGACGGCACGTCCAACCTGCTGATCGTCGCCGTCTCCCTGGTCGCAGGGATGGTTCCGGTGACCGCCCCGCACATCTACGACCGGCTGCCCGCCGGAGCCCGCATCATCGTCGGCAGCGCCATCACCTGCACCGCCGTCTCCGCGTTCACCCTGAACCTGCTGTTCCACCACGCACCGCGGCGCGGCCGACGCACCCGAGGGAGGTCCGGGGAAGGAGACGGCCCCGGGACGGCCACCGCCACCCGGCGCCCCGGGCACCGAGCCGCCCGCTGAAGCCCGCCCGCGAACGAACCGAAACGAGGAACGACCGTGCCGGCCAACCGCCTTGTCATCGAGAACTGCGCCCTCGCCACCATGGACGCGCAGGGCACCGAGCACCCGACGGGCCACGTAGTGGTCGCCGGCCACCGCATCGAATCGGCCGGCCCGGGACCGGCTCCCGACGGCCTGCCGGACGTCGCCCGGCGGATCGAGGCCGGCGGCCACCTGCTGACCCCGGGGCTCGTCAACACCCACCACCACTTCTACCAGTGGCTCACCCGCGGCCTCGCCCAGAACTGCAACCTCTTCGACTGGCTGGTGACCCTCTACCCGGTCTGGGCCCGGATCGACGAACCGATGGTGTACGCCGCGGCGCAGGGCTCGCTGGGCGCCCTGGCACTGTCCGGAGTCACCACCACGGCCGACCACCACTACGTCTTCCCCCGCGGCGCCGGCGACCTGCTGGGCGCCGGGATCCGCGCCGCGGCCGAGATGGGCCTGCGCTTCTCGCCCACCCGCGGCTCCATGGACCGGGGCGCATCGGACGGCGGGCTGCCGCCTGACTTCGCGGTGGAGACCACCGAAGAGGCCCTGCTCGCCACCGAGACGGCCATCGACCGCTGGCACGACCCGTCGCCCGCCTCCATGCTCCGCATCGGCGTCGCGCCCTGCTCGCCCTTCTCCGTCTCGTCCGAACTGCTCCGCTCGGCCGCGACCCTGGCCCGCACCAAGGGCGTACGGCTGCACACCCACGGCAGCGAGACCGCGGAAGAGGAGGAACACTGCCGGCAGCGGTACGGCATGACGCCGACCGAACTGCTGGAGTCCTCAGGATGGTTGGGCCAGGACGTATGGATGGCCCACTGCATCCACATGACCGCATCCGACATCGCACGCTTCGCCGAGACCGGCACCGGCGTGGCGCACTGCCCGTCATCCAACGCCCGGGTGGCCGCCGGACTCGCCCGCGTCCCCGACATGCTCGCCGCCGGCGTCCCGGTGGGCCTCGGCGTGGACGGCGCCGCGTCCAACGAATCCGGTCAGCTCGGCGCCGAGCTGCGCAACACCCTGCTGGTCAACCGGCTCGGCAGCCACCGCGAGAAGGCACTCACCGCCCGGCAGACGCTACGGATGGCCACCATGGGCGGCGCGCGGGTACTGGGCCGCCAGGAGGAGATCGGCTCACTCGAACCCGGCAAACTGGCCGACCTCGCCCTGTGGAGGGTCGACGGTCTGCTCCACTCCTCCATCGCCGACCCGGTGGCCGCCCTCGTCCTCGGCGCCCCGGCCCCGCTGACCCTGCTGCTGGTCAACGGCGACCCGGTCTTCGCGGACGGCCACCTCGTCACCGCGGACGAGGACGCCATCGCCCGCACCACCCGCGCCCAGGCCCGGCGCCTGGCCACGCTCGCCGGACTCAGCGGATAGCCGCCGAGAACAGCCCCCCGTCCGGCTCTGTGTGCGTAACCGGACGGGCACCAGGGCGAGTTTGAGCCAACCTTTCCGCCGTCCCCCCTGCCGGGACTTGACAGCTCGTCAAACGGGTAGGCCGTAGACACCCGCGGTAAAACCGTACACACGCGGCACACTCGACGACCCGGATCACAGCCGGCGACCGGCACCGCGACCACATCGAGCGCCACCGGCGGCCGGAACCGCCCGGCCTCATCGACGCTCCCTCACCTTCCGCACACCTCCGCCGCCTACGTGTGGCGGGATCTCGCGCCCTGGCACGAAAGAGGGACGGGCCTGATGGACGAGGATCACAACACCCGAGGCTTTCTCGGCCGGACGTACACGGTGGGTAGCACCACCGTCGTCGAACTCCGCGGCGAGCTGGACGTTCTCGCCGCGTGGACGCTGTCCGACCGGCTGGACGACTTCACCGGCACCCGCCGCCCCGATCTCATACTGGATCTGCGGGCGGTGACCTTCATCGACTGCTCAGGGCTCTCGCTGCTGTGCCGGGCCCGCCACCGGACGCGCGCGAAGGCAGGACGGCTCAGGCTCACCGGTGTCGCCACCGGCGACAGCGTCATGCGACTGCTCGCCATGACCGGCCTGACCGGCTCCTTCGACGTGCTCACCGACGTCCCCTCGCCGGCGTCCGGCGGATCCGACGACGGGACGCAGCCCGGCGCACCGGACAGGCCGGCGGTCAGCGCGGTGTGGTGCCAGGGGTGACCCGGAGCCGCGGGCCCGGCCCGGCTCTCCCGTAGCGGGCCGGCGTCCGCGCGCCGATGCGCCGGTGTCGACCGTCGGCCGAGCGGACTACCATCACGCTTCATGTCTGTTCACGAAGTAGAAATCGGCGCCCTCCAGGGCGGTTCCGCCGACCTGTCCCAGTACCGCGGCAAGGCCGTACTGATCGTCAACGTCGCATCCAAGTGCGGCCTCACCCCGCAGTACGCGGGGCTTGAGCGGCTGCATGCCCAGTACGCGGCGCGCGGCTTCACCGTCCTGGGCGTCCCCTGCAACCAGTTCATGGGCCAGGAGCCCGGAAACGCCGAGGAGATCGCCCAGTTCTGCTCGGCGACGTACGGCGTGACCTTCCCGATGACCGAGAAGATCGACGTCAACGGCGACACCCGGCACCCGCTGTACCAGCAGCTGGTCGACGTGGCGGACGGCGAGGGCCACACCGGCGACATCCGGTGGAACTTCGAGAAGTTCCTCATCGGCGCGGACGGCACCGTGGTGGCGCGCTTCTCCCCGCAGGTCGAGCCGGACGCCGCCGCGATCGTCTCCGCCATCGAGGAGAACGTCCCCGCCTGATGCGGCAACACGCCCGTCACGCCGCCTCGTTACCGGCTCACCCGCCCCGTTCACGGCCGCTCCGCGCGAGCCGGGACGGGGCGGTTCCGTTTCTCTCTCCCGCGTGACCCGTCATCCGTTCGTGGCACCGGCGCCTCGCCGATTCACTCGATGGTGTACTCATGCGGGCCGTCCAGGGAAAGGTGCCGAGTGCGCGGCGGCGGCCGTTCAGCGTTCGGGCTGTGAGGGGGAGCGCGGCGGTTCCTGGCCGGAACCGTGACGCCGGGTGCGCGGGACGGTGCGCCCGTCATCCGGCGCACCCGCACCGCGTCGCACCGCCCCCGGGGCCGTCTCGTCGACCGGCCACGACACCGTCGGGCGCAGCGCACCGGAACGCCACTCCCGGAGCAACTGGTCGAAGATCGGGGTGCCTTCCTCGTGAGGGTGCGGCGCGCGATGCGGCGGGGGCGGCGGGAGCGCCCGCGTCTGCGGGGGAAGGGGGTGGCGCTGGAACGGATGACCGGGGTTCTGCTTGGCGTCCATGCCCGGACTCAACCCGGAGACCGGTCCTCGGGTTGCGGGGGCGCGGGCGGAGTGACCCAGATGCCCCTGAGGTGGTGAGGGGCAGAAGATACGTTCCCGCGCCGAGAAGTTGACGCGCGGGCGCCACCGCGGCGGTCACTGGTTCCTGTCCACCGCCGCCTCGATTCCGTCCAGCAGCACCGTCAGCCCGACATCGAAGGTCGCCCGCGCCTCGCGTTCCAGGTGCGGCTCTTCGCCGTCGGCGTGCGCGGTGCCTTCGGAGGCGTGCGCGGTGCCCTCGGTCTCCAGCCGGACCAGAAGCGGGAAACGCTGCGGGAATTCGGGGGCGACCTCACCGAGCACCGAGGAACGGGCCTGCCACCACTCCTCGTCGGACACCCCCGTCGTCGCCGCGGCCAGCCGTGACTCGGCGACCGTCTGCGCGGCCCCCCGCACGAAGTGGAACAGCGTGCCCACGATGCGCCGCACGGCGGACGACGGCAGCTCCGTGGCGTACAGCACGCGGAGGACCGTCTCCAGCGCGACGTATTCGTTGGGCCCGAGCACCGGCCTGGCCTGCGACACCTGGAGGACCCAGGGGTGGCGCAGGTAGAACGCCCAGGTGTCCTCGGCCCAGGACGTCAGGGCGGCGCGCCAGCCGGGCGCGAGGTCGTAGCAGGTGGGGAGTTCGGCGAGCGCGCGGTCGTGCATCAGGTCCACCAGCTCGTTCTTGCCGGGGACGTAGGTGTACAGCGCCATGGCGGTGCGTCCGAGGCGTTCGCCGACCGCACGCATCGACAGGGCCGCCATGCCATCGGCGTCCGCGACGGCGATGCCGGCGTCGACGATCGCGTCCACGCTGAGCGCGGGTTTGGGCCCTGGCGCAGGGCGCGCGGGCGCGGCTCCCGCCTCGCGCCACAGCAAGGCAATCGAACGGCGGGCGTCGCCCTGCCCGGCGAAGACAACCACTTGCATCTCCTTACGCCGTAAAGTAACGTCACGAGTGAACTCTTTACGGCATAAGGATATCAGGGGGATTCGATGACGCCTGCACTGGTCGCGCTCATTCACGTCACCGACGTCACCCGGATCACCCCACGGATGGTCCGGGTCACGTTCACCGGGGACGGCCTCGACACCCTCACCGCCTGGCCCGACCAGCAGCTCAAACTGTGCTTCCCCCGGCCTGGCCAGAACGCCCCGCGACTGCCGGACGCAGGGGCCGAAGGCGACGCGATGCGCTGGTACCGGGCGTTCCTCGCCATACCCGAAGACGAACGGCCGTGGATGCGCAGCTACACCGTGCGGTCCCACGATCCGGCACGCCGGGAGATCAGCATCGATTTCGTCCTGCACGACGGGGACAGCGGGCCGGCCACCCGCTGGGCCGCGTCCGCCGCCGTCGGCGACACCCTCGGGCGCTACGGCCCGGATGCCGTCTACGCCGGTCAACTGCCGCTCGACACCGCCGACTGGCTGCTGTTCGCCGGTGACGCCACCGCCCTGCCGGCCATCAGCTCACTGATCGAGGCGCTGCCCGACGGCGCCCGCGCCCTGGCCTGCGTCGAGGTGGCGGACGCGGCGGAGGAACAGCCGCTCGCCGTGGACAGGCCCGGTGTCACGGTGCGATGGGTCCACCGCCAGGACGCGCCGGGCGGCCCCGGCGAGGCGCTGCTGCCTGCCGTCCGCGACGCCGACATCCCCTCGGGCGAGACCTTCGCCTGGCTGGCGGGAGAGGCGGGCGCGGTACGGACGCTGCGCCGCCATCTCGTCGGAGAGCGCGGCATCGCCAAGAGCCGGATCCACTTCACCGGCTACTGGCGCCGCAGCCTCACCCAGGACGACGCCCCCACCGAAGAAGACCTCGCCGAGGCGCAGGAACGCATATCGGCACTCCGGGCGGAGTCGGGGGCGGGGCAGGGTAGTTGACGCTCGGATGGGGTGAGGGAGTGAGGGGGCGTCGGTGGTGACCGTGTCGCCGTGCCGGCAGGTTGTGACGAGTGCGTTCAGCGTGGCGCGGTCGGCTGAATGACCGTCAGGCTGAAGCGTCCTCCTTCGGCGGCGGCGTGTGCGAGGGCCGCGTTGGCGTCGTCGAGACCGAAGGCTGTGACGGTGAACTGACGGAGATCCAGCAGCCCGGCCTGGTCAGTAGCTGTTCGGCGAAGGGGCCCTGGCCGAAGTGTTCCTGCAGGCGCAGTCCGCCCTGCCCGCGGGCGCTCAGGCCCTGAAGCGTGATGTCAGGGGTCAGCGCGTCGTCCCGCGAGCGGACGGTCGGGTCGCACAGGACCCAGTCGCCGACGCGCAGACGCGTCGCGTCGGGGCCCACGGCGCGCACCCGGCCCACCGCCCCGCTTCCCGGCGTCACCGGCAGCGTGAGCAGGTATGCCGCTCCCCGCGGAAGACCTCAGCGGCGTACGGCAGTACGCCGGCCGCGGCGACGTCGACCACGACCTCGCCCGTCCCCAGGACGGGATCGGGCACGGTCTCGACGGCCAAAGGGGATCCGAACTGCTTCAGGACTGCGGCTTTCATGCGGCCTCGCGCTCCTCTCGAAGGGCCACCGGATGTGGCACGGCCTCATCGTGGGGGCGCCGCTGAGCCGTATCCAGACCTGGCATCATCCTGGGATCGCGCGGACCCACCCTCGTGGAACGCGAGTTCACCCGTCGAAGCAGCGGAAGCAGCGGAAGGAGCGGGAGCAGCCGATCATGCCGAAATCGACCCGCAACGGACTGGGCGAGTTCCTTCGGTCCCGCCGGGAGAAGCTGAGCCCGAAAGCGGTCGGGCTGCCCGACCGGCGGCGTCGGCGCACGCCTGGACTGCGGCGCGAGGAGGTGGCCGAGCTCGCGGGCATCGGCGTCGACTGGTACATCCGGCTCGAACAGGGGCGGGCCGTCTCCCCTCGGCCGCCACGCTGGATGCGCTGGCCCGCGTTCTGCGCATGGACGAGGCCGAGAAGGACCACCTGCGGGTCCTGGCGCGCGGCCCCCGCCGCCGGCCCTTCGTCCGGGAGCAGGTGCCCGAGGCCATCCGGCACCTGATCGCGGGCCTGGAACGGCCCGCCTACGTCACCGGCCGCCGCCTGGACCTGCTGGCCTGGAACGACGCGGCAGCCGAACTGTTCACCGACTTCGGCCGGCTGCCCGATGAGGACCGCAACGTCCTGCGTTACTTGTTGCTCGACCCCCAGGCGCGGCGCCTATTCGGCCCGGGGTGGCCCGAGGAGGCCCGACGCGTCGTGGCCCGGTTCCGGACCGCCCACGACCTGTGGCCGGCCGACCCCTCCTTCGTCGGCCTCGCGGCCGGGCTGCGCAGGGACTGCCCGGAATTCGCCGCGTGGTGGACCCAGCACCCCATCCTGACCAGCGGAAACGGCCGTAAGACGCTCCATCACCCCGAACAGGGCGTCCGCACGTTCAGCTATGCGACCTTCCAGGCCAACGACCACCCGGCACTGCAGCTCTCCCTCTACACCCCGCTGTGACGCACACCGGCGATGCGGGCGCCGGGCGAGCCCGCTGGAGACAGCGGCGTGCCCCGGATCTCCACCCGGCTCAAAGGGGGCACATCCGGGGGGCCTTGCCGTCCCGTGGCGTCGCGCCGTCGTCTACAGTTGCATAAGTCTGCAATTCAACAGTTGGCGTGGCGGCCGGCGGGCCGCGGTGCGGAGGACGCGAGTGGGCGGTTTCGCCGGAGCGGTACGGCAACGAACACCGGCGGCGCAGGCCAGGGCCGTGGCGGCGCGGGCGGTGGACGGCGTCTGCGCGGCAGTCGTCGGTGCCGTTGCGCGCGCCATGGGGGAGGAGTCCGTATGACAGCCGCCCGCGTGCCGCTCTACGAAGCGAAGGCCGAGTTCTTCCGCATGCTGGGGCACCCGGTCCGCATCCGGGTGCTGGAACTGCTGCAGGACGGCCCGCTGGCCGTACGGAAGCTGCGAGCCGCGATCGAGGTGGAGCCGGCCGCACTGTCCCAGCAGCTGGCCGTGCTGCGCCGCTCCGGCATCGTCACGGCCACCCGTACCGGCTCCACGGTTGTCTACGAGCTGGCGGGCGGCGATGTCGCGGGGCTGCTGCGGGCCGCCCGCCGGACACTCTCCGCGGTCCTCGTCGGCCAGCACGAACTCCTCACGGAGCTGCGCCGGGCCGAACCGGGCTGCGCACAGGCCGACTTGGGCTGCGTACAGGAGGCGTCGTGAGCGACATGCAGAGGAATCCGGTGCCGGTGGAGGGGCGCGCTCCGGTCGGCGGCGTGGCATCGGCCGCCGTTCGACGGGCCGGGGCCCGCGGTCCTGGACGTCGTAGCCGTACCGTGCGGGGGCCGGCGACGGCAGGCCGTACGTCCACGTCGTGCCGCAGCGGTTCGGGCCGGCCGCTCGGCGGCCTCGCCGGGTGAGCGCGGTGCCCGGCGCAGCACGACGGAAGGGGCCGCCGCCGTGGCGCTCGGTCCGGTCGCGTACCTGCATACCCATGGCCGGAACCCCGGGTGCCCGGCGGCCCTGCTCGGGGCACCATCACCCGCTCGAAAGCGGAGCGGTGCGATCCGCGGGCCGGCGTCCCTGCCCGTGGGGAGCGGCCGGTGCCCGTACGGCGCCGCGCTGCGGCGTCCGCCGGCGCGCCGTCCCGATCCGGCGCCGCACCGGCCGTCCCATCGGGCGCCCCGTCGTGCGTCCCTCGATGCCGCCGCGCGTCCTGGCGCTGGTCGCCCGGCGCAAGGAGCACGCCACGACGCGGCAGGTCCTGCTCTACATAGCGGTCGGCCATCTCGTGGCCGGATTTCTGGCCCTGCTGTTCTATCTGGGGCGGCACGCGGGTACCTGACGGCACCCCGGGCGGTACGGGCGGGCGGCCTTCCGTTTCCCGTGCCGCCCGGCGGCGCATCCGTGCAGCGGGCCGGAGTTGAGAAGTCCTTTCTGCTGAGCGGGGGCGCCCGGGACGGTGCGAAGGGTCACGGGAGGTGACTCCGGGTGCGCCGCAATCCGTCGCCATCGATTTCTCGAACTCATCACCCCCGTCATCTACACATAAAGGCGACATAAGCGCAGAATTGAAGGTGCGTGGTCGATGCCGCGCGATTACGGCCAGGCTTGCGAACGAAGGAGGCGAGTCGCATGGCCGACGTCTCACACAGCAGGGGAGATCTGGCCGGTCACCCCGATGTTTCCGAGATGCAGGCCCGATACGAGCGGGTGCTCGGAGGGCGGGATGTAGCACTCGTGGACGGGCCGGTGTTCCTGGTCGGCCTGTTCTGTGCGGTCTCGCCGTGGATCGTGCACTACACCAACTCGCAGCCCGCGCTGGCGACGCACAACCTCATCATGGGCATCGCGATCGGCCTGCTGGCCCTGGGGTTCACCGTGATGCCGGCCCGGATGTACGGGCTGAGCGGGGCGATGTGCGCCATGGGCGTGTGGATGATCATCGCGCCCTGGATCGTGGGCAGCAGCCCGGACATGGGAGTCATCTTGACCAACGTGGTGATCGGCGGACTGACATTCCTGCTGGGTCTGGTCTGCGTCGGGGTGGCCGCGAAGAACCGCCACCGTGTGACGTGACGTCCGTCCCGCGCGTGCGGTGACACTGCGGGGGAAACGCCGTCGGCCGGTGCCCGGAGATCGGGGCACCGGCCGACGGTGTGCGTCGTCGCAGGTCAGCCGTGGGTGTGCGCCGCATCGGTCGCCGTCGGTGACGCCTCGGGGACGTCCTGCGGTGCCTGCGGGGGACCGGCCACCGCCTCGTCGGCCGCGGGCTGCGGCTCGGCCGTCGGCGCGGGAGGCGGCGTCGCCCCGGCGACCGCAGCGGCCGGTGCCTTGCTGAACCTGCGGGTCAGGCGGCGTGCCACCGGCTCGGTGAAGCGGGCGGCCAGCGGCCCGGCGATCACCAGGATCAGTACGTACGCGGTGGCCAGCGGCCCGATACGGGGCTCCACCCCGACGGCCAGGCCCGCGATCACGATGGAGAACTCGCCCCGGGCGACCAGTGTGCCGCCGGTGCGCCAGCGCCCCGCGGTCTTGACGCCGGCCCGCCGGGCCGCGAACCAGCCGGTGGCCACCTTGGTCCCCGCGGTGATCACGGCCAGGATGAGGGCGGGCACCAGCACCGGCGGAATCGCCGCCGGATCGGTGTTGAGGCCGAAGAAGACGAAGAACACCGCGGCGAACAGGTCGCGCATCGGCGCCAGGAGGTGGTGCGCGCCCTCGGCGACCTCACCGGAGAGCGCGATGCCGACCAGGAAGGCGCCGACCGCCGCGGAGACCTGGAGCTGCTGGGCGACCCCCGCGACCAGCACCGTCAGGCCGAGTACCACCAGCAGCAGCATCTCGGGGTTGTCGGACGAGACCGCGCGGCTGATCAGCCTGCCGTGCCGCAGCGCCACGAAGAGCACCGCGCCGACCGTACCGAGCGCGATCAGCAGGGTCAGGCTGCCGCCCGCCAGGCTCAGCCCGGCGAGCAGCGCGGTCAGCAGCGGCAGGTAGACGGCCATCGCCAGGTCCTCGATGACCAGCACCCCGAGGATGACCGGTGTCTCGCGGTTCCCGAGTCTGCCGAGGTCACCGAGTACCTTCGCGATCACACCGGACGACGAGATCCAGGTGACGCCGGCCAGCGCCACCGCCGCCACCGGGCCCCAGCCCAGCACCAGCGCGGCCACCGCACCCGGCACCGCGTTGAGCACGAAGTCGACGATGCCCGACGGGTATTGCGTCTTGAGGTTGGTGACGAGTTCGGATGCGCTGTATTCGAGCCCCAGTAGGAGCAGCAGCAGAATGACGCCTATCTCGGCGCCGGTGGAGACGAATTCCTCGCTGGCGTTCAGCGGCAGCAGCCCGCCGTGGCCGAACGCGAGTCCGGCGACGAGATAGAGCGGAATCGGGGAGAATCCCACCCGTCCTGCGAGCCGGCCGAGAATGCCGAGGCCGAGGATGATGGCCCCGAGTTCGATGAGCAGCGCGGTGGTTTCGTGCACGGGCGGTTACCCTCCGGTGATCAATTCGGCGACGGCGTCCACGCCTTCCCGGGTGCCGACGACGACGAGCGTGTCGCCGATCGCGAAGCGGAAGTCCGGGGTGGGCGAAGGGAAGGCGTCGGTACGGCGCAGGACGGCGACGATGGACGCGCCGGTACGGGTGCGGGCCTGTGTGGCGCCGAGTGTCCGGCCTGCGTAGGGGGACCGCTTGGTGACCGGGATGTGCTCGGTGACCAGGTCGATCTCCAGATGCTGGTGCAGATGGGCGACGGGGTCGGGGACGAGGAGTTCGGACAGCGCGGTGGCCTCGTGCGGGGCGAGGGTCGCGGCGTCCTTGCAGTTGTCCTCGTCCTCGGGGTCGTGGAAGGCGAGAATGCGCCTGCCGTCCTGGTGGACGACGACCGAAAGATGCCGGCCGCTCTCCGTGGCGAGGTCGTAGCGGGTGCCGACCCCTGGAAGGGCGGTCTTGCCGACGTGGGCCGATGGCTCCATTGATGCGCTCCATGCGGGCGTGCGGTGACAGCGTGCGGGCAATGCGATGCCCCTGGACGGGTGGCAGGAGGCACGCTCCCGCCACCACTGGTGAGGAATTGTGCAGCACGTGACGCCGGTGACAGGGGTCGGGCGGAGCAGGCTTCCGGTGCGGCGGAAGCCGTATCAACCGGCGCTGGACATATCGGGGATGCCGCTGCGTGCACAGGGAGCGATGCGTGGCCGCAGGGCACGGGCAGGGGAGTGCGCACGCCGCACACGGACGGCGCGGGCGGTGCGGTACGGGGCAGCGGTCACGGTCACGGTGACTGCCCGCATGCCCCGCCTCCCCGATGTCCGCCGTGGCCGGCCGCGCGCCACGCCAAGGGGCGGCGGCCGGCCACCAGTGCGTTGATGGCCCAGGGGAGAGTTTAACTCAGCGTCAATTGGCCGAAAGGGGGCGGTATGGGAGCGGAACGGTTGCCGGGTGGGGGTGGCGCCGCCGCCGTGGGGGACGCTTGCGCAACGACGGTGCGCCGGCGTCCCGTTCGCGGGCTCCCGGTCCCGCCATCACCTGCGCCCGGTCGCCGGCCACGGCCGACGTACTCGCCCGCGGTCCACGAGCTGCCCGGATAGACCGGCCAGCATCAGGCAGACCGCGATCACCAGGCCCTGTGAGGAGGCGATGCCGTAGGCCAGGCCGCAGAGCGCGAGGGCCAGCAGCAGCCAGGCGCCTTGCCGCCGGGCGGGCCGCGCCCCTTGGCGGCCACGGGCGACCGGCCCCGTGACGTGCCACGGTGCCGGCTGCCCGAACTGCTCGGTGAGTTCGGTGAGTTGGCACCTGTCATCAGGGGGCATCGGTTTCCCCTCCTCTCCCGGAAGCGGTCGTCGCGAGCGGTCGCCGGCGCGCCGGGCGGGGCGCGCGGAACCCGGCCCGTACCGGCACATCCCGCTAGTTGTGCCCGCCGGTCACGGCCCGTAATCCGTGAACCGGCACCGCGCCGGTACGGGTGTCAGACCCGTCTGATGGACTGAGGGTGTCTGGGCCGGCGAGGCCGAGACCGTTCGCCACCGCGGGCGCAACAGAACGGGAAGGACCGACCCGAGCCATGCCAGTCACCGCCCCGCCCCGCACCGGATCCGTCCGATGACCGCCGACGACTCCGTACTGCGGCACACCGAAGGCCACGCCGGGTACCTCACCCTCAACCGCCCTCGCGCCCTCAATGCCCTCACCCACCGCATGGTGCGCCACCTCGACGAGGCGCTGACCGCGTGGGAGCAGGACCGCGAGGTGGCGACCGTGGTGATCGGCGGATCCGGCGAGCGGGGGTTGTGCGCGGGCGGCGACATCCGCGCCATCCACGACGACGCGCGCGAGGGCGACGGCACCGCCTCCCTGGCCTTCTGGCGCGACGAGTACCGCCTCAACGCCCGCATCGCCCGCTACCCCAAGCCGTACGTCGCCCTGATGGACGGCATCGTGATGGGTGGCGGCGTCGGCGTTTCGGCGCACGGCGGCGTGCGGATCGTCACCGAACGCTCCCGGATCGCCATGCCGGAGACCGCCATCGGCTTCGTGCCCGACGTCGGCGGTCTCCATCTGCTGGCCGGTGCGCCGGGAGAGCTGGGCACTCATCTCGCGCTGACCGGCGCCTCGATGTCCGCGGGCGACGCGCTGCTGTGCGGGTTCGCCGACCATCTGGTGCCCGCCGCCCGGCTCCCGGAATGCGCCGCCGACCTCGCCGTCATGGCCGTGCCGGATGCCGTACGCCGTCACGCGGCGGCGCCGCCGGAGGCCGAACTGGCCGCCCACCGCGGCTGGATCGACTCCTGCTACGCCGCCGACACCGTCGAGGAGATCGTCGACCGGCTGGAACAGAGCGGCGAGCAGGCCGCCAAGCATGCCGCGCAGACGCTGCTGGAGCACTCGCCCACCGCGCTCAAGGTCACCCTCGCCGCCGTGCGCAGGGCCAGGCGGCTCGGCTCGCTGGAGCGGGTGCTCGACCAGGACTACCGCGTCGCGTCGGTCGCGCTCGGCTCGGCCGACCTGGTCGAGGGCATCCGTGCCCGGATCGTCGACAAGGACCGCGATCCGCACTGGTCACCGGCCAGGTTGGAGGACGTCACGGACGCCGAAGTCGAGCGGCACTTCCGCTCGTTGGGGGAGGGGGAGCTGGGGGTGGCGGAGGTGACGGCCTGACCGGAGGGCGGATGCCCGGCGGGAGGGGCGGCGCCCCGCAGGGGACGGGGAGGCTTTGGCCAAAGATGCCGGTGGCGAGCTGCGCCGCGTCGGCCTCTGGCGTGCCCGGCCGACGGTGCGGGCTGCCGTTCAGGACGGCGCTTCTGCGTCAACTCCATTAACTCGAACCGGAGTTGGGCGTCCGGGTCACAGTCATCGCCATGGGTGGCCGGCGAGGCCGGTGGGCCGCCGTGGCGCACAAGCCGACTCGGGCGCCGTCCCCGTGACGTCCCGTGTCGCCCTATTTCGCCCCGGTTCATCCCGTGGCTCCCGTGCCTCCCATGCCGACATGCGGGTGTCATGCCTCTGTGCCTAACCTGAATCAGCCACACAAGGGCTGAATTCGTGAACAGGAGGCTGATCACATGCTGCCCATCGAAACCCGTACCGGCGTGACCGCACCCACAGAGGAACTGCTGGAGGACGTCGAAGCGCTGCTGAACCCGGCCGAGGCCGACGGCACGTTCCACGACAGCGCCGAATGCGCTGCGCTGCTCCTCGGTGGCGGTGCCGGCGGCGGGCTGCTGTCGCCGCCCACGCCGCGTCCGAAGAAGTAGTCACCGACGTGACGACGACGGGGCGGCACGGCTCAGCGGTTCACGAAACCGTTCAGCACATCGCCCACACGGTTGCCTCCGCCTTGCACAACGGCGGGGGCAACCCCTTCGACCTCTCCGCCTCCCTGTTCACCCACGCGGACGATCCCGTCGCCCTGGCGGCGGCCCGGGTGCTGGGGGCGGACGTGCTGGCACCGTGGGCGTTCCTGGGAATGCCGGTGTCGCAGGGGGATCTGGCCCTGGCCGGCGGCGCGGCCCGCGCCTTCCCGCCCGACACCTCGTCCGTGCCCAGCACCTGGACCCACTGGGGGCTGACGGCGGTGCTGCACCGGGTGCGCCCCGGCGGCGCACCGGCCGCCGTGGAACCCGAGGCCGCCTGGGCCGCGGACGGCACCTGGCAGCAGATCACCCACCGCTTCGCCCAACTCGCGTCCCTGGCAAGCCCCATGAGCACCGCGCTGCTCCCGGCCGCGACCGCCCGAGCCGACGACCTCTCCCGTGGGTTCGTCCGCGCCGTGCGCCGTCAGGACTGGGTCCAGGCGGCGGCGGTGGGACGCTGGCTGGCCGCCGCCGGCTGCGCCCCCGACTCGCTGGGGCTGACGGCGGGCCTGGCCATGGTCGCCCAGGTCGGTGCCGACGACGCACGGGCCGCCCTGCATGTGCGCGCCGCCCAGGCCCTGGCCCGGGGCGAGCGGTGAGGGGCGCGGCGGGCCTGGAAGGCGTCACCGAGGGGGCGTTGCGGTGGCTCTCCGCGCACCGCGACGAATTCCGGCTGCCGCACGACTACGCGGATCCGCGCCACGACCGCAGCTGGACGCTGCGCCCGCTGGGCGAGCTGGCGCAACTGACCTACACCATCGGACGGCTGAGCGGCACGGGCGGTCAAGCGCTGTGCCACGCCCAGGAGTTGTTCGACTTCGCCTGGCGCGAGACGCGGCGGGGCGAGGTCTTCGCCGCGCTGGTGCGCCGTGAACCCCACGCGGCCTACCCTCTGGAGCTGTACGCGGTCTTCGCCGAGGCGGGACGGCACCACGCGCCCTTCGAGGCGCAGATGCGGGACGTCGCCCGCACCCGCGCCTGGCGCCTCGCCGAGCGCCCGCCCACCCGCACGCTCGCGGTGCTCCAGGCCGAACACCGGCTCGGCCTGACACCGCACACCGACCGGGCGGCGGCCCAGGCCCGTACCTGGCTCGGCGGCCTGCCCGAGCCCTGGGCCCACACCACGGACACCGGCTACGACGCCACCCACTACGTGTTCCACCTGACCAACTGGGGGAGCGAGCCGCACCGGTTACCCGCCGCCGTCCGGGACTACCTCCTGCTGTGGCTGCCGGCCTGGCTGGAGTGCACACTGGAGGCCGGCCACTGGGACCTGGCCGGTGAACTGCTGGCCGTCGCCGCCGTGCTGGGCCCGCCGGGAGCACTGCCAGGCGCCGACGACGCATGGCGGACGCTCCAGGAGGCACAGCGGCCCGACGGTTCGCTCCCGGAGCACGCACAGGAGGCCGACGGATCGGCCCCGGAGCACACGAAGCCGGGATCCCCGCTCGCGTTCCGCTCCTGCTACCACTCCACGCTGGTCATCGCCTTCGCCGCCGCGCTCACCAGCCACGCCGCGGCCGGTGCGGGGACGGCCGCCCCTACGCCCGAGGAGGCCCGACGATGACCGGGGAGACTCCGGAAAGCGCGCCCCGCGGGGGCGCCGCGTACGCCGACGGGGCCGGTGCCACGGCCCTGATGCACCAGGTGGGCTCGCGCGCGGTGCACTGGCTGGAGGAACACCGGGAGGGATTCCGTACGCCGGACCGTGCCGCCGCCCCCGACGAGGTCAAGGAGTTCTTCAAGCCGGTCGGCGAACTCGCCCTCATGGGACGGGTGCTGACCCGCGAAGGCGTGGCCGGGACCAGCCAGGCCGCGCAGATGCGGGGGCTCCTCGACTTCGCCTGGCGGGACGTGCTCGACGGCGGCGGCCTGCTGGCCTGGATGCAGCGCGACGAACCGCTCTCGCCCCTCCCGCTGGAGGTCTACACGGCGTTCCGGGAGCTGGGCTACCACCACGCCGAGGTGGAGCGGCACGCCCGGGTCATGAGCGGCATCCGCAGCTGGCAGGCGCTGGAGATGCTGCCGAACCGGCGCCTGGGGCTGACCCGCCATGAGGCCCGCGCCGAGCTGACGTCCGGCGCCGAGACGGCCGCCGCGCTCCGCGGGACGTGGCTGGCGCAGACCCCGGAGCCGTGGACGGTCGACTACCACATCGCCTACGTCGTCACCCACACCGTCTTCCACCTCACCGACTGGGGAGCCCGCCTCGACGCGCTCCCCGGTGACATCGCCGACTACCTGACGCGCTGGCTGCCGGTCTGGGTCGACGAGTGGCGCGAGAGGGAGCACTGGGACCTGCTCGGGGAACTCCTCGTCGTCGACGCGATGCTGCCGAGGCCCGCGTTGGACGGCGCCGCCTGGCAGAGCTTCGCGCAGGCCCAAGGGGCCGACGGAGCCATGCCGTTGGAACGCACTCGGCCCGCGGACGGCGCCGATGAGTTCGGCACGCTGTACCACCCCACGCTGGTCGCCGTCTTCGCCTCGACCATGGCCACGTCGCGCGCGCTGACCGCCCTGACCGGTTCCGCGTCATGACGGCCCCGTCCCCCACACGGGCGGAGCTGCGCGCCATCGTCGATTCCGTCGATGCCCCGGACGTGGTCATGGCCCTGTCGCAGGACGGCCACCGCACGGTCGTCACCGGAGGCACCGGTCCCGCCGGGGCGCGCGGCGCGGACCTGCGCTTCGAGGTCGGTTCCGTGACGAAGACCTTCACGGCGCTGCTCCTCGCCACCCTCGCCCACCAGCGCATTCTCGGCTTCAGCGACCGCCTCTCCGCTCTCCTGCCGCCGCCCGTCCCACCGCACGCGCGACGGGACGCCATCACCCTGTTCCACCTCGCCACCCACACCTCCGGGCTGCCGCGCCTGCCCTGGAGCGTCTACCTCCAGCCGCGCGGCCGGTTCCACGCGAACCCCTTCGCGCACTCGACCCAGCCGCGGATGCTCGGCGCCTTCGCACGCTGCCGGCCCCGCAGCGCCCCGGGAACGCGCTGGCACTACTCGAACTTCGGCGTCGCCCTCCTCGGCCCCGCCCTCGCACGGGCCACCGGCACGCCCTTCACGGACCTGATGACCACCCACGTGCTGGGCCCGCTCGGCCTCGCCGACACCACGCTGACCGGGCCCTACGACCACCGTGACGCCCTCGGGCACGACCTCACAGGTGACGAAGCCTGCCCGCCCTTCGCGCCCGGCGGCTGGGTCGCGGCAGGAGCCGTTCGCGCCACCCCGGGGGACCTGCTCACCTACCTTGAGGCGCTCCTCGCCCCCGGCAGCCACCCCCCACTGGCCGACGCGCTCCGCTACGTACAGGAACCCCTGCTGCGCCGCGGACGCCACCGGGAGCACACGCACACCATCGGCTGGTTCCAGCACCCGTCCGAGCACGGCCCGTTCTTCTTCCACAGCGGCGCCACCCCCGGTCAGGAGGCGTTCCTCGCCTTCCGGCCGTCCACCGGGACCGCCCTGGTCGCTCTCGCCAACCGCCGCTACCCGCCCGTGGCGACGCTCCAGCAGAGCACCTACAACCTGCTGGCCTGAGCGTCTCGGCGGCCGGGGCGGGGGCGGATGCCCGACGCGCGTCGGCGAGCCGGGGATGCCCGTCACATGTTCTTCGCGCCCGCCTTGATCGCTTCCCGGATCCGGGTGTACGTGCCGCAGCGGCAGATGTTGCGGATCTCGTCCAGATCGGCGTCGTCGATCTCCCGGCCGACGTCGGCGGCCTGACGGACCTTGGCGACGGCGGCCATGATCTGGCCTGGCTGGCAGTAGCCGCACTGGGCGACGTCGAGGTCGAGCCAGGCTTCCTGCATCGGATGCAGTTCCTTGCCGACCGTTCCCGGCAGGCCCTCGATGGTGGTGATCTCGTCGTCCTCAGAGATCTTGGAGACGGGGACCGAACACGGGTTGAAGGCTTTGCCGTTGATGTGCGACGTGCATGCCTGGCAGACACCGAGACCGCAGCCGTACTTGGGCCCTGTGACGCCGAGCAGGTCACGCAGCACCCACAGCAGTCGTACGTCGTCCTCGGCCTCGACGGTGATCTGCTCGCCGTTGAGTGTGAAGGTGTGGCTGGCCATGGAGGTGATCAGGGCTCCTAGTAGGCGCGGTCGAGACCGTCGGTGGGGGACTGGGGAGTGGACGGTTCGCGGGGGAGCGGTTCGAAGCCGAGCTTGCCGTGGTTGATGGGGAAGCTGGTCGGCATCGTTCCGGTGGCGCGCGCGTAGGCGCAGGCGATGGCGGCGAACGCGGGCGCGACACCCAGCTCGCCCGCCCCGGACGGCTTGTCGCCGGTGTTCGGCATGACGACGACCCGCAGTTCGGGCGGGGTATTCCACTGCCGTGTGTAGAAGTAGTCGTCCCAGCTCCCCTCCAGCGGGACGCCGCCCTTGATGTGCAGGCTGGAAGTGAGCGCCAGGGCGAGCGCGTCGTTCACGCAGCCCATCATCTGGGCTTCCAGGCCACGGGGGTTGATGGCGAAGCCCGCGTCCACGACCATCAGCGCCT
Source organism: Streptomyces sp. NPDC048644 (assembly GCF_043199105.1). Classification (NCBI taxonomy): domain Bacteria; kingdom Bacillati; phylum Actinomycetota; class Actinomycetes; order Kitasatosporales; family Streptomycetaceae; genus Streptomyces; species Streptomyces sp. NPDC048644. The sequence continues at coordinate 197,748 of NZ_JBICVO010000013.1, forward strand.
TCGTGACGCGTGGCCCGGTCACCCCGTGCTCCACCTTCCGGTTGACGGTCTGCGGGCGGCAGTCGATCTCGACGAGCGTGGCGACGGCTCCCCGGTACTCCGCGTGCAGCGCGATGCCCTGCGCGACGCCTTCGGGCCGCGACGCGCCCCACTCACCCTCGTCGGCGGCCCTGTCCAGCACGGCGCGCAGCCGCTTGTCCCGGAGGAACTCGCGGCGGAACGCCACAGGGTCCTTGCCTGTCTGCGCGGCAAGCTGGTCCACGACCAGCTCCCGGGCGCAGGCCACGTTCGGCGAGTAGATGTTCCGCATGCTGCCTGTGTTGAACTTCAGCGGCACCTCGTTGAGGAGTTGGGTGGTGACGCCGAAGTGGTAGGGCGAGTACTGGCTCAGCTGGAAGATGGTCTCGGCGAACGTCAGATTGCCCGCCACGGGAAGCTTCGCGGCCGTCGACGTGATCATCTCGCCGAGTCCGTGGCCGAAGTCGGTCTGTGAACTGGTGTGCCGCTGCTCGTAGCTGAGGACGTTGCCCCGCGTGTACGTCGCGCGCACCCGCGAGACGGACATGGGATGGGTGCGGCCGTGCCGGAAGTTGTCCGTCCGGGACCACGACAGCTTCACCGGTTTTCCCATCTTCTGGGAGATCTCGGCGGCTTCGGCGGCCACGTCGTGGAAGAGATGCCGCCCGAACGAGCCGCCGCCCTCCACCACATGGACGGTCACGGCCTTCAGCGGCAGCCCGAGCCGGGCGGCGATCTCGCTCTGCGCGACGATCGGCACCTTCAGGCTCGCCCAGATCTCGGCACGGTCGGCGCGCACGTCCGCGATCGCGTTGTCCGGCTCCAGCGGGCTGTTGCTGGCGAACGCGAAGGTGAACTCGGCGTCGATCTTCTTGGTGAGCAGGGGCGGCACGACCATGGGCAAAGTGGCGGCCTTGAGCTTGCGCAGGACGGTGTCGTCCGACTCCCCGTCCACGGTGCCGGGGCCCCAGGTCACCTCCAGGGCCCGGAGCGCGTCGATGCACTGCCCGAACGTCGCACCCCGCACCGCCACACCGTGCTTGATCGTCGCGACGTCGGTGATGCCTGGCATCCGCCTGACCGCGTCGGCGTTGCGGACGGACTCGACCGTGCCGTTCACGGTCGGCGGCCGGCGCACCATCGTCGGCTTGGCGTCGGGGACATGGCGGTCCATGCCGAACTTCTTGCGGCCGGTGACGATCTCCAGCGCGTCGATACGGTTCCGGGGCGTGCCCAGGACCGTGAACGCGTCCCGTGACTTGAGCGGCGCGGTGGCCCTGACGGCCGTTGCGGCCACCGAGGCCGCGGCCTCGGTGAGCGAGCCGTACGTCGCGCGGTGCGTGGACCCGTGACGGATCACGCCTACCGCCGCGGTCAGCTCGGACGCCTCAACCCCCCACTGCGCGGCGGCGGTTGCGATCAGCCGCTGCCGGGCGACGGCCGCCGCGGTACGCACCGGCAGGTACATGCTGCGCATCGAGTTGGAGCCGCCGGTCATCTGGTTCATCAGCAACTCGGGGCGGGCGTCGGCGAGTTCGACGCGCACCTTGTCCAGCGGCAGGTCCAGCTCCTCGGCGATCATCATGGCGATCGCGGTGGTCATGCCCTGGCCGACCTCGGCCCTGGGGACCGCGAACGAGGCGGTGCCGTCCTTGTGCACCTGGACCGTGATCAGGCCCGACGTCGGCGCCGCCGCCAGGTTCTGCAGGTCGCCGAGGTCGAAGAGCTCCTCGGGCTGCGGAAGAGTCGGGACGGCTGCCGCCGCCTCCTGCCCGTCGAGCGCGTCGGTGCCTATGCGCACGCCGACGGCGAGGGTCGGGGCGGCGAGGAGATAGGCGAGCACTCGGCGACGGCCGGGGCCTTCGGGTGCGGTCTGTGAGTGCTGTGGCGAACGGCTCGGTTCAGCCATGTGCGGTCCTTCCGGGAGCCCGAACGGGATGACGAGTGACGCCCGTTCCGGGTCCGGGAGCCTGTCACGGGCCACAGAAGTGAGCCATGGTCATGGCGCCATCCGTCGAGCCGGCGCGGCTGTGAGTGTGGCACAACTGGATGGCGGGCAGCGCCGTTTCCGCTGATGAGGCCGGTTCCGCGGAGGGTCCATGCGCAGGGCGAGAGGAAGGATTCACGTGGCCTTCACGGCTGGTGACGCCGCGTCAGAGATGGTGTGGATCCTGCGAAGGCGCCCCGGCCGTGCGAAGCGTCCTCACCGTCCACCGCGTCACGTGGCCGTTTCGCCCGTGCGGACCGGCAGCCGGTCACGCCGGCGCTGGAGAGCGCGGAAATCCTTGAACCACGCCTGATTGCGGCCGGTGATTCCCCCGTGCTCCTGGACGGTCCGGTTCGCGTACAGGCTGTTCAGCAGCCACGGCTGTTTGCCGGGGCCGATGTTCCGCACCATGGCGTCGGCCTGCACCACGCCGTACGTGGCCACCGCGAGTTTCCCCGTGGCACGAAACCTCTGCACCTGATTCCTCAGGAAATGCTGATGGGCGTGGAACCACGGGCTCATGCCGAGAAAGGCATTCCACTTCTCCTGGGGGAAGGGATGCCGGACGGCCTCTTCGAGCAGTTCCCACACCCGCGTGCCCGGGTCCGTGCCATAACGTTCGGCGAACGGGGCCGGGATGGTGTCCCGCAGGTGCTCACGCCAGTTGAGCACGAGGGAAAATTCGGTCGCCAGGAATTTCTGGTCATCGCGGAGGCGGGGGAGCACGTAGTCCAGATACTGCTGAGCGGCATCGATGGAGACCACATGAGGATGAATGTCGACGCCTTCGATCTCCTTCGTGTCATGGACGAACTCCATCCAGCGCCGGGTGGCTTCGGTCCGCCGACCCGGATCGTCCAGCCGGTTGAGCGCGCCCATGTACAGACGGGTCTTGCAGCGCGCACCGAAATGCTGTTTCCGGTACGCGATGACATGCCGGGCCACGTGCTCGTAGAAGGCGTTGACGGCGGGACCATCGCGATCCACGGGACGGCTTTCGAGGAAGGGCTCGTTGCCGATCACCAGGATGTCCACCGTGCCCATCACCGCACGCGCCACCGCATCCACGCGCTGGAGTTCGGCATCCATGAGAGCGCTGCCCACCGCGGGGAGCGCCCGGTCGGGGTAAGGGAATTTCAGCGACAGAACCGTGCCGTACCCCTGCTTGCTCGCACTGAGCAGAGTGGCTACGGCCCGCTGGCGCGCGGGCGGACCCTTGTCGGTCTCCGGCATCGGAAGGAAGCCGCGCAGCCAGCTCGCGGAGAGCCCGCGCAACTGGGAGAAGCGCATATCGCTGGGATCCTCGTTGAAATTGGCGCCCAGCACACCACTCGGGGCCGCGGATGCGCCCGTCGGGACACCGCTGCCGGAATCCGAAGGACGGCCGCTCCCCGCGGCCTTTCCCTTCTCGCCGCACCCCGCAGTGAGAAGGGCGGCGCCCGACACTCCGAGCAGCAGCCGCCGCGAAATTCCCGGCCGCTCGCCGGAATCGCCGGACAGTGACCCGCGCATGCGCTGCATTGCTTCCTCTTCCTCGGTCCACGGCCGGTGATCCGTCGCGTCCGCGGAAATTCATCCCCGCCTTACGACGCCGTCGCCGCTTTCGGGGAATACCGGAAAGGGCCGCCGGATTCACCGCTCAGGAACGGTCTTTCACGTGCATCATCCTCGAACGCCATGCAGTCGAACACGGAAGGACCCGCCCGCTCAACGGTTCCGTCCCCTTGTTACGCAGCGGTGACAGGCCCGGTCACCGCACGCCCCGGCGCGGCCCCTACAGTGCGCATGTGCCGACCTACAGCATCGGCCGGGCAGCCGCGCTGCTCGGCGTGAGTCCGGAGACCGTACGCCGCTGGGCCGACCGCGGGCAGTTGCGGATGGAGCGGGACGGCACGGGCAACCGGGCCATCGACGGCGTGAGCCTGGCAGCGTTCGCCAAGGGCCGGGCGGCCGGGCCGCATGCGGAGCAGGGCGAGGTGCGCACCTCGGTACGGAACGCGTTCGCCGGCATCGTTACAGCCGTCACCCTCGACGACGTGCTCGCGCAGATCGAGGTCCAGTCGGGACCGCACCGGCTGGTCTCGCTGGTCAGCAGGGAAGCGGCCGAGGAACTGGGCATCGAGGTCGGTGTGCGGGTCACCGCCCGGGTGAAGGCGACACAGGTGCACGTGGATCTGCCGGGCGGCCGGGGCTGAGACGGCGGGCCGATGACGGGCCGCTCGCCTCCGCCCTCACCGGCACAGCAGCGCCGCCCGCAGGTCCAGTTTGTGGTCGAGGCGCGACAGATCGCGCCCGGTGAGCAGTTCGATGCGCTGGATGCGGTAGCGCACCGTGTTCACGTGCAGGTGCAGTGCCTCGGCGGTGCGGGCCCAGGAGCCGTGCCGGGCGAGGAAGACCTCCAGGGTCTCCAGCAGCATGCGGTGCGAGGCGCCCGCCAGCGGGCCAAGCACCGTACGGCTGAAGGCGGTGCGCACCGGACGCGGCACGCCTGCCAGCAGCGACGCCAGACTCGTCAGATCCTCGACGGCGGTCACCCGGGAGCGCCCGGGTGCGTCCTGGCGGGCCGCGGCGAGGGCGTAGCGGGCCTGTTCCAGGGCGACGCCGGTCAGTTCGGCGGTGCGGGCGGGGCCGCTGATCCCCGCCCGCAGTATGCGGTCCGGGGCGCAGGCGCGCAGCGCCGGCCACAGGTCCCCGAGCGTGGCCCGTACCGTGTCACCCGCGCCGGTCGCGACCAGGGCGACGGCCTCGCCCCCTGGCAGCCGGCCGACCGCGAACGGCGTGCCGGGGGCGTGCGCCAGCGCCTCGGCCAGCGCGCCCGCCGCCGGTCCGCCGCCATCGCCCGGCGTCGCATCCTTGGTGGCGCAAGCCGCCACCACCACCCGGTACGGGCCGTCCGACGGCAGCCCGCAGGCGCCCACCGTGGCCGTCAGCGCCGCACCGTCGGCCGGTGGCGCGGCGGCCAGCGCGGCCCACTCGTCCGCGGCCCGTCGGCCGTCCCCGGCCCGGCGGTCGACGGCCTGCCGGTGGCGCAGGTGCACCGCTTCCGTGACCGCTTCTGTGACGGCACGGAACGCGGCCTGTGCGGGCACCGAGAGCAGCGGGACACGGTGTGTGCGGCAGGCCGCGACGAGGTCCTGCGGCACCGTGCCGTGCGTCCCCTCGTCCGCCACCAGCGCGGCGGCGCCCGCGGAGCGCAGCGCCGCCACGAAGCGGTCCGCCTGCGCCCCGCCGTCGCCGGGTGTCCACCACTCAAGACCGCTGAGCACCAGCTCGCCCCCGCCGTGCGGGTACGTCTCCGGGGCCTCCGGGGCGGCGGCGGTCACCCCGCGCACCTCCTGGGCGAGCAGCGGTCCTTCGCTCCACAGCAGGGTCAGGTCGAGGTCGTCGAGCTGGAGGAGGTCGTCGACGTGCATGGAGCGGCTCCTTGGGCGGCTGCCGGAGGGGAATCCGGCATCTCACATTCACGAGGCAAATGCGCGTCCAGACATCGTAAATGCAAGCTGATCACGGTGAAAACCTCTTGGATGTTCCTCCACGGACCGGGTCCGGTAATGGTGTTTCCCGCACGGTGCACCGGACGGAGCCGCTGTTCGCGCCGTCAGGTAGCCGGGGCGGGCGGAGCAGGCGGACGCGGTGCGAGCGCGGCGGTGCCCCGTCCGTGAGCGGGCCGCCGGCGGCTGTGATGCGTTCCTCCAAGCAGGCTGGCGGCTGCTATGGATCTTCACCTGAAGGGATTGCACATGCCAGCCTGACCTGCATATCTTGGCGCACATGCAGTCCTACACGATTGGCCAGGCGGCGCGGCTGCTGGGCGTCAGCCCGGATACGGCCCGCCGCTGGGCGGACGCCGGCCGGGTCGCCACGCACCGCGACGACAGTGGCCGCCGGCTGATCGACGGCCGGGATCTGGCCGCCTTCTCCATCGAGGTCGGGCAGTCCGGCACAGGCGAGGACGACGCCCCGTACACCTCGGTGCGCAACGCCTTCCCCGGCATCGTCACCGCCGTCACACTCGGCGACGTCGCGGCCCAGGTGGAGATCCAGGCGGGACCGCACCGCCTGGTCTCCCTGCTGACCAGGGAAGCGGTCGAGGAACTCGGCCTGGAGGTCGGCATGCAGGCCACCGCCCGCGTCAAGTCCACCAACGTGCACATCGACCGCACCTGAGCGCCCGGCCGCCCGACGCGAGCCGCCGCCGCACCCCGGCCCGGCTCCCCGGCCGGCCTCCGGCGGCGCCCGGCACTCCGGACGTCCCTTCAGCGGCGTCGGCGCCCACGGCGCGGCTTGTCCCCATCCGCTCGGGCGACCCGGATCGCCCCGCGTCCCAAGGAGTCCCGCACATGCCTCACGTCGTCACCGGCCGCCGCGCCGCTGCCGCAGTCGTCACCGCCGCCCTCCTCGTTCCGCTCGCCGCCTGCGGCAGCGGCGACAAGGACGGCGACAAGAAGGCCAAGGGCGGCGCGGCCACCGACCTCACCGTGCTCGCCGCGGCCTCGCTGACCGACGTCTTCAAGACCGCGGGCGCCGCCTACGAGAAGGAACACCCCGGTACGAAGGTGCACTTCTCCTTCGCCGGCTCGCAGGACCTGGCCGCCCAGGTCAACCAGGGCGCCCCCGCCGACGCCCTGGTCACCGCCGACACCAAGACCATGGACCAGCTGCGCTCCGACACCGGCAAGCCGTCCGTCATCGCCAAGAACCGCCTGGTCATCGCCACCGGCGAGGGCAACCCCAAGAAGATCGGCAGCCTCAAGGACCTCACGGGCGACAAGCTGAAGGTCGTCCTGGCCGCCCCCGCGGTGCCGGTCGGCCGCTACAGCAAGCAGGTCCTGGACAAGCAGCACCTGGCGGTGAAGCCGGTCTCCGAGGAGCCCAGCGTCCGTGCCGTGCTCAGCAAGGTCGAACTCGGCGAGGCGGACGCCGGCATCGTCTACAAGACCGACGCCGCCACGGCCCCGGGCAAGGTCGACGCGATCGACATCCCCGACGCGCAGAACGCCGTCGCCGACTACCCGGCGGCGACCCTCAAGACCTCGAAGCACACCAAGGAAGCCGCCGCGTTCGTGGCGTGGCTGGGCACGCCCGAGGCGCAGAAGATCCTCCGGAAGGCCGGGTTCCAGCAGCCGTAGCGGGCCGCGGAACGCCGTGGGGCACGGCCCGGGACACCCGCCGGGCCGTGCCCCACGCCCCGCCCCGCCACCGGCTGCCCCCGGAATCTCAGGACCGACCCCAGGAACCCCGATGAGACGCTTCCGCATCCGCCGCCCCTCGGACGCCCGCACCGGCCGGATCGCCGCACCCGGCGCCCGTACGCCCATCGCCCTGGCGGTACCCGCCCTCCTCGCGGTGGCGTTCTTGCTGATGCCGCTCGTCGGCATCCTCGCCCGCACCACGTGGAGCGAGCTCGGCACCCACCTCACCAGCCCAGGCGTCACCGAAGCACTCCGGCTCTCGCTGCTGGTCTCCTTCTGGGCACTTGGCCTGTCCCTGCTGCTCGGGGTGCCGCTCGCCTGGCTGCTGGCCCGGGTGTCGTTCCCCGGCAAGGCCCTGGTCCGCTCGCTGGTGCTGCTGCCGATGGTGCTGCCGCCGACCGTCGGCGGCGTCGCCCTGCTCCTCGGCTTCGGCCGCCGCGGCGTGCTCGGCCCCTGGCTGGAGAACACGTTCGGCATCGTCCTGCCCTTCCACACCTCGGGCGCCGTGGTCGCCGCCACCTTCGTCGCGATGCCGTTCCTCGTCATCAGCCTCGAAGGCACCCTGGCCGGGCTCCGCCCCTCCTACGAGGAGACCGCGGGCTCACTCGGTGCCTCGCCCTTCCGCGTCTTCTGCACCGTCACCCTGCCGATGGCCGCCCCCGGCCTGGCCGCGGGAGCCGCCCTGACCTGGGCGCGGGCGCTCGGCGAATTCGGCGCCACGATCACCTTCGCCGGAAATCTGCCGGGCACCACCCAGACCCTGCCGCTCCAGGTCTATCTGCTGCTCCAGGACTCCCCGGAGGCGGCGACCTCGGTCTCCCTGCTGCTGCTCGCCATCGCCATGGCGGTCCTGGTGGCGCTGCGCGGACGCTGGACCGGCGGTACGCCGCCCCGCACCGCCCGCCGCTCCCCGGCAACATCCGACGACACCGCCCGCACCCCGGCCGACGACGCACCGGACGCCGACGAGCCCGCGCGGCCCCCCGAACCCCAGGACCGCTGGCCGCTGCACGCCGACGTCACCGGCTTCAACGAACTGACCCTGGACGCCGAGCCGGGCACCACCATCGCCGTCGTCGGCCCCAACGGCGCGGGAAAGACCACCCTGTTGCGCGCCCTCCTCGGCCTCACCCCGCGCGCCCGCGCCGCACTCCGCCTCGGTGACACCGACGTCACCGCCCTGCCGCCGCACCGCCGCGGCGTCGCCTGGGTACCCCAGGACGGCGCGCTCTTCCCGCACCTGAGCGCCCTGAGCAACACCGCGTACGGGCTGCGCGCGCACGGAGTGCCGCGCGCGCAGGCACGGCGCGAGGCACAGCAGTGGCTCGACCGCCTCGGTGTCGGCGCCCTCGCGCACCGCAAGCCCGCGCAGCTCTCCGGAGGTCAGGCCCAACGCGTCGCCCTCGCCAGGGCGTTGGCCGCCCGCCCCCGGCTGCTGCTCCTCGACGAACCGCTCGCCGCGCTCGACCAGACCACCCGCGCCCACGTCCGGCACACCCTGCGCGGCCATCTCGCCGGGTTCGGCGGCGTCTGCCTGATCGTCACCCACGACCCGGTCGAGGCGGTCTCGCTGGCCGACCGGGTGCTGGTACTCGACGGCGGACGCACCCTCCAGGACGCGCCGCCCGCCGACGTCGCCCGCCGCCCGCGCTCGCCCTGGGTCGCCCGGATGCTGGGCCGCAACGCCTGGCCCGGCACCGGGACCGGCGAAGGGCTCGCGCTGGAAGGCGGCGGCCGGCTGATCGCCGCCGACCGGATCGCCGAGGGCGCGCCCGCGCTCGCGATCCTCGCGCCCGAGTCGGTGTCCGTGCACCGCGAACGCCCCGAGGGCAGCCCGCGCAACGTCTGGCCCGGCACGGTACGGGAGGTCACCGCGGCGGGCAGCAGGCTGCGGATCCTGGTCACCTCGCCCGACGCGCCCGATCTGGTCGCCGAGGTCACCCCGCAGGCCGCCCTGGAACTCGGCCTGGCCGAGGGCGTCCCGGTCTGGACGAGCGTCAAGGCGACGGAGGTCTCGCTGGTCACCCTCTGACCGGCGGCGGGACGGTACCGGTGGCCGTGCGGGGCCCGCCGGTACCGTCCGCCCCGGGTCAGTGCGGGCGGTCCGCCGTCTCCAGAACGAAGACCGGGATCTCACGGTCCGTCTTGCGCTGGTAGTCGGCGTAGTCGGGGAACGCATCGACGGCGCGCGCCCACCACGTCGCCTTCTCCTCGCCGGTCACCTCACGCGCCGTCATGTCCTGGCGCACCGGCCCGTCCTGGAGCTCCACACGGGGGTCGGCGACGAGGTTGTGGTACCAGGCCGGATGCTTGGGCGCGCCGCCCAGCGAGGCCACCGCGGCGTACCGGCCCTCGTGCTCCACCCGCATCAGCGGGTTCTTACGGAGCTTGCCGCTCTTCGCGCCCCGTGTGGTCAGGACGATGACCGGCATTCCGCGCAGCGTCGTGCCCTGCTGTCCTCCGGAACTCTCGATCAACTCGACCTGTTCGCGCACCCATTGCTCGGTGTTCGGCTCGTACTCACCCTCAAGAGGCATCTGCCCGTCCCATCGTCACGTTTCGCTCGGCAACCGGTTCCGGCGTGATCGTCGGCCCGGCCGCCATGACCTTCGCTCAACAAGCGGAATCCGCGCAATCATCCCCGTGCCGCCGCCGTGTCGTGGTCTTCCCCCGCAGGCCGCACCGCGCGTACGGTCTGCCGAAGCCCACGCCAGGAATCATGAGGACCGCGCATGGTCACCCAGTCGTCCACGCCTTCCCCTGCGGCCACCGGCGCCCGCGGGCCCGGCGCCGCCCCCGCCCTCGAACACGGCGCCATCGGCACCGGCGACCTGGTCTTCTTCGTCGTCGCCGCGGCAGCCCCGCTCACCGTCATGGCGGGCGCCGCACCGGTCGCCATCGGCATGGCGGGCCAGGCGGCCCCGCTCGGCTACCTCATCTCCGGCCTGCTGCTCATCATCTTCGCGGCCGGATTCACCGCGATGAGCCGCTACGTCCGCAACGCCGGCGCGTTCTACGCCTACATCGGACGCGGGCTCGGCCGCCCGGCAGGCACGGGCTCGGCCTACGTCGCGCTGCTCGCCTACAACGCCATCGAGGTCGGACTGCTCACCGCCTTCGGCTACTTCACCGCGTCCGGCTTCCAGGACCTGACCGGGGCCCGCGTCCCCTGGTGGGTGTGGTCGCTCGCCGGCCTGGTGGCGATCGGCGTACTCGGGTACCTCAAGGTCACGCTGAGCGCCAAGGTGCTCGGCGTCGCGCTCGTCCTCGAAGTGCTGGTGCTGGTGGTGTTCGAGGCCGGCGTGTTCGCCCACGGCGGCGGGCCCGCAGGACCCGACCTCACCGTGCTCTCCCCGGCGCACCTCCAGAACGCCGGGGTGGGCGGCATGTTCGTCCTCGCCGTCGGCGCGTTCATCGGCTTCGAGGCGACCGCGATCTACGCCGAGGAGGTCCGCGACCCGGCGCGCTCGGTACCCCGCGCCACCTACGCCGCCGTCGCCTTCCTCGCCCTCTTCTACACCTTCACCGTCTGGGTGATCATCAACGCCTACGGTGCGGACCGTGCCCAGGACGTCGCGAACGGCCCCGGCGGCACCGACATGTTCTTCACCGCCACCGCACGCTTCGTCGGCCCCTGGGCGTCCGACGTCATGCACATCCTCCTCATCACCAGCGCCTTCGCCGCCACCCTCGCTTTCCACAACGGCGCCACCCGCTACTTCTACGCGCTGGGCCGCGCCCGCCTGCTGCCCCGCCGCCTGGCCGCCGTCACCACCCGCACCAGGTCGCCCGCCGCCGCCGTGGTCCTCCAGTCGGCACTCGCACTCCTCGTCGTCCTCGTCACCGCCGCCACCGGCCAGGACCCGTACGCCGTCACGTTCCTGTGGACCAACGGCACCGGCATCGTCGGCATCATGCTGATGCAGGCGCTCGCCGCCCTCGCCGTGTACGGCTTCTTCCGCCGGGACCGGCGCGGGATGCCCGCCTGGCGGGTCGTGGCGGCACCGCTGCTGGCCTGCGCCGGACTCCTCGTGCTGATCGTGCTGGTCTGCCGCAACTTCGCACTGCTCACCGGCGCCTCCACGGGAATCAACATCGCCCTGCTGGCCCCGCTGCCCCTCGCCTTCACCGCAGGACTGGCCCGCGCACGGCGCATCGGGCGCCATCTGTGAGAGGCCGCGTCAGGCGTCGGTCCCCAGCAGGTACTTCTGCGTCCATTCCTCGAAGGTGGTGAGCGGGATGCCGAGGTCCCTGGCGTGCTGCGGGCGGGCCGGCTGGCCGGCCGCATTCAGCCACAGGTGCGAGCGGCCCATCGCCGGCATCCCGGCAGCGACGGCCTCCTCCTCGGTCATGTCAGGGACGGGCAGATCCCGCCCCAAGGTGCGGGAGAGGACGTCGGCGACCTCGGTCATCGAGAGACGGTCGCTCGCCAGCTCCAGCTCGACGCCGTCGAACCGTTCAGGTGCGGCGAAGGCCGCGGCGGCGGCTGCGCCGATGTCGTCCACCGCGACCAGGGACAGCCGGGTCTCGGGCCTCAGGAGGGTCACCAGGCCGCCCTCGATACCGCGCGGGAACATGTACGCCAGGGACGGCAGGAAGTTCTCCATGAAGAAGCCCGGCTTGAGAAGCGTCCAGTGGGGGAATCCGGCCTCGCGGACCCGGTCCTGGAGCGCGGCTTTGGCGCCCATGGTGGGCTTCATGAAGTCCCAGCGGCCCTCGGCCCAGCCCGGGGTTTCGGTGTGCCGACCCGCACCGGAGACGGAGGTGTGCACGAACTGCCGCACCCCGGCGGCCTTCGCGCCCTCGATGAGGTGGGTGCCCTGGGCCGTCTCCCCGTCGAAGTCGGGGCCCTCCGCTGTAAAGGCGGGCATCTGCACCGAGAAGACGGCTCGGACGCCTTCGGCGGCCCGGGTCACGGACGCACGGTCGTGCAGGTCGCCGGTGACCAGTTCGGCGCCGAGCGCCGCAACGGCCCTGGCCCGGTCGGTGGCCGCGTCGCGCACCAGGGCGCGGACGGGGGTGCCCGCCGCGAGCAGCGCGCGGGCGGTTGCCCCGCCCTGCCGGCCGGTGGCGCCGGTGACCAGAACGGGTGCGGGATCTGTGGACATGGTGCTCCTCGGGTGCTCTCGCAGTAAGTGGCGGGCCACGCCGTTTCTGTTCGGTACGATATGACGGACCCCGCCACTTAACAACCACGGGAGGCGACGCAGTGCCCGAGACCCGTCGTGCGGACGCCAGGCGCAACTACGCGCGCATCCTCACCGTTGCCGAGCGGGAAGTCGCCGCCCATGGCGCCGACGCCTCCCTGGAACAGATCGCCCGCACGGCGCAGGTCGGCTCGGCGACCGTACGCAGGCACTTCCCCACCCGCCGCGCACTGCTGGAGGCGGTCGCCCGGACGCGGATCGAGGCGCTGTGCGCCCGCGCCCACGACCTGACGGGTAAGGCCGACAGCCGAGCCGCGCTCCTGGAATGGCTGAGTGACGTCGTCGCCTACTGCGTCACCGCCCGAGGGCTGGCGGCTGCGCTGACCTACGACGGCACCGGAGCCGACCCGGTGCACCAGAACTCCTGCTCGGCAGCGCTGGAAGAGGCCGCCGGCCCACTGCTGCGCCGCGCCGCGCAGGACGGCGCAGTGGCCGCGGAGTTCACCGTCGCGGACCTGATCGCGCTGGCTGTCGGCCTGGCCCTGGCCACGGAGCACCACTCCGATCCCGCCGCCGCGGCGAACCGCCTGTTCCGGCTCACCGTGGCGGGGCTGAGCCCGCGGAGTTGAACGGGTGACGGTGCCGGGCCTTGTCCGCCGCCTTCCGCAGCCGGTCCTGCCCACCTCATACCTGTCGAGCCGGGCCGTCGGAGGCGGCTGGAGCAAGTGCTGAGAGGCCCGACAGGAGATCAGCACTTCGGTCTGCTGTCCAACACCCCTAGATGAATGAGTCCGATGTTCTCAGTGGTCGTAGGCGGTCAGGGATCGTTTGGCTGGGGCTCCGGTGGTCCAGTTGTGCCAGATGGCGGTTG
>NZ_JBICVO010000014.1:0-209895 GCF_043199105.1 Streptomyces sp. NPDC048644
CACCTCCAGTCGGGCCCATTGTTCGTCCGTCAGATCTCCACGAGCCATATCAAGACCGTTTCACAGACTTGATCAATATCTCAAACACGCCCTAGGACAGCGCCCGGCCGGCTATCCGACGCGTGCCACACCGCCGTACCCGATCCATTCCCGGGTGGCCTGTCGAGGGGAGAGGTCGGTGTCAGGGCGCCACTGCGACACATCGACCGGAGCGGTGCATTCCGCCGGTTCCAGACCGTCGAAGTAGCGATCGACCTCGGCGAAGGAGCGGACTCTGCCCCACCGTCCGCCGGTCGTCCGGTGCATGAATTCCGTGGCCTCGCGCCGTAACGCCGCGTTGTCGCTGGCGAGTTGGGCGATTGCCAGGTAACTGCCTGACGGTAAGCGGTCCGCGACGTCGCGCAGCAGCCGCCAGGGGTCGTCGCGGTCCGGGACGCAGTGCAGTACGGAGACGAAGAGGGCGGCGACCGGTTGGTCGCACCGGATGAGCCGACGCACCTCGGGGTTCTCGAAGATCTTGTCGGTGTCCCGCAGGTCCGCGTCCACCACGGCGGTCGTCGCGAGGTTTTCCTGGAGCATCATCCGCCCGTGGGCGAGCACCATGGGGTCGTTGTCGAGGTAGACCACCCGGGTGTCAGGTGCGACGTCCTGGGCGACCTGATGGACGTTGGGGCGGGTCGGCAGCCCTGATCCGTGGTCGATGAATTGCCGGATTCCGCATTCCGCCGTGAGATACCGCACGGCGCGCAGGAGGAACGCCCTGTTGATGAGGGCGAGTTCCCGGGTGCTCGGCGCGATGCGCAGGAGTTCCGCGCAGGCTGTGCGGTCGCAGGAGAAGTTATCCGTACCGCCGATAAGATAGTCGTACATTCTTGCCACGCTGGGTGTACTGACATCGATGGAAATGTGGTTCTCCCCGCGCCGTGCGTCCGTCTCGCAGTTGCTCTCCGCGAGACGCGCAGGACTGATCGCCTAAGCCATCCATGCTAGAAGTAACCCCCCGCACGGACTAGTTCGTCCGCCGTGCACGAGGGGCCACGCAGGGGGAATCGGCCGCTTTGCAGGGGAGGGGTGTGCCCCGGCGTACGCGGTCGCGCGGACGTGAATTCCGATGTGCGGTGCGGGTTATGGTGCACGCATATGCCGGAAGAATGCAGCGCGGGTATATCGGGGACTACATGGCGCATACCGGCGACGATTCCGATTGCGTGCCGCCGATGTTGGTGAGGTCCGCCGCCCGGTGTATCGACGGGCCGATGCCGCGGCGGGGGAGCCGGGGACGGCCCGGTGGCAGGGGAGGGACGGTCGGGCCCGCGTCGGGGCGGCTTTGCGTTCCGACAGAGGTGAGCGGGGCGGGCAGCCGTCCGATGGCGGCGCTCCGGCGGCGGGCCCGGTACGGCTCCCTTCAGCACCGATGCCGGATCCCGGGGCCGGTACGGGGTAACTGCCGCCCGACGCCGATGCTTTCGAGCCGGTGGCGACGTAGCGGGAGTGAACGCCCCGTCGGCCGGTGCGTGCCGTACGGGAGCGACACCCGCTCCGGGCGCTCCGCCGGCGGGGTTCGCGCCCGCGGTGGCCGTGCCGGGTGCCGTGGCGGCGGGCGGAGATCCGCCGGTGGCCTCGGCGTGCGGGTGGCGGCGCGTCGGGCCGTGCCGTCGGTTGCGGGCGCTCCGGGGGAGGGGAGGAATTCCTGTGCGATCAAGAAAGCTTGTTGCACGCCGTTTCACAATGGCCGAAAGCGAGCTGCCTGCCCGCTGGGTCCTTCGGCGGCGGCAGGTCGCTGCCGGCGCACCGCGATGCGCCGGCAGCGGCCGGGTGTTACGGGCGCCGGACCCGCAGGTACATCACCCGGGTCTGGTCCCACCACAGCGTGGGAATCAGGGCGATGAGGGCCTTCGCCGGGAGCGTGAGGCCACGCCGTGCGGCAGCCGCCACCAGCGTGGCGGCCAGGACGGAACTCCGGCGCACGGTGCGGGCGAAAGCGCGCACGGTGGCTGTTTGCGCGCAGGAAAACGGCGGAATGCTACGGTCGGGAAACTCCGGAAGTCGGCTGGTCCGCTTCCGGTTTGCGCGTTCGGTCATCTCGAACCCCTTCAAGGTCGATGGGCGGACGCGTAAGAGGTGCCTCCTTGTGTGGCACCTCCCAAGGGCTTCGAGGCGGGCGATCAACCCCTCGAAGCCCTTCGTGCTGTCCTGCGCTGCAACGTAGCCAGCCGCGTGTCGCGTTCGCCATCGCCGTGATCCCGGTGAAAGCGGAATGATCTTGTGTGGTTGCGGAGTCCGCTCATCGCCTCAACGGGACGTCAAAGGCGCGAATTCCTTCACTTTCGATCGAGCGTGGTCAACGGTGAAAGGGTGAGCGGGAATTGGATGCGGCAACGTTTCAGTGGGCCAGGGATCGGACACCTTTATCGGTCATCCAAAAGGAGTAGCTGGGCGCCCCGGCTGTCCGGCCCCCGTGCAAGTGCACCGGGAGGACCGGCTGTTGGCCTCCGACCAGGCCGGGCGCGAGGGCTGGTGTGTCCGCCGACCCCCGGCATCGCAGTGGCGCCGCTGTCTCTACTGTGGTGGCAGGGCCGCGGGCCGCCCGTGTGCCCCTTTCCGGAAGGAGTCCTCCATGTCGGGGATTGAAGGCAAGGTCGTCGTGATCACCGGTGCGAGCAGTGGCATCGGCGAAGCCACCGCGCTGCTGCTGGCCGAGCGCGGTGCCAAGGTCGTGCTCGGGGCACGCAGACCGGAGCGGCTCGAAGCCCTGGCCGCCCGTATCGCGGAGTCCGGCGGCGAAGCGGTCTGGGCGCGCACGGACGTCAAGCGGCGCGCGGACCTGGCCGCCCTCGTCCAACTGGCCCGCGACCGCTTCGGGAAGACCGACGTCCTCGTCAGCAACGCCGGGGTCGGTCTGATCTCGCCCCTGGACGATCTGCGCGTCGAGGACTGGGAGGAGATGATCGACGTCAACCTCAAGGGCGTGCTGTACGGGATCGCCGCGGCGCTGCCCGTCTTCCGGGAGCAGGGCTTCGGTCACTTCGTCAACGTCGTCTCCACCTCCGGGCTGCGCATCGTCCCGCTCCAGTCGGTGTACGCGGGCACGAAGAACGCCGTCCGCACCATCTCCGAGGGACTGCGCCAGGAAGCGGGCGACAGGCTGCGCGTGACCGTCGTCTCGCCGGGCTTCGTCCACACGGACTTCGCGCAGGCCATGCCGCTGCCGGAGGTGAAGGCCCGCATCGTGGACCGGATGGAGGAGATCGCCATCCCGCCGGCCGCGGTGGCCCGCGCCATCGCCTTCGCCGTCGAGCAGCCGGACGGTGTGGACGTGGGGGACATCGTGGTGCGTCCTACGGCGCAGGACTAGGGGGTGTCCGAACTGGCGCCGGAAGGAGGTCAGTTGGCGTAGTGATCGCCGGGTTCCGGAGCTGATGGCGGGGGCGGGGTGGTGCCGGGGACCGGTGTGAGGCGGTAGGCGGTTCCTTCGGGGGTGACGAGGCCGGCGGTCGGGGCGGGGAAGTGGCTGCCCAGGAGCAGGGTGTCGGTGCCGGCGAGCGCGTCGAGGAGAGTGCGGCGGCTGCGGACGGCGCGGGCGGGGTCGGTGTCGACGCAACTGGTGATGCCGGGGTGGCGGAGCTGTACGGGGTGGTGGATGCAGTCGCCGGTGATGACGGCTGACCGGCCGCGGCTGCGGAGCTGTACGGCGACCTGTCCCGGGGTGTGGCCGGGGGTGGGCAACAGGCTGATGCCGGGGGCCACTTCGGTGCCCGCGTCCGGCACGTCGATCAGGTCGAGCAGGCCGGCCTCGCGGACCGGGTGGACGGAGTCGCGGAACATCTGGGCGCGGGGCTCGTCCAGGTCGGCGTGCGCCCAGTGGTCCCATTCGGCGCGGGCGGTCAGGTACCTGGCGTTCGGGAAGGTGGGCACCCATGTCCCGCCGTCGGCACGGGTGTTCCAGCCGACGTGGTCGGTGTGCAGGTGGGTCAGGACGACCAGGTCGATGCTCTCGGGGGGGAAGCCCGCCGCGGTGAGCCGCCCGAGGTAGTCGGTGTCCAGCTGGTGCCAGGCCGGGTTGGCCCGGGTCTTGCCGTTGCCGATTCCGGTGTCGACGAGGATGCGCAGGCCGTCCGCGTCGATGGCGAAGCTGTGGCTGGCCAGGCGCAGGGCGCCCTCGGGGCCGGCGAAGTCCGGATGGAGCCAGGGGGCGAGGCGTACGGCGTCCGGGGTGGCGTCGGGCAGCAGCCAGGGGCCGGTCTGCGGGGGGAGGGCCACTTCGTCGATGCGGTGGACGCGCAGGTCGCCGACGGCCCAAGTGGGCGCGGAATCAGGGGTGTTGGGGGAGGAGGGCAACGGGGCTCCTTGGGTGTGCGGGGTGCATGGACGCCTTTAAAGCATCGTCTTTGCGTTAGTGGACGGTATGCCGTACGGTGCCGTTAATGCAAATACGAAGCTTTTGTGGATCGGGTGCCGCCCGCTCCGCGTCGCGAAGGGACCTGCCGATGACCACTGCTGACCTCCTCCCGCATGAAGTGTCCCCATGGGCCCTGAGGGCCGGTCTGCCGCTCGCGGTGGAGCGGCTCGACCCGGTGTCCGCCACGGCCAACCACATCCAGGGCGTCATCGCCGCCCTGTGCGACCTCGACTTCGCGGAGACCGCGCCCGCCGCGGCGTACCTCGCGGGGGAGGAGCTGTCCGATGCAGCCGTATGAGCTGACGCTCGCCGCCGCGGCGCAGGCGCTCGCCGCCGGACGGCTTACGCCCACCGAGCTGACCGAGTCGTTCCTGGAGCGGATCGAGGACGTGGAGGGGCACCTGGGGGCGTATGTGACGGTCCGCGCGCAGGCCGCGCGCACGGCGGCGGCGCAAGCGGGCCGGGACATCGCGGCCGGCCGGTACCGCGGCCCACTGCACGGCATCCCCATGGGCCTCAAGGACCTCATCGACGTCGCCGGGCTGCCGACCACGGCCAGCTCCCGGGTCCGTGCGGACCACACGGCGAGCGCCGACAGCACGGTCGCGGCGCGCCTGAAGGGCGCAGGGGCGGTGCTCATCGGCAAGACCCACACCCATGAGTTCGCGTACGGGCTGACGACGCCGCAGACCCGTAACGCGTGGGCCCCCGACCGGGTGGCCGGCGGGTCGAGCGGCGGCTCGGCCGTCGCGGTCGCGGCGGGCGAGGCGGCCTTCGCGCTGGGCACGGACACCGGCGGTTCCATCCGGGTTCCGGCGGCGCTCAACGGCGTCGTCGGGCTCAAACCCACCTACGGGTCGGTGCCGGTGCAGGGCGTGACGCCGCTGTCGTGGTCCCTGGACCACGTCGGCCCGATCACGCGCACGGTCGAGGACGCCGCGCTGGTGCTGGACGTGCTGACGGGGCGGCAACCAGGCGATGAAGTACGGGAGTTGGGGGTGTCTCGGCTACGCCCGCAGGGTGTGGCTGAGGACTTGACCGGGCTGCGGGTCGGCGTGCCCGCGAACTATTACTTCGACCGGGTCGACCCGGAGGTGGCGGCGGCGGTCCGCGCGGCCATCGGCCATCTGGAGCGGCTCGGGGCGGAGTTGGTGGACGTCGGCATTCCGATGGCCGATTACATCCAGGCCACCGCGTGGGGCCTCATGGTGCCCGAGGCCACGGCCTACCACGAGCGGACGCTGCGGACCTCCCCCGAGCTGTACACGGCCGACGTCCGGGTCCTGCTGGAGGCCGGTGCGCTCGTCTCCGCGGGCGACTACCTGCGCGCACAGCGCTCCCGCACGCTGATGCGGCGCGCCTGGGCTGAGGTGTTCGACGCGGTGGACGTCATCGCGGCGCCGACGGTGCCGTGCGTGGCCGCGCGCAGCGACCAGGAGACGGTGCGGTGGGCGGACGGGTCCACCGAGAGCGTGAGCGACAGCTACGTCAGGCTGTCGGCTCCGGCGAACATCACGGGGCTGCCCTCGCTGTCGCTGCCCGTCGGGCTGGACGGCGCGGGGCTGCCCATCGGCATGCAGCTGATCGGCAGGCCGTTCGGCGAGGCCGCGATCCTCGGCGCCGGTCGCGCCTTCGAGGCGACCCGCAGTGACGGGGCGCGGCTCGCTCCGGTCGCCGCCGCGTGAGGCAGCCGGGGGCGGAGGGGGCCGCCCGTTTCGGCGGTCCGGGGCGGGGACGACGTCGCCATATCGCGCAATCGCTTTGCGTTAAGGTGGTGGGATGAGTCCCAGAGCAGCGGCCCGCCCCGGCGGGCGCAGTGCCCGTGTGCAGCAGGCGGTGCACACGGCGGTGCGCGATCTCCAGGCGGAAGACGGCGGAGCCGACCTCACCGTGCCCCAGATCGCCGGGCGGGCCGGTGTCACCCCGTCGACGATCTACCGCCGCTGGGGCAGCCTCCAGGAACTGCTGTCGGACGTCGCGGTGGAGCGGCTGCGGCCCGAAGCGCCGCCTGCCGACCTCGGGAGCCTGCGCGCGGACCTGGAACACTGGGCCGCCGATTTCCTGGAGGAGATGTCCTCCCCGCCGGGCCGCTCCTACATCCGCGCCGCGCTCGCCGGCGATCCGGACGGCGGCAATGCCGGGCAGTGCTCCGCGTACGCCGTCGAGCAGGTCGAGATCATCATCGGGCGGGCCGCCGGGCGCGGTGAGCACGTGCCGGACAGCGAGATCGTGATGGACCACGTCGTGGCCCCGATGATGTACCGCATCCTCTTCCGCCCGGGACTCCTTGACGCGCAGTACGCCCGCGAGCTGGTCGCCACGGTCTTCTACCGGCTGATGCCGTTGCCGTGACGCGGTTGTTGTGACGTCCGTTGCCGTGACGTCCGTTGCCGTGCCGCCCGCACGGCGGCCCGTGGACCGCCGTGCGGGACGGGCCGGTTACGAGCCGTTCGTGGACCTGCGGCGCCTGGCCAGGGCCAGCGCTCCGCCGCCTGCCACGACCAGGGCGGCGGCGCCCGCGGCGAGGTAGGGGGTGGAGCCGGCGCCGGTGCGGGCCAGTTGGCCGCCGCTCGGGACGACGGCCGCTGGGGCCGGCTTCTCGGGCCGCGGCTGCTCGGGGGTGGCCGGCGGCGATGCGGGTGTCGTCGGCGAGGGGGTGGGCACGGCGTTGTCCCACACCGTGATCACCTGCTGCTCACCGGACTTGGCCTCGATGCGCCGGGGCTCCTTGTCGAGCTGGTAGCCGGCGGGCGCCTTGGTCTCGACGATCCAGTACGTGCCGGCGGGCAGGTCGACGGGCTGGGACCTGCCGTCCTTGCCGGTGGTGACGGTGGTGATCGACTTGCCGGGCGCGCCGTTGTCGTCGGCGTGGATCTCGTACGTCGCCGGGGAGGAGACGGCCTCGCCGGTGCCACGGTCCTTCTTGACGGTGATCACGATGGCGGCGGGCTGGAAGGCGATCTCGCCGGCGGCGGGGAGCGGCTTCTGCCGGGCCTCGAAGTAGACCAGGCGCTGCATGGGCTTGCCGTGCACCGTGTGGTCGGTGTGCCAGAAGGTGGGCGAGTTGATCGAGACCTTGGCCTCGAACTTCGCCCCCGCCTTGGTGCCGGGCTTGTCGGGCGTGAAGCGGAACGTCGCCTTGCCCTGGGTGTCGGTGCTGCCCACCGTGCCCGGTGCCTGCGGCTTGGCGATGTTGGTCAGCTCCGTGGTGTTCACGGGGATGCCGGCGGCCGGCTCGCCGTTGCGCGCCACCTTGACCGTGAGGGACTTCTCCTCCGGGGTCCGCTCGTAGGGGTAGGTCTTCCCCGAGCCCTCGACGCTGACGGTGTACGGGGTGGCGTCGACCTTGCGGATCTCGGTCCGCAGGCGGTTGAAGGCGGCGACTACGGGCGCCGTGTCGACCTTCGCGTCGGCGCCGTATCCGGCGATGGCGCCCTTCGGCATCCCCTTGTCCAGCCAGGTACCCCACGGCAGCTTCTCGCCGTTGTACCCGTTCTCGTCGATGCCGTCGTGCGCGGCCAGCGCCCACGTCACCAGGGCGGCGGCGGCCGACTGGTTGCGGCCTTCGACGGTGTCGGGCAGCTTGCCGTACTTGGCTGCCAGTTCCGCCAGTTGGGCCTTGGTGTCCTCGCTGAGCTGCTTCGGCGCGCCGGTCTTCTCGTAGCCGTTGTCGGTGCCGTCCGGGCCGTACCACGCGAGGTCGAGGCAGAGCGCGTGGCTGCCGTTGTCCAGGACGTGTGTGCCGGTCCACATGGCGGTGTGCTTGCCGGTCCGCAGGTGCCAGCCGACGGCCCTGCCCTTGTGCCCCTCACGGTCCGTGGCGAACGCCGCGCCCGCCGGCAGCACGGTGGCACCCGCCACCCCCATCACCACGGCCACCGCACCGATGGCCGAAAGTCTCTTCATTCGAGCTGTGTGCATGAATCCCTGCCCCCTCGTCACGTGGGCCGCCCGGTACGGGCTCAAGCCCCTCCACCCGCGGTCGCACAGCACGGGCGACGCAAGGACATGGCGAACGTCCCGGCTGTCCCGCCCGGCTGCCCCGCAGACTGCCACAGAAAAGTACGACGTTCGGGGCATGTCAAAGGAAGTGTGCGCAATCAAGCCCATCCGGACGGGACGGGCGGGAGGTATCGGGGGCTTGCGGGGTGCCGCGGGCCCCTCGGTGGCGCGAGATCAACATTACGTAGCGTCAGGAATGGGGTGAGATAAGGGAGTTCGTATCAGGGGGCGGGGCGGGGCGGGTGCGGTGCTTGCCGGGCCCGCCCCGCGATGGGGCTGGCGTCTTACGGGCGCGGCCCGACCTCCTCCCCGTTCTCCCGCACGGTGATGGCCATCGCCGGGCAGATGTCCGCGGCGTCCAGGGCCCGTTCGTCGCCCGCCGTGACCTCGTCGCGCACCGGCCGGGAGTGGGTGCCGTCGAGCGTGAACAGATCGGGTGCGATGCCCGCGCACATGCCTGACGCGATGCAGCGTTCCGGGGCGACTTCCACCTGCCAGGTCATCGGCGCCTCACCATCCCACCGGCATGACGCGCGGACCGCGCACCAGCATCTCGGTCTTCCACGTGATGTCCCCGGCCAGATGCAGGCCGGGGAAGCGGCTGATGAGGGCGCCGAGCGCCTCCTGGAGCTCCAGCCGGGCCAGTTGCGCGCCCAGGCAGTGGTGGACGCCGTGACCGAAGCCGAGGTGCTGGTTGCCGGCCCGGGAGAGGTCCAGGGTGCCGGGCGAGCTGAAGCGCAGCGCGTCGCGGTTGGCGGCTCCCACGGCGACCAGGACGGGGGTGCCGGCCCGGACGAGGGTGCCGCCGACCTCGATGTCCTCGGTGGCGTAACGGGGTTGACCCGCACCGCTGCCCAGCGGGACGAAGCGCATCAGCTCCTCCACCGCGGTGGTGATCAGCTCAGGCTCGGCGCGCAGCCGCGCGAGTTCACCGGGGTGGTCCAGCAGGGTGTGCACGAAGTTGGGAATCTGCGTCGCGGTGGTCTCGTGCCCGGCGACCAGGATGCCCACGCACAGGTCGACGAGCTCCAGCTCGCTCAGCCGGTCGTCGGCGTCCCGCGCGTCGATCAGCGCCGTCATCAGGTCGTCCTGCGGATCGCGCCGGTGCGCGTCGATCAACTGGGCCATGTAGGCGCGCAGTTCGTCGCGGTTGCGGTCGAACTCCTCGGCGGTCAGCGAGCTGGTCGACAGCGCGGCGTCGCTCCACGCACGGAACTTGGGCCGGTCCTCGACGGGCACGCCCAGCATCCGGCAGATCACCGCGACCGGTATCGGCAGGGCGAAGCGGTCGACGAGGTCGGCGGGCGGCCCGGCGGCCTCCAGTTCGTCCAGCAGGTCCTTCGTCAACTCGCGTACCTGCGGCCGGAGTTTCTCCACGTTGCGGACCGTGAACGCCTTGGCGACCAGGGACCGCAGCCGGGTGTGCTCGGGCGGGTCCATGCTCAGAATGCCGCTGTTGCGCTGGCCTTCGGACTGCCGCGGTTCGTCGTGCTCGGCTGCCAGGGCGCGGCTGAACCGCAGATCGCCGAGGACGAGCCTGGCGTCGGCGTAACGGGTGACCAGCCAGGCAGGATCGCCGTACGTCATGCGGACCTGCACCAGGCCGGGGGTGTCGCGGGCCTGCTCGTACGCGTCGGAAAGGGTCAGCGTATCGGCCGTGTTGAAGGGATAGGTGAGGGGCGCTGTGTCGGCTGCGGTCATGGTGACCTCCCTTGTGTAAGCACCTGCTTACAAATGACGTTAGGCCGCCGGCCCCCGTGGGTCAATGACACAAATGGCCGTATCCTGGCGGGCCTTCGGTAAGGAGCGTGGTGATGGCGAAGTCCGCCGAGAGTCCGGCAGGTCAGCCCCGCAGGGACGCGCGGGCCACCCGGCAGCGGCTGCTGGAGGCGGCGGCCGACCTGTTCGCCGAGCGCGGCTACGAAGCGGCGACGGTCCGCGACATCGCGGCCCGTGCCGGCGTCAACCAGGCCCTGCTGTTCCGCTACTTCGGTTCGAAGAACGCGCTGCTCACCGAGGTGATGGCGCACAGCGGCCAGGAACAGCTGCGCAACACACCGCCCGAGCAGCTCTTCGAGGTCGCGCTGCGCGGCATCCTCACCAACACCGGCAAGGACCCCCACGACCGTTCGCTCGCGGTCTACCTGCGCTCCATCGGCAGCCACGACGAGGCCGCCGAAGCGGTGCAGGCCCTGGGCGACGAGTACGCGGACACCCTGGCCACGCTCTCCCGGGCCGACGACGCCCCGCTCCGCGCCGACCTCGCGATGGCCTGGCTGCTGGGTATCGGCCTGATGCGGGTGGTCGTTGCCAAGGAGCCCCTGGCCAGCGCGGACCCCGACGAGGTCTGCACGCTGGTGCGGGGCATGCTGGGCCGGCTCCTGGACGGCCTGCCGCCGCAGGACGGCGACGAGCGGTGACGACACGGACGAGGCCGGGCCCGGTGCCGCGCCCGGCGGCAGCGGGGCACCGGGCGGGGCGGCGGCGATGAACGACGGGGCGTCCTTCCGGGCCGACGCGCAGGACAACGGCCGGATCCAGCAGGCCGGCCGGGACCTGAACATCACCTACCGGTACGGCACGGACGAGGCGGGCGATGCGGTCCCGCTCGTCCCGGATGACCTGCTGGCCGCCTTCGCCGCGGCGCCGCTGCCCGTACACGTCCTGTCACCGCGGGCGCTCGCCGCGGTCCCGCTGCCGGGGATCCCCGTGGAACGGCTGGAATCAGCCGTAGGCGCGCTGCCGGTCACCGTGGTGGGGACCGCGGAGGCGGACGGCACGGCGGGCGGGGACACCGCGCCGCCGGTGCCGTGCATCCGGCCGGACGCCGCCGTTCCGGCACAGGGGGCGCGGCGCCTGCCCGACGAGGCCCGTGCCCGGCTCGACTCCTGCGCCGGCGCGTTGCTCGACCGCGCGCTGCTCCGCGCGGCCGAAGGCACGGCGCCCGACCTGCTCGCGCCGCACGTGCGGGCACTGCTGTGGCGCTCAGGCGGCGACCGCACGGCGGCACTCGCGGCCGGGCGCCGGATCAGGGACGCGTACCGGTGGTGCGGCCGGTACGAGGAGGCGCTGCCGTTCGCCGCGCGGATCGCGGAGTGCGCCCCGGCCGATGAGGCGGCCGGCGACCTGCGGATCGCGGACGGCCTGGCCCTCGGCGAACTGCACACCCGCTGCGGCGACTTCGCCGAGGCCGACGCCGTGCTGCGGCCCGTGCTGGCACAGGCCGAGCAGGAGGTGAGCGCCCGTGGGCTGACCCTGGCGGGGCACACCGGGCCGAGCCTGGCCGAACTGTTCCGGGAGAACGTGGCAGGACCGTTCACCGGCAAGCTGTCCACCGTCGACTGCGAGGTGCTCGCGCGCGCAGCCGACGTGCTGTACGCGGTGGCCGACGCCCGGTACGGGCTGCGGCGCTACGCCGAGAGCGAGCGGCTGCTGCACTCGGCCGCCGGGCTGCGCTGGCGGGTCCTGGGCGGGGCGCATCCGGCGCGGATGCTCGCCCAGCTGAGCCGGGCCAGGGCGCTGGGCAGGCAGCGCCTGTGGCACGAGGCCATGTCCCTGGTCCATGACGCCCTCGCCTTCCGGGACGCCGACGCGCTGGACCGGGACCATCCGCGTGACGGCGCGCTGGTGCGCTCCCTGCACGCCGAGGTGACGGCGGCTGCGGTCCGCTCGCTGCGCGAGGAGGGCACCGCCCGCACCCGGGGCGTCGGGATCTTTCCGGCGCCCGTGGTGCGCTTCCTGGACTCGACCATGGGCAACGGCAAGCCGGAGAAGCTCACCTCCCACGACGCCGGGCGGCTGGCGCGCGAGGCGGCGGACGCCTGCGAGCGCGCCTTCGGCCCCGGCCACCCGCGGACCCGGGCGGCCCGGGAGCTGCTGGAGCGGGAGACCGGCGACGGGGCGACGGCTCCGTAGCGGGGCCGCCCGCCGTGCTCCTCAGGCGGGGCGGCCCGGCGTGAGGGACGATGGAGAAGCACTGCGACCGCCGTCGCCGACCCTTGCGGAGCGCCCCCATGGATTACCCGGAAGGCTATGAGCTGGTGTTTCAGGCGGCTGCCGTCGAGGACGACGTGGTGATCGTCCGGCGTACGGCGGCTGCGGGCGCGGGCGGGTACCCGATCTACGAGGATGAGACCGGGATCGTTCGCGCGGAGATCAGCGAGCGCGGCGAGGTCCGCATGCTCGCCAGCGGCGGTCACC
Source organism: Streptomyces sp. NPDC048644 (assembly GCF_043199105.1). NCBI lineage: Bacteria > Bacillati > Actinomycetota > Actinomycetes > Kitasatosporales > Streptomycetaceae > Streptomyces > Streptomyces sp. NPDC048644. Next base: position 12,602 of record NZ_JBICVO010000014.1, read on the forward strand.
AGGACGTCGGCGTCCCCCTCCTCGTCCGCCCGCTCACCCCCTGAGGCCGGCCCGCGGCGCCCGGGGGTTTCAGCAGGTGGGGCGGTAGGGGACGGCCGGCAGGTAGGAGCGCCACTCCGCCGGGGACAGGCCGCCGTGGGCGCGCCGGCACAGGGTGCGGGCGGCGCGGTCGGGGGCGGCGGTGTAGGTCTGGAGCGGGGTGTGCCGGCCGGCCGTGCGCAGGCTCTTCCCGTCGGGGGTGAAGGCCACGGCGAGCAGCGGATCGCCGGGCAGGGTGGGCAGGGCGTCGCCCAGGGGCTGGTTGGAGCCGGTGTCCCACAGCCGCAGGGTGCCGTGGTCGCCCGCCGTCGCCAGGGTGTCACCGTCGGGCGCGAACGCGAGGGCCGTGACGGCCTCCTGACCGCCCGCGCCGCTTCCGCCCTCGGTGGCAGGCAGCTCCCCGAGGCGGCGCTCGGCCAGGCCGTCCCAGAGGGTGACCCGGCCCGCCGAGTCGCCGGCGGCCAGCAGGCGGCCGTCCGGGCTGAAGGCGATCACCGTGGTGGTCCCGCCGGTCAGGGACTGGCGGGAGACGCGGCGGGAGGCGAGGCCGACGAGCCGGCCCGAGGTGTTCGCGCCCACCCCGATGACGAAGCGGCGGCCGTCGGGATGGGCCGCCAGCAGCTGGCCGCTCACCGTGCCGAGCGAGCGGACGGCGGCCTTGCCGGCGTCCCAGACCTTGACGGCTTCGGCGCCGTCGGAGAGCAGCAGGGACCTGCCGTGCGCGGTGAACAGCGCCTGCGACACCCGTGTGCCGCCCCGGCCCTTCAGCGCCGGGGGAGTGGCGACCGGCCGGCGCGTGTCCGCGTCCCACACGTGGACCCGTCCGTTCACCGGCAGGTGGCGACGCCCGCCCGCCTGTGACGCGGTCTCGGCACCGTAGGCCAGCCGGCGTCCTTGGGGTCCGAAGGAGAGGAAGGGGAAGATCTCGCACCGGTCGTGCGGGGGGCTGACCGGCGGCGTGCAGGGTTCGCGTGAGGGCAGCGTCGTCGTCTTCCCGGTGCGCGCGTCCAGCAGCCGGAACTCCGCGCCGCCGTCCCGCTCCCGTGCCGTGGCGAGCCGGTCGGCCCCGGCGCTGAACTCGGCCTCCGCCACCGGAGGTTCGCCGGGCGGCCGGGCGGCGGGCGGCGTGAGGGACAGGGTGCGGACCGCGCCGCCGCCGACGTACCGCAGCACCTGCCGGCCGGTGTCCATCCGCAGGTGCGTCACCTCTTCGTTGGGGATCGGGTAGCGCAGCACCGGAGCGCCGGGCCTGCTGGTGCGCCACACGAGGATCTCGTCGGTGTCCCGGCCCGCCAGGAGGCTGCCGTCCGGGCTCAGCTGCATGTCCGTCAGCCCGGAGTGCCCGACCCGCCACAGCCTGCGCCCCGAGGTGAGGTCGCGGGCCTCGGCGCCCGCACCGTCGGCCAGGTTCAGCAGCGCCCGCCCGTCGTGGGTGAACCGGGGCACCCCGGAACCGCACGGCTTCGGCGACCAGGGCAGCCGCTTCCTGCGGTGCCGTGCCACATCCCACACCTCGGGCGCGGAGTGCGGCGTACACACCGCGACGTACCGGTCGTCCGGGCTGACCGCGCCCTCGTAGTACTCCGTCCCGTCCGGCCCGGTGTGCCGGGGCAGGTGCTGCCGGAAGAGCGGGCGGCCGTGCCGCCAGTCCCACAGCTCGAAGGAACCGGGGCTCAGGGACAGCAGCGTCCTGCCGCTGTCGCCGAACACCGGCAGGCCGTCGGCGGTCAGGACGTGCCGTTCCGTCCGGGTGCCGGTGGTGCGGAACACGCGCAGGCCGCCCGGGTTGTGCTCCATGGCGACGGCCCCGCCGTCCCGCGTGGCCGCCTGGAGCAGGTGCAGGGAGATGTCCGCCGCGGTGGCCCGGTGGGACGGGAGTTCGCGGTGGGTGCGGACGTCCCAGCGGCGTATGCGGTCCCGGTCCGGGTACAGGAGGGTGCGCCCGTCGTCGGTGAGGACGGGGTCCGACGCCTCGTCCGACGGGTTGGTCCCGTCCGGCAGCGGCATGGCGTCCACCTCGCGCCGCGCCAGCGCGCCCAGGACCGCCCCGCGGGTCTCGGGGGTACGGGCCAGCCGCCAGGCGGCGACGCTCAGCCGGGTGGCGCGCACCGGGTCGGTGGCGCGGAGACCGGCGGCGACGGAGGCGATGCGGCGGGCTTCGGACTGGGCGTGCTGCCGGTCGGTGTCGCGCTTCTGCTGCCAGGCGAGGGTGCCCGCCACCAGGAGCAGCGCGCACAGCGTGGCCAGCGCGGCGAAGGCGCCACGGGTACGGCGTGCGGCGCGGGCCGCGTGGGCGCGCTCCGCCGCGTGGGCGTCGAGGCCCGCGTCGAGGAAGGCCGCCTCCAACGGGTTCAGCGTGCCGCGCTCGTCGGCGGTGAAGCTCTCCTGCGCGCGGGCCAGCCGGGTGCCGCGGTACAGGGCGCCGGGGTCGCGGTCGAGTTCCTGCCAGGCGGCGGCGTCGCGGGTGAGCTGCCGGTGCAGCCGCATCCGTTCGCGTTCCTCGCCGATCCAGCCGTGCAGGCGCGGCCAGGCCGTGATGACCGCTTCGTGGGCGAGCCTGACGTGGCCGTCGTCCAGGGTGAGCAGCCGGGCGCGGGCCAGGCGGTCGAGGACGGCGGCGCTGTCGGCGCCGCCCTGAAGGCGGTCGAACTCCGCGCGCGGGGCGGGGCGGTGGGTGTCCTGGGTGCCGTTGCCCGGCGCGACGAGGCGCAGCAGGACGTGCCGCGCGAGGTCGGCCTGCGCGGGGCCGAGCCGGTGGTAGGCGTCGTCGGCGGTGCGCGCGATGGCGCCGTGCAGGCCGCCGGCCGCTTCGTACGCCTGGAGCGTCAGCGTGCGTCCGCGCCGCCGGTGCCAGGTCTCCCGCAGCGCGTGGGAGAGCAGCGGCAGCGCGCCGGGCTCGTGCTCGACGTCCTCGACGATGCGGGCGGTCAGGTCCCGTTCGACGGTCAGCCCGCAGGCGGTGGCGGGGCGCACCACGGCTTCCCGGTACTGCGCGCGGTCCATGGGGCCGACCAGCAAGGTGGCGTCCTTGAGCGCGGCGGCCAGGCCGCCGTGCTGGGCACAGCGCCCGAAGAAGTCGGCCCGTACCGCCAGGACCACCCGCAGCCGGCTGTCGGCGTCGCGGGCGGCGAGCAGCCGCTCCAGGAACGCGTCCCGCTCCCCGGGGTCGGCGCAGAGGGTGAACAGTTCCTCGAACTGGTCGACCAGCAGCCAGGTTTCGCCCGGCCCGGTGGCCGGCTCCAGGCGCCTGCCGTGGGCGAGCGGATGCGGCCCCGGAGTGAGGATGCGGACGGCCGCAGGCGGGACCTCGCCGCTGTCCTGCGGCCGGCGGACGCGGGGGACCAGGCCGGCCCGCAGCAGGGAGGACTTCCCGCTGCCCGACGCCCCCACCAGGGCGCTGACGCGGTGCCCGCGGGCCATCCGCGTCAGCTGCGAGGTCAGTTCGTCGCGGCCGAAGAACAGTTCCGCGTCGCCCGGTTCGAAGCGGGCGAGACCGCGGTAGGGGGGATCGGCGTCCTCGTCGTGCGGCGCGGGCAGCCTGGCCAGTTCCTCGTCGGCCTCCTCCCACCGCTGCCGCCAGTACCCGGTGTCGCCCTGGCAGGCGCTCACGTAGGCGAGCAGGACCGGCAGCGTCGGCAGCCGCTCACCGGCCGCGGCCTGCGACAGCGTCCCCGCGGAGTATCCGGCGCGGCGCGCCATGGCCCGGTAGGCGGGAGTGCCTGCCTCGTCGCGGAGCTTGCGCAGTTCGTGGGCGAACCGCTGCACCGGTCCCGACTGCGGATCGATCGGATTCTCCGGGCGCCCCACGCGTCATTCCCCCACTTCCCGTCGGCACGAACGGCCACCCTAAGGACGGCGCGGACGGCGGGCAACTGCGGTCGCGGCTCACTTCACCATTGATCGGTGCTGCTCAGAGCGCTGCCAAACAACTCCGCCGGTGATGGAATCGGGTTGTTCCGACACGGCGCCGGCAGTCCTGCCCACGGCGCCGTGCGCGGACCGGGGCTCCGCACGGAGGTGTGGGTGTCCGTGATCGCGAGCTTGCGTGGCGAGCGCCGAGGCCCGTACGGGGGTCGGGCCCGGCGACCGCGGGACGCACGGCGCGGGGGAGATCCGGACGGCCCGGGGGAGGGAGGCGGCAGGGCCTCCCTCCCCGTGTGTGCGGGCCGTCGTGGGCGGCGCGTTCCGGTCAGAAGTCGTACGGCTTGGCGGTGTTCCAGTTCGTGACGTCGGCTTCGGACCAGCTGAACTTCGACGCGGCGCCCTTGCCGTCGAGCGCGTCGTGCTCCACGGCCGGTCCGGTGTCGCCGGTCCGGTCGCGCAGGGCTATGGACACGTTCGTCGACGTGTGGGCGCCGGAGCCGTAGGCGAAGAGGTTCACGGCGGAGTAGACCGTGCCGCCGGGCCGGATCGTGATCCGCTTCCCGCTGCCAGGGGCGTCCTTGGACGAGTGGACCAGGGCCTTCGATGCGTCCCCGAGCATGACGGACGGGTACGACGTGACCCAGCAGGGCTTGCTGCCGGCGTTCCGCGCGGTGATCAGCAGGTGCTCGCCCTGCTGCTTCGGGAACCGGTGCAGCACGCCGTACGAGATCCCGTTGCCGTGGCACTGCCCGTCCTGGGCGGCGGTGGCCTTGCCGGAGCCGTCGTGCGCGCCGGAACCCGACGTGCCCTGATCACCGGAGACCGGGGACGAGTTCGCCTCCGCCGCGCCGCCCTTCGCCGTCGCCGAGGTGTCGGCAGTGTTGCTGCTGCGGCTCGCGTCGGACTTCGTGCCGCCGGCGCCGTCCGAGCCGCCGCACGCGGTCAGGCTCAGGGCCAGGGCAGCGGTGGCGGCGGCCAGGACGGTGGTGCGGATACGGGTCGTACGCATGAGACTTCCCCCGGGTCGGGTGGGGCGCAAGAGGTTTCCTGCTCTGGAACCAGCTTGGCCGGTCCCGTTGGCGTTCCACTCACGTCTCACTTACGTCCCACTGACACCACGCAGCAGCACGCCCCGCGGACATCACGGCCGGTGGCTCAGCTCCGCTCCAGGAGCCGCATCACCGCCGTGTCGTACCGCACCTGGAGCTCCACGTCGGCCGACACCCGCAGCAGGACACCCAACGCCCGTACCGCACCGTCGTCGTAACCGCACGCCTCCGCCTCGCGTGCCGCTGCGTCGAGCCGCCGGATGCCCTCGGCCTCCTCGCCCATCCCCAGCAGCGCCTCACCGGCCGCCGTGCGCAGCAGCACCCGGGAGGCCACCGAGGTGTCCGACGCGTCGCCCAGCGCCTGCGCGGCGGCGGACGTGTCCAGGGCCGCCTGCCATTGCGCGGTGTCCAGTTGATGCCGGGTGAGGTGGTAGAGGGCCAGCCGCTCGGTGTGCCAGTCACCGGCGCCGCAGGCCAGCCGCGCCGCCCGCGCGCAGCCTTCCGCCGCCTCGTCAGGGCTGCCGAGCGCCGCCTGCGCGAGCGACAGGTTGACCAGCGCGGTCGCCTCGCCGCGCGGATCACCGGCCCGGGAGGCGAGCGCCGGGGCGGCCTCCAGATGGACCAACGCCTCCTGGGTGCGGCCCTCTTCGGTCAGCACCCAGCCGAGCAGCGCGAGGATCCGGGACTGCGCACGCGGGTCGGCGTCGGCCCGCGCCGCCTCAAGTGCCGTCTCCAGCACGGGGGCCCAGCCGTCGCGGACCCGCCACACGATCTGCGGCCACAGGGCCAGGGCGAGCCGCCAGGTCCTGCTGTGCAGCCCGGCGGCGTGCGCGGCGGCCACCGCCAGCGTCAGGTCGTCACGTTCGGCCGCGTACCAGGCCATGGCCTGCTCACGGTCAGCGAACTCCCGCACCGCGCACGGCGGGTGGAAGTCGGCGGGCAGCGTGAAGCACGACTCGTCGCCCGGCTCCGCCGCGTCGGCCGCGGCCAGGGCGGTGGCCACACCGTGATCGAGCACCCGCACCAGGGTGCCGGCGTCCGTGTCGAGGTCGCGCGCGTACAGCCGTACGAGGTCGTGCAGCATCCAGCGGTCCGGCGCGGTGCGGGTGACGAGGTGGGCCGCGGTGAGCCGGTCCAGCGCGGCATCGGCCGCGGCCAGGCCGGTGCCGGCCAGCGCCGCCGCCGTGTACCTGTCGACGTGCGTGCCGGGGTACCGGCCGAGGTGCGCGAAGTGCCGTGCGGCGTCGGCGGGCAGCCGGTGCACGGTGAGCCGCAGCGCGGCCCGTACGCCGGTGTCCTCCACGTCGAGGAGGCTCAGGCGGCGCGACTCGTCGGACAGTTCGGTGCTCATCGTGCTCAGGGACCGGTCCGGCTGGTCGGCCAGCCGGGCGGCGGTCACCCGGAGCGCCAGGGGGAGCCCGCCGCACAGCTCGGCGAGCCGCCGGGCGGCCACCGCCTCCGCGAGCACCCGCTCCTTGCCGAGCACCGCGGCGAGCAGGGCGGTGCTGTCCTCCGGTTCGAGTACGTCGACGGGCACGGGCCGGGCGGCGTCGGATGCGATCAGGCCGCGCAGCCGGTCCCGGCTGGTGACCACTGTGACGCAGCGGGTGCCGCCCGGCAGCAGATCCCTGACCTGCTCGGAGCCGCGCGCGTTGTCGAGCACGACGAGGAGCTGACGGTCGGCGGCCAGGGACCGGAACAGCGCGGATGCGGCGCCTGCCGACTCCGGTATCCGGCGCGGCGCGACCCCCAGCGCCAGCAGGAACTCGCGCAGCACCTCGACGAGGGTCGGCTCGCCGGTATCGCTGAAGCCGCGCAGATCGGCGTAGAGCAGTCCGCCGGGAAACCGGTCGCGGTTGTGGTGGGCCCAGTGCACCACGAGCGCCGTCTTGCCCACGCCTGCGGGCCCGGTGACCAGGCAGACGGGCGCCTCGCCCGCGGCGGCCCTGGACAGCGCGGTCAGCTCGCCCGCCCGCCCGTGGAAGCCGCGCGGCATGCGGGGGAGCAGGTCGATCGTGCCCGGATGCAGGCCCGCAGGCGCCATCTGCGCGGTGCCGGGCGCCGGATGCGGTACGGGCGCAGGCGCCTGCGGCTCGTCGTCGTGCTCGCCGCGCAGCACCACCGCGTAGGCGTCCGCCAGCTCCCGTCCCGGGTCGACCCCCAACTCGTCGGCGAGCAGCCGCCGGGTGCGGTGGAACCAGTCGAGCGCCTCCGAGCGGCGCCCCGCACGCTGCAGTGCGCGCACCAGCCCGGCGGACAGCGACTCGCGCAGCGGATGGACGGCGGCCTCCGCACGCAGCACGGCGGCGGCCCGTGCGTGCTCGCCCATCCGCGTGTAGCCGCCGGCCAGCAGCTCCACGGTGGTCAGCCGCAGTTCCTCCAGCGCGTGCGCGGCGGCCTGCAGCGGCTGGCTCGGATACGCGCCGGTCAGCGCGGGCCCCTGCCACAGCGACAGCGCCTCCTGGAACATCGACACCGCGTCGGCCGGCACCCGCTGGCCGCGGGCCAGCGTCACCAACTCCTCGAAGCGGTGGGCGTCCAGCAGGCTCTCCGGCATCCGCAGCACATACGCCGCGTTCCTGGTGACCAGTTCGACGCCGAACATCTCGGCGTCCGCGCCGGCGAACAGGACCCGCAGGCGCGACACATGGCCCTGGATGACGCTGCGGGCCTGCGGCGGCGGTTCGTGGTCCCACAGCGCGGCCGTCAGCTGATCCACCGGAACGGGGTGGTTGGGACGCAGCAGCAGGGCGGCCAGCAGGCTGCGCCGCTTGGCGGGACCGAGCGGCAGCTCGCCGACCTCGGTGGCGACGGAAACCGCTCCGAGCAGCCGGAACTCCACTGATGTAACCCCTCCTGCGGAGAAAGAATCAGATTACCGGAGGGCGCGGCCCCCGGTCGGGGCAGCCGCGGGCCGGCCGCCCCGCCCTTTCCGGCTGCCCGCCCGTTGCCGGTACGACATCCGCACGCCACCCGGGGTACGCGCCGCCCTGTTGGGCTGTGGGCCTCACCGGCAGCCGGCCGGTGTCAGGAGAGGGAACACAGATGACCATGTCGCGTCCGCACCGTCACCGTTGGGCCTGGGGCACCGCCGCGCTCCTCGTCGCCGCCACGGCGGTCCCGGCCATGGCCGCCGCGTCGGATACGGGCGCCGCCGACGCACCGGCCGCCCTGTCGGCCCACGGCAAGAAGGCGAAGAACGTCATCCTGCTCATCGGCGACGGCATGGGCGACTCGGAGATCACTCTCGCCCGTGACTACACGGTGGGCGCCAACGGCCGGCTGAACATGGACCGCTTCCCGAAGACCGGCGCCTACACGACGTACGCGGTCGACGAGCACGGCAAGCCGGACTACGTCACCGACTCCGCGGCCAGCGGCACCGGCTGGGCCACCGGCCACAAGACCGTCAACGGCCGTATCTCCAAGACCCCGGACACCGACGAGCCGCTGCCGACGATCCTGGAGCTGGCCCAGCGCAACGGCCTGGCCACCGGCTCGGTCACCACCGCCGAACTGACCGACGCCACCCCCGCGGTGCTGGCCTCGCACGTCGGCGACCGCAGCTGTCAGGGCCCCGCCGACATGAAGAAGTGCCCGGCCGACACCCTCGGCAAGGGCGGCCTGGGATCCATCGCCGAGCAGAGCGTCAACCACAAGGTGGACGTCCTGCTGGGCGGCGGCAAGGGCCGCTTCGAGCAGACCGTCACCGAAGGCCCGTACAAGGGGAAGACCGTCACCCAGCAGGCCAGGAAGCTCGGTTACCAGGTCGTCACCGACGACAGGGGCCTGCGGGCCGTTAAGGGCGGCAAGCCGGTGCTCGGCCTCTTCGCGCCCGAGACCGTCCCGGTGGAGTGGACCGGCAAGCCCGCCGCGGTCGGCGGCACCGCGCCCCAGCGCTGCGTCACCGGCAACCCGGACCGGCCCGCGGGCACCCCGAGCCTGGAGCGGCAGACCCGCAAGGCCATCGACCTGCTGGAGGCCACGCAGCGCGGCGGGCACGGCAAGAAGCCGGGCAAGGGCTTCTTCCTCCAGGTCGAAGGCGCCTCCATCGACAAGCAGGACCACGCGGCCGACCCCTGCGGGCAGATCGGTGAAACCGCGGCGTTCGACCGTGCCGTCAAGGTCGCCCGCGACTACGCCGCGAAGCACCCCGACACCCTGGTCGTCACCACCGCCGACCACGGCCACAGCAGCCAGATAGTGCCGCTCGAAGCGACCCCGCCCGGCCTGTCCGCCACCCTGGTCACCAACGAGGGCGGCCGGCTGAAGGTCAACTACTCGACGAACACCCCCGGTCAGTCCCAGGAGCACACCGGCACCCAGGTCCGCATCGCCGCCCAGGGCCCCCTGTCGGACCGCGTGCTCGGCGTCACCAACCAGACCGACCTGTTCACCACCATCCGCACCGCCCTCACCCTCCGCTGACACCGGAGCCGGCCGAGGCCCGGGGGCGGAACGGTCCGCCCCCGGGCCCCTCACCGGTTCCGGAGCCCGGCGGACGCCTCGGCCGTGTCCCGCGCGCCCCGGCTCAGTCCGCTGCCGACGGGTTCTCCGTCCGGCCCTCGCGGAACCACGTGAGCCCTTCGAGCTGTTCGATGCTCTGGTTGAACTCGACCAGCAGGGTGAGGAATTGCTCGGTGCGCCGGCCCGTCCACCCGGTCGCCTCGATGAGGCGGGTGGCCCCGGCGCGGCTGATGGCGCGGTCGGCCTCCAGGCGTTCCAGGCCGAGTGCGGTGGGCCGGAACTTGCGGGCCATCCCGCCGTCGGGATCGGGGATGCGTTCCACAAGGCCGTTCCGGAGCATGGCGCTGACCTGGCGGTTGATGGTGGAGACGTCGACCTGGAAGGTGTGCGCCAGCTCCTTGAGCGTGAGCGGTTCGCCGACCTCGAGACGGGTGAGCAGGACGTAGGCCGAGCGTTCCAGGCTCTGGCCGATGCGGGGGCCGCGGGCGGCGACGAAATGCCGGGACAGCAAGGTCAGCTCCCGCTCCAGATCGCTCAGCCGACGCTCTTGCTCACTCATGTCCTTGGTCCTCTTCCACCGTTGGCTCCCCCTCATCATCGCGCATGCCCGCGCCGCGCCGGGGGCCACCACGACTGGCGTTGTGCACTATGCACGTCATGCGTATAGTGCACATCATGTGCACAGTACCTATCGAGTCCTGTGCGGCTACCCCTCCCCATGCGCCCCGGGCCCTGGAAGGCGCCCGGCCCGGCCCGAACGCACCCCGCGAACGGCGCGCACCACCTCCGGTCCCGCCAACCTCTGCCTTTCGGTGCCCCACGGGCGCCGGCCCGTCCAAGGAGCCCGCCGTTGTCAGCCAGTTCCACCCGCAGGAGGGGGCCGGGCGCGGTCACCGCCGTGATCGCGCTGAGCGGCGTCGTGGTGTCGCTCATGCAGACGCTCGTCGTCCCGGTCATCCCGCAGCTGCCTCGGCTGCTGCATGCCGAACCGTCCGACGCCTCCTGGGTGATCACCGCGACGCTCCTCGCGGCAGCCGTGGTGACACCCATCTCCGGGCGCCTCGGCGACATGTACGGCAAACGCCGGATCCTCATCGCCAGCCTGCTCGCGCTCGTCGCGGGATCCGTGGTGTGCGCCCTGTCCGACAGCCTGCTCCCGGCGATCACCGGGCGGGTGCTCCAGGGTCTGGCAACCGGCGTGGTCCCGGTCGGCATCAGCATCCTGCGTGACGAACTGCCGGCCGCCCGCGTCGGCGGCGCCGTGTCACTGGTCAGTGCGACCCTCGGCGTCGGCGGCGCGGTCGGCCTCCCCGTCTCCGCCGCCATCGTCCAATTCGCCCACTGGCACGTCCTGTTCTGGCTCTCCGCCGGCCTGGGGCTCGCCTGCCTCGTCCTGGTGATCGCCCTGCTGCCCGAATCCCCGCACCGGGCACCCGGACGGTTCGACACCCCCGGCGCGATCGGACTCGCCGCCGGCCTCGTGTGTCTGCTGCTGCCCGTCACCAAGGGCGGCGACTGGGGCTGGACGAGCGGCAGCACCATCGGACTCTTCGCGGGTGGCGCCGTGATCCTGGCGCTCTGGGCGGCCTACGAGATGCGCATATCCCGGCCGTTGGTGGACCTCCGGGTCACCGTGCGCAGGCCCGTGCTGTTCACCAACCTCGCCTCCGTACTCGTCGGCTTCGCCATGTACGCGATGTCGCTGACCCTGCCGCAGCTGCTCCAGTCGCCCGAGGCCACCGGATACGGGCTCGGGCAGTCCACGCTCGCGGCGGGGCTCGCCCTGGCGCCCGGCGGCCTGGTGATGATGGCCCTGTCACCCGTCTCCGCCCGCCTCACCGCCCGGCACGGTGCCCGCACCACGCTCCTCATCGGTGTCGGCGTCATCGGCGTCGGCTACGGGGCCGGAGTGCTGCTGATGTCCCAGGTGTGGCAGATCGTCCTCACCTCGATGGTCGTCAGCGCCGGCGTCGGCGTCGCCTACGCCGCGATGCCCGCCCTGATCATGGGCGCCGTACCGGTGACCGAGACGGCGTCGGCCAACGGCGTCAACGCGCTCATGCGGTCCATCGGCACCTCCACGTCCAGCGCGGTGATGGCCGCCATCCTGGCGAACACGACCATGCGGCTCGGCCCCGCCGAGGTACCGGCCGCCGACGGGTTCCGCATGACCTACGTCGTCGCGGTGCTCGCCGCGGCCGTCGGACTGCTCCTCACCCTCGCCGTCCCGCGCCCCCACCGCCCCACCGCCGGGCAGGACACCGGGCCCGTCACGGCACAGCCCGCAACCCCCACCGGACAACACTGAACGACCAGGAAAACGAAGGGACATGACCATGGAACGCCTCAAGGACAAGGTCGCGGTCGTCACCGGCGCGGGCAGCGGGATCGGACGCTCAGCCGCCGAACTGATGAGCCGTCAGGGCGCCAGGGTCGTGGTCGCCGACCACGACACCCGAGGCGCCGAGGAGACCGCCGCGATCATCGAGGCCGCGGGCGGCACGGCGCTGCCCGTCACCGTGGACGTCACCGACGAGGGCTCCATCGCCGACCTGGTCGCCGCGGCCGTCGGCGAGTTCGGCGGCCTGCACGTGCTGTGCAACCACGTCGGCGGAACCGACCCGCGCAAGGACCTGGACCTGCTGCGCATGGACATGGACGAATTCGACCGGGCCGTCACCCTCAACGTGCGCAGCACCCTCCTGGGCGCCCGGCACGCGGTGCCCCACATGATCCGCGCCGGCGGCGGATCCGTCATCAACACGGCCTCCGTGGCCGCACTCGTCGGCGACGTCCTGCAAACCTCCTACGGCGCCGTCAAGGCCGCGGTGGTCAGCGTCACGAAGTCGATCGCCGTCCAGTACGGGCCGCAGCGGGTGCGCTGCAACGCCGTCGCCCCCGGCGCGGTCATGACCCCCGCCCTGGAGAACAACCTGCCCGCCGACGTCGTCGAAGCGCTGAAGAAGGGCAACGCCCTCCCGTACCTCGGCTCTCCCGAGGACATCGGCCACACCATGGTCTTCCTCGCCTCCGACGAATCCCGCTACCTCACCGGCCAACTCCTCGTCGTCGACGGCGGCATGAGCATGCAGTCATCCGCGGCCCCCGGGCGGCGCGCCATGCTCCCCGGATGACGCCGGGGACGGAGCGGGCACCGCGGCCCGTGTCCGACACGTCGGCCGCAGTTCCCGCCTGACCGCTCAGAGCCAGCCCCGCCGCTTGAAGATGACGTACAAACTGGTACATACGATCGCCATGAGGATGATCGCGAAGGGGTATCCGAGTGCCCAGCGCAACTCCGGCATCCGCTCGAAGTTCATCCCGTAGATCGTGCCGACGAGCGTCGGCGCGAACAGGATCGCCGCCCACGATGAAATCTTCTTGATTTCCTCGTTCTGTTCGAAGCCGGCCTCGGCCAGGGCCCGCATTTCGGCGTTCTGCTGCTGGTTCACCAGGGTCGCGTTGACGGTGAGGATCTCCTGGAGTGCCTGCCGGAAACCGTCCACGCGCTCGGTGATGTGCAGGACGTGATCGGCCACGTCGCGCAGATAGCGGCGCAGTTCCTCGTCGATGCCGTATTTCTCGAAACCGGCGGTCAGGCCCTCCAGCATGCCGTTCAGCGGCCGGGTCGCGCGCTGGAACTCCACCAATTCGCGGGAGAGTTCATAGATGCGGCGGGAGACCCGCGGGTCGCCGCCGAAGACCTCGGTCTCGATTTCGTCGATGTCGTTCTGAATGCCGGCGACGACCGGCGCATAGCCGTCCACGACCGCGTCGAGGATCGCGTACAGGACCGCTTCGGGGCCGTGCTGGAGGAGTTCCGGGGCGTCTTCCATGCGGCGGCGTACGGCCGAGAGGTCGGGGGCACCGCCGTGCCGCACGGTGATGACGAAATCCGGGCCGACGAACAGATGCAGCTCGCCGAAGTCGACCTCCTCCGGGTCGTCCAGATAGCGCGCGGCGCGCAGCACGACGAACAGGGTGCCGCCGTACCGTTCCAGTTTCGGCCGCTGATGGGCTTCCAGGGCGTCTTCGACGGCGAGCTGATGGAGGTCGAATTCCGATGCGAGGGTGAGGAGTTCATCGCGGGAAGGGCGGTGCAGCCCGATCCAGGCGAGCGAATCAGAGGTGGCGCGCAGCTGCCGGAAGGTGCCGGAGAGTGTGTCGTGGGTGCTGATGCGGTGACCGTCGCGATAAAGGGCGGCGCTGATGACGCTGCTGGTTTCCGGCGGCGGTTCGGGCGGGCCCGCGGGCTCGTCGACCTCGGCGGGCGGCGGCTCCTGAGGCCGTCTTTTCGCGGGTTTGCGCAGGCCGCGCAGGCCGCGGTGGCGTCGGCCCGGAGTCTCGGAACTCATGAGGAAACGGACCTCCTTCTCGCGGGGGATGAATGGGCACACACCAGCTCGACGCAGGATATCTGCCGAGGCTGTCGGGACTGGTCAGGGCCCATGGTGCAGGATGGGACAGTGATGTGACGCGGTGTGTGCCGCGTCCGGCAAAGTTTGTATGTTTTATCCCTAGAATTGTTCGATGCAGACACCGCAGACAGGCAGTGCTCCCCCGAGTGAGGTGATTCGGTGAACGGCCCCGATGCCACCGATGAGCAGTGGGAAGGGCTCGCCGAGGTCGTCCCACTTCGCAGCAGCAGTGAGTGGCCGTCCTGGCCCGACCACCGCGCCCTCCCCGACGAGGGCCCGGCACAGGAAGCGCGACGCTTCGTCGTCATCCGTGTCCAGATCTTCGCCGACGCGCGCGAGGTCGCCGAGTACCTGATGGCACAGATCCCGGTGCTGCTGGACCTCAGCAGCGCCGACACCGATGTGGCCAAGCGCATCCTGGACTTCTCCAGCGGAGTCGTCTTCGGACTGGGCAGCGGCATGCACCGCGTCGACACCAACGTCTTCCTGCTCGCACCCCTCGGCACCGAAGTCGCGGAACCGGCAGCGGGCGGCATCCCCCGATCGTAGGAAGCCCCCCGGGCGGAACGGTTCTGTGGGCCGCGCCGTTGGGGCCGCTGCATAGCGTCCCCGGTATGCCAATCGACAGTGCACGTCCCGCGGTCGCCGAGTTACGGCTGTCCGCCTTCAAGAACCACCGCTGCGTCACCCTGCCCATGGGGCCGCTGACCCTGCTGGCGGGGCCGAGCGGCAGCGGCAAGTCCAGCGCGCTCCAAGCGTACGAAATCCTCGCCAGGCTGGGCGCCGGAGAGCGGCTGGGGCAGGCGGTGGAGGCGGTGCCTGGCGGCGCCACGGCGTGCGTACCGGCCGGCGCGCGCCCCGACGGGCAGGGCCGTCGCGGCTTCCGCATCGGCTGCACGGTCGACGGGCCGGCCGGCCCGGTCTGCCTCGACCTCGCCATCCAGGCGGAACCCGAACTGCGCATCGTCGGCGAACGGTTGACGGGCGGCGGCGAAACGCTGCTCACCACCGCGCTGACGGACCCGGCGCGGCACGCCGTGCAGGCCGCCTGGTACACGGCGGGCGCGACGCCCGTGACCCGCGCGCCGCTGCCCGACGACCGCCTCGGCACCGCACTGTTGCCGCTGCGCGTCGCGGGCAAGACGGCCGGTCAGCGGATGGTGCTCGCCGCCGCCGAACAGGTCGTCGTCGCGCTCCGGTCGGTCTTCCGCTGCGATCCGCGGCCGGAGTCGATGCGCGGGGCGGGCTCGGTGCCGGAGGTCCCTACGGTTCCCCGGCAACGGTCGGGTACGGAGGCAGCGGCGGGCCCGGAGGCGCCTCAGGGCGGGCGCGGCCGGGCGCGGGCCGACACCGTGAGCTGCCGGGGCGGCGAGGGCCGGCTACGGCCGTCCTGCGACAACCTCCCCGCGGTGCTGGAACGGACGAGCAAGGAGTGCACCCGACGGCACGCCGTCCTGGTCGCCGCCGTACGGGCCGCCTGCGCGGGGCCGGTCGACGGGCTGCACGCGGTGCCGCGGCAGCCCGGCGGGGAACGGGCGGCGGAAGCGGCGGACGGTACGGCAGGGCCGGCACGGGGCGGGGTGGCGCGGAGCGGCGAGGACGCCACGGGGGCACCGGGGCGCGGGCAGGCGCTCGTATCAGCTCCCTGTGCCTCGCCCGGCCTCCAGGCCGTACTCGACCGCGGCACGTGGGGGATGATGCCCGTCGATCAGCTCGGCGACGGGGAGCTGCGGTATCTCGGCCTCGCCCTGGTACTGCTCACCGGCCCCGGGGTGCTGGACATGGATCCGGTCGGGGAGATCCCGTCGGCGTTCCAGCAGATGACCGTTGTCGCGGACGGCATGGACCGGTGCATGGACGACCGGCAGGCGGGCGAACTGGTGTCGCTGGCCGTCCGGATGGCGCGGCGCGGCCATGTCCGGCTGCTCGGTACGGTGCGGGATCCGGCGGTCGCCGAGGGGCTGCCCGGTGTCCGGGTGCTTCACCTGGGGGCATGAGTGAGGATGGGGGCATGAGTGAGGATCTTCATGCCCTGCAGCGAAGGCTGGCCGAGTTCGCGGCTGCCCGGGACTGGCAGCAATACCACAACCCCAAGAACCTGGCGGCGGCCCTCAGCGTGGAGGCGGCCGAACTCGTCGAGATCTTCCAGTGGTTGACGCCGGACGAATCGGCGAAGGTGATGGCCGAGCCGACGTCCGCCGGGCGGGTCGAGGACGAGGTCGCCGACGTGCTGGCGTATCTGCTGCAGTTCTGCGAGGCCCTGGGCATCGACGCCCTCGCGGCGCTCGCCGCCAAGATCGAACGCAATGAGTCGCGCTTCCCTGCGGTCCGCTCCGCCCGCCCGGACCGGCCGCGGGGAAGTGAGGGAGAGGGAGAGTAGGGGGAGGGAGCGGGGTGGGGGTGGGGCGAGTTCTCGGCGTTCCCCCCCGCCCTCGGCCCCCGCCCATGGCTCGTTCTTGCTCCTCCCCGGTCCGTCCTCCTCGGCCGGGACCTGGCTCTTCGGCTGATTTCGGCTCCGGCCTTCCGCCCGTCGCGACGAGTCGGCCGCGCGTCGCGAGTCGCCTGTAGGGGACGGTATGGAGGGCTGTGCGGGCGGGACGCCGGTGGCTGGTGTGGTCGGCGGATGGCCGACGAGATGCGAGTGGGCCGTGTGGCGCGAGTGAGGCAAGCGGCCACCGCGGGGCGTATGTCACTCTCCGGAGTCACGGATCTCTCCACACCGCCTTGGTTGTCCACAGATTTGCGAATTCCCCTGGCGTTTTCGGCTGTTCCCCCTCACTCTGGGTAGTGGAAAGAGTGTGGGGTGATGCTGAGTGACGGCGAAGGGAGGAACGCGCATGGACGCGGTGCGGATCATCGCGGCCAGTCGGCGCGGTCTGGCAGAGGCGAGCACGGTGCACGAAGTGATCGTCGAGGCTTGGCAGGCGCAAGCCCTGGCCGAGGCGGTCGGAAGTCATCTCGCGATATTCGGACCGTACGAAGTGCGGTCCAGGGCGCGCGGGTTGGGCGATGCGGGCGGGCGGTCCAGCGGGGGACTGCTGCGCCCGGCACCGAGAACGGGCGGGCTGCGGGCGGCTCAGCTGACCGAAGTGCGGGACGTCCGGGGTGCCTTGACCGGTCTGCGGGGACTGCTGCGAGAGGTGTGCGAGGCGCTGGTGAACGTCGTGTGTTCGGCGGACGAGGAAGGGATGTACTGGACCTGCGTGGAAGCGATGGACACGGCGGACGAGTCGAGCGACCGCGTCACCGGCATATTGGAGAAGCTGGAGGTGCGGGACCGGAACCTTGCCTGAGCGGACCTTGCCTGAGTGGACCTTGTCCGGGTGAACCGCCTGAGTGAACCGCCTGAGCCGGACCGGACAGCTCGGCAGCGCGTCGGCGCCCCCGCGCCGCCTGCCGTTCGTTGTCTGCCGTCTGCCGTCTGCCGTTACCTCCGTTCGGCATCGGGGTGTTTCCGCCGCGGTTGCGGCCCTCGCCCCCGCATTCGAATGCGGCATCGTCTCGACGTCATCAGTGGCGTCGAAACCGTCAACTTGGCGCCCCTTCGCGGGTCTGGCGCCCGCGGCGTTCGGCGCGCTGTTGACGCCGCTCGGCCCCGTGGTTGCCGTCGCCGGCACGGCCGTCCGCCGGTCCATCGGCGCTACCGCTACCGCTACTGCTGTCATGACCGCTGCCAGTGCCCCGCGCGGCGCCCGGCGTCATGTCCCCCCCCCCGCCGGAAGGCGTGAGGCGGTGCTCGCCCCGCCCGCCGTGGTGAGCTTCGACGGATGCGAAGCCTTCCCCTCCGGGTTGACGGGAACGAGGGGGCAAGCGGAGCGAGATGCCCCTCCCTTTCCCTTTCCGAAGCTGTCCGTGAATTACGGATTGCGGGCAGGTGTGGCGACCTTTCTTCCCGTCAACTGGCCTGGATATGAAGGGTATTTGGTTCAGGATGGGGTGGGCGGGGGCGAGGTGGTTTTGCCCGGAACTCCGTGTGGGCGGAAATGCGTGCGGACGGAGGTCCAGGCAGGTGGACACGCGTTCCGGCGGAATTCCGTTCCGGCGGATTCCCGTATCCAGGATGTCGAGTAGGGACGGAAAGCGGATAGCGGATGGCCGAAGCCCGTACCGCTGTGTCGCGCCCCCGAGGCGCCCGCTACGGCCCCGGGAGCGCCAGTTACGGCCCCGGGGGCGCCCGTCCGGCCCGCCGGTGGCGACACGCCGTAGCGGTGTTGTGGGCGTGGACCGGGCAGGATGGAGGCATGGATCTACGCATCTTCACGGAGCCTCAGCAGGGGGCTTCCTACGACACGCTTCTTACCGTCGCCAAGGCCACCGAAGACCTCGGCTTCGATGCCTTCTTCCGGTCCGACCACTATCTGTCGATGGGTAACGCCGATGGCCTGCCCGGTCCGACGGACGCCTGGATCACGCTGGCGGGTCTGGCCCGCGAGACCCGGCGGATCCGTCTGGGCACCCTCATGACGGCCGGCACGTTCCGTCTGCCCGGTGTGCTGGCCATCCAGGTGGCCCAGGTCGACCAGATGTCCGGCGGACGTGTCGAGCTGGGCCTCGGGGCCGGCTGGTTCGAGGAGGAGCACAAGGCGTACGGCATTCCGTTCCCGAAGGAGAAGTTCGCCCGGCTGGAAGAGCAACTGGCGATCGTCACCGGCATGTGGGCCACCGAGATCGGGCAGGAGTTCTCCTACGACGGCACCCACTACCAGCTGGAGAAGTCGCCCGCGCTGCCCAAGCCCGCCCAGGACAAGCTGCCGGTGCTGATCGGCGGCCACGGCGCGACGCGTACGCCGAGGCTGGCCGCGCTCTACGCCGACGAGTTCAACATCCCGTTCGCCTCGCTGGAGGACAGCGAGCGGCAGTTCGGGCGGGTGCGGACGGCTGCCGAGGTCGCCGGGCGCAAGGGGGACGACCTGGTGTACTCCAGCGCCCTGGTCGCCTGCGTCGGCAAGAACGACGCGGAGGTCGCGCGCCGGGCCGCGGTCATCGGGCGCGAGGTGGACGAGCTGAAGGCCAACGGCCTCGCAGGTTCGCCCGCCGAGGTCGTCGACAAGATCGGCCGCTATGCCGCCATCGGCGCCTCGCGCGTCTACCTCCAGGTGCTCGACCTCGATGACCTGGACCACCTGGAGCTGATCTCCGCACAGGTGCAGTCGCAGCTGAGCTGACGTCGCGGCCCCCGTCCCGGCCTGCCGCCCGGCACCGTCCCGGCCCGTCACCCGGCCCTCGCGCCGGGTGGCGCCGCCGGAAGGCCGTGGGGAGGGGCGGCGGGGGAGAAATCCGTTGGGACAGCCGTCCGGTTGCGGCGATACTCGGACGGGTGTTCCTGACGATAAGTACCACCGGCAGCACCGACCGCCCCGCGACCGACCTCGGGTACCTCCTGCACAAGCATCCCGACAAGGCGCAGCAGTTCTCGACGGCGTACGGCACCGCGCATGTGGTCTACCCCGAGGCGGATGCCCAACGCTGCACCGCCGCACTCCTGTTGGAGGTCGACGCGGTCTCCTTGGTGCGCCGGGGCAAGAGCCGTGGCGGTCCGCCGGATTCGGTGCTCGGCCAGTACGTCAACGACCGGCCGTACGCGGCGTCCTCGCTGCTGGCCGTGGCGCTGCGGAGCGTCTTCGGCACCGCCATGAAGGGGGAGTGCGCGGCGCGCCCCGAGCTGCCCGGCCGGGCGATGCCGCTGCGCATCGAGGTGCCGGTGCTCCCGGCCCATGGCGGCGCGGAGCTGGTGAGTGCCCTGTTCCGGCCGCTGGGCTGGTCGGTCACGGCCGAACCGCTGCCGCTGGACGAGACGTTCCCGGAGTGGGGCGACTCGCGCTACGTCCGGCTGGTCATCGAAGGCGAGCTGATACTTGCCGAGGCGCTGCGGCATCTGTACGTGCTGCTGCCGGTGCTGGACGACGCCAAGCACTACTGGGTGTCGGACGACGAGGTCGACAAGTTGCTGCGGGCCGGGGACGGCTGGCTGGAGAGCCACCCCGAACAGCGGCTGATCGCCGGCCGGTACCTCGCCAGGCGCCGCTCGCTGACCCGTACGGCGCTGGAGCGGCTGGCCCTGGAGCGGCTGGCCGAGGCGGACGACGCGGACGCGGGGGACATCGACAACGCGGTGGACGAAGCGGCCGACACGGACGAGAAGCCGGTGCCGCTCGCCGTCAGGCGGCGGGAGGCGATCCTCGCCGTGCTGCGGCAGGAGCAGGCCGTGCGGGTGCTCGATCTCGGCTGCGGGCAGGGCCAGTTGACCGCCGAGCTGCTCAAGGACGGACGGTTCACCGAGGTCGTCGGGATGGACGTGTCGATGCGGGCGCTGCACGAGGCCAGGCGCAGGCTGCACCTGGAGCGGATGTCCGAGCGGCAGTCGGCGCGGGTACGGCTCGTGCAGGGGTCGCTCGCGTACACCGACGCGCGGCTCAAGGGGTATGACGCGGCGGTGCTGAGCGAGGTCGTCGAGCATGTCGACCCGGAGCGTCTTCCGGCGCTCGCATACGCGGTGTTCGGCGCCGCGCGGCCCCGTACGGTCGTGGTGACGACGCCGAACGCGGAGTACAACGTGCGCTGGGAGACGCTGCCCGCCGGTCGGATGCGCCACACGGATCACCGTTTCGAGTGGACCCGGGAGGAGTTCGGGCGCTGGGCGTCCCAGGTCGCAGAGCGGCACGGCTACGCCGTCGCCTTCCGCCCGGTGGGCCCCGACGACCCCGAGGTGGGGCCGCCGACCCAGCTCGCGTGCTTCACCCGCGGACGCGGGAGAGGAGCGCACCGGCACGGCCGGCCGGCCCGGCACGAGCGGCCGGAACCACCACGTGAGGACAGCGGAGGGCGCGGCATGAGCGACACGGACCGTACCCGGCAGCGGCGCGACGACGACAGTGCCGCACCCGGCCAGCGGCGGGCGCTGCCCGTTCCTGACCTTTCGCTGGTCGTGCTGATCGGCGCCACCGGATCGGGCAAATCGACCTTCGCCGCGCGCAACTTCCGGCCCACCGAGGTCCTTTCGTCCGACGTCTGCCGCGGGTTGGTCAGCGACGACGAGAACGATCAGGCGGCCAGCGGCGACGCGTTCGACGTGCTGCACTACATCGCGGGCAAGCGGCTGGCGGCCGGCCGTCTCACGGTCGTGGACGCCACCAACGTGCAGTCCGCCGCCCGTACGCAGCTGGTCAAGCTCGCCCGTGAGCACGATGTGCTGCCGGTCGCCGTGGTGCTGGACATGCCCGAAGCGCTCTGCGCCGAACGCAACGCCGCCAGGTCCGACCGGGCAGGTCTGCCCCGCCACGTCATCCAGCGGCACCAGCGCGAACTGCGCCGCTCTCTGCGGCACTTGGAGCGCGAGGGGTTCCGCAAGGTGCACGTGCTGCGGGGTCCGGAGGAGGCCGAGGCCGCCCAGGTCGTCACCGAACGGCGCTTCAACGACCTGCGGCACCTCACCGGCCCCTTCGACATCATCGGCGACATCCACGGCTGCCGCGCCGAGTTGGAGAGCCTGCTGACCGAACTCGGCTACGCCTTCGCCCGCGACGCCTCGGGCCGCGCCGTGGACGCCGTCCACCCCGAGGGCCGTACCGCCGTCTTCGTCGGCGACCTCGTCGACCGCGGCCCCGACAGCCCCGGTGTGCTGCGGCTGGTGATGGGCATGGTGGCGGCGGGCCACGCGCTGTGCGTGCCGGGGAACCACGAGAACAAGCTCGGCCGTTACCTCAACGGCCGTACCGTCAGGCCCACGCACGGCCTCGCCGAGACCATCGAGCAGCTCGACAAGGAGGACGACGCCTTCAGGGCCGAGGTCGCGGCGTTCATCCAGGGTCTGGTCAGCCATTACGTCCTGGACGGCGGCGACCTCGTGGTCTGCCACGCGGGGCTGCCGGAGAAGTACCACGGCCGGACCTCGGGCCGGGTGCGGTCGTTCGCGCTGTACGGCGACACGACAGGGGAGACCGACGAGTTCGGGCTGCCGGTGCGCTACCCGTGGGCGGAGGAGTACCGCGGCCGGGCGGCCGTCGTCTACGGCCACACCCCCACCCCGCGCGCCGACTGGCTCAACAACACCCTCTGCCTGGACACCGGTTGCGTCTTCGGCGGCGCGATGACGGCCCTGCGCTGGCCGGAGCGCGAACTGGTCGACGTGCCCGCCGAGCGCGTTTGGTACGAGCCGGTGAAGCCGCTGGTCAGCGAGGCGCCGGGCGGTGCGGACGGCCGTCCGCTCGACCTCGGCGACGTGGCGGGCCGGCGCGTCGTGGAGACCCGTCACATGGGCAGGCTCGCGGTCAAGGAGGAGAACGCCGCGGCGGCGCTGGAGGTGATGAGCCGCTTCGCGGTCGACCCGCGGCTGCTGCCCTACCTCCCGCCGGCCATGGCGCCCTGCGCCACGTCGAAGGAGGACGGCTACCTGGAGCACCCGGCCGAGGCGTTCGCCGCCTACCGCGCCGACGGCGTACGCGAAGTGGTGTGCGAGGAGAAGCACATGGGCTCGCGCGCGGTGGTCCTCGTCTGCCGGGACGGCAACGCCGCACACGAGCGGTTCGGCGTGCCCGACGGCCCGGACGGGGCGCTCTACACCCGCACCGGACGGCCGTTCTTCGACGACCCGCGCACCACGGACGCCCTCGTCGGCAGGCTCCGCGACGCCGTGGAGAAGGCCGGGCTGTGGGCGGAGCTGGACACCGACTGGCTGCTGCTGGACGCCGAGCTGATGCCGTGGTCCCTCAAGGCCACCGGGCTGCTGCGCAAGCAGTACGCGGCGGTGGGCGCGGCATCGGCGGGGGTGTTCCCCGGCGCGCTCGGTGCCCTGGAGGCGGCGGCCGGCCGTGGGGTCGACGTGACGGCCCTGCTGGCGCGCCAGCAGGGCAGGGCGGCGGACGCGGCGGCCTTCACCGCGGCCTACCGCCGGTACTGCTGGCGGGTGGACGGCACGGCCGGGCCCGGCGCTCAGGGCCCGTCAGGTGCCGTGGCCCACGGCCCGTCCGGCATCCGGCTGGCCCCGTTCCAGATCCTCGCCGCCCAGGGCCGCAGCCTCACGGACGTCCCGCGCACCGCACAGCTCGCGTGGCTCGACCGCCTGGTCGCCGCGGACGCAGCCCCTGAGGGCGGTTCCGGGCTGCTCACCACCACCCGCAGGCTCCTCGTCGACACCGAGGACGCGGCGTCCGTCGCGGCGGGTACCGACTGGTGGCTCGGGCTCACCGCGGACGGCGGTGAGGGCATGGTCGTCAAGCCCGTGCAGGCGCGGCTGCGGGGCGCCGACGGCCGTCTCGTGCAGCCGGGCATCAAGTGCCGCGGTCGCGAGTACCTGCGGATCGTCTACGGTCCCGAGTACACCCGCCCGGAGAACCTGAGCCGGCTGCGCGCCCGCCACCTGGGCCACAAGCGCTCCCTGGCGCTGCGCGAGTACGCGCTCGGCCTGGAGGCGCTGGACCGGCTGGCGGCCGGCGAGCCGCTGTGGCGGGTGCACGAAGCGGTGTTCGCCGTGCTCGCGCTGGAATCGGAGCCGGTGGATCCGCGGTTGTAGGGCCAGACGCCCGGTGGGCGGCGCGCGCCGCCCACCGGAGGCGTCCGGGTGTGCTTTCCCGCCCAGGGGTGGCCGACATCGTCGGACGGCGTTCGCCGGTGGGCGGAAAAGGCCAAGATGGGGAGATGGGATTCCATGTCGATTCCGAGGCCGGGCGGCTGCGCCGCGTCATCCTGCACCGCCCCGATCTGGAGCTGAAGCGGCTGACGCCGACGAACAAGGACGCGCTGCTCTTCGACGACGTGCTGTGGGTCCGCAGGGCGCGGGCGGAGCACGACGGGTTCGCCGACGTGCTCAGGGACCGTGGGGTGGACGTCCACCTCTTCGGGGACCTGCTCGCGGAGAGCCTGGAGATCCCGGCGGCGCGGGCGCTCGTCCTGGACCGCGTCTTCGACGAGAAGGAGTACGGGCCGCTGGCCACCGGGCACCTGCGGGCGGCGTTCGACGAGCTGCCGGTGCCCGAGCTGGTCGAGGCGCTGGTCGGCGGGATGACCAAGCGGGAGTTCCTGGAGCGGTACCCCGAGCCCACGTCGGTCCGCTTCCACGTGATGGATCTGGACGATTTCCTGCTGGGGCCGCTGCCGAACCACCTCTTCACGCGGGACACGTCCGCCTGGGTCTACGACGGGGTGTCGATCAACGCCATGCGCTGGCCGGCCAGGCAGCGCGAGACGGTGCACTACGAGGCGATCTACCGGCACCATCCGCTGTTCCAGGACGAGGAGTTCCACGTCTGGTCGGAGGGGCAGGCGGACTACCCGTCGACGATCGAGGGCGGCGACGTGCTGGTGCTCGGCAACGGCGCGGTGCTGATCGGGATGAGCGAACGGACCACCCCGCAGGCCGTCGAGATGCTGGCGCGCGGGCTGTTCGCCGCCGGGTCGGCGCGCACCATCGTGGCGCTCGACATGCCCAAGCGCCGTGCCTTCATGCACCTGGACACGGTCATGACGATGATCGACGGCGACACCTTCACGCAGTACGCCGGCCTCGGCATGCTGCGCTCGTACACCATCGAACCGGGCTCGGGCACGCAGGACCTCAAGGTCACCGACCACCCGCCGGAGCACATGCACCGCGCCATAGCGGCTGCGCTGGGCCTGGACGACATCCGTGTGCTGACCGCCACCCAGGATGTGCACGCGGCGGAGCGGGAGCAGTGGGACGACGGCTGCAACGTGCTGGCGGTGGAGCCCGGGGTGGTGGTGGCGTACGAGCGGAACGTCACCACGAACACGTTCCTGCGCAAGCGGGGGATCGAGGTCATCACGATCCCGGGCAGCGAGCTGGGGCGGGGCAGGGGCGGGCCGCGCTGCATGAGCTGTCCGGTGGTGCGGGACGCCGTGCCGGGCGCGGGGTGACCCGGCCGCGGTGCCGGCGGAGCGGCCAGGGAGGATGCCGTCGGCACGGCTCCGCACACCAGCCTGAATAGAGATACATCTGTTCGTATATACTTCCAGGATCCGAGTCCCCGTACGCCGCGAACCAGGAGCCCACCCATGGCGATAGACCTCACCGGCCGCCACTTCCTCAAGGAGCTGGACTTCAGCGCCGAGGAGTTCCGCCGGCTGATCGACCTGGCGGCCGAACTGAAGGCCGCGAAGCGCGCCGGAACCGAAATCGCGCGCCTGCGGGGCCGCAACATCGCCCTGATCTTCGAGAAGACCTCGACCCGCACCCGCTGCTCCTTCGAGGTCGCCGCCGCCGACCAGGGTGCATCGACCACCTACCTCGACCCGTCCGGCTCGCAGATCGGGCACAAGGAGTCGGTCAAGGACACCGCCCGCGTCCTGGGCCGGATGTTCGACGGCATCGAGTTCCGCGGCAGCCGGCAGTCGGACGTCGAGGAACTGGCCGCGTACGCCGGCGTCCCCGTCTTCAACGGGCTCACCGACGACTGGCACCCCACCCAGATGCTGGCCGACGTGCTGACCATGGCCGAGCACGGCAACGGCCGCCCGCTGACGGAGACCGCCTTCGCCTACCTCGGCGACGCCCGCAACAACATGGGCAACTCCTACCTGGTCACGGGCGCGCTCCTCGGCATGGACGTCAGGATCGCGGCGCCGCGGCAGCTGTGGCCCCACGAGGAGGTCGTCGCCCGCGCCCGTGCGCTCGCCGAGACGAGCGGCGCGCGGATCACCCTCACCGATGACGTCGCCGAAGGGGTGCGCGGCGCCGACTTCGTCACCACCGATGTGTGGGTCTCGATGGGCGAGCCCAAGGAGGTCTGGGACGAGCGGATCGCGCTGCTCGCCCCGTACGCCGTGACCATGGACGTGCTGCGCGCCACGGGCAGGCCGGACGTGAAGTTCCTGCACTGCCTGCCCGCCTACCACGACCTGGGCACCGCGGTCGGCCGGGAGATCCACGAACGGCACGGCCTGACCTCGCTCGAAGTCACCGACGAGGTCTTCGAATCCGCCCACTCCGTCGTCTTCGACGAGGCGGAGAACCGCATGCACACCATCAAGGCGGTGCTGGTCGCCACGATGGCGGGCAGCTAGCTAGCCGACGGCGGGCGCGGCGCCGGCGGTCTCCGGGCTGCGGTTGTCGCGCACCGCGTCCAGATAGGCGCCGATGGCGTCCCGGTTGCGGGTCAGGCACTGGATGCGGCTGCTCATCCGGTCGAGTTCGCACTCCAGCGTGGCGAGCATCTCCGGTGTCGCGTCCGCGAAGTGGATGGTCCGCGGCTTGTCGAGGCAGGGGAGGATCTGCTTGATGAGCCGGGTGGGCAGCCCGGCGTCGAGCAGACCCCTGATCTGTACGACGCGGTCGACGGTCGCCGTGTCGTACGTGCGGTAGCCGTTCGGGGTGCGGGCGGCGATGATCAGCCCCTGCTCCTCGTAGTAGCGCAGCAGCCGCCGGGGTGTGCCGGTGCGTTCCGCCAGCTCTCCGATGCGCATGTGACCGCCCTCACGTTCCCTCGCGTTGACCCTCACATCAATGTGAGGGTTCGAGCATACGGGCATGCCGAACGCTCTCACGCGAAACCCCGCTTCCCCCGTCGTCACCGAAGCCCAACAGGGCCCAAAACTCCCGCTGTTGGCGCTCCTCGCGCTGTCCGCCGCGGTCTTCCTCACCAGCCTGACCGAGACGCTGCCCGCCGGGCTGCTCCCGGCGATGAGCGCAGGGCTGCACGTCAGCGAGTCCGCCGCGGGCCAGACCGTGACCCTCTACGCCCTGGGAACCGCCCTCACCGCCATCCCGCTCACCGCGGCCACCGCCGGCCGGCGGCGCAAGCACCTGCTGCTCGCCGCGATGGCGGGATTCGGTGCCGCCAACACGGTCACCGCCCTCTCGTCCGACTACCTCCTGACCATGACCGCACGGTTCGCCGCCGGGGTCGCCGCGGGCCTGGCCTGGGCGCTGCTGGCCGGATACGCCCGGCGGATGGCACCCGTCCACCTCCAGGGCAAGGCCCTCGCCATCGCCATGGCGGGCATCCCGCTCGCCCTGTCGCTCGGCGTGCCCGCCGGAACCTTCCTCGGTACGGCGCTCGGCCGGCAGGCGGCCTTCCTCGTCATGACCGCGCTCACCGTCGTCCTGCTCGGCTGGATCGCCGCCACGGTCCCGGACTTCCCCGGGCAGCCGCGCGGCGGCCGGATCCCGGTCCTGCGGACCGCGCGCATCCCCGGCGTCGCGCCCGTCCTGTTCGTCACCCTGGTCTTCGTCCTGGCCCACACGGTCCTCTACACTTTCATCGCCACCTTCCTCCAGCGGCTCGGCATGGGCGCCGCCACCGATCGCGTCCTGCTGGTCTTCGGCGCCGCCTCGCTGGTGAGCATCTGGTTCACCGGCGCGCACATCCACCGCCGGCTGCGGACCCTGGCCGTGGCCGCCACGCTGCTGTTCGCGGCGGCGGCGGGACTGCTGGCGGTGGCCTCCGGCAGCCCCGCCGTGGTGTACCTCGCGGTGGTGCTGTGGGGCCTGGGCTGGGGCGGCGCTCCCACCCTGCTGCAGACGGCCGCGGGCGACGCGGCGGGGGAGTCGGCGGACGCGGCCCAGGCGATGCTCGTCACACTGTGGAACGTGGCGATGGCTGGCGGCGGGGCCGTCGGCGGCATCCTCCTCGGCGCGCTCGGCGCCGCCTCCTTCCCCTGGAGTGTGCTGGTGCTCCTGGTCCCGGTGCTGCTCGTGGTGCTCGCCGCCCGCGGCCACGGCTTCCCTTCCCGCCGCGCGCACCGGACGCCGTGAACGCGGCTCCGTGACGGCGGCCCGCAGCCCGCACCGCATACTCATACGCACAAATGGGCGATCATGCAGCCATTGCGGTTACCATCGACCCGCTCACGGGGTTCGGGCCCACCGGTCCGGACCCCGCACTGCGTGCGGCCCACCCCGTCGCACGCCCCCGCACCACCAGAGAAGAGATCCACCCCATGCGCCCGCCCCTCTCCCGCCACCGCACCGAGGCGCCGCGCGCACCTCTCGCCGGCCCGTCCGGGCTGCGGATCAAATCGCCCGACGTTCTGGTCGCCGAATCCGGCGCCGACCTCGCGGGGCACGGCCTCAAGCGCAGCATGGGCCTCTTCCAGCTCGTCTGTTTCGGCATCGGCGCCATCGTCGGCACCGGCATCTTCGTCGGCCTCTCCGACACCGTCGCCGAGGCCGGCCCCGCCGTCATCGTCTCCTTCGTGCTCGCCGCCCTCACCTGCGTCTTCACCGCCTTCTCCTTCGCGGAACTCGGCGGTGCGATACCGGTGTCGGGCAGCTCGTACTCCTACGCGTACGCCACGCTCGGCGAGCGCACCGCCTTCCTCGTCGGCTGGTGCCTGCTGCTCGAATACGGCGTCTCGGTGTCGGCGGTCGCCGTCGGCTGGGGCCAGTACCTCAACGAACTCCTGGGCAGCCTGATCGGCTGGGAACTGCCCGCCGCGCTGTCCAGCCCGCCCGGTGACGGCGGCATCGTCAACATCCCCGCCGTGGTCGTCCTGCTGCTCGCCGCGCTGCTGCTGGTCCGCGGCGTCCGCGAGAGCGCCCGCGCGACCGCCGCCATGGCCGTGCTGAAGATCGGGATCCTGATCCTGTTCTGCGTGATCGCCCTCACCGCGTTCCGCGACGGCAACCTCGCCCCCTTCGCCCCGGAAGGCGTCGCCGGCATCACTTCGGGCGCCTCGGTCGCCTTCTTCTCGTACATCGGATTCGACGCGATCACCACGGCGGGCGAAGAGGTCAAAAATCCGCGCCGCAACATCCCCGTCGCGATCATGATCTGCATCGGTGTGGTCACGGTGCTCTACTGCCTGGTCGCGGTCAGCGCCATCGGCGCGCTCTCGTCCGACCAGGTCGCCGACCGGCCCGCCGCGCTCTCGCTGATCGTCAACCGCGTCACCGAATCGGCCTTCGGCGGCGGCGTGATCGCCTTCGGCGCCGTCGTCGCCATCGCCTCCGTCGTCCTCGCCGTCATGTACGGGCAGACCCGGATCCTGATGTCGATGTCGCGGGACGGGCTGATCCCGCGGGTCTTCGAGCGGATCTCGCCCCGTACGTCCACCCCCGTCGCCAACACCTGGATCGTGGCGGTCGTCTTCGCCGTCCCGGCGGCCGTCGTCCCGCTGGACGTGGTGATGAACCTGACGACCATCGGCACGCTGGCGATCATGGCCGTGGTCAATGTCAGCGTGATGGTGCTCCGCCGCACCCGCCCCGACCTGCCGCGCCGCTTCCGGGTGCCGCTCTTCCCGCTCAGCCCGGTCATCGGCATCGGCTTCTGCCTCTACCTCATCTACGGAACCGGCCCCGCGACGTGGCTCCAGTTCGCCGGTTTCCTGGTCGTCGGGGCGCTGATCTACGCGGGCTACGGACGGCGCCACTCGCGCCTGACGGCCACGGCGCAGCCGACGGACGAACCCACGGGCGAGCCGGTGGCGGCGCGGCAGGCGTGAGCGTGCGGGGGCCGGGGCATCAGCGCCCCGGCACCTTCGGGCCCTGCCTCCACCGCGCCATGTGCGGCGCGTGAACCTCAGGCGACGATCTCCAACGGGCGCCCCCGCGGGTCGAGATGGCTCAGTTCGTCCGCCGTGGCGAGCCCCGGCAGCGCGTGCCGCCACAGCTGGGTGACCCGGTCCGGCAGGTCGGCACGGTCGGTCTCCGACTGCGAGAGCATCTGCACGCCCATGTATGCGGCGACCAGTAACTCGGCCGCCGCCTCGGGCGATACGCCGGGCAGCAGCTCACCGTTCTCCTTGGCGTCGACGAACATCCCCGTGAGGATGTCGGTCCACGCCTGATAGGGCACCAGCGGATCGTCGCTGAACGTCGTCTCGACCGCGATGCGGGCACCTGCCTGTAACAGCGCGTCATCGCGCAGCGCCAGCGCCACTTGGTGGGTGAAGTCGATGGCGTCCTGCAAGCGGGACGTGGTGACCTTCAGGAGAAACGAGGTGGTCTGTTCCTCGATCACCGCGCGGGCCAGCGCGTGCTTGGAGGTGAAGTGGAAATACAGCGCCCCCTTGGTGACCCCCGCGCGCCGGATGATCTCCGCCATCGTCGCGGCGGCGTACCCGCGCGTCTTGATGACTTCCGCCGCGGCCATGAGGACGGCCTGCCGCGTGCGTACCGCGCGTTCCTGTGTGACCACCGATGGTCCTCCGCATGTTCTCGTGGGGCGTCCGCATCCCGGCGCGGCCCGCCGGCCGGTCCGTACGGGCAGCACGCCGGTACGGTCAGCCGCCGGCCGGTGCACCGGCCGGGGCGGGAACGCCGACCGGGGTGGCCGGCAGCAGTGACCATACGTCGGCCAGCGCCGCCTCCTCCCACCACGCCTGATCCTCGCAGCCGAGATGCAGCAGGCCCACCACGACCGAGGTCAACAGCTGTGCCGTGCGCCGAGGTTCGGTTTCCGAACGCGAAGCGCCGGCCACTCCGCCGGTCATCGCCTTGTCGAGGAAGAGCGCGTACCAGCGCCGCTCCAGGGCGGTGATGTCGAGGCCGGGCGCCGTCTCTGCGCGCAGCCGCAGCCCGGCGCGCAGCACGGGGTCGGAGCCCACCCGGCGGAACAGGTCGGCGGCGAACTCCCGTACCGCGGCGCCGAGCGGCAGCGGTGACCGGATGAAACCCTCCTCGACCTGTTGCAGCGTGGCGACGGCGGAGTCGCGCACCGCGAGGGTCAGGTCGTCCTTCGACGTGAAGTGGAAGTAGAGCGCGCCCTTGCTCAGCCGGGCCCGCCGGCTGATCTCGACCATGCCGGCCGCGGGCACTCCCTTCTCCAGAAAGGTCTCTGCGGCCGAGCGGATGAGCGCCTGGCGGCTCTGGATGGCGCGATGCTGCGTGGGCACGGTGTCCGTCCCGTCTCTAGTACGGCTGCAAGCTGTGTGCAGTCTACAGAGAAAACCAACCATGCGGTTCTGTATGGCGGTCGGGAATGGCTGGTAAGTGATGCGTCACGTCGCATACTGTTCGATCGCCTGCCCGTTCGGCTCGTCGCGGGCGCGGCGGGCGCACCCACCGGAGGGCCTACTGGCGGGTCGGGTGCGGGAGAACGCCTGTTGGGGAGGGGGTGCATTGACAAACAGCGCAGGCGGTTTTTAAATCTGCGAAGGCGGTAAACGGGATGTTCCCCTTCCGTTGCAGCCGCCGCGACGGTCGCGCACCGCCTTTGGACAGCGATGCGCCACGGAGAGACCGCCTCTGCCGTCAGCTGTCGTCGACCGCGGGCCACCCGAACCAGCCGGGTGCGCACCGTTCTCCAGCCACTGCACCCATCGGAATCCGGAAAGGTCTCCAGCCATGCGCGTATCAGCGGAAGTCGGCGAACGTCCTGTGAGAGGCGCACGGGGCGCCGGCAGCGAGACCATCAAGGCGGCCGTCTTCGATCTGGACGGCACCTTGGCCAATACGCGTCCGGCGATCAGCAAACTTCTGGTCAAGGTGGCGGCGGAACAGGGCTGCACGGTGACCCCGCGGCAGGCCGCCGCGGCCGTCGGCAAGCCGCCTGGGCAGGCGTTCGGACGGCTGCTCGGCAAGCCGGAGGACGACGGCCGGGTACTCGCCGCCATCGGCCGCTACCGCGAGCTGTTCGGCTACGACGTCCTGTGCCAGGGCCCGCAGTTGCTGTTCCCGGGTGTAACGGCCGGGCTGTCGGCACTGCGTGCCCACGGCGTCGAACTCGCCGTCGCCACGTCCAAGACCACCCGCGGCGCCGAGGCGCTCCTGGATGTCATGGGCATCCGCGAGCTGGTCGGCCCGGTCATCGGGCAGGACATGGTGCGGCGCGGCAAGCCGCACCCGGAGATGGTGCTGCGGGCGGCCGGCCGACTGGGGGTCGCCGCGGGGGAGAGCGCGTACGTGGGCGACACCGTGGGGGACATGCGGATGGCGGTGACCGCGCGGATGGAGGCGGTGGCCGTCACCTACGGCGCCGGTACCTTCGGCGAGTTGGCCGCGGTCGCCGGTACCCGGATGTGCAGCTCCTTCAAGGACGTGGTGTCGGTCATCGCCGCCTGCCGCCCCCGCCACACCGCCGGGGTGGCGGCGCAGCGGCGGCGCCGCTGACGGCGGAACGGAACCTGAGGGGCCGCCGGACGTGTGTTCCGGGCCCTGACGGGGCATCGGCGCCGGGGGGCGCCTGCCTGGCGGCGGTACCTGAGGTGCCGTCGCCGTGGGGAAAGAGGGGCTGCCGGGGGGGGCGGCCACGGGGGAAGCACCCGCAGGGGGCGGGTGTGTGAAGGGGGGCCCGCCGGGGGGCGGGCGTACGAGGGGCGTTCCGGGGGGATCCGGATCCGCTGTTGCGCGGAGAGCGGCAGGCCCGCATCTCCGCGCGCCGTCCAACGAGCGGCAGGGCAGCGGATTCCCGGCCGGACCGGGCGCCCGCCGCCCGCAGTTGACCCTGCGGGCGGAGAACGCCGTGTGGGCCCTGGCCGGCCCTCCATGAGGAGGGGAGAGGGTGGGCCGGGGCCCCGCGCACGGCGGCGTCAGGACCGCGGCCGGCCGGTCCTCAGATGTTCGACTTCCAGACGCGGCCGAGCTTGCACCGGCCGGACTGCGGCTGGTTGCTGCCGCCGGTGATGAAGGTGCCCGAGACCTGCGTGGAACGCGTCTGGTGCGCGGCGACCCGGAGCTGCGAGATCGGCGCGGAGCCGAAGGCGGATCCGGTCCGGTCGGTGAACTCCACGGTGCCGTTGTAGGTCGCCGGGCCGGTGGAATTGCCGTTGGTCACCCGGAGCTTCGCGCTCAGCTTGCCGCCCGCGACGTCGACCTTGCAGTCGCTGACGGAGATGTCCGACTCCGGTGAGGTGGTCGCGGCGGCCGTCGGCGAACTGCCGCCGGTGCCGCTGCTGGTGGTGCTTCCCGAGCCGCTGTAGCCGCCGCTGGTGCTGCTGCTGGAGTCGTGGTGGCCGCAGCCTCCGCCGTGCGAATGGCGGGCGCCGGTCAGCGTGACGATCACGAGCCCGGCTACGGCAATGGCACGAACATGACGACGATTCACGCCGTTCTCCCCCGATGATGGCGATCTGATGGTGAGGCCCGGTGGTGACGAACGGTGCGTGAGTGACGCATCGCGGGCACTTGACGAGCACGCGTCAGGCTAGCAAGCGGCGGTGCGGACGCCGAACGGGAAGCGGCGCCCGCCCCGTCGTGGGCACGCGGGGCGCGGTGCGTGGGTGCGGAGCCGACGGGCGATTGTCAGTGGTGGGTGTCAGGCTGATTCCAGAGGGATTCCGTGAAGGGAATAGCCATGATCACTACCGATTTCATCCCCGGCTCGCCCTGCTGGCTCGACCTGGGCGCCCCCGACGTCGAGGCCGCGGCGGCCTTCTACGGCAAGGTGTTCGGCTGGCGCGCCGAGCCGTTCGGCGAACAGCCTCCCGGCGGCTACACCGTCTGCCGCCTCGACGGGAAGATCGTCGGCGCGATCGGCCCGCTCGCCGAGGACGGCGCCAGACCGGCCTGGACCGTCTACTTCCACACCACCGACGCGGACTCCACGGCCAGGGCCGTCGAGCAGGCAGGCGGCGCGGTCCGCAGCGCGCCCGCAGCGGTCGGCGACAACGACGGCAGGCACGCGCAGCTCACCGACCCGCAGGGCGGGAAATTCGCCGTCTGGGAGCCCGCGGCCTACCCCGGATTCGAGGTGGCGGACGGGCCGGGGAGCCTGGGCTGGATCGAGCTGTTCACCCCCGACTCGGCCGCCGCGCAGCGCTTCTACGGCACGGTGTTCGGCTGGACCACGCAGGACATGCCGCTGCCCGGTGGCGGAGGTGCCTACACCCTGCTGACGCCGCGCGACAGCGGTGAGGAGCGGATGCACGGCGGCATCATGGAGATACCGGCCACATCGCTGACCCGGTCCGACGGACAGGCGTACTGGCACCCGGTGTTCGGCTCGGGCGACTGCGACGCGACCATCGCCGCCATCACCTCCCACGGCGGCACCCTGCGAATGGGCCCCGAGGACGCCGAAGGCGTCGGCCGGCTCGCGGTGTGCGCCGACCCGGCGGGTGCGGAATTCGTCGTCCTCACCCCTGCCGCGGCCTGAGCGGCGCACCGGAAGCGGCGCGGTGCGCACACTGGGCCGTGGCCGTGATCCGTCCTGTGCCACACCGTCGCCGTGCCACCCATGCCCCGATGTTTTCGCAGGTGCACCAGATGACCGATTCATTCATAAAGAGAGGTGCATGACCGTACATGAGGGAGGAGATAGGGATATGAAATGATCGGTTGATGCATGGGAAGAAGCTGGTCGTCAGTGGGCTGTTGCTCGGAATCCTGGCCTGTGGGGTCACGGCGTGCGGGAGCGCGGACGAAGCATCCGCGAAGGGTGGGCGGCCTGCCCCCGGCGTGACCGCGAAGGATGCCGGTGAGGGGTCGTCGGACGCCAAGGGGGCGGAGCGGGACGGGAGTTCGCGCTCCGGGAAGGTGACGACACCGCTGGACCGGCTGGC
Source organism: Streptomyces sp. NPDC048644 (assembly GCF_043199105.1). NCBI lineage: Bacteria > Bacillati > Actinomycetota > Actinomycetes > Kitasatosporales > Streptomycetaceae > Streptomyces > Streptomyces sp. NPDC048644. The sequence continues at coordinate 46,833 of NZ_JBICVO010000014.1, forward strand.
GCGGCAGTCCGGTTCGCTGGGCAGCTTCAAGGCGTTCGTCGGCCGGCACGGCACCGCGGACCAGAAGGCGGCGGTCGCGCACGTGACGTCGTGGAAGGGGTACCGGCCCGCGGGGGACAAGGACGGCGAGACCGGCCTCTCGGCCTTCTACCCCTGCGTGATGTTCCGTTCCGATCTGCCGGCGGCGGACTATGACGCGGCGGACGCCGGGGACAAGGCGCAGTCCGACCTGGTGATCGAGCAGGAGGAGTTGGGCGAAGAGGTCGCGCGGGCCTTCGACGCCTGGTGGGACGGTGACGGAGCCACCGCGACGGTGCAGGTCTTCGACACCGAAGGGCAGTTGGCGGGCAGCGGCAGCGTGCACTGAAACGGCGGGAAAACACGGCGAGTTGTCGCGTCGTCAGCTCGTCGTGGTGAGGGGCCGGGTCCGCGGCATGCTGTGGCCGGGCGATGTGGCGCGCCTTTAGACTTGATGATCACCGTGCCGGCTCACATTCAAAGGAGAAGGAATGAGGCAGCCTCCCTTCGCCGCCCTGTCCGCCGCCATCGCGGCGCTCGGGACGGTGCTCGGCTTCCTCGCGATGCAGTTGCGCGCGAGTGGCTACGAGCAGTACGTCGAGTCCGTGGCCACCGCCAGCGTCGTGATGTGGACCACCGCGTGCCTGACGGTCGTGACCTGGGTCCGCTACCGCCAGCAGAAGGTGGACTGAGTTCCCAGGACATCGACGGGGGCCGGGGGGACACTCCCGGCCCCCGTCGACGTCCTGGGGCCGGTCTCTCCGTACCTGCGGATTTTTTGTGCGTGTACTGAGGGTATCCGGAGCCCTCGCCCACCTGCCGTGCCGACCGGCCACTCTTGTGCCGCGCGTGATCAATTCCCCCTGGAATCAACGAAGTCGTTGACGGTGGAACCGTCGAGTGTCAGCATGGCCGCGCAAAGTAAAAGTCAGTGCACTGATTAATGTGCTGGCTCATGCGCTGATCGGTCGGCGGAGAGATGTGCCCCCCGGGAGAGCGGAGGCTGCGCGCATGGACAAGGTGGTGGCCTGCGCCGCTGAGGCGGTGGCCGACGTACGGGACGGGGCGACGCTCGCGGTGGGCGGCTTCGGCCTGAGCGGCGTTCCGCAGGTGCTGATCGAGGCGCTGTACAGCCTGGGGGTCTCGGGTCTGAGCGTGGTGTCCAACAACTGCGGGGCGAACGGCTCGGGCCTTGCGGTGCTGCTGTCCGCCGGCCGCATATCCCGGGTGACCGGGTCCTACATCGGCGCGAACAAGGAGTTCGCCCGCCGGTACCTGGGCGGCGAGCTGGAGGTGGAGATGATCCCGCAGGGCACGCTGGCCGAACGGCTGCGGGCCGGAGGCTGCGGGATTCCGGCGTTCTACACCCCGGCCGGAGTCGGTACCCAGGTCGCCGACGGTGGTCTGCCCCGGCGTCACGACGGTCAGGGCGCCGTCGTGGTGGCGTCACCGCCCAAGGAGGTGCGCGTCTTCGACGGCCGGGAGTACGTACTCGAACGCGGCATCCGTACCGACTTCGCGCTGGTGCGCGCGGCCAGGGGCGACCGGCACGGGAACCTGGTCTTCAACAAGGCCGGCCGGAACTTCAACCCCCTGGCGGCGATGGCGGGGAAGGTGACGGTCGCCGAGGTGGAGGAGTTGGTGGAGCCCGGCGGGATCGACCCGGACGAGGTGCATCTGCCCGGCGTCTTCGTGCAGCGTGTGGTCGCGCTCACGCCGGAGCAGGCCGCGGCGAAGGGCGTGGAACGGCGCACGGTTTCCGCGCGGCCGGCACGGACGGAGGGGCGCGGCTGATGGCCTGGACACGTGAGCAGATGGCCGCGCGGGCCGCGCGTGAGCTGACGGACGGGCAGTACGTCAATCTCGGCATCGGCCTGCCGACGCTGATCCCCGAACACCTGCCGGACGGGGTCGAGGTGGTGCTGGAGTCGGAGAACGGCATCCTCGGCGTGGGGCCGTACCCGGCCGATGACGAGGTCGACCCGGACCTCATCAACGCAGGCAAGGAGACGGTCACGGTGCGGCCCGGCGCCTCCTGCTTCGACTCGGCGCTCTCCTTCGGGATGATCCGGGGCGGCCACATCGACGTCGCGGTGCTCGGAGCGATGCAGGTGTCCGCACGCGGCGACCTCGCCAACTGGGCCGTGCCCGGCACGATGATCACGGGGATCGGCGGGGCCATGGACCTGGTGCACGGCGTGCGGACGGTCGTGGTGCTCATGACGCACACCGCCAGGGACGGCTCCGCGAAGATCGTCGAGACGTGTTCCCTGCCGCTGACCGGCCGGGCCTGCGTCGACCGTATCGTCACCGACCTCGGGGTGCTCGACGTCACCGCGACCGGCCTGGAACTGGTCGAAACCGCGCCCGGCGTGTCCGCCGACGAGATCGCGGCGAAGACCGCGGCCGGCATCCGTACCGCCGCCGGCTTCCGGACCGCCCCGTGAGCCCGCGCGAGATCCGCACCGTGGACGCCGTCCGGACCCCGGCCGGCGCAGCAGGACTTCGGACGTACCCCGGGAATCCCATGACTCTCTCCCAGTCGGACATCGACGCCCAGATCGACGCCCTTCAGCACGCCTACGACAGGGCGTTGGCGGCAGGCGCGCCCGTGCGCCACCACCCGCCGCGCGACTACGCCCCCTACCGCAGCTCACGGCTGCGCCACCCCCGGCAGCCGCTCGTCGCCGTGCACGGCGCGGGCCCCGATGCGGTGGAGCTGTCCGGGCCGGTGTTCGGCCCGACCGATCTCACCGAGACGGACAACGACCTCACCGCCCAGCACCCCGGCGAGCCGCTCGGCGAGCGCATCACCGTCTCCGGGCGGCTGCTCGACCGCGCCGGACGCCCGGTGCGCGGCCAGCTCATCGAGATATGGCAGGCCAACGCCGCCGGGCGGTACGCGCACCGGCGCGACCGGCACCCGGCGCCGCTCGACCCCCACTTCACCGGCGTCGGCCGCACCCTGACGGACGACGGCGGCCGGTACGCGTTCACCACGATCAAGCCGGGCGCCTACCCGTGGCGCAACCACAGCAACGCCTGGCGCCCCGCCCACATCCACTTTTCCGTCTTCGGAACGGCGTTCGCCCAGCGGCTGGTGACGCAGATGTACTTCCCGAACGACCCGCTGTTCCGCCACGACCCGATCCTGCGGTCGGTGCCGGACGCGGCGGCCAGGGACCGCCTGGTCGCCACCTACCGCCACGGCCTGTCCCGGCCCGGGTTCTCGCTCGGCTACGCATGGGACATCGTCCTGGACGGTCCCTCCGCCACCTGGACCGAAGAAGGCCGCTGACCGCGATGACCGACACGTTTTTGCCCACCCCGTCCCACACCGTCGGCCCGTTCTACGGCTACGCGCTCCCGTTCCCCGAGGGCGAGCAGATCGCGCCGAAGGGCCACCCCGACACGATCGTCCTGCACGGGCACGTACGCGACGGCGAGGGCGATCCGGTGCCCGACGCCCTCCTGGAGTGGTGGCAGGCGGCCCCCGACGGCTCCCTCCCGCGCGCCTCGGGATCGCTCCGCCGCGACCCGGTGACCGGCGGCTTCCTCGGCCGCAACGGCACCGGCTTCACGGGCTTCGGCAGGGTGGCCACGGACGCCGACGGCCACTACGCCCTGCGCACCCTGCCGCCGGGCAACACGGGACTGCCGTACCTCAGCGTGTGCGTCTTCGCCCGCGGACTGTTGCACCACCTGTTCACCCGCGCCTACCTGGCGGACGGCGCCGACCCGCTGCTCGACGCGCTGCCCAAGGAGCGCAGGCCCACGCTGATCGCACGGCCGGACGCGCACCGTACGTACCGATTCGACATCCGCCTGCAAGGCGAACGCGAAACGGTCTTCCTGGAGTTCCCGTGACCTGCCCGGCCGCCGACCACGGCCTGCTCGCCCCCGGGCGGGCCGGTTCCCCCGCCGATGCCGCGACCGCCGACACCGCGTTCCTGCGGGCCATGCTGGACGCCGAGGCGGCGCTCACCCGCGCCCAGGCCACCGTCGGCCAGGCCCCGGCCGATGCCGCCAGGGCGGTCACGGACGCGGCGGGCACGGCCTGCTGCACCCCCGCCTCCCTCGCGCACCGTGCCAGGGAGAGCGGCAACCCGGTCGTCCCCCTGGTGAGCGACCTGACGGCCGCGGTGCCCGAGGAGTTCGCCCCGTACGTGCACCGGGGCGCGACGAGCCAGGACATCCTGGACACCGCCGCCATGCTGGTCGCGGCGCGCGCCATCGACCTGATCCTGGACGACCTGCACCGCACCGGGCGGGCGCTGTGCCGGCTGGCCGCCGACCACCGGGACACCGTCATGCCGGGCCGCACCCTGACCCAGCACGCGGTACCGACGACCTTCGGCCTCAAGGCCGCGGGCTGGCGGTCGCTGGTCCTCGACGCCAGGGACCGGCTGCGGACGGCACGCGCCGCGCTGCCGGTACAACTCGGCGGCGCGGCAGGCACGTTGGCGGCCTTCGCCTGCTACGCGGGCCACGGGCAGGGCACGGCGGAACGGCTCACCGCCGCCTACGCCCGCGAGACGGGCCTCGCGGAACCGGCGCTGCCCTGGCACACCCTCCGCACCCCCGTCGCCGACCTGGCCGGTGCCCTCGCGTTCACCGCGGGAGCGCTCGCCAAGACCGCGGCCGACGTCCTCGTCCTGTCCCGCACCGAAATCGCCGAAGTCACCGAGGGCACCGGCGGCGGCTCGTCCGCCATGCCGCACAAGCACAACCCGGTCCGCGCCACGCTCATCGCCGCGGCGGCCCGCCGTGCCCCCGGTCTCGCCGCCGGTCTGTACGCCTCGATGGCCGCCGAGGACGAGCGGCCCGCCGGCGCCTGGCACGCCGAATGGGAGCCGCTGCGCGATCTGCTGCGCCTGACCGGCGGCGCCGCCCGCGACGCCGCCGAACTGGCCGACGGCCTGCGGGTGCACCCGGACGCCATGCGCGCGAACCTGGGACTCACCCACGGGCTGATCGTCGCCGAGCGAACGGCCGCCGCACTGGCCCCGCACCTGGGACGCGCGCGGGCCAAGGCACTCCTCACGGACCTCGCGCGGCGCACCCACGCCGAGGGCAGAACGCTCGCCGAACTCCTCGCCGAACACCCCGAGTTCACCGCAAGCGGCCTCGATCTCGCGGACCTCACCGACCCCGCCCGCTACACCGGCTCCGCCGGAACCCTCACCGACCGTGCCCTGGAGCGACGTTGACCGGCACACCGCACACCGGCCGGGACGCGGCCCGGCACTCCGGCCTCCTGCACCACCGCGCCGAAGGTCCGGCCACCGCCCCGCCGCTGCTCCTCGGCCCGTCGCTCGGCACCTCCACCGCCCTGTGGGACGCCGTCGCGCCCGAACTGTCCGCCTCCCACCGGGTCGTGCGCTGGGACCTCCCCGGCCACGGCGGCTCACCCGCGGACCTCATCGGCCCGGGAGCGACGGTCGGCGAACTGGCCGGCCTGGTGCTCGCCCTCGCCGACGCGCTCGGCATCGGCCCCTTCACCTACGCCGGGGTCTCGCTCGGCGGCGCCGTCGGCCTGCACCTCGCCGTACATCACCCGGAACGCGTGCGCAGCCTCGCCGTCCTCTGCTCGTCCGCGCACTTCGGCGGCCTCGCGACGTGGCAGGAGCGGGCCGCCCTGGTGCGCCGCGATGGCCTGTCCGCACCGGCCGGCACCGCGGCATCCCGTTGGTTCACGCCGGGATTCACCGTGCCCCGCCTGGTGGCCGACCACCGCGCCGCCGACCCGGCCGCCTACGCGGCGTGCTGCGACGCGCTGGCCGCGTTCGACATCCGGGACCACCTGCCGTCCCTCACCGTGCCCACGCTGCTCATCGCGGGCCGCGAAGACCCTGTGACGCCGCCCGCGCACCTGCGGGAGATCGCCGACGCGGTACCGGGCGCCTCGCTCACCGAGATTCCGGGCGCCTCCCACCTCGCTCCGGCCGAACGTCCCGAGGCCGTACTGACCGCGCTCCGCGCCCACTTCACGGGCGGTGCGCGGCGCGGCATGGCGGTGCGCCGCGAAGTGCTCGGGGACGCGCACGTGGACCGCGCGCAGCAGCGGCAGACCACCCTCACCGCGCCGTTCCAGGACTTCATCTCCCGCTACGCGTGGGGCGAGGTCTGGACCGACGACACGCTGTCCCGCCGCGAACGCAGCATGATCACCATGACGGCGCTGGTGGCGGACGGCCACCACGACGAACTGGCCCTGCACATCCGGGCGGCGCGGCGCAACGGCCTGACACCCGAGGAGATCGGCGCGGTGCTGCTGCAGACCGGCGTCTACTGCGGGGTGCCGGCGGCCAACTCCGCGTTGGCCGTGGCCCAGCGCGTGCTGGCGGCGGAGACCACCGGCCGGTCCCACCCACCGGGTCACCGCGAATAGCCGCTCAGCAGCCCCTGGGAAGCCGCCGAGCCGGTCTTCCCGAGTCGCCGATCCCATCCGACTCACCAGCGGCAGGGGCGGCCGAATTCGCTTTATCGCAAGGTGAATTGACGAATTCCGGCCGAGGGTGAACGGCCTCCCCTTCCGCCTCGGCATTGCGCGCGTGAACGACATCGGCCGCAAACAGTGGTACCGGCACAGTGGATTCCTCCAGGGAACGCTCATCCGGTGGGGTCCGCGGCTCGGTTCAGGCGATGTCCGCTCCGAGGGATTCCAGTGCGTGTGCCGTCGCGGAGAGCGGGAAACGCGCCGCATTGCGGTATCCGGGCCTGCGCAGTTCCGCCAGCGCGCCGTCGTCGTCGCGCAACGCGGCCGGCGAGGAGACCGCGCCCGGTGGATCGGTGAGCAGGTCCAGGGCGAGCCCCGATGCGCCCAGCGCCTCCGTCAGACCGGGAACCGGCCGGTAGGCCACGGGAAGCCCGCATGCCTGGGCTTCCACGGCCACGAGTCCGAACGCCTCCAAGGTGGCGGAAGGGACCACCAGGACGTCCTGTTCGGCGAATGCCCGCCACAGCTGCGGCCGGCGCAGCCAGCCCAGGTGGTCCACCGCGGACAGGTCCTGCGATTTCGCGAGTTCCGCGTACTCGCGCCGGGGCGCCGCCATGCTCAACCGGATTCCGTCGACGTCGGCGAGCAGGCCGGCCAGCCGGGAAATCCCCTTCTCCTCGGTGAGACGGCCGGCGTACAGCACCCGGAGTTCCCCGCCGGACCGCGGAATCCGCCGTGGTGGCCGGATCAGCAGCCGGTCCGGAATTCCCCACGGAATGTGGGCGATGCGGTACGTGTCGATGTCGACGAAAGCCCGCAGCCGATCGGCCATCGCCATCGTGGGCACCACAATGACCTGGGCCGCGTCCATCGTCTCCCGCACTCCACGTACGCCCAGAATCCGGCGCCGCTCAGCTGCTTTCCCGGCACATTCAGGAGAGCGGGTAACCCGTCACCGGCGGGCGTCCGGCGGGGTCAGGAAAGCTCCTCGTGCAGCCGGGAGATGTCGATGCCGCCGGTACTGGTGTACTTGCTGCCCAGGTTTTGGTAACTGACCTGTTCACCGAAGGTGTCCAGAAAGACGATCTTCCCGAAGGTCATGTACGGATAGATCCGAACCGGCTGTGCCACGCGCATCTCCAGGGTCCAGTGAATCGCGTGGCCGACGTGTCCCAGCGGCGCCGAAATGTGTACCCAGATGCCAAGACCGCCAACTGTCCTGTCCCCGTTGATCAGTTGGGCGAAGCGTTCCGATGCCGTTCGCTCGTGGGTGACCCCCAGATAGAGCCGTCCGGGCTTCAGCACATAACCGTCGGTGCCCAGGGAGACCTCCCGGTAGGAGGTGGTGCTCGCGGCGTCGAGTGTGCCGTCACAGATGCGGATGCGGTCACCCAGCCGCCAGTCGTAGGCGTTCGGCGAAAGCCGTTCGGGGTCGAAGGGGTCGATGACGATGTCCCCTTCGGCGACGGCCCTGCCGATGGCCCGACGAGTGAGGATCACGCGGTCGTCACCCGGTCCCGCCAATACCGCGACACCTGCGGGCCCATGGCCGCCTGGTACTTCCCTGCGTAGAGGTCGATTTCCCCCTTGGAGACGAAGAACATGATCTGCCCGATCTTCATCGACGGGTAGACGCGTAACGGGCGTACCGAAGAGAGCATGAGGGTCCACTGCCCATGGAATCCGATGTCTCCGATGGGCGCGGTGATCTCCACGAACAGACCGAGCCGGCCGACCGACGAACGGCCGAAGAGCAGCGGTACGAACATGTCGGAGCCGACGAGTTCCACGGTGTGGCCGAGGTATAACTGGCCGGGCTGGAGGACGAATCCCTCTTCCGGAACTTTGATGGTGCGGGTGGGGTTGTCCGCGTAGGCGTCGACGATTTCGTCCGTGTAGACCAGCAGTGAGTCGCCCAGCTGAACGTTGTAACTGTTGGGGTTGACTTGCTCTTTACTGAACGGCGAAATCTGTATTCGGCCGTCCAGGGCCGCCTGGGTGATCTCGGGTCCGGTAAGTATCACCATTGCCCCCCAGGGGCTTCGCAACAGGGAAGTGCACAGGTGTCGCCGTATCCGGGCAGTGCCGTTACGTCTGAGTCCACCGGATCACGATCACCGCAATCGCTTTGTGATGTCAAGAGACCCGCGTGAAGAGGGTGAAGAGGGGGGCTTCAGTTGAGGGTGAGCCGACGGCTTGCCGAGGCTGTGTCACCTGTAATTCCGAGTGGCGCAAAAATGAACAAATGGGGTCATTTCTTGCGTGGTCCTGTGGAGATCACCTTGTTTTGAAAGTGCAACGGGTGGGCAAGAAGGAACCGGTGAGGCGCCAGAAATGATCACTTCGGCGCCTGACCTGCGGAACGGCGAGGAACGATCGGACGGCGAGTTGCGCTCGGCGTCCGGAGGAATCGCGGCTGCGGGGGGACGGGCCGTCCGGCGCCACAGCCGGTTGCTTTACCGCGGACCCGGGCACCCGCGGTAATCGAGACCTCCGGACACCGCTCCGGCACGGCGATGACGGCTGCCCGAAAATGGTAGGCGAAAGCGCGGGGAACAGCATTCAGCACGCCCCATTGCGCGGTATCGGGGCAACGGATGAGCCCATCACCAGAAGAGGTAACTCATCAATGCATACGGCGGCACTTTTCGATTTAGACGGCACCTTGATCGATACCGAGCCCCGCAGTCGTGAAGCCTGGGCCCGCCTTTTCCGCTCCCACGATGCTCCCCATGACGACGCCGTATTACGGGCTTTCGCGGGCCGCCCGGCAAAGGAAGCCGTCGCCGAACACCTCGCCCTGTTCCCCGGCCACACCGTCGAGGAACTGTGCGCGGAGGCGATGGCCTATACGGCACTGCCCGACATGCCGGCGGTCGCCCCGGTGGCCGGCGCGAAGGACCTGCTGATCGGGCTGCGCCAACAAGGCGTGGCACTCGGGGTGGTGACCTCGGGGCCCCGCGGCTACGCGGAGGGGGAGCTGGCGGCCATGGGAGCGCTGCCGTTCCTGGACGTCCTCGTCACCGCCGACGACGTCACCCGGGGAAAACCCGATCCGGAGGGCTACTTGGCCGCCTGCTCGGCCCTGCGCACGGCACCCGGGATGACGGTGGTGTTCGAGGACGCACCGGCCGGAATTCTCGCGGCGAAACGCGCGGGTGCCTTCTGCGTCGGGCTGACCACCACGCAGCCTGCCGGTGCCCTGGTCGGCGCGGACCTGATTCTGGCCGACCTGGCCGACGTCCCCTGGCCGATCACCACAGAACGCGTACCCGACCGCGCGATCAGCACCGCGTGAACACGCGAGGAGAACTGGGAGTTCGCACCTTGACGTCGTATCAGGAATTCAGCCGGACGTACCCGATCACCCGTGACCGCGAGGATTTCGCCGCCGCCGTTGCCAGCAGCGTGGTGCTTTCCGTCGACCCGTTCGCCCAGACGACCGCGCCGGATTACTGGAACTGGTCCGAATCCGCGCACCGTGCGGTGGTCGACGCCCTGCTGAGCCCGCAGGGCACGCCGCTGAGCGAGGCCACCGTTCAACTGCTGGAGCACCCCGAAAACGGCACGTACCACCACCACTTGCAACACTGCGTCCAAGAATCCCTGGCCGTCGAGCCGAATTCCCTGCCCGCCCGGCTCGCCGAAGCCGCCTGGGCTGCGGAACGCGTGTCGAGACTCAGAGTTCATGTCGGCTCCGACTGGCAGACCCACTCGAAGGGCGCGGCGCTGGACGAACTGAGGGGAATGCAGCAGACCCGGCAGCCGGCGACCGGGCCTTTCGAAGCGGCAGTCGTCATCCCTTTCCGCGGGCGCGATCCGCAGTCGGCCCGTATACGGAATCTCCTGGCAGTATTGCGTGCCCTCGACTTACAGACCTGTGCCCGCCACCGGTACCGGACCATCGTGGTGGAAGCCGACAGTGAACCACGCTGGAAGAGCGTGGTCGCCCCCGCCTGCGACACCTATATTTTCGCCCCCGCCACCGACCGGTTCAACAAGGCATGGGCCGTGAACGTCGGCGTGGTACAAGGCGCCGCCGAAGCGGAAGCCATCTGCGTTCTCGACGCCGACATCCTGGTGGACGCCGATTTCGTGGCACGGGCCCTGGAACGGTTCGACGTTCCGGGTACCCAGGCGCACTGGCCGTTCCAGGACATGCTTTTCCTGGACGAGAAGAGCAGTGAGATGGCGATACACGCCCGCAGTATCGAACACGGTTCATCGGTGAACCACGACCTGATGCGCGGGGTGTACATGCGCCGCCCGCCCGGCGGCTGCATCTGGCTGCGTAACGGCCTTTTCCGCCGTATAGGCGGCATGGACGAGAGATTCGAGGGGTGGGGCGGCGAGGACCAGGATTTCGAGTGGCGGGTGGACCGTTACGGAACCCTGGACCGCCACGCGGACCCGATCGTCCACCTCAACCACCCCCGCTCGCCCTACCGGGCCGACGACGGCACGCCGTTCTTCCAGGACATCAGTTTCTGCAGCTGGCCGTGCGACTCCGAAATCGGGAACCTGCAGAAATACAGCGACCTGGCTTAGCCCCGCAGGGCGTTGGAGCATCGCGCGAGGAGGGGCCGCCGTGCACGCGGAGAGGCGAATTCCGTAACCGGCGGCCCGGCAGGTCAGCGCGGTGCGGGGCCGTCCTTGGTGGAGGAGGGGGGAGGGGTGACGCCGTGGTCGGCGAGGGTTTTGAGGGCGCCGAGCGGGTCGGTGGTCCGGGCGTTCTGCTGCTGCTTGTTCTCTTCGCGCAGGCCCTCCGTCAGGCCCAGCATGCTTTCGGTGAAGTCGCCGACCTGCTTCGCCCGCATCTCCCGGAGGGTCGACTGAGCCGAGCTGACGGCCGCGATGACCAGGTCCTCCAGCGTCTGCGGGTCGTCCGGGTCGATGACCGACGGGTCCACGCGCAGCGAGGTCAGGATCCCGTCGGGGTTCACCTTCGCGGTGACCAGACCGCCGCCCGCGTGGCCGGTCATCTCGCTGTCCTTCATCCCGCCCAGGCCGGCCAGGCGCCCCTGAAGGTCGTGCATGCGCGCGGTGAGGGCGTTGATGTCGAATGACGGGCTGTCGGACATGGGTGGTGCTCCTCGTGCGGTGTGGGGTGGGCGCGGGCCGGGCGGCGTACGACTGACCTGACGGACCGGCGGGCGCTCCGGCGGGCGGTGTGCCGACGGCCGCCGGGCATCGAGAGCGGGGGCGGCAGCCGGTCCTCGGCCATCCTCCTGTCCGGCCCGGCGCGTGCGCATGTCCCTCTTCGGGGATCTCGCCCCTGGGTGCGGCGGAGCCGTCGGCCGGCATCGGGGCGCTCGATCCGGAGCGCCCCGGTCCGTCGGCTACCGCGTCGACTCGCAGTTGTCGACGATCAGGCCGTCCGGCTTGGGCCGACGGCTCATCCCCGCGATCAAACCGTCGGTCCTGAGGTGCCACAGCCCGCCGTCACCCAGCCGCTCGAAGCCGAAGACGCCGAGCATCTCGGGCGTCAGTACGGCCCCGTTGGTCTCCACGAGCACCAGCTCGGCCCCCGGGTCGATACGGCCGCCCTCGGCGAGCGTCGCGGCTCGCCGCAGCAGTGCCGCGACGATCTGCCGGGCGTCGTCGGGGTCGTCCCGGAACATCGCCCCGCTCAGGTGCAGGACCCGCGGCGGCTGCCCGCCGCCCGCCGCCCCTGCCAGCTCCAGAACGGGGTCCTGAGCAGGGAGACTTCCGGAATCCAGGGTGCCCATCCGGTAGCGGATCTGGCCGATGGCCGCGCCGGACCGCTCCGGTGCGGAGGAGGGCTCCCACCGGGTCACCTGGAGGCGTCCCCGGACCAGCTCCTGGTCGACGACGAGCGGAACCAGGGGAGCGGGGGCGGCCGGCTCGGTGACCGCCCGGGAGGCGGCGGCGGGGTGCTGCGGCGCGGTGCCCAGGTTGGCGAGCGGCAGCGGGGCCTGCGGCAGCGGGGCCGATCGTGACGGCTGCTGCACCGGGGCCGACCGTGACGGCTGCGCCGCGGCCACCTGCGACGGCGCCGCCGTGGTGGCCGTCGGCAGGCTCTTCAGGAACGTGTCCACGGGCGGCGTGGTGAGCGCCGACGGCTGCCGCACCGTGACGGTCCGCGGCTGGTCCTGTGAGGTGGACGCATCCTTTTGCGTCTCCCGTTGCGTCTCCCGCTGTGCCGGAGCGTCCTCCGTCGTCGACGCGTCCTTCGGCCGAGCCGGTCCGGTGGACCGTTCGACGGACGGCTCGGTGACCGGCTCGGTGGCCGGCTGCACCGGGATGCCGACCGTTACCGGTGTCATGCCCTGGACCCTGCCCAGGAGTTCCTGACCGCGGTAGTACCGGAACGTCACCCGTACCTGACCGGTGCGGATCTCGTGCGGCCTCGGCGTCTTGGTGCCGGTGACCACGCGGCCGTTCTCGATCAGGGTGCCGCCGTCCCGTGACTGGCTGCCGCCGCCGACGGAGACGCTGCCCCGCGCCTTGGACGTGCCCGTCACGCCGCCCTCGACGCCCAACTGCACCCGGCCGGAATGCTGCTCGGTGTCGTGCTGGGCGGCGCCGTAGCGGTGCCCGGCCTCGCCGGTGCGTGTGGCCTCGGCCGCCTTGTCGACCCGGACCAGTTCCAGCTCGTGCGGCAGGTCGACGGTGGCCGTGACCCGCAGTTGCCCGCCGGGCTCCGTCCACAGGTCGAAGCCGAGCGAGGTGCCGGGCGGCAGATAGCCGTTCTCCGGTACCCGCGCGGTCGCCATGTGCACCAGCCACGCCTTGAGCGTTTCGCGGTTGAAGGCGTACTCCGCCTGCTGCTTCCAGGTCCGGCTGCTGCTCCCCGGCCTGGTGTTCCACCGCGCCGTGCCGAGGTGCTGGACGGCGCCGGCCGACAGCATCTGGTGCAGTCCGCCGATGGAGTCGAGGCTGCGGATCACCCATGCGTCGGTGGGCCGCGCCGGCGCGGGCGGCCGGTCCGCGTCCGGTGCGACGTCCTCCACCAGTACGGCGAAGCCGACGGGCACGGTGCCGATCGAGCGGCCGGCTCCCTTCCGGGTCAGCGACGCCTGGAGCGGCGTCAGCCGGGTGCGCCACTCCTCGGCGGCCCTCAGCAGCCGGGACCGCTCGTTCGCGCGCCACTGCCGCAGGATGCCCGCGACCCCCGCACGTCGCGTCGCGGCGCCGGTGGTTGCCGCCTGGCCCGCCGACAGCCGGTCACGCCTGGTCTGGAGGCTGCCGAGCGCCTCCTGCACCGTGCGGGCCCCGCTGCGGTACAGCGCGCGGAGCACCGCGTGGTGGGCGCCGTTGTCCGTCGCCTGCATGTCGAAGCGGAGCAGGATCCGGCCGTGGTGCAGCGCCGAAGGGACCTTGCTCTTGGTGGTCCTGGCGGTCTTGCCGGTGGTCCCGGTGATCGACACCGTGTCGTCGCCGGTCACCGTGGTGACGTTGACGCCGCCCACCAGGTTGACGCCGGGCGCGATCCGGCCGCTGCCGGTGAATGCCAGGTTGTGGCCCGTGGACGAACCGCCGGCGAGCGCGGACACCCCGTCGGTGCCGCCCTCACCGAAGGTCCGCTCGGCGCCGACGGTGAACTCCGTGACGCCGGCCCGTACGCCGGGCGTCATCTCCTCCACGGCGGCGGTGACGAGCACGATGCCGCCGTGGACGTCGATGATCAGCGGCTGGTCCGCCGACATGTCGCGCAGGTTCTGCGTGATCCGGTCGGTGGGCAGCGCGGCTGCCAGGTCCTCCTTGGCCCGCTGCCAGCGCCGCGACGAGCCGAAGACCCGCCGGCCGCGGTCGTCCAGGGCGCCGAGCAGTGTGTACATGTCCGTCGCGGAGTCCGGCAGCGTGACGTGCCGGACGATGTCACTGTCCCCGAGGCGGCGGGTACGGATGATCCGTTCGGGCACCTCGCTGTGGGGGACGGGGGAGCGCCCGTCGCCGGTGAGGGCCTCGCGGGACGGGAAGGCGAAGACCGCGGAGACGTCGGCGCCTGCCGTCAGCGTCGTCGTCGTGGTCCGGGTACCGGGTGCCACGGGACCGGCCGTCAGGAGTCCGGCCGCCAGCTGTTCCGGTACGGACGGCTCGGGCCGCGTCACCGTGAGGTCGAAGCGGAACGAGAGCGTCCCGTCGAACAGTTCGTGGGACTCGACGGTCTTGCCCTTGGCCACCGAGGCGCCGCCGGTGTCCACGGCGTGCCCCGTGGTGGTGTCGGAGTTGCGGGTGTGGGTGTACCGCAGCGTGGCCACGGCCGGGAGTTTGCCGGCCACGTCACCGATGAGCTGGGTGCGCTCGCGCCGGTCCCGCATCGCACCGGTGGTTCCGGTCCGCTCGGTGCCGGTCTCCGACTCGAACCCGGGCACGGTCCGCAGGTGCCGCATGCCGTGGACCGTGAGCCGGTTCAGCGACACCTCGGCGACGATGCCGCCGGCCTGCACCGTGACCGTCCCCAACGCCTCCGGGTTCCGGCTGAGTTGGGGGATGCGGGGCCGCAGCGCCTGCGGGTCAAGGAAGACCGCCAGCTGGGACTCGGCCGCCGGCCAGTGCGCCCCGAAGAGCGCCGCCAACTCGTCGCGGAGCGCCGTCAGCGGCCACCGGCCGTTGCCGAGACTCAGCACGTGGTCGCCCGGCGCGAGGCGGCGCTGTCCGGTGACGCGGAGCGGCGGCCGTACCGCCGGGGTCTGCGGCGCGGTCTCCCTGGCGGCCTTCCGCGCCCGGAGTCCGCCCGCCGCGTGCTGCCGTTGGCGGGTGAAGACGTGGGTGCCGTCGGTGTGCGGCGTGCACAGCGACTCCGGGATCGCCACGACGAAGGGGAGGACGGCGGTCTGCGCCGTGGCCGGCGTCGGGATCCGCCGCCCGTTCTCATCGGTGACGTCGAAACCGACGGTCGCCTCGGCGGCGAACACCACCATCGGCTCCCGGTACCTGGCGTTGGCGAGGCTCTTGGCCTGTTCGGCGGCGCGGGTGCCGGTACGGGTGCGGGTGCTCCTGCCGAGGCCGCCCGTCGGCTGGAGGTAGCCGTCCTTCGGCAGGGTGGCGTCGGCGCCGCCGAGCGCCTGCCAACCGCCCTCGCGCCAGACCAGGTTGCGCAGCGCGTTGCCGCTGCCGGTCTCGCCGATGACGTTCAGGTCGGCGGTGTCGATCGTCCTCAGATACCGCAGCGACTGGAGGGTGGCCCGAGCCGAGAACGTGGTGAGTTCCTTGCCCGCGGCGCTGCCCAGCGGCGCACTGGTCAGCCTGCCGCCGCGGGTCAGGCCGCCGATCCCCGCCGCGAAGTGCTCGCGGCGGAAGCTGCTGCGGTAGTGCGCGCCGAGGCGCTGCCACTCCTCCTTCGTGAAG
Source organism: Streptomyces sp. NPDC048644 (assembly GCF_043199105.1). Classification (NCBI taxonomy): domain Bacteria; kingdom Bacillati; phylum Actinomycetota; class Actinomycetes; order Kitasatosporales; family Streptomycetaceae; genus Streptomyces; species Streptomyces sp. NPDC048644. The sequence goes on from NZ_JBICVO010000014.1 coordinate 62,605, forward strand.
ACCGAGGCGCCGATGGCGTCGATCCGCTGACGGATCCACGTCGCCTGCGCGCCGGGGCTCTCGCCGGGGCGGGTGTGCTCCGGGAAGAGGTCGAAGCCGCCGCCGGGGAACACGTCGAGGACGACGGACGCGTCCGGCAGGCCGCCGCGGCCAGGCGCGGTGTTCCACACCGAGAACGGCGGCCGGTAGCGGGTCTCGCCGCCGGAGAACTCCGGCGGCGAAAGGCGCCGCGGCAGCCGCTCAGGGGCCGGCGCCTCCTGCCCCCTCCCGGCGGCTTCCGTCAGCTTCCGCACCCAGGGCGCCGTGAAGACCGTGGCCTCGTCGGCCTGTTCGGTCTCCGCGGTCTCGGACAGCGAACGGAACCCGACGGTGGTACAGGCCGTGGGCAGCGCCGTCCGGTCGCTGTCCGGGCGGACGAAGGCGACGCGCACGAGGGCTACACCGTCGAAGACCGAACCCGGTGTCTTGTTCTTGACGGCCGTGCCGGTACGGGCGGAGCGCGACTCGATGGTGACGCCGTCGCTGCCGTACTGCTCCCGGCGCTGGGCTGCGCCCTTGAGCGGCAGCACGCCGAACGGTGCGATCTGGCCGCCACCCGTGTACGAGGTGCTGAAGCCCGCCGATGCCACCTGGTTGACCGTGCGGGTCACGTCGGTACCGACGGTGAACTCCGTCACCGCGGTGTCGTGCACGTGCCGCATCGACGCGACCTCGGTGGAGAACAGCACCGAGCCCAGGCCGTCCGGCAGGTCGATCTCCAGCGGCTCTCCGTTCATCGTCGCGGTGAACTGCTCGTGCAGCAGCCCGAAATCGATCCGGGCGAGCAGCTGCCTGCGCACCTGCGGCCAGGTGTCGCCGAACTCCGCGCGGCCGAGGTCGTCGACCGACCGGCCACCGGCGAGCCGCTGCGTGAGCAGGTCCGCCACACCCCGGAGCCGCTTTCCGTCGAGGCCGGTGGCGTAGACGTCCAGGACCACGTCGGTGGAGCCGATGGCGAGCAGTTCCCGTACGCGGGCGGGAGGCAGCCGGTGGACGTCGGGGCCGCCGGTGTGGTCGGCCGACTCCCACGCGGGGATCAGCAGCTCCGCGGGCAGGGAGACGGTGAGCCGGTGCGGGCCGGACGAGGAGACACCCGGCCGCGGATCCTGGAGGGGCAGCACCCGGCCGCCCTTGCCTGTGGTGGCGTACACGCCGGAGAAGTCGAGCGTGAAGTCGGCGACGGCCCGTACCCGCAGCGCCTCGGACGCGGTCTTGGCCCGCGCGGTCATCCGGTCCAGCTGCTCGGTGCCGCCGCCGCCGGACTTCTGGTGCTGTGCGGTCGCCGAAAGGTCGGCCCGCCCGTAGGGGAACGTCACGCGCAGCGCGGCACCGTAGGTGAGGTGGCGGGTCCGCTCGGCCATGTGTCCTGTGCCCGCGGCGGACTCCGCGCCGCTCTCGAACTCGACCTTGGGCAGGACCTCGGCCGTCACCGCGTCGCGCAGCAGCGCACCGACCTCGATCTCACCGGCCCAGCCCGGCACATCGACCGGCACCCAGCGCGTACCGCCGCGGCTCAGGCCGGACAGCCACGGCTTGATCTCCTCCGTGCCCAGGTGGTCGAGGAACTGCAGACGCGCCTCCTCGGCTGCCTCGCTGCCGAACGTCCGGCGCAGGGCGGGCATCAACTGGTCGACGAGGGCTTCCTCGTGGTCCCCGAGGACGTGCACGTGGTCGCTCGCGCCGATCCGGCCGTCGGCCAGCCGGGCGGGCGGGGCCGGCAGCCGCGGAGCTGACGTGGTCTCCGTCCGCGCGTCCGTCTCCGCCTCCGTCCTCGCGTCCGTCTTCTCGGGGGCGTGGCGCGGCGCGTGGACGGCCTTCGGGGCCGGCCCGTCGGTGGTGGTCGTCGAGGTGGTCGTCGCGGCGACCGGGGCGGTGGCGTGGTAGTGCTCCTGCCCGGACGCGGTCAGGACCCGGACCAGGCGGACCGGGTGGCCGTGGTCGGTGAGCGTCTGCCACGTGGTGCTGCGCAGGTTCAGCACCGACAACCGGATCCCCGGGTACACCTGGGAGAACAGCAACGGGACGAGGTCGCCGCCGATGCCGTTGTAGCGGCCAGGCGTCGCGACGTCAGCGACGATCTGCTCGGCGATCCCGGTGGCGCTGAGCACCTCGCGCCAGGCGGCGATGTCGAGGGGCTCCGCCAGCAGCCGCGCCACCGGCTCCGACCGCTCCGCGACGTGCGCCCGGATCCGCCGGACCTGACCCGCGTGGGCGAGGTACTGCGGGGAGTCCCCTTCCCCGATCCGGAAGGCTTCGGCCAGCGGCGGCAGGACCTGGTACCAGAAATCCGGGTCCGCGCTGTTGAGCAGCGTGCGGAGCCGGGGCACGAGGGTGGCGCGCAGGGCCCGTATGTCGTCCGGCGATTCGATGCCGAGCAGAAGGGGGTCCTGCCCGTGGGCGCGGAGCGTTCCGACCACGGCGTGGAAGAAGCAGTCGCCGTCGGCGTTGATGCGCCGGGGCTCAAGACCGGACCGCTCCAGGGTGGCCGTCTGCTCCCCGTCCACCCGGAGCGCGGCCCACGCCAGGCGCCGGGCGTCCCGCTCCGCAGCGGCGGCCTGCTGCTCCCGCTCCCGCGTGGAGGTGTCCTGTTCCTGTTCCCGTTCCTGCTCCTGCTGCGCGAGGGCGCCCCGGTTCCGGTCCTGGCCCTGGTCCCGGTCCTGTCGCTCTTCCCGCTCTTCCCGCTCTTCCCGTTCCTCCCGTTCCTCCCGTCCTTCCGCCGTCACCGGGGCGGCCGTGATCCGCACGAGGCCGTCGGCGGCCGGGGCCCAGGTGAGCCGGTGTCCGCGGGTGGCCGGGCTGCGGTCCAGCTCCGGGCGGATGTAGCGGTCCGTGAACTCCGCGCGGGTCAGGTGTTCGCCGAAGGCCGTGACGGTGTCATCGGGGCCCGTCGTGACCTGCCAGATCAGCCCGCTCTCCGGCGCTGCGACCTGCTGTGCGCGCCGCAGGTCGAGGAGCAGCGGATCGCGCCGGTCGCGCGCGGGGCGCGGCGGCACGTACCAGCCGGACGGCGTACGGATCGCCCGCGCACCGGCGTTGCCGAGGTCGAGCAGCGTCCCCTCAGGGGACAGGCTCACGGCCAGCAGGTCGCGGACGAGGAAGGTGGCGTCGAAGACGTCGCTGCTCCAGCTGATGCCGCTCGTGACGCTTCGGGTGCGGACCACGACCCGGACGTACGCGTCGGTGAGGCCGTGCACGTTCCAGAAGGTGTCCGTCGCCGTGCCCTCGACACGGTTCATGGCCCAGCCGCTGGTGCCGTGGGTCAGGCTCGTGGACTGGCCGGCGGACAGTCCGCCGCTCGCCGAGCCCGTCGCGGAGCCGGCCAGGGGGTGGGCATGGGCGGCGGAGGTGTCCGTGGTGTTGCTGCGGCCATCGGTGGTGGAGAAGCTGGTGTTCTGCGAGCCGTAGTCGCTGCGTTCGCCGGTGCCGGGCCGGGCGGCCAGGAAGGGGCCCGGCCCGGCCGGGACGATCGCGAGGTGCACGGTGCCGTGCGTGTCCGCCATGACCTGATCCACCGTCAGCAGGTCGGCCTGCAGCTCGCCGAGGGCATCGGTCAGGCCGTGCTGGACCAGGTGCCGGGCCAGGACGTGGGGGTCGATCAGCTTGCGCAGGGTGTCCTGTGCGAGCCGGCCGCGTCCGGCGAGGTCGTTCATCGCGCCGCCGAACCGCAGCAGATCGTCGTGCAGCGCCTCGAACAGCGTGCGGACGGCCTCCGGGCTGAGCTGGACAAGCGCCGCCTTCCTGGCCAGGTCATCGGCGTCGATGCCGTGGTCGGTCCGGAGCGCGGGCATGCCGGGCACACGCCTCGCCACGCGGAGTTCCGGGGCCTCGATCCTGCCGTCCTGCGGCGCGGCCGATGCCTCGTCGGCGCTGTCCGCCAGCTCGGAGACCGCGACCAGCACCTCTTCGGTCAGCGGAACGTACACGGGTGCCGGGGTGCGGCGCTCGGGCTGGAGCGCCCTGGCCGCCGGCCGGCCCAGACCGAGGCTGAGGACAGCCCCGGCGGGCGAGATCCGCACGGTCTGCTGGACGGAGATCTCCAGCGTGCCCCGCACGGCGAAGCCGGCCAGCGGTCCGCTGAGGGTGAAGCCGTCATGGCGGCGGGCCATCGAGCTGTTCGCCGCGGACTGCGCCTGTGAACGGGAGCGGGTGAAGGACGGCGACGCCGCGGATGCGGTGGCGCCGAACGTGGTGCCGGTGCCCTTCTTCTTCGTCCGTCCTTCCTCCGTACGGAAGTTGGACTGGGTGTACTTGCTGAGGACGCCGTCGGCGACCTCGCCGGTGTGCTCGGCGGCCGTGCGGGTGCCGGGGTGCTCCGGGCGGTGTCCGCGGTTCAGACGGAGCACGATCCGGGTGTGCGAGCGGAACCCGGGCCCGCCGGACGACAGCGCGTGCAGGACCACACCGGCTCCCCGCAGGGCGTCGGTCATGGCCACCAGGGAGCCAGGCGCGAGCAGCATGTCCAGCGTGCCGGTCAGGGCGGTGCCGGGAACCTCAAGACGCCACAGGGCGTCGCCGCTGCCGCGCGCGTCACGGCCCAGCAGTGTGTTGACGGCCCGCATGATCTGCCGGGACAGCGTGCCGTCGGTGCCGTCGGCCGGCAGCAGCCGCTCGGTGACGGTGGTCAACGGCAGTGTGTGCACCGGCAGTTGCGGCGGAACGGTGACCGCGGTGGCGCCGGTCAGGGCGGTGGCGGCCACGGGCTGCGGGCGCAGGAAGCGGACGCCGTCCTCGATCACGGCGGGCCGCGGCGCGGGCTTCTTCCGCGTCCAGGTGCCCAGCTGGTTGACGTCCTCGCCGAGCGCGGTGACCGTCCAGGTGATGCGCCCGGTGTGCAGGGAGTGCGGCACGTCGGTGCGGACGCTGAAGCTGCCCGGATTGACGTTCAGGATCCGCGAGACGCTGCGACCGCGGCTGTCCGACGCCGCGTGGGTGAGGGATACGCCGCCCTGCTCGATGCCCGAACCGCCGCTGAGCCCCACGGAGTTGCTGTGGTTGCGAAAGAAGTTGCCGGTGGTGAAGGACCGGTTGCCGGTGAACCCGGCCGAGTACTCGTTGAGGTCCATCGTGTGGAGCGGGAGGGTGCCGGGGCGGCTGAGCGCGACCTCGTCGATCCGCGCCTGGAGGACCAGACGGATCCGCCGGTCGGTGAACGTCCCGTCGAGGACGAGCTGTCCGGGCGCCGCGTCGGACGCGCTGTGCAGCGCCGCGATGAGCTGGTCGAAGGTGACCATCGCCTGCGCCTGGAGGACGGCGACCGCCTCCGGGACGCCCAGCTCCGTCAGCACCTCGACCACGCGCTCCCGTACCTGCGTGATCCCCTGCACGTCGATCACCCGGTCCCGCTGGGTGAGCGCGCCGTCGGCGTTCGGCACCGGCGCGGGTGTCTGCCCCTGTTCTTCCTGCGGCCAGACGGGCGCCAGCCACCGTGCCTCACCGTCCAGTTGCCGGCCGGGGGAGGTGTGCCGCACCGTCGTCACCGGCGGCTGCGCGCCGTGCCACGCGGTCCAGGTGTCGAGCAGCGCCTTCTCGGCCTTGCCGACCACGCCCTGCGGCGCGAGGCGGTGGACGGTGACGGACGGCCGCAGCCGCACCCGGTAGGTGTAGAGCGCGTTCTCGTTCTCCGCGGACGCGGGCCGCGCGTAGCCGTGGATCTGGTACGTGTAGTACGCGTTCGCGTGCTGCCGGCCGCCGGTGTACGCCATCGAGAAGCCCGGTGTGTACCCGACGGCGGCGGTGGTGCCGAGGCCCGCGGAGACGCTGCTGCTCAGCCCGAAGGTGGCGCTGTACGTATCGGAGTTGGCGGTGTCGCGCATGGCGGCGGGCCAGTGGTCGAACCCGGTGTGCGGCAGCACCCGGGCGGCCACCGGCGTGACCTGCCCGGTGGACCGCGCCACGGGCACCCGCTCGGCGTGCACCGTGAAAACGATCACTTCCCTTACGTTGTCGGGGAGTTGACGGGTCATCGTGTGCGAGACGCCGACGGGCGAGAACAACTCCGCCATCTGATAGGTCAGCGACTCGGGGTGGAAGTGGGCGTCCAGGAAACCGGACCTGGCCACCAGCTCGACGGGGCTCCAGGTCCCGATCCCGGTCCGCCGCTCGGCCTGGTTCAGCGCCTGGACCAGCTCACCGCGCACGGCCGACGCGCCGGAGAGCCCGGCGGGGGCGAACAGGCCGGTGGGCCCGGTCGGCGTCGACAGTTCCCGTGGCGGCGCGGGAACGGCGGCCGACTCCTCCTGTGCGACGGTGTCATGCTGCTGCGCGAACGGGTCGGCCGCCGGGGTGTGCGCGGGGTTGGCCTGACGCTCCGTCGCCTCGCGGACCGCCCATGCGAGCGCCGTACGGAAGGCGTCGGCGTGTGCGGCCGGCACCCGGACCACGACGGAGACGTGCCCGCTGTGCGGCGCAGGGGCGGGGTGGCCGAGGCGGCGGGAGCTGACGTCGAGGCGGACGGTGAGCAGGAACGGCACGCTGGTGTCGCCGAAGCGCAGCGTCTGCCACCGGCCGCCGCCGATCTCGTAGGCGGATCCTGAGCCCGTGGCGGTGCTCGCGCTGAAGGTGAGCGGCGATGCCTTCCCCGAGAACGGCGCCAGGTCGGCGCCGGGCGCCAGGGACATCCCGACGCTCAGCGAACGGCCGCTGCCGACACCGGTGTTGGCGCCGTGCAGGCCGAGCCTGCGGGTGTTGTGGTTCGTGGGGACGGCCGTGGGGTCGCCCGCCTGCCGGGCCGCGACGATCAGGCCCCGGAGCGAGAAGAGCAGGACCGCGCCGTCGCCCGTGCCAACCGGCGGCAGCTGCGTCTCCCCGCCGAGGATCCGGGTGAGGTCCGTCATGACGTTCAGCTCGCCCAGGCGGCTGTGCAGATACTCGTGCAGGGCGGAGCCGGCGCGGGCGTCCAGGTGCGCGTCGAACAGCTGGCGGTGGAGCCCTCCGAGGTCACCGACCTGCTGGGGCACCATCGGGAAGCGCAGGGCCTGCTCGGTGAGCAGGACGTACGCGGAATCCGGCACCCCGGCGGGCAGCGGCGCGGTGCTCCAGGGAACGGCGGGGGTGTTAGCCGCCAGCGTGACCAGTTCGCTCGGGAAGGCCACGACGAGGTCGCCGCGCGCCGTGCGGGGCTCCGCCGTGCCGTGCCGCGGTGTGGTGGTGACGGTGAGCTGGACGTCGGGGAACGAGAAGTGCGTCAGCCGGCCGTCGAGGCCCAGTGACGGGTTGGCGTACACCAGGTCGGTCCTGCTGCTGCCCGCACTGCGGGTCGACGTCGCGCCGACGCCGGCCTTGGGGCCGAGGGCGAGGGCGCCCCCCGCGAGGGAGCCGAGCGAGCCCGCGTCACCGGCACTGAGGCCGCGCGTGGCGGTCAGGCCCGTGGAGGCGGAGGTGCCGCGGCTGGAACCGGCTTCCTGGAGGCCGATGTTCCGTTCGCCGTGCGGCCGGTACTGCGGTGCGAGCGCCGTCGCCCGGTCCCGGTCGACGCCGGTGAGCTGGATCCGGACGGTGGACGCCCGGGACGTGCCGGCCTCGCGCAGTGTCAGCCCGCCGTCGAGCAGCCGCCGCGCGAAGGTGCCGGGGCTCAGCGCGGTCAGCAGGCGGCCGACCTCCGCGCGGGTGGCGTCCCGGAGGTTCTCCGGCACCAGACCGGCGATGACGTCGGCGATGCCGCTGTCCGGGTCGATCGTCCCGGCCGCCGCTTCCTCGGTGTGCCGGGAGGCGCCGGAGCGGTCGCCCCGTCCGGCGTCCGTGTGCGCCGGTTCCTCCGGCAGCTCCAGGCCGTCGAAGCGGACGCCGCCGAGGGAGACCACGGTCCCGAACGTGCCCAGCGGGAAGGAACGCGCCGTCTCGGCGAAGCCGTTCGGCACCCGCGGGTGCGGGGCGGACACCGAGGCGAGGACGTCGGTGGTCTCCTCGGTCTCCTGGACCTCGATGGTCTCTTCGGTCTCCTTGGGCCCGTCGAGGACGTCGGTCGTGGAGGCGGTGCCGTCGTCGTTACCGACCAGGCGCAGGACCGTGGCCTTGCCGGTCGTGTCCGCGCTGTTGGCGTGCGACTGCTGTTCCCGGTCCTCCTGGGTCTCCTGGTCCTCCCGGGTCTCCCGGGTCTCCTCGTCCTCCTGGATCTCCCAGGTCTCCTGGGTCTCCTGGTCCTTCGGGACGGAGGCGGAGCTCTCCCCTTGGCCGAGCTGGTGCCCGTGCTCGGTGACGGCCGTCACCTCGACGGCCGCCGGGGCCTGCGCGGTGAGGTGCACATAGCCGTCCGCGTCGGGCCGGCCCCAGGTCAGGGTGTACGCCGTGGTGGCCGGGTTCCCGGCGAGTTCGGGGCGGACGTAGCGCGCTGCGAACCGCTCGTGCGTCAGCTCATCGCCGTAGGCGATGACGGTGCCATCGGCGGCGGCCAGGACGCGCCACAGGAGGACGCCATCCGTGGCCGGGATGCGCTGGGCGCGGGCCAGGTCGGTGAGCAGCGGGTCGTGGCGCCCCTCCGCCGTCCTCGGCGGTACGAAGCGGCCGGACGGTGTGTGGATGGCGGTGGCCGGTGCGCCGCCGAGGCCCAGCAGGGCCGCCTCCGGCGAGTACCGGACGGCCAGCAGGTCCGCCACGCGGAAGACGGTGCTCAGCGTCGCGCCGCCGTAGCGGGCCCCGCCGCGCGCGTTGGCGCCCTTGACCTCCACCTTGACGTAGGCGTCCGTGAAGTCGTGGGCGTGCCAGAGCGTGGTCTGTGCCGCGCCGTCGACCCGGCTCATCGCCCAGCCTGAGCTGCTGAGGGACTGGCCGGCGGAGCGGTCGAACGACACTCCGCCGTTCACGTTGCCGACCGGGGCCTGGTGGCCCCAGCCCGCCGATATGCCCTGCCCCTGGCCCGTGCCGAGCGTCATCCCGTTGTTCTGGGAGCCGTAGTCGCTGCGCTCCGACGTGCCGGGGCGCCAGCCGAGCGACCGGGCCTCAGCGGCGGGGAGCACGGCGACGCCGAGCACGCCTGTGGTGTCGGTGAAGGGGCCGCCGAGGCTCCGCAGGGCCGGGCCGACGGCGGCCGGTGCGCTGCCGAGTCCGTGGAGCAGCACATGGCGGGTGAGGACGTGCGGGTCGAAGTAGCGGTGGAAGCCGTCCTGCGAGAACTGGCCGTCGCGGACCAGATCGCCGGGCTCAGCGCCGTAGCCCTTCAGCGCCGTGACCACCTGCTCGAACAACTGCCGTACCGCAGCCGGGTTGAAGACCACGCTCACGGCCTTGCGGGCCAGTTCGGATGCGGCGATCGAGAACCGTCCGGCGTCTTCGAGCGCGGGGTTCGCGCGCGCCGCGGACAGCCGTTCCGCCGTGAGCGGCCGGGTCCGCTGCGCGGGCCTGCGGCCCTGGAGTTCGGACAGCGGGACGGTGATCTCTTCGCGCAGCGGGATCCGCCGCCTGGGAGTGGTGCCCCGGCTCATGGCCTGGAAGACGCGGGTGGCCTGCCGGGCCAGGTCGAGGCTGACGGTGTTGACGCCCCGGGACGGCACCACGGATTGGCGGAGGCTGATCTCCAGCACTCCGTCCAGCCGGAAGGTGGCCAGCGTGCCCGAGAGGGTGTACCCGTCGTGACGGCGGGTCAGCACGCTCTCGCTGAGGCTCTGTGAGCTGCTCGTCGAGCGGCTGTACGCCGCCGAGCCGCCGGAGAACAGGCCGGTGAACGCGTCGCCCGTCGCCGTGGAGTGGCTGACTCCGGACTCCTTGCGGGTGTTCCACTGGGTGTACCGGCTGACGGTGCCCGGTGTGAGCCGCCGGGTGAACCGCGCGCCGTGGCCTTCCGGGTCGCGGTCGAGGCGGAACACCAGCTGGAGATGGGTGGTGTGACCGGGGCCCGGCACGGTGGTGTGCAGCACCATGCCGGCGCCGGTCATCGCGTCGGTCATCGCGTGCAGGGTGCGCGGGGTGAGGACGGTGTCCAGGGTGCCTGGCAGGGCCGTGCCGGGGGTGTGCGCCGTCCACTGGGAGTCCAGGGCGCCCCTGGCGTGGGTGCCGAGGAGGTTCCCGACCTCGGTCATGATCATTTCGGTGAGGGTGGCCGGGCTCTCCAGGTTGTGCCCGGCCGCCGCTGCCGCCGCGTCGGACGGCGGCAGGAAGCGCTCGCTGACCGACGCGTGGGGCAGCGTGGCGACCGGGAGCGTGGCGGGGACCTCCGCCGCCTGCGCGGGGGTGAGGCCGGGCCACTGCGGGCTCAGGAAGGTGAGGCCCTGCGGGACGTTCACCTGCACCGTGCGCTCGGCCGGCGACCAGTCGCCGAGCTGGTTGACGTTCTTGGCCTGGACCGTCAGATGCCACACCACCCGGCCCACCCGGGAACGGTGCGGGAGCGCGTCGCGCAGGACGAACCTGCCGGGGGAGACGTTGGTGATCTCCGCGACGCTGCGGCCCTTGCCCGGGGAGTACGACCGCTCGTACCCCGCCCCGCCCGTCAGCTCACCTGAGCCGCCGCTGAAGGTGGCGGAGTGTGTGTGGTTGAGGTGGTTGGTGGTGACGCTGTCGACGCCGGAGAAGCCCGCCGAGTACTCGGCGAGGTCCATCGTGGACAGCGCGATGGTCTCCTCGGATTCCACCACGTCGGTGATCTCCGCCCGGAAGATCAGCCGGACCCTGCGGTTGCTGAGGAGGCCGTCCAGGACCACCTGTGTGGCGGCCGAACCGGCACCGGTGTGCAGCGCCGCCACCAACTGGTCGTGGGTGAGCGCCGTTTCGAGGTGGGCACGCGCCTGGTGGTCCGGCACGCCGTACGCCGTCAGCAGCTCCAGGGCGCGCCGGCGGACCGCGGCGGTACCGGCCACGCCGAGCACCCGGTCGTGCTGGGTGAGGGTGACCGGGCCGCCGGACGTCGTCGGCGCGTCGGTGTGCGGCGTCTGCGCCGCCGCGGCCGGCGCGGGGACCGGGACCAGCCAGCGCGCCTCGGCCTCGATCACCCGCGGGAGTGCGTCGGTCCCGCTGTCCGTGGCGCCCGGCGCCGCATGCGTCAGCGCACGCGCGATCCGGTGCACGGTGCCGGCCGGTCCCGGCGCCGGTACCTGCCGCACCGTGACGGACGTGTGCAGGCGGACCCGGTAGGTCAACTGGTGTGCCGCACCGGAGTAGTTGAGTCCTGACAGGAGGTACGCGTAGGAGGTGAGGCCGTTCTTGGCGGTGTGGCCGCGGGAGAACAGCTTCAGGTCGCTCTCGTGGCCGGCGTGGTCACCCCAGCCCGTCGCCACCCCCACGGTCAGGGCCGCCCTGGAGCCGTGCGACTCGGAGTTGGTGAAGTCCCGCATGGCGCTGGGCCACAGGTCGAACCCGGCCTTCTCCAGGTACACGGCGGACTGCGGTGTGATGCCCGCGTCCTGCCGCACGGGCACCCGCTCGGCGCGCACCCGGAAGCGGACCGTCTCCGTCCCCCCGTCGGCCAGCGGCCGTACGAAGGTCCGGTGCAGTCCCTGCTCGTCGGCGGCCGATGAGGCGTCCCGCTCGCCGAACAGCTCCGTGAAGCGGGCGCCCAGCGACTGCGTGTGGAAGTGCGTGTCGAGGAACGCGTCGAGGGACGCCAGCTCGGCCGCCGTCCACGCCGGAGCGCGGGTGGACGTCCTGGTGTGCAGGAACTGCTCACGCAGCTGTTCCCTGACGTCGGTGGCGTGGCCGCGCGAGGTCAGGTGGGACAGGCCGACGGGTCCGTACAGGCCCGAACTGCCGGTCGGCTGCGCCAGGTCGGCCGGGATCACCGCCGCCGGGGCGCCGTCCTGCGGCGCGTACGTGAGCGGCAGGGGGGCGCCGGGCACGCGGCCTGCGCGCTCCTCGTCCACGATGCGGCGCAGCGCGTCCTGGAACGCGTCGGCCAGCTCCTCGGGCACCCGCACGACGACCGACACATTCGCGGTGTGCTCCCGGCCGATGGCGTCGCCGAGGGGCCGCGCACCGGCCTCCAGGCGGACGGTCATCAGGAACGGCACGCTCCGGCCGTTGAAGCGGACGCTGTGCCAGCGACCGCCCCCGGTGTCGCCCGCTGAGCCGAACGACGTCGACGTGCCGAGGTCGAGCTTCACCGGGAACTGGAAGGACGGCAGGACGGAGCCCAGGGCGGTGGTCGCACCGGCATTGACGGAGAAGCCGCCGCCGGTGCTGGTGGACGCGCCCTGCAGCTCCAGCCAGCGGAGGTTGAGCACGGCGGGCAGGTCGCTCGCGTCACCGATCCGCTCGACACCGGTGACCTGGCCCGACAGGCCGCCGTGCAGCGTCCCGCCGCCGCTCAGCGGCACCGGCGGCAGCGACATGCCGCCGTTCAGGATCCGGGCGAGGTCGTTGAGCACGCTCAGCTCACCGAGCCGGTGGTGCCAGAACTCGTGCAGCGCGGTGCCTGGCCTGGCGTCCGCCGGGTAGTCACGGACCAGCTGGTCGCGGAGGTGCCCGAGGCCGCCGATCTGCTGCGCGACGGAGAAGAACCGCAGGGCCTCCTGCGTGAACCTGCGGCGCAGCGCGTCGCCCGCGGTGTCGGACAGCCGGGCCTGCCACGGCGCACGGGTCAGGTTCGCGGCCGGCTCCACCAGCTCGGCGGGGAAGGCGACGAGAAGGTCACCGGCCGTCGTGCGCGTCCTGTCCTGCGTGCCCACGCCGGGTCCTGACGTGGTGACCGCCAACCGGGTATCGGCGAAGGAGAAGTGCTCCAGCTCGCCGCTGTATCCGAGCGACGGGTTGGTGTACGCGTTGGTGCTCCGGCTCTGGTCGTACGAGCGGGATGACGACAGGCCGATGCCCGCCTTGGGGGTGACCGTGGCGCCGCCGGCCGTCAGCGGCACCTTGAAGGCGGCGTTGACGCCACGGGAGGCGCCGGCGCTCTCCGCACTGCCCGTCGAGCGGTCGGTCGTCGCCTCCTGCGGGCCGATGTTCACTTCGCCGTACGGCCGGTACGGCGCCTCGGTGTGGGTGGCCCGGTGGCGGTGGATGTCGGTCAGCCGGACGTGGACGGTGTGCGCGGCGTGCCCGGAGCCGCCGGGGACGGTGAGGGTCAGGCCGCCGTCGACCAGGCGGCGCGCGAGGTTGCTCGCGCCCAACCGGTCGAGGTGCGCGCCGAGTTGGGCGCGTACCGAGGACTCAAGGCGTCCGCGGAGACCGGCGTCGATACGCTCCGCGGCCGGCAGCAGCGCGGTGACCAGGTCGCCGAGGTCGCGGGCCTGCCGGGCGCCGGGCAGATCGGCGCCGTCGAAGCGGACCCCGCCGAAGGAGACCACGGAGCCGAACACCCCGAGCGGGAACTGCGGCGCCCGGCCGGGGACATGTACCGCGCCGAACCCGACCGGCGGCACGGGCGCCGGGGAACGCCGCTGCGTGGTCCGGACGGGCGTGTAGGTCGTCTCGTGGATTTCCTGGACCGTGTGGAGGTGGTGGACCGTGCGGACCTGGTCGGTCTCGGTCTCGGGGGACTGTGGAGTGTTCCGGGTCAACTCGTAGGTCTCGTAGACCTCGTAGACCTCGTCGGTCTCCGCGTCCTCCTCGTCCTCGGGTGTTTCGGAGAGGAGGTGCCGGGTGTTCTCCAGGATGTCGTCGGTCTGTTCGGCCGAGGCGAAGCGTGCGCGGAGCGCGTCGAGGTCGGGCAGCAGTTCGGGGAAGACGTCCGCGCCCTCGCCCAGGGCGTGCAGCTCGTGCGGCGCCGTGAGCAGCCTGCCGTCGGCGGCCACGTCGACGGAGACGATCGTCCCCTGCTCGACGGGGAGCAGCAGAGCCGGGTCCTGGCGCCACATGGAGTGACCGGACTCGGACCACAGCACCCGGCCGTCGAGGTTGACGGCGCGCAGCGAGGGGCGCGGGGTGTGGAAGAGCAGGAGGGAAGCCGCGCCGGGACCGGCCTCCAGGAGCTGCGAGGTGATCTCCAGGGCCGCCGAGCGCGGGACGTCGCTGCGGACCACGGAGGCCACGGCGTACCGCAGCGTGTTCCACTGGTCCAGGAGGTCCGACGGCTGGTCCGCATCGGCCGTCCGCCCGCCCGGCGCGCGGCTGTCGGCCGCCGACTGGGCCAGCGGCACGCCGACGTCGATGGTGACCGTGTGGCGGGCGGCGGCCTTGCGCAGACCTTCAAGAGTGAGGGCCTGCCCCCGCCGCTTGGCGTCCTGCGCGGCCGTGACGAGCAGCCTGCGGCTCCCGTGGGTGACCGGTGCGGCGCCGAAGGCGTGCCGGACGAGCCCGTCGAGCGACGAGGGCGTCAGACGTCCGGGACCGCTGAGGTGTTCCCGCTCGGCCAGTCCGGCCAGCCGGCGCAGGGTCACGAGCACGGCCGTGTCCCGGCCGGTCCCGAACTCCGCCGCCGGGTAGAGCGTGTCGTGGACGTCCACCACGTCGCCGGCCCGCAGGTATTCCGCCAGTTCCATCGGCGGTGCGGCCCTGCCCACCAGCCGTCCCACGGTGCGCAGTTCGCCGCGCGGCCGGAGGCGGTACGCCAGGTCCGTCTGCTGTGCGGGGGACAGCAGGGGACGCGGGGTGGCTGCCGGGGCGGTCCCGGCGGCGCTGACGTCGCTGGCTTCGGTGATCCACCGGAGCGGCAGCCACTGGTCCCGCAGCGCGGTGTCGATCGGCCTTGATGCCTCGCCCGGTGGCCGCTGGACCGTCCTCGCGTACGCCCTGGCGACGTTGACGACGTACTCGGGTCCTGTCATCGCGGAGCTGGCGTCGATGAAGTACTGGTACTTGGTCAGGGCGCCGTAGTGCGTCATTCCCCAGGCCGCGTGGTCCTTGCGCGACGTCAGGGCGGGGATCTCGACGACGGGCAGTCCGGTCAGCAGCGCGCGCAGGAAGGCGGACCCTGGCGGCGTGACGATGAGGTTGTTGCCGTGGTCGCCCCGGGCGTACCGGTAGCGCGCGACGCTCTCCAACTGCTGCTCGGGAGTGGTCCCGATGCCGATGTTCTCGTCCCGCAGGGCATCACGGATCCGCTGGAACGAGGCGTTGTCACGGAGCAGCGGTGCCAGCAGCGGGAGGTTGGGGCCGTCCACGGCGAGCCTGAGGTCGTCCGTGGGCAGCGTGAACGCGCCCGGGGCGAGGTCGACGTCCAGGTAGACGCCGCCGCGCTGCCACAGCACGCCGTACCGGACGATGTCACTTGCGGCGGCGAAGGCGCCGCGGGACAGGGCGAAGCCGACGAGGTCGCGGGCCTTGTCGCGGACCTCTTCCGGGAGCCGGTCGTAGAGGTTCGCGTCGTCGATGTGCTGCACGGTGACGTCGGCGAGGCCGCCGGTGAGCAGCGGCTCGTTGGCCGTGCGGGCACTGTCGTCGAGCCAGAGGTTCACCGTCCAGCCGGAGCCTTCGGCGTTGCTCACCCAGGAGCGCAGGTTGTCCAGTGCGCCGTCCGCCATCCGGCCGCCCAGCCACACGAAATGCAGGTGGCGCGGGACGGTGGCCAGCGTGCCGTCGGTGCCGCCGACCGTCAGGGTCTCCGGCATCCGCTGGAACGTGAGGGACTGCAAGGCCCCCCAGTTGCCCTCCGAGACCCGTACGTCGAGTTCGTGCTGGAGCGCGGTCCGACTGAACGGCTCGACGGACTGAATCTCCGTCAATTCCGGTTCGTCCTGCGGCAATTGCTGATCGGACTGCGGCACCGGCCGCGGTACGTCGATCGTGGCGGGCGGCACCTCGGCCCCGGCCGCCTGCCGCACGCCGCTGCCGCCGGCCCGCACCGATGAGGTGGCCGCCGCGATCTGCGGGGAGAACGTCCGCCACGCACCGCGGTTGCCCTGGGCGTCGTGGTAGAGGAGGAAGCTGAATTCCTTCACGTGCGGCGTGGCGGCCAGTTTGGTGGTGGGCGCCACGACGTTCATGCCGGTCGCGTCCGCGATCTGCTGCGCGATCGAGTGGCCTTCCGGGTCCGTGGCGGCTGCCTCGCAGGCGGCCAGGACGATCCAGGCGCGCTGCCCGGCGCGCTCCCTCAGCTCGATGACGCTGTCCCGCCGCCCGAGCGCCCGGCCGAAGGACGTTCCCGACATCCGGACCGGCCTGCCGTTCACCGGAACGGTCAGCCAGCCCTTCTCGCCGTGCAGCAGGGCCAGGTACAGCTGGTCCCCCGGCTGCCAGGGCACGGTGTCGAGGTCGGCCCCTGACACCGTGTGCCGTACGGGCGCTCCGTCCTGGGCGCTCACCTGACGGTTCGGGTCGTAGTGCGCGAAGTGCCGCTTGGTGAGGTCGAGATCGGTGTGGGTGAGCAGCCGCTCCCGCACATCGCCCGCGGTGTGGAAGGACCGGCCGGCCGGCCGCAGGGAGCCGGGGGCGACGATGAGCAGGTTGTCGATGTCGGCGGCCTTGACGGTCACCCCGTTCGACGTCGTCAGCTCCAGGTCCTCGTAGCCGGCGTTCTCCTGCTGGAGTTCCAGGTCCCGCAGGGCGGACCGGTCCCGGAACCACTCCCGTGCGTCCGGGTGCAGACGGTCCCGGGGCGGGTCGACCTGCCGCGGGTCGTGGTAGGCCGCGTACGCCTCCGCGAACCATTCGGCCGGTGTGGAGAACTGGTAGTTGGAGACGGCGTGGGCGCGGGCCGCGGCGGCGTAGCTGATCCAGCCGCCGGTGTCCTTGCCGACCTGATAGATGCGCCCGTGGTGCGCCAGCTGTCCGGCGCCGCCGTCGTCGAGCGTCCACGGCTGCGCCAGGGCGGCCCGGAGGTGGGTGACCATCGTCGTCAGCTTCCCGAACAGCGCCTCGTCGCCGCCCGCGAGCTGGGAGGGGATCCGCTCGATCTTCTGGGGGTCGGGCCCCCGGAGCTGCGGCACGCGCTTGATGCGGAACGTCACCTTCGTGACCAGCGTCTCGAACGAGTCGGCACCCGGGGCGGCCGGGACATGGCTTTCGGCGGTGATGCCCGCGCCCGCGAGGAAAGCCTCCGCGACCTCGACGACCTCCCGGTCGAGGTCATGGGCCCGCCAGCCGCCGAACTCCGGCTTGTGGGCGTGGTCCTGGGACCACTGTGCCCGTGCGTCGACGGAGTGGCCCACCTCGTGCCGCAGCGTCCACTCGGCGAGGTTGCCGTGCGCCAGGACGTCGGAGACACCGGCCATCACATGGCGGCGCGGCTCCGTGATCCCGAGAACGTCGGCGATCTTCAGGCCCGAGTAGCCGTTCAGCGCCACCACGTCCATCACCCACTGGAGCGCGGCGCCGTCACGGCCGAGCCACGTGTACATCCAGAAGGGCATACGGAACGGGCGGGCGATGTGGAGGGACCGGTCGCCGGGCCGGTACGAGCTGACGGCCGTGCCCGTCTCGTCGTTGGTGATCGCCTCCAGCAGCGGGTTGTCCTCCACGTCCCGCCGGGGCAGGGCGTCGAGCACCTGCTCGATCTTGTCGAGCATCGAGTGGCTGAAGTGGTACCCGGCGCTGCTCTCCCCGGCACCGATGGTCGTACCGAACCGGCGGGTCAGCTCCGCCTCGCGGTCGCCCGCGCCGGTGTTCCGCAGCCACGCCCCGACCGTCCGCGGCAGGTCGTCAGGGACCGGCAGGGACAGCACGGCGCCCTGCGCGTCCGGCGGCGGGAAGTCCCAGACCATGTCCTCCGGCGCCTGAACGGTCTGGGCGGCCAGCAGCTGTGCGAACTCGGGGTCGTGCGCGAAGGGGTCGAGGGGGTCGAAGAACGGCTGCGGCTGAGCGGCGACGCCCTGCGGCGGCTGACCGCCGCCGAGCGGGTTCGCGAAGACGTCGACGGCGGGCTGGTGCTGCACACCGGCGGGGTGCCCCGCCGGCAGCATCCCGCGCAGCGCCAAGGACAGCGGGCTGTCGTGCGTCAGCAGTCCGTCCTGCGTCAGGCTGTCGTAGGTGTGGGCGGCCCACTGCCGGGCCGCGGCGTCGACCTGCCCCAGGCGGCTCTCCACACCCTCCCTGGCCGCGCGCAGCCGCGAGCGGGTGAGGTGCAGCCCCGTCTGCTCGCTGAGGAGGGGGAGACCGATCGCCCGGTGGTGTGCGTCCGTCTCCCGCAGGGAGGTGAACTGCTCGAACCCGGGGTTGGGGAAGGTGTAGACGAACGGATCGGTGCGGATCACCACCGTATTGTCCCTGGAGGGGAAGTACACGCTCCCGATCGCTTCCCACCTGTCGGGGTGCGCCACGATGCTCTCGCCGATCTGCCGGGAGACATCGGCGAGCGTCCCGTCGAACTGCACCCGCGCGTCCTGGGGACTTACGCCGATCGCTTCCAGCCACTGCGCGACGGACAACGGCCCGCGCTCCAGGGCGGGGTCGAGCACCATGAGGTCGTCCGCGCCGGCCGGCGTCCGGACGGTGACGGCCGCGGCGATGTGGTAGTCCCACTGAATGGGCACGGTGGTCAGCAGGCTGGCGGCGCCCTCGCCGTTGCGCGAGTACGTGGTCAGCTGGGGGCCGGTGCGGGAGACGATGACCTTACGGACCGGAGCGTTCCACTGCTGGAGCTTCATCGCGATCATGTGAGCCCGCAGGAAGCACCCGTCCTCCGGATGCTGGTTCGGCAACGGCAGCCTGCCGTACTCGGGGTGCTGGTACTCCAGCACCGCCAACTGCTCGTACCAGGACTGGACTTCCTGCGCGGAGACGGGCGTCGAGCGGGTGAGGTCACCGAGCGCGTGGGCGATCAGCCCCCGGTGTCCCGGCGGCTGGGCGGGGGATTCGAGGGAGGCCCGCAGGCTCGTACCGATGAGCTGCTGGAACGCGTCCTCGACGGCCCAGATCTTGCGCAGGTCGCGGCCGAGGCCGCTGACGTCGGCCCTGGCCTGGTCGTGGCGGCCGTGGTCCATCTGGAAGTAGAGTCGCAGTGCGAACGCCTGCACCTGCGGCAGCCGCTCGAACGGCACACCCTCCGCGACGTACCGCAGATCGATGTCCCAGGCGGTCTGCGGCGCCTGAGGGCCGTAGAAGTGCTCCAGGACCCACATCGCGCCCGTCGGGTCCAGCCTGTTGCCCGCCATGGCACGGGCGACGGCGGTGGGGAGCGTGGTCTGCGTCTGCCGGTGGAACTCGCGGTCGAAGTCGTCGAGGGCGAAGCTGCCGACCGGGCGGACATGCCCGTTCAGCAGCCCGGTCAGCTGCCCGAAGTCGATGATCGGCAGGTCCAGCGTCCGGGCGAGGTCACGGACGAACTGCTCGTCGTGGTGGGGGGTGGTGACGCCGGTGTCGAAGATCTGGGCGTAGACGGGGTCGACGGTGTGGGGCGGCTGGGAGGCCGGTGGGTGGGGCTGGGCGGTGGTGTCGTCCGTGCCGAAGATCTCGGCGTAGATCGGGTCGACGGTGTGGGGCGGCTGGGAGATCTGTGGGTGGGGCTGGGCGGTGGTGTCGTCGTCCGTGCCGAAGATCTCGGCGTAGATCGGGTCCACGGCCTGCGCCGCCGGGACGCCGACCGGGATCATCCCCGGCACCGCGGCGAGCCGGTCGAACGCGGCCTGCTGCGTCCGGTCCCGCCACACCCGGGCCTCCCGCAGGACCGCCGCCGCCGCGTCGAGCTGCGCACGCGCCTCGATGAGCGCCCGGCCCAGCTTCTCCAGGCCCGCCTCGTCCAGGACGTC
Source organism: Streptomyces sp. NPDC048644 (assembly GCF_043199105.1). Classification (NCBI taxonomy): domain Bacteria; kingdom Bacillati; phylum Actinomycetota; class Actinomycetes; order Kitasatosporales; family Streptomycetaceae; genus Streptomyces; species Streptomyces sp. NPDC048644. Next base: position 82,128 of record NZ_JBICVO010000014.1, read on the forward strand.
CGTCCCGCGCCGGGCCCGCCGGTCGGCCCGGACGAGCGCGTCGTACTCCCGCAGCCGCGCCTGGACGTCCGACTGCGCCTGCTCGTACCCGTCGGCGGCCCGGAACGCCGCGGCGACGTGATCCTCCGCGCTCGCCAGCGCGGTGTCCACCGCGCCGGGGGACGGCGTGCCCTGAGTGACCGGCTCGGCGCCCAGCGGGATCAACCACGAGCCCCGCCGCCGGGTGTCCGGCGCGTCGGTCCGTGCGGGGGACAGGCCGGCCCGCCGCGCGGTCGCGTCGACGTGCTTCCGCGCCGCCTCCCAGGTCCGCCGCGCCGCGCCGAGCGCGTCGTGGGCCCGCTGTGCGTCCTGCCCCGCCCGCTCCAGCCGGGCCGCCGCCTCCCGCTCGGCCGCTTCCGCCCGCGCCAGGCGCGTCGTCACCTCCCGCAGCTCATCGCGCACCCGCTCCAGCCGGTCCGCGGCTTCGTCGGCGCCCCGGCCCGGCTGCCGCGCGGGCACCAGCGCCGCCAGGCCATCGGATGTCAGGGCCGTGCCCCGCGGATCGAGGAGCTGCGCGACCACCGGCACCGTGTCGGCCCCCGGGGCCACGGACGACGGCAACATCGCCTGCACGGACGGGAATCCGAACCCGACGCCGTCGGCACGGGTCCAGGCCGTGCCGTAGGCGCCCAGGTGCTCGGCGGTCCACACCGGCGCGCCCCACCGGCCCTCGCCGTCCAGGGCGAGTACCTGCGCACGCGCGCCCCGGCCGAGCGCGCGCAACGCCGCGTCGAGCCGGGAGACCGCCTCCGGGCCGCTGCCCAGGTGGACGTGGCCGGACGGCAGGTGCCGCACCTCAGGGTCCTGCTGCCGCCGATCGGCGTCCCGCTCCGGCGTCGCCGCGCGGGCCCGCGCGTTCCGCTCCGTCCGCACCAGACCGGCGTGCGTCCGGAAGCCGTCCTCCAGGGCGGACTGCGCCTGCCGGTGCGCCGCGTCGGCCGCCACCAGAGCGGTGCGCGCCTCCTGGTACGCCGCCGACGGCTGCCGCAGGCCGGCCTCGGCCTCACGCTCGGCCTGCCGGGCCGTCACCAGAGCGGCCGTCGCCTCGGCGGTCAGCGCCGCCTCCCAGTCCGCCTGCGCCGCGGCGAGGTGCCGCTCCGCCTGCGCCGGCGCCTCGACGGGCCGCGGGACGCTGGTGAGCGGCGCCTGGGGCAGGGTGACCGTATCGGCGTCCTGCCCGGCGTCCCGCTCCGTCTTCTCAGAGGCGTCCCGGTACGTCGTGACGGGTTCGGCGTGGTCCGCGTGCGGGGCCGCGGCGTCGTGGTCGTGCAGCCAGGACGGAGCGAGGTCGTGCGGCGCCCACACCCGGCGGTACACGGCGAAGTGGTCGGCGTGGAACTGTGCTCCGAAGCGTGCGCGGACGGCGTCGTCGACCGCGTGGGTGTCGGCGAGAGCGGCGTACGCCTTGTCGCCCGCCTCCAGCGCGACCGCTGCCTCCGCCTCGAAGTGGAGGTGGCCGGGGAGCGCGTTCTCCAGGCGCGCGAACCGGTGCTGCCACTCCACGACACCACCGAACAGCTCGTCCGTGCCGGAGAGTGACCCGCCGAAGGACGCGTCGAAGCCGGCCGCCGCACGCTCGCGGAAACCGGCCGCGGCCCGGTCGGCCGCCTCGTCCGTCAGGGGGCGTCCGGAGCCCGCGGCCTGCCGTTCCGCGAGCTGCTGCGCGAAGGCGAGGTCGGCCCCGGCCAGCGCGGACAGCTTGGCGGCGGTGGCCGTCAGCTGCGTCCTGATCCGCTCCTCGCCGGTCAGTTCGGCGTAGGTGGCGTCCCACCCGGCGAGCAGCTTCCCGGCCGGGGCGTCGGCGACGGCCCGGTCGAACGCGGTGTTCACCGCCGCGGCGGTGGCGTGCTGGACCGACGCCACGGCCGAGGCCAGCGCCAGGTCAGGCGCCAGCGCCGGGAAGTACCGCAGGAATTCCTGAGCGGAGCCCGACGCCCCGCTCAGCGCCGCGGCGGCGTCCTCGACGTCCTTGAGTGAGCGCACCATGGCGGCCTCACGGACGGTCTGGACGACCAGCCGCGACGGCAGCTCCGCCAGCACGGCGGCGTACTCCTGGTGCCACCGTGCCAGCGCCTCGGGGTCGTCCCCGCGCGCCGCAGCGAGAGCGCCGGGCCCCGTGTGCCCGGCGAGCGCCGTGTCGAGCGCGGCGAGCTGCCGGTCGCGGACGGTGTCGCGGCCCGCCTGCGAGAGGGTGTGGTCCTGCGCCCCGGACTTCTCCAGCAGCGCCTGCTGCTCCGCCGTCAGGTGGGCCCCGAGGTCCGCGCCCACGGCGTCGAACTCCCGGGCCGCGCGCCCGCGTTCCGACACGTGGAACGCGCGCAGGTCCAGGGCGTCGGGGAGCGCGGCGAGCAGCTTCTGCAACTGCGTCAGGCCCGTGCGTACGTTGGCGGACAGACGGGTGCCCCGGGCGTCAGCGGGCGACGCGAACGTCGCACGGACGTGGACGTCGAGCTGCTGCTCGAACAGTTCCCGCTGCTCCGCCGCGACCTGCGCGACGAGCTGCGCGTCGGGGGTGAAGGCCGGCGACGCGGCGCCGGAGTCGCGCAGCGACAGGCTCCAGGAGTGCACGGCGCGGTCGAAGGCGGCACGGCCCCGGTCGAAGGCCGCCTCGCGGGCGGCGTACAGAGCGATGCGGTCCTGGAAGGACGTGCGCAGCTCGGCCGGGGTGCCGTCGCCGAACTCGCGGAAACGGGACGCCTCATCGGCCAGCCGCTCCACCTGCTGTGCCGACAGCGTGCGGCCATCGGCGTGCGCCCACTCCTCGACGGCCACCCGCACCTGCTGCCGGTACGCGGCGTCCTCGCCCGCCTGAGTGAGCAGCCGGTCGTACTGCTCCCGCAGCCCCTGCTCGCCGGCGTGCATGACCGCCGCCCGCCGCCCATCGGACCCGTCGTAGGAGGGGACCGGCGTGTAGGCGGCGTGCGCGCCGTCGAGCAGACCCGGCCGCTCCCGCAGCTCGGCGCCCCGCAGCAGTACCGCCATCCGCTCGGCGTACTGCTTCTGGACGGCGGCCAGCGAGCCGGGGTCGCGCTCCAGGGCCTCGACCGCCTGCGCCTGGTGGAGGTGCGCTTCCCCCCTGAACCAGTGGAGGGTCTCACGGCTCCAGGCCGACCGCGGGTGGAAGTCGTAGGACTTGCTGTACGTCGTGAAGCGCTCCAGCACGTGCGACATCGGCGCGGCGAGGTCGGTCAGCCGCAGCGCCGTGGCGCGGACGGTGCGGTCCGTCAGGACCTGACCGTCATCGGCCGGCGCGACGCGGCTGTCGATGTACTCCTGCTCCAGCCGGGCCAGCTTGGAGGCGTACCACTCCCCGGCCCGGCTGTCCCAGCTCGATTGGTGACGGCCGAGGTCGTTCTCCCATATCCACCCGTCGGTCAGCCCGGGACGGGGCGTGAGCGGGCCCTGGCGCAGCACCGAGCGGAACTCGCGCCGCAGGCCCTCCCTGACCCCCCAGTCGGCCCGCGCCTGCTCGTAGGCGGGCCGTACCGCCCGCGCGGCGGCGTCGGCGGCTGCGCCTTCGGTGAGCCCGCGCTCGACGCCGTCGGCGAACAGGACACTGAACTCGCCCTTGAGGCCGCCGGCTTGCCGTGTGTCGCCGAAGGCGCGCAGCACCATGTCGTCGTCGAGGTGGGAGCGGTAGTACTGCCAGGACCGCTGACGGAGGTAGTCCTCCCGGTCCGGTACCGGCTCCGGCTCCCGCTCCCGCTTCGGGGCGGGTTCCCGGACGAGTTCCTGCTGCTGCGATGCCTGGTCGCGCGTCTCCGCGTCCGCTGACCGCCGCTCCTGCGCCTGGAGTTGGTCCTGTGCGGTGTGCTTCTCCGTGCGGAGCTGCTCCGGTACCTGCTGCTGCCCGGTGAGGTCGCGGCCCGTCCCGCCCGCGGTGTCCTTGCGGCCCGCGGGGGCGTCCGCGGTGTCATCGGCGCCCGCGGCACCGGCGTCCTTCTGCGCCTGATGCTCCTTCAGTTCCTGGGCGGTCCTGGCCTCCTTCGCCGCCCGTGCGCCGTCGAGGCCCTTTCGGAAGTCGTCGGCGCTGTGCTTCTCGGCGTCCAGCCAGCTCTTGAGGTCACTGGCACCGGGGCGGCGGAAGTGGTCGTCCAGGGCGACCCAGTCGTGCCGGAAGGAATCCGCCACGTCGTCCGCGCCGAACCTCTGGCCGCCGTGCGGGGTGTAGTCGTCGAAGACGCTGTGGCCGCCGAACCGGCTCTCGAAGACCTCGCCCGCGTGACGGGTGGCGGTCCGCCGGGACTCGTCCATGGCCAGTTCGGCGTCGAAGCGGCCCAGGACGTCCCGGGATTCGTTCCGCCAGGCCCGGAAGCGCGGGTCGAGGTCCCCGTTCAGCAGCGGATCCCGGCCGGTCCGGACGCCGCCCAGGTGGGTGTCGGCGGCCTTCTCCAGCTCCGATGCGAGTGTGTCGTGGACCCGTTCGAGGCCGTGCTCGTCGTCCAGCAGGCGGCTCCGGTCGGCCTCGGAGCGCAGCGTGCGGAGCTGGGCGTCCAACTCCTCGTGGTAGCGCAGCCGGCCGGCCAGACCGCGCTCGCCCGTCATCGCCCCGATGGCCGTCCTGCTGTGCCCCGCCGCGTGCCCTGCGGTGTACGGATCGGCCCTGCCGCCCGAGGGGAAGGCGCCGAACGCGTCGTCCACGGCGGCCTTGAGGTCCTTCTCCAGGCTCCCCACGGCCGCGTCGACGGCCGAACTGTCCATGTCGCGCCGGAACCCCATGTCCTGGAGCTTCGCCTCCAGGCCGGGCAGCAGCTCGCGCTCGATCCGCAGGTGTTCCGCCAGCTTCAGCGAGGTGCCGTTCAGCGCGAGGTCGGACGCCTCCCGCGTCCCCATGCCGGTCGCGCGCAGGTCCCGCATGCCGTGGTACGTGTCCAGCAGCCGGCCACGGGCGGACCGGCGCCACTCCTCGCGCCCGGTCTCCCGGGCGGCGCCGTCCCCGAGGTCGTCGGCGGCGCCGGCGCTGGCGTCGTAGCGCTTCATCAGTTCGTCGACCCGCAGCTCCACCGCGCGGGCGAAGTCGAGCCGGTCGCCGATGGTGCCGGCCGGGTCGCCCCCGCCGGGCCCTGCCGTCCGGGCCTCCGCCAGGTCCTGCACGTACCGGTGCTTGACGAGGTGGGCGAGGCCGTCGGGCAGCGGGTTCTTCCGGAACTCCGGGGTCGCCAGGGCGTCGTCGACGGCCTTGCCCGCCGCCGGATCCCAGTCGCCCTCGCGGAACCGTGTGTCGAAGCGGGTGGGCAGTTCGTCGATGAGCTTGCGGTGGTACGCCGCCCAGGAGTCGTGCAGCGCGTCGCGGTCGACGTTCTTGACCAGGCCACGCTCGGGCAGCTCGGTCAGCTTCGTGAAGTGCGCGTGCAGATCGGCGGTCGCCTCGTCCACCACCGCCTTGATGTCGGCCGCGGTGGGCTCGAACGCCGAGCGGCGGCCCACCAGTTCGTGGAAGTGGTGGGCTCCCGACTCCTCCGCGGCGACCGCGGCCCGCTGGGCGGCTTCCGCGGCCCGGCCGGCCTCGTCGGCGGCGTCCGCGGCCTTCGCTGCGGCCCGCTCGGCGGCCTCGGCGGCCTCCCGGGCGGCGGCTGCCGACTCGCGGGCCGCGGCCGTTCCGTCCGCCGCCGCGTGGGTCTTCCCGCCCTGCCCGATCCGCTCGGTGGCCGCCTTGGCGCTCGCCGCGGCGTCCGTGGCCCTGGCGGCCGATTGCCGGGCCGCAGCCGCGGCGTCGTCGGCGGTCCGGGCCGCCGAGTGGGCCTCCTTGGCCTTGGCGACGCCGTCGTGGAGCGTTTCGGGGGCCTGCTTCCCCGAGGGGACGGTGTGCTCGCCCCGGGTGGCGGCCCCGCCCTGTGCCGGGACGGACCTCTGGGGCGCCGCGCCGCTCCGGCCGCCCTTCCCGGCGGCCTTCTCGGCGGTTTCGGCGGCCTCCTTGGCCGCGGTGGCCGCGCGCTTGGCTGCTTCGGCCGCTTCCCTGGCCGCGTCGGCGGCTTCCCTGGCGGTGCCGGCCGCTCCGTCGAACCGCTGGTGCGGCGGCTGCCAGTCCTTGGCAGCCCGGTTCACGTCGTCGGTCAGCCGCGACAGGTTCATGTTGCGGCTCTCGGCCACATCGAGAACGGTGTCGTAGTAGTCGGTGAGCCGGGTCCGGGCGGCCTGGTGCTCGGCCGTCGCGGCGGCGGGGGACGGCCCGTCGGGGGTCCTCTCCGGGGCGTGCCACCGGACGCCGTCCATCCGTCCGTCCGACCAGATCCTGCTGTGCCCTGACATCCAGTCGTGGTGGAACTCCGCCCACATGCGGTCCGCGGTGGCCTGGTGCAACCCGGTCCGGCCCGCGGTCAGTTCGTCCCACGCCGCTTCGGCCTTGGCGGTCGTCTCCGGCAGCTGCTCCGCGCTCTCCCGCAGCTCAGGTGCCGCCTTCTCGATGTCGGCGAGTGACGCGTCCAGCTTCGCCAGCGCGTCGTCGACCCGGGCGGGGGAGTAGTCGGTGCCCAGGCCCTTGCGGGTGTCGGCGAGTGCCTGGTGCGTGAGGTCGTTCTGCCACGACCGCACCTGATCGCCGTGCGCGCCAGGTCCGGCGGTGTGGCCGGAGCCGTGGGTCTGCTGGGCGTTCCACCGTTCCCAGGCGCCGCTCTCGAAGCGGAAGCGCTCGTCGACGCCCCTGTTGAGCCGGGACAGCCCGTCCTGGGTGAACTTCTGGATCTCCCCGGACCGGGTGTCGAGCGGCTTGTTCCTGAGGTCGTCGAGCAGCGTCTCGGCGTCGCGCTTCAGCGAGGCGTGGACGCTGTCGGCGTGCTGCTCCCTGGCGCCGGGGGTGCCGGGCCGGTCCGGGAGATCCTTGTCCAGGCGGGTGGGCAGGTCGTCGGCGAAGCGGCGGATGTCCTTGGTGGCCTGCACCTCGGCGTCCAGCCGCTTGATCAGGTCCTCTTCCCTGAGCGGCCACTTCTTCACGGCGAGGTCGTGGGCCAACTGCCGTTCCTTGGACGTGAGTTGAGCCAAGGGGCGGAACTGCTGCTTCTTCGTGAGCAGCTTGCCGGCCTCCTTGTCCACCAGGTCGCCGAACGCCTGCTTCGCGCCGTCGGAGTAGCGGCCGTGCAGGGCGGCGGACTCCTCCTTGGTCAGACCGGCCCCGAACTCCTCCCAGGCGCTGAGGTGTTTGCCGACCGTGCCCTGGAACTCGATCTCCCGGCCCAGCCGGTCGGGAAGCCCGTCGCGCAGGCCGCGTGCCATCTGGTCGAACCGCTGGCCCTTGTTGCTGACCTGCCAGTGCGGTTTCGTCTTCAGCTCGCCGTACGTGGCCTTCGAGACGTGGCCCAGGCCCTCCTCGTACTCCTTGACGGCCTTGTCGACGAGGTCCGCGTCATGGCCTTCGGCGCTCCACTGCTTCCTGGCCGACGCCACCTCGGTCTCGATCCTGGCGTCCAACTTCGTCTGCATTTTGTGCAGTTGGCCGCGTCCGCGGATGGTGTCGCCGAGCTTGTCCAGCTCCTTCTGCCACTGCTGCTCGGCCTTCGCGAGCGCGCCGGCGTGCACGTCGCGGCCCTCACGGAAGGGGGCGAAGGTCTTGTCGAACGTGCCGCGGGCGTCGCCCACCAGCTCGTCGAAGACCTTCTGGCGCTCGACGTCGTCCAGCGACCGGAGCGCCTTGGACGACGTGGTGGTCTCCGCGAACCGGTCCTGGAGCTTCCGCCCGCCCTCGTTGAAGTGCTCGTCCGAGGTGAGCTTCTGGACCCGTTCGGCGGTGGCCAGCCTCTCGGCGGTGTTCTTCTTCAGGTTCTCGCTCTCGGTGGCCCACGCCTTCTCCTTGGCGGTGGCGGCCCCCGGCTTCTCCGCCTGTGCCGTCGCGGCGGCGGTCCCATCGGCCCCGACGTGGCTGCTTCCCGTGCGAGGGGAGGCGGGTCCTCCGTTGGCGCCGGGCGCGGGCGCCTGGTGGTGGACGGAGTCGTCAGCGGTGCGGGTGACGTGGGTGCGGTCGGAGGCGTTGGTGCTCCCGGCGGCGGCGTCGTGGGACGTGCTGCCGGATGACGCCGAGGTCTCGTGCGGCTTCTGGGCGAGGGAGTTGGTCTCGGACGTGCGTCCGGCCTCGTTTTTGGTGATGCTCCCGGAGGTCTCCGACTGCGCCGTGCCCTTGGGCGGCGTCTCCTGCTTCAGCTGACCGGCGGTGGCCTTGTCGCCGGCGGGCTTGGTCTCCGAGGCGCCCTTGGTGGCAGGGGCCTTGTTCTCCACGACGCTCTTGGAGGCCGCGGGCTCGTTCGCCAACGCGGCCCTGTGGTCGGTGCTGGTCGGCTTGTTCTCCAGCGACGGCATGTCCCCGGAGCGCACCGTCGAAGGGGACCTCTCCGGCATGCCCTTGCCCTCGGCCCCCGGGTGGAGGTCGGTCCTGGGCGTGTGCAGCGGCTTGCCGCTCTCCGCACGGAGCTTGCCGTCCGCCGCCCCGGACGCGTTGACGTCCTGGGGCTTGGGGCTTCCGGTGTTCCCGGTGGCGGCGTCCTGCCCCTTCACACCGTGCAGGTCGCCCCCGGGGACCGTGACGTCACCCGCGGGATTCCTGCCGGACGGCGGCTGCGGCGACGTCTGATGGCCCGGGTTCCGCAGCCCCTCGTCGCCCACGTTCGCGGCGCTCTTGCCCGGAGTGCCGGCCGCCCCGGGGCCGTTCCCCGGGACGGCGTGCTGCTCGGGGCGCGACGCGTGCGTGGCGCCCGGCCGTCCGTCGGTGACGTGCGTCCCGTTCGACGGCGCGGTGTTCTTGCCGGTGTTCGGCGTGGGAGCGGGCGCCGCGCTCGTCTTCGACGGGTTCGCGTGCGACGTGGTGCCGTCGAGGTCGGTCGGCCGCTGGACGGGCGGCTCGGTGGGGGGACGGCTACCGCTGTTCGGCGGCGTGACCACGTTCTCGCCGGTGCCGCGCGGAGGGGCCTTCGGGGGATGGACGTCGGCGCCGTTCACCGGGATCTTCGAATTGGGGATGATCTCCCCGACCGGGCCGATCGTGTCCGTCTTCTTGGGAAGGACGTTGCCGCCGTTCGCCACGTTGCTCCCGGGGCCCTCCGGGATCTTGTTGACGAGCTTGCCGTCGAGATTGCCGAGGCCCGACGGCGGGGCGAACGAGCCCTTCGGCGCGTCGAACCCGGCTGCGCCCCTACCGCCTCCCAGCGGCGGCACTTCGGCCTTCGGGTCGAACTTCGGCGCCGCCAGCTTCGGGCCGCGGGTCAGGTCACCCAGCCCCTTCCGCAGCGCGCCGAGACCCTTCAGCCCCGGAGCGAGGAGGCTTCCCGCCCCCGCGAGGCCGAGGTTGAGGCCCTCGTGCTTCCACCACTCCTTGCTCCCGAAGTCGGGCATGTCGGTGTGGGTGACGGCGGCGGCGAGTGCCTGCGCACCGACGTCGAAGCCGAGCTGAACGACGATGTTCAAGATCACGTCGATCGCGACGGCGCCGGCGTAGACGGCCGCGAGCGCGATCCCCTCGATGACGGCGCCCATGGCCTCAAGCACCGAGGTCAGCGCCGCCACGATCGCGCCCAGCGGCAGCAGGACCGCCAGAGCCACGGCGGCGAGGAGGGGGAGCAGGGTGGTGATCATCATCTTGATCGCCTGCATCTTCGCCGCGTGCAGCTCCTTGGCCTGCACCTCCTTCACGAAGTCGCCGAACGCGTTGATGGCGTTTCCGACATCCCAGGCGTGATTGATGGCCGGCTTGAATTTACCGTCCCGCAGAAGGGTCCACGACCATTGAACGGCCAGTTCCCTGCCGTCCCCGCTCCATTGCATGCCCTGGACGGAGGTGTCCATGGCGGCCACTTTTTCCCACAGCGCGTCCCCGAATTCGATCCACGCATTGCCGAGGGCGTAGATGTTGTCGGCAATGGTCGGGTCGGGCTCGTACATGACGACATCACCTGGGTGAGGAGAAAGGGAAAGGAGGAACGGCTAAGGGGAACCGCCGACGAAGAATTCGCTACAGCGAACCGCTGAAGAAGAGAAGCGACCGGGGAGAAGTCAGGAGACCGGGAGTCCGGAGGTCAGAAAATTTCACCGATCGCGGTTTTGTTGGCGTCGGTCGCGTTCTCCTTCTTCCCGTCGCCGCCTCCTCCCCAGGAGAGAAGCTGAGAAGCGAAGTCGCCGAACTCCTTGGAGATCGCGTCCTCCGCTGACAGGTAGTTGTTGCCCGCGAGCGTCAGCGAGAAGGCGACCCGGGCCAGCACACTGTTCGCCTGGCTCTGCTCGTCACCGGTCTTGCCGAAGAGGCTGGTCATGCAGGCGTCCAGGCGTCTGAAGAAGCTTTCGGCCTCCTCCTGGGTCTGGCCCGCCCAGCCGAGCTGGAGCGCGCCGAGCGCCTTGAAGAGCCGGGACACCTGGGAGCCGAGGTCCTCGACGTAGCCGCCCCCGCCGTCGGGGCCGCCGATCTGCTCCCCGTAGGTCCGGAGAAGCTCACCATCGACGGTGATCTTGGCGTGCACGCCGCCGACCTGTCCGTAGACGACCGGCGTTTCGGGCGTGGGGTCCGTACCGGGGCTCACCGCTGCCTCACCCCACCCCGCCGATACCGGCGACGACGGCAGCCGCCACGGGCGCGGCTTCGAGTCTGCTCATGCCGACCACTATCCGGTCCACCGCTGACGTAACGCTGACGTTCCGCTGACGTGCCCGGGGCGGAGTCCCCGCCGACGGGCCTGAGCTGTGGCTTCGCACGTCCGGCAGGCCGCCTAGTGCTTCTTGTGGAAGTTCCGCGTGTTCTTCTCTTCGACCTCGTGGTAAGTGTGGTAAGCGGCCTGCATCCGCCGCTTCATCTCGTGCAGCAGCGTGACCAGCGTGTCCATGTTGGTGCTGAACTCGCGCTGGAGATTGCTGAAGGACGCGCTGGACGGCGACTGCCAGACGGCCTCGGCGAGGCGGAACGCCTCCTTCACGGCCGCGATGTCCTCCTCGATGGAGGAGGTGCACCCGGCGACCGTGCCGATGGTGTCGTGGAGCAGGTCGAGTTCGATCCGGAACTCTGTGAGGGTCAGGCTGTGAGAGGCCATTCGGTGACCCTAAGTGCCCGCTTCGTCCGAAGGCATGTCCCGGTTCGGGGGGAGGGCCGAGGCCACCGTTCCGAGGAGGGGGGCGCCCCCGAACGGGGACCTGTCCGGAGGTCGCCGCGTCGGATGGGATGGGGCGAACCGGACCCTACCCGGGTGAGCGCGGCGGAAGGCGACTGAGGCAGTGGAACCGAAAGACTCCCGGTACGGCCCGCACCGGGTGCCCATCAAGTCGGACGGCGACGGCGATTCGGGCGGGTCGAATACGGATCCGCCCCCCACGGCTGAGGCTCCGCCGACGCTGTACATGCTCTGGGCGACCGCCCCGGCCATCGACACCGCCATGCCGCAGACCGAGGGCGGCGGCGGGAAGCCGACCAGGGCGGAGACCCACTCGGCCTTCAGCGTCAACGTCGGTGACATGGCCGACAGCATGACGCTCCTGCTGGACTCCTCCAGGGACATGGTCACGCGCTACGAGGCGCTCAAGGCGCTCGTCCTCAGCGCCGACGCCTCCCACACCGTCTTCGGGGAGCAGGCGACCTACACGGAGCACATCCCCAAGACGCCCCCCACCGCGGTGGACCGGCGGAACGGGCACGAGCCGACGTTCGCCGAACCGCAGGGGCCGCTCATCAAGGACGACCCGGGGGTGCGTTCGGCGGCCGAGAAGTTCGGCCCGTACATGTACCCGGGCATGAAGAACGTGCTGATGGAGTGCGCCAACGCCATCGAGCTGCTCGGGCGGTACATCGTCCTGATGGACCGCGCGGGCACCTACTACGCCCGCGCCGACCACCAGTCGGTCTTCCCCGAGCCGTCAGGCAAGTCGATCGTGGGCACCTGACCGCACCGGCGTACCGGCTCAACGGGCCGTCCGGGCCCGCCGGTTCACGCGTCCTGCGTCCGGTCCGGCGGCGCGCGATGCCGCGCGGGTGGTGCGCCCGCGCCGCCGGACCGGCCGGTCACGCCGGGGTGCAGCTGAGCTGGACCGGCGCCGCGACGTCGTGCGCGTGCTTCGTCGACGAGGTGTAGTCGATGCCGGTGTTGAACATCCTGACGGTCACATGGCCGCTGGTGGCCTTGAACGAGCCGGGGGACAGCCACTTGCCGCGGTTGCGGACCTGGTCGATGTCGAAGGAGCCGGCCGGGGTGCCGCCGCTGCGGTCGGCGTCGTAGACCGCGTATTTGGCGGGGCTGCCGCCGACGTAAAGGATCTTCGGGTTGTCCGGCACGTACACGGCCAGCCGGCAGGACGCGGCGCCCTTGATCTTGGCGCGGTAGTCGAACTTCCACAGGACGTACTGCGCCGGGTCGTACTTCGTCGCCGACCCGGACATCGGCACGGAGAGGTACCTGCCGGTGCAACCTGACCCCGTGTAACCGCCGGTGGCGGTCTTGAGCCAGCCGTCCTCCTTCTTGTTGAAGTCGGGGTCCTTCGTCCAGATCCCCGCGGTGGCGCTCGACGGGCAGCCGTAGCCGGCCAGCGCGGAGAACGCCGGAACGGCGTTGCGGGACAGGGTCTTGCCCTGCTCCGCCTTGGTGGTCCTGGTGGTCTTGGTGCCGCTGGTGGGCGAGGGGCTCGGCGGGGTGTGCGCGGAGCCCGTGGTGTCCCGGGCGTCCGGCGCGGGCATCTTCTGCCGGCCTTCCGGAGTGATGTCCTGCCGGCCCGTGCCGCCATTGCCGCCGTTGCCGCCCTGGCCCCCGGTGGTACCGGCGGGGGACTCCTGGCCCTTCGGGCGGGGGTCGGCCTTGCCGGTGGCCGCCGCAGGCGACACCTTGTCCGCCTGGTTCTTCTTGTCGTCGGGGCTGGTGAGCGCGCCGACGGCGAGGGCGCCGAGACCCAGCGTCACGACGACGGCGATGCCGATCGCCACCAGCCGCTTGCCCGGCTTGCCCCGTTCACCCTCGGGACGGACGCCGCCCACGAATGCGGAGACGAAGCCGTGCCGGTCCTCCTCGGGCAGGCGGCCCGGCGCCTTGCCGGTAGGCTGTGGGGGCTTTTCCTGGTCAGCCACGTTCGCACTCTCCAATTATCCAGCCGTAGGGACAGCGGCAAAGATACCTCGCGGACGCAAAGGCGAAAGGCCCTCAGGGGAAATCGGATTCACCTTGAGTGATTTGTCGTCAGGGGTCTGTATGCAACCATTGCGCAACTACGGAAGTGTCATTCCGTCGCGACCTGGAAACGGGTCCGAGGCGCCGGTACATTCTCGTCCGGTACCTTGAGGACGCGCCGAGTCGGTTCTCCGCTACTGTGTCGCTCAAGGGCTCTCGGAGTGACGCGTTGATCTGACGACAGGAATACGCATGTCTAGTTGTGCGCGCATCGCCATTATCGAGCAACAGAATCTCGTCCGTTACGGGATGGAGAGGGCGCTCTCCCAGGGTCTGTGGTTCGATGTGGTCGCCGCGGTGGAGCATGTGCGGGACCTTCCGTTCGACGCTCCGGATGCCGACGCCCCCGACGCGATCCTCTACGGCCCGCCCGCGTACGACCACACCGCGCAGGAACTGCCCGCCCGGACCCTCGCCCGCCTCGTCGCCTGCGCCCCGGTGCTGCTGATCTCGGACTTCGCCCGGCCCTACGGCCTCTTGGAAGCGGTCCGCGCCGGCGTGCTGGGCTGCGTCACCGACCAGGCGGACGACGAGGAACTGCTGCGCGCCGTCGACACGGTACTCAGCGGCGGTTTCCATCTCTCGTCGACGCTCGTGCCCCGCCTCCGGAACGAGTTGCAGCAGCCCGGTGACGCCGAGCCGCGTTCGCTCGCCCGCCGCGAACTGGAGGCCCTGCGACTGCTCGCCGAAGGAATGACACACCGTCAGATAGGCCGCCGGATGGGCCTGACGGAGGCGACGGTCAGCACGTACATCAAGCGCGTCCGGGCCAAGCTCAACGTCGGCAACAAGGCCGACCTCACCCGCACCGCCATCGAACTGGGCCTGCTGCGCGACCCCCACGTAGTGGTCGAAGCCAACTCCGTGCCGTCGCAGGCCACACCGGACCGGGCACCCGGCGCGAGGCCCGGCCGCCCCCGTTCCCTGCTGCTCGGCAGAAACTGACGGCGCGACGGGTGCCCGGGGCCGGGGCGCGGACACCCGTGCGCGGTCCGGTCGTTGCCTGCGTCCCTCAGATGTCCCGGAACGTCTCGATCTGCGCGCCGATCGAGTTGAGCCGCTCCGCCAGGTCCTCGTAACCCCGGTTGATGACATAGACGTTGCGCAGGACGGACGTGCCCTCGGCGGCCATCATCGCGAGGAGGACGACGACGGCCGGGCGCAGTGCGGGCGGGCACATCATCTCGGACGAGCGCCAGCGGGTCGACCCGTCGACCAGGACGCGGTGCGGGTCGAGGAGTTTGACCTGTGCGCCCAGCCGGTTGAGGTCGGTCAGGTAGATGGCGCGGTTGTCGTAGACCCAGTCGTGGATCAGCGTCTGGCCCTCGGCCGCTGCCGCGATGGCCGCGAAGAACGGAACGTTGTCGATGTTCAGGCCGGGGAACGGCATCGGGTGGATCTTGTCCAGGGGTGCCTGGAGCTTGGAGGGACGGACCGTCAGATCGATCAGCCGGGTACGGCCGTTGTCGGCGGCGTACTCCGGACTGCGCTCGTGGTCGAGGCCCATCTCCTCCAGGACGGCCAGCTCGATCTCCAGGAACTCCACCGGGACGCGACGGATCGTCAGTTCCGACTCGGTGACCACGGCGGCGGCCAGCAGGCTCATCGCCTCGACCGGGTCCTCGGACGGCGCGTAATCCACATCGCGGTCGATGCGTGCGACGCCGTGGACGGTGAGCGTGGTGGTGCCGATGCCTTCGACCTTGACGCCCAGCTCCTCCAGGAAGAAACACAGGTCCTGGACCATGTAGTTGGAGGAGGCGTTGCGGATGACGGTGACGCCGTCGTGCCGGGCGGCGGCGAGCAGCGCGTTCTCGGTCACCGTGTCGCCGCGTTCGGTCAGCACGATCGCGCGCCGCGGGGTGACGCTGCGGTCGACCTCGGCGAGGTAGGTGCCGTCGGTCGCGGTGATCTCCAGGCCGAAGTGGCGCAGCGCCGTCATGTGCGGGGTGACGGTCCTGGTGCCCAGGTCGCAACCGCCCGCGTAGGGCAGCTTGAAGTGGTCGACGCGGTGCAGCAGCGGGCCGAGGAACATGATGACGCTGCGGGTGCGGCGGGCCGCCTCGGTGTCCATCGCCTCCAGGTCCAGCCGGGCCGGCGGCACGATCTCCAGGTCGTTGCCGTCGTTGACCCAGCGGGTGCGGACGCCGATGCTGTTCAGCACTTCGAGGATGCGGTAGACCTCTTCGATCCTGGCCACCCGGCGCAGCGTGGTCCGGCCCGCGTTCAGCAGCGTGGCGCAGAGCAGTGCGACACAGGCGTTCTTGCTCGTCTTGACCGCGATGCTGCCGGAGAGCCGACGGCCGCCGACCACCCGCAGATGCATCGGGCCCGCGTAGCCGAGTGAGACGATTTCACTGTCCAGCGCCTCGCCGATCCGGGCGATCATCTCAAGGCTGATGTTCTGGTTGCCTCGCTCGATGCGATTGACCGCGCTCTGGCTGGTGCCGAGAGCCTCGGCCAGATGGGTTTGTGTCCAGCCCCGGTGCTGCCGGGCGTCCCGGATGAGCCTGCCGATGCGTACGAGGTAGTCGTCTGCCATGAAGTGACCGTATCTCAGATATGAGATGACTTCGTAATCGCCAGTTGTTCTACTACTATGCGAATAACTGGAGGTCTCCATGAAAACTGCCGCTCCCTTCACGCGCCCAGTGACCGGCTCCCTGCGGGTCGCGATCGCCCTGTTTCCCTTCCTCGCTGCGGTGGCCGTTGTCGCCGGCATCCATCTCAAGGTTGCCGACCGGCTGACCGATCCGCTCGCCACTCATTTCGACGTCCGGGGCGAGGCCGACGGCTTCACTTCCGTCCAGGGCTTCCTGACGGGCACGCTCCTCATCCTCGCCCTCCTCGGCGCGGGCAGCGCGGTGTTCGTCCACCGCGGGCGCCCCGCTGCGTCGTCTCGCTGGGTCATCGGCACGGGCTGGGGCATCGCCGCCACGCTCGCTCTTCCCACCTCCCTGACGCTGCTGGCCAACGCGCATGCCGACCGGGCGGAATCCGCCCGGCTGCCCATGTGGCTGGTGGCCGTCGTGCTGGCGGTCGGCGTCGTGGTGGGTGCGCTGGGCTGGCTGCTGGCGGGCCCGGAGCCACGGCCGCAGCCGCCGCGTCCCGGCGCCGCGCCCCGCCTCGACCTCGGCGCCGGCGAGAGCGCGGGCTGGATCCGCACCGTCGGCTCCCCGCTGCTCGCCGTCCTGGGCCTGCTGACCGTCTGCGGGGGCCTGTTCCTCGGCATCACGGACGACTGGCTCACCGGCGGGATGCTGCTGGCGGTGGGGGCCGTGACCGGCGCCCTGGCGTCGGTGCGGGTGACCGTGGACCGGCGCGGTCTGGCACTGGCGCCCGCCCTGCTGCCGTACGCTTTCCGGCGCATCCCTCTCGACCGGGTCGCCGAGGCCACCAGCAGGAATGTCCACATCGCCGCCGAGTTCGGCGGCTGGGGCTACCGGGTCCGTCACAACCGCAGTGGCCTGGTGCTCCGTTCGGGTGAGGGAATCGTCCTGCGGCTGCACAGCGGCAAGGAATTCGTGGTGACGGTCGACGACGCGGCGACCGCAGCCGCGCTGTTCAACACCCTCCTGGACCGCGCCCGCCCCTCCCGAGGAGACTGAGTGCTGTTCCGGGTCGATCCCAGCTCCGCCGTGGCGCTCGGTGACCAGATCGCCGCCGCGGTCCGCGGCGCCATCGCCGACGGCTCGCTCCACGCGGGGGAGCGGCTGCCCGCCGGGCGTGAGCTGGCCGCGTCACTCGGCGTCAACGTCCACACCGTGCTGCGCGGCTACCAGCGCCTGAAGGAAGAGGGGCTGATCGAACTCCGCCGCGGACGCGGCGCGGTGGTCACCGACGCCGCGTCCCCCGGCCGCGCCCGCCTCGGCGAGGCGGCCGAGCGCCTGATCGCCGAGGCCCGCAGGCTCGGCCTGTCCGACGACGAGATCGTCGGCGTGGTGCGGACCGGCCTGGGAATCGCGGGGAACTGACGCGCGGCGGGCCGGGGAGCGGGCCTTCCCGGCCGCCGCGTCCCCGGCCCTCAGCGTTCCCCGGCCACCGCGACCGCCCGGTCGTCGTCGCCGTCCAGGGTGCGGATCACCCGCGCGGGATTGCCGACCGCCAGCACCCCGGCCGGCAGGTCACGGGTGACCACCGCCCCCGCGCCGACCACCGTGTTCGCGCCGATCGTCACTCCGGGGCAGACGATGACCCCGCCGCCGAGCCAGACGTTGTCCCCGATGCTCACCGGCTCCCCCTTCTCCCAGCCGGCCCGGCGCCGTTCGGTGTCCAGCTCGTGCTGCGGCGTCAGCAGCTGGACGTACGGGCCGATCTGGACGTCGGCGCCGATCGTGACGGGTGCGGCGTCCAGGAACACCGCGCCGAAATTCACGAACGTCCCGGCGCCGATGCGGATGTGATAGCCGAAGTCGCAGTGGAACGGCGGCCGGATCCGCACCCCTTCGCCGACCGCGCCGAGCAGCTGCTCCAGGATCCCGGCCCGCTCGGCGGGCGTGGTGGCGCCGGGCGCGTTGTACGCGGCGCACAGCGCGATCCGGCGTTCGGTGTCGGCGCTCAGCTCGGGATCGTCGGCCACGTACCAGTCGCCGGCCAGCATGCGCCGCTTGTTCTCTCCCACAGGCACCTCTCCTCGGTCGTCACACACGTGCGGGGTGTCAGAAAGCCGCTGCCGTACGGGCGTTGGCCGCGCAGATCAGGTGCCGGTCGTCCCGTCGACGGCCTCGCGCAGCAGGTCGGCGTGGCCGTTGTGCCGGGCGTACTCGTGGATCAGATGCAGCATCACCATGCGGAGCGACACGTCCTTGGGACAGCGTCGACGGCGGGCTGGACGGCCGGCGCAACTCCTCGTCGCTCAGCCCCTCGCACTTGAGGGCGAGCGTCGCCCGGTGATGGTCGAGGTAGCCGCGCAGCATCTCGCGTTCGCTGCCCGTCAGGGGCGGATCGGTCCGTTCGATGGTCATGATCGTGGCGTCCCCGTCGCTCGTGTCCCGCAGGCAGGCCCCGAACCTACTGGGCGCCTTCCGCGGTGACAACGATCGGGCGGGGCTGCTTGAGGCCGGCGGCAGGGCGCTTCTGATGGCTTCGCGGCGCCCTGCGCCCTACCGCTCCGCTTCCGAGGACAGGGCGGACGCGGTGATGCCGCCGGTGGGGTGGCGCGTCCGGCCGCCGGGCAGCAGCGAGCGCGCGGCTTTGAGAGCGCGGGCGAGCAGGTGCGCGCGCCCGGCGGCGATGGGGCCGAGGACGGCGAGGACGAGGACGTAGCCGGCGATGAACGGGGCGAGGCGGCCGTCGAGGCCGGCGCCGGCGGCCATGGCGGCCAGGATCAGCGCGAACTCGCCACGTCCGAGGAGCGTGGTGGCGATGTTCGCGGCGGGCCGGGGGCCGTAGCGGTACAGGCGTGCCGCGAACAGTCCCGCGGCCACGTTCATGGCGAGGGTCAGCGCGACGGCGACGGCGACCGGTACGGCGACGGAGGCGATGTCCGCCGGGTCGATGGCCAGGCCGAAGGAGAAGAAGAAGATCGCGGCGAAGGCGTCGCGCAGCGGGTGCACCAGGTCCCGGATCCGCGGCCCGGAGGGGGTTCCGGCCAGGAGCAGGCCGACCATGAACGCGCCGATGGCGTCGACGACCCCGAGGACCTCGGAGACGCCGGCGATGAGGATCGCGGCGCCGAGGAAGCTGATGACCAGCAGTTCGTTGTCACGTACCGCGATCAGGCGCCCGATCAGCCGGGTGCCGAAGCGGGCCGCGACGGCCAGCAGCATCAGGAATCCGAAGGCTTTGGCCGCCTGGAGTACCGTCTCCGTGACGCCCTGGGCGCCGCCGATCACGGGCTGGAGCACGGCGAGATACAGGGCGAGGAAGATGTCCTCCACGACGGTGACGCCCAGTATCAGGCGGGTCTCGGGGCGGGCGATGCGGCCGAGGTCGACGAGGATCTTGGTGACGATCGCGGACGAGGAGATGCCCAGGACACCCGCGAGCACCAGCGCCTCCCGCGTCCCCCATCCCAGGGCGAAACCGAATCCCAGCCCCGCGCCGACGTTCAGCAGCAGGTAGGTCCCGCCGGCCGTCAGCAGGCGTCTGCCGCCGCTCTTGAGGTCGTCGACCTGGAACTCCAGGCCCAGGTAGAAAAGCAGCAGCACCAGCCCCAGCGCGGAGAGCATCTCGAAGTCGTGCGCGTCCTCGACCAGGACCGGGCCCGGGGTGTGCGGGCCGAGCAGGACACCGGCGAGCATGAACAGCGGGATGGTCGGCAGACCGATCCGGCCGCCGATACGGGCGAGGACGGCGGCGGCCAGGAAGGCGCCGCCCATGGCGAGCAGGGTGTCGGCGTGTCCCACGGGTCACCGCCTTCCGCTGTTACGGGGCCGACCGGCCCCCGGTGAGCGTTCCGGGACGGGCACGGCGGGGTGCGTCAGGGCAGGCCGGGGCGGTCCCGGTCCTGTGGCGGCGCGAGCAGATACGTCGCCGTTCCCACGGTGACCAGGCCCGAGGCGAAGAGCAGCCCCTGCGGCAGGATCATGCCCATGACCAGCATCGCCACGGAGACGGCCAGCAGCGCCCAGGCCGGGCCGCGCCGTCGCCGGTACGCGTGCGGCCGGTGCGGGCGGCGCCTTGGTGGCACACCCCGGGCGTATCGAGATGTGCTGCGCCGTGGCCGCGCCTCAAAGCCGTGCGGTGGGCCGGTGCGGGGCTGCGTCATGACTCCTCCTTCCGGAGACCGGCAGGTCGGGGTCCATGTCACCGTCACACGCGCGCGCGTGGCCCCGCCATCGGGCCCGGCACCCATTTCCGCAGGTGGCCGACCCCCACGACGGGCCGGCAGATGGGCCTCGGCACCGATGGACACCGGCGCACCGCACCCCGCACGCTGGCTGTGAAGGGCCAGGGCGCTTCTGACGGATCTCCGCGGCGTCGCGGCGCCTGGCACGCACGCTCGGCGGCGGCCGGGGCACCTGCTCCGGCGGGCGCGCCCGGCCGGTACCGGCCGCCGGATGAGCGACGTGAGAAGAGGTGGGCCGATGCCCCTGTTCTGGCGGATCTTCCTGCTCAACGCCGTGGTGCTGACCGCGGCGACCGCCCTGCTGCTGGGTCCTGTCACCGTCTCCACCCCGGTGCTGCTCACCGAGGCCGCCGTGCTCACCGCGGGACTGGCCGCGATGCTGATCGCCAACGGCGTGCTGCTGCGCGTCGGCCTCGCCCCGCTGCAACGCCTCACGCGTGCCATGACCACCACGGACCTGCTGCGGCCGGGAGCGCGCCCGGCCGCCGGCGGCCAGGGCGAGGTCGCCGAACTGATCACGACGTTCAACGCCATGCTGGACCGGCTGGAGGCCGAACGCACCGTCAGCGCCGCCCGCGCCCTGTCCGCGCAGGAAGCCGAACGCCACCGCATCGCCCAGGAACTCCACGACGAGGTCGGCCAGACCCTCACCGCCGTCCTGCTGGAACTCAAACGCGTCGCCGACCACGCACCACCCGCCGTACGCGACGAACTCCACCAGGTTCAGGAGACCACCCGCGCCGGCCTCGACGAGATCCGCCGCATCGCCCGCCGCCTGCGCCCCGGCGTCCTGGAGGAACTCGGCCTGTCCAGCGCCCTCAAGGCCCTCACCGGCGAGTTCACCGGCCCCGCCCTGTCCGTACGCCATCACATCGACGCCGAGCTGCCGCCGCTGAGCCGGGACACCGAACTCGTCCTCTACCGCGTCGCCCAGGAGGGCCTGACCAACGCAGCCCGCCACTCGGGCGCCCGCCGCGTCGGCCTCACCCTTGAACGCACCGTCGCCGGTGTGGAGCTGAGCGTCCGCGACGACGGCCGCGGCACCCACGGCGCTCCCGAAGGGTCCGGCATCGGCGGCATGCGCGAACGCGCCCTGCTCATCGGCGCCGACCTGTGCATCGGACCCGGCCACGGCAGCGGCACCGAGGTACGGCTCGTCGTCCCCACCCACCGAGGGAGCCACCGGCCATGCCCGAGGTGAAGGAAACCCGCATCCTGCTCGCCGACGACCACCGACTGGTCCGCCGCGGAGTGCGCCTCATCCTCGACGCCGAGCCCGACCTGACGGTGGTCGCCGAGGCAGGCGACGGTGCCGAGGCCATCGAAGCCACCCGCACCCACCATCCGGACCTGGCCATCCTCGACATCGCCATGCCCCGCACCACCGGCCTGCAGGCCGCCCGCGAACTGTCCCGCACCCAGCCCGACGTCCGCCTCCTGATGCTGACGATGTACGACAACGAGCAGTACTTCTTCGAAGCCCTCGCGGCCGGCGCCTCCGGTTACGTCCTGAAATCCGTCGCCGACCGCGACCTCGTCGAAGCCTGCCGCGCCACCATGCGCGGCGAGCCCTTCCTCTACCCGGGCGCCGTCAACGCCCTGATCCGCAACTATCTCGACCGGGTGCGGCACGGTGAGCCGCTGCCCGAGCGGGCCATCACCGACCGCGAGGAGGAAATCCTCAAACTCGTCGCCGAGGGCCACACCTCCCAGCAGATCGCCGCCCTGCTCGTCATCAGCGTCAAGACCGTCGAACGCCACCGCGCCAACCTGCTGCAGAAACTCGGCCTCAAGGACCGCCTCGAACTCGCCCGCTACGCCATCCGCGCCGGGCTCATCGAGCCGTGACCACCGGCCCGTCGGGCAGTCAGCGGGGGCGTGCGTTGCGGAAACGGTTCAGATGACCACGACCCGGCGCCCGCGTGTGTGACCGGCCCGGCTGTCGACGTGCGCCGCCGCGGCCTCGGCGAGCGGGTACGACTTCTCGACCGGGATGTGGAGCTTTCCCCGCGCGATGAGGCGGGCGGCCTCGGCGAGCGCGTCCGGCACGCTCCCGGCCACGCCGGAGAACCGGACACCGAGATCCGGCGCGCCGAGATCGGCGATGGAGATCACCTTCCGCGGATCCCCGGTCAGCTCCACCAGCTCGCGGATCACGCCCGAGCCGGCCAGATCGAGAGCCGCGTCGACCCGGCCGAGCCGCCGCACCCGCTCGACCCAGCCCTCGCCGTACGTCGTGGCGAGAGCGCCCAGGCTCCGCAGATAGTCCTGGTTCGCGGCTCCGGCCGTGCCGATCACCGTGATGCCGCGGTCGCGGGCGATCTGGAGCACCGCCGATCCGACGCCCCCGGACGCGCCACTGACCAGCAGCGTCTGCCCGCGCTGCACACCGGCCTCGCGGATGATGCGCAGCGCGGTCTCCACCACGGATGGATACCCGGCGGCCTCTTCGAACGTCAGCCCCTCGGGCATGCGGGCCCAGGCCGACAGCACGGCGAACTCGGCGTAGGTGCCGGAGCCTTCGCCGAACACGTGGTCGCCGACCTCGACCCCTTCGACTCCCGCGCCGACCTCGTCCACCACCCCGGCGGCGTCCAGACCGACCCCGGCGGGCAACGCGACCGGATGGGCCCCCAGAACCTGGCCTTCACGGACCCTCCAGTCGACGGGGTTCACGCCCGCCGCCCGCACGGCGATGCGTATCCGGCCGGGGCCCGCGTGGGGCTCATCGGCGTCTTCGAGTTGCAGAACATCAGGACCGCCGTACTCGGCGAAGCTCACTCTCTTCATGCCGCCGAAGGTAACACTAACGGTTAGCGTTTTGGAACTGTTACTCCTTTGTATTTGATAGCTTCACGCCATGACCGAGCCGTCCGGACGCCGTGAACGCAAGAAGGCCGCGACCCGCCAGAAGATCGCTGACGCCGCCCTGCGGCTCTTCCTGGAGCGCGGGTACGACGCGGTGGGTATCCGTGACGTGGCCGCCGAGGCCGACGTCGCCGTCACCACGCTCTTCTCCCACTTCGCCTCGAAAGAGGCCCTGGTGTTCGAGCAGGACGAAGACTTCGAGCAGCGCCTCACGCAGGCGGTCACCGGCCGGTCGCCGCACGAGCCGCTCATCCCCGCGCTGCGCCGCGAGATCCAGGCCCTGGTGCGGCACTGCACGGCGGACGGCGCCGCCCCGGTCCGGCGCATGATCGACGCATCGCCCGCCCTGCGGAAGTACGACGAGTCGATGCGGCTGCGCCATGCGGATTTGCTGGCGACGGCCATCGCCGCCGACCCCGGCCTGTCGCGGACCGCAACGGCCTGCCGGGCGATCGCGAGGTTCGTGATCGACGCCTATGCGCTGGCCCGAGAGGCGGACGATCCGGAGGCCGCGGTGGACGAGATCTTCCGGATGATCGAGGCGGCCTGGGAGGCCGGCCGCCCTTCCGGGGCCTCTGCGGTCCGCTCGTAGCGCCGGCGCACCGGCGATCTTCGCTGCGGCAGGTCGCTCCGCCAGGGCATGACCCCGCCGCGGCGATGTATTAGAGTTATCTCGACATCGAGATATCTGCCGAGAGGCGTACCGCTGCCGCGCTAGTGAGGCATACCTAACTTAGGGATACCTTAGCGGATCGGCAAGGACCTGCAACGGACCCGTGGGACGACAGTCGCCACCGGGCCACCGGCGCGGTGGTACGCGTGAATTCATGCATGAAGGAGACTGTCGTGTCGGCGAACAGCTTCGACGCCCGCAGCACGCTGCGCGTGGGTGACGAGTCGTACGAGATCTTCAAGCTGGACAAGGTCGAGGGCTCCGCCCGCCTGCCGTACAGCCTGAAGGTGCTGCTGGAGAACCTGCTCCGTACCGAGGACGGCGCGAACATCACCGCCGACCACATCCGGGCGATCGGCAGCTGGGACTCGCAGGCCCAGCCGAGCCAGGAGATCCAGTTCACCCCGGCCCGCGTGATCATGCAGGACTTCACCGGCGTGCCCTGCGTCGTGGACCTCGCCACCATGCGTGAGGCCGTCAAGGAGCTGGGCGGCGACGCGGCGAAGATCAACCCGCTCGCCCCGGCCGAGCTGGTCATCGACCACTCCGTCATCGCCGACAAGTTCGGCACCAACGACGCGTTCGCCCAGAACGTCGAGCTGGAGTACGGCCGCAACCGCGAGCGCTACCAGTTCCTGCGCTGGGGCCAGACCGCCTTCGACGAGTTCAAGGTCGTCCCCCCGGGCACCGGCATCGTCCACCAGGTCAACATCGAGCACCTGGCCCGTACGGTCATGATCCGCAACGGCCAGGCGTACCCCGACACCCTCGTCGGCACCGACTCGCACACCACCATGGTCAACGGCCTCGGCGTGCTGGGCTGGGGCGTCGGCGGCATCGAGGCCGAGGCCGCGATGCTCGGCCAGCCGGTCTCGATGCTCATCCCGCGCGTCGTCGGCTTCAAGCTGACCGGCGAGCTGACCCCCGGCACCACCGCCACCGACCTGGTCCTCACGATCACCGAGATGCTGCGCAAGCACGGCGTCGTCGGCAAGTTCGTCGAGTTCTACGGCGAGGGCGTCGCCGCCACCTCGCTCGCCAACCGCGCCACCATCGGCAACATGTCGCCGGAGTTCGGCTCCACCGCCGCGATCTTCCCGATCGACGACGAGACCCTGAACTACCTCAAGCTCACCGGCCGCTCCGCGCAGCAGGTCGCGCTCGTCGAGGCGTACGCCAAGGAGCAGGGCCTCTGGCTCGACCCGGCCGCCGAGCCCGACTTCTCCGAGAAGCTGGAGCTGGACCTCTCGACGGTCGTGCCGTCGATCGCAGGCCCCAAGCGCCCGCAGGACCGCATCGTCCTCGCCAACGCCGCCGAGCAGTTCGCCCAGGACGTCCGCAACTACGTCTCCGAGGACGAGGAGTCGGGCAAGGAGTCCTTCCCGGCATCCGACGCGCCGGCCGCCCACAACGGCGTGCCGACCCGTCCGACCACCGTCACCGCCCCCGACGGCTCGACGTACGAGATCGACCACGGCGCCGTCACCGTCGCCGCGATCACCTCCTGCACCAACACCTCGAACCCGTACGTCATGGTCGCCGCCGCGCTGGTGGCCAAGAAGGCGGTCGAGAAGGGCCTGACCCGCAAGCCGTGGGTCAAGACCACCCTCGCCCCGGGCTCCAAGGTCGTCACCGACTACTTCGACCGTGCGGGCCTGACCCCGTACCTCGACAAGGTCGGCTTCAACCTCGTCGGCTACGGCTGCACCACCTGCATCGGCAACTCGGGACCGCTGCCGGAGGAGGTCTCCAAGGCCGTCAACGAGCACGACCTGGCCGTCACTTCGGTGCTCTCCGGCAACCGTAACTTCGAGGGCCGGATCAACCCCGACGTCAAGATGAACTACCTGGCGTCCCCGCCGCTGGTCGTCGCGTACGCCATCGCCGGCTCGATGAAGGTGAACATCACCAAGGACGCCCTGGGCATCGACCAGGACGGCAAGCCCGTCTACCTCCAGGACATCTGGCCCACCGAGGCCGAGGTCAACGAGGTCGTCGCCTCCGCCATCGGCCAGGACATGTTCTCCTCCTCCTACGAGGACGTCTTCGCCGGTGACGCCCAGTGGCAGGCGCTGCCGATCCCGACCGGCAACACCTTCGAGTGGGACGCCGAGTCCACCTACGTTCGCAAGCCCCCGTACTTCGAGGGCATGACGATGGAGACGACCCCGGTCGAGGACATCGCCGGCGCCCGCGTGCTCGCCAAGCTCGGCGACTCGGTCACCACCGACCACATCTCCCCGGCCGGTGCGATCAAGGCCGACACCCCGGCCGGCAAGTACCTCACCGAGCACGGCGTCGAGCGTCGCGACTTCAACTCCTACGGCTCGCGCCGTGGCAACCACGAAGTCATGATCCGCGGCACCTTCGCCAACATCCGCCTGCGCAACCAGATCGCGCCGGGCACCGAGGGCGGCTTCACCCGCGACTTCACCGTCGAGGGCGGCCCGGTCTCCTTCATCTACGACGCGTCGCAGAACTACCAGGCCGCCGGCACCCCGCTGGTCATCCTGGCCGGCAAGGAGTACGGCTCCGGCTCGTCCCGCGACTGGGCCGCCAAGGGCACCGCGCTCCTCGGCGTCAAGGCCGTCATCGCCGAGTCCTACGAGCGCATCCACCGCTCGAACCTCATCGGCATGGGCGTCCTCCCGCTCCAGTTCCCCGAGGGCGCCACCGCCGAGTCGCTCGGCCTGACCGGCGAGGAGACCTTCTCGGTCACCGGCGTCACCGGCCTGAACGACGGCGGCATCCCGGAGACCGTCAAGGTCACCGCGGGCGATGTCGAGTTCGACGCCAAGCTGCGCATCGACACCCCCGGCGAGGCGGACTACTACCGCAACGGCGGCATCCTCCAGTACGTGCTGCGGTCGCTGATCAACAGCTGAGCGCCCTGAGCACCTGAAGGGCCGCACCCCGGTGATGGGGTGCGGCCCTTCGCGCATGCGCGCCCGTACTACGCCAGCAGCTCGATCTCCGCGAGGGAGCTGCCGGATCCGTCCGGAACCAGGCGGTAGTGCCGGTAGCTGCCCGGTGTGCCGACGGCGAAGACCCGGGTCTGGTGGTCCCAGCGGAAGGACTCGTGCGTGCGGTGGCCGAGTGGCTTCCAATGGCTGCCGTCGGCGGAGCCCTCCAGCGTCCAGCCCGTGGGCGCATCGGCGCGGTCCGCCGAGGTGAGGGTGTACGAGGTCACCCGGGCCGGTTCCGCCAGGTCGGCCATGGTCCGGGTGAACGGCGCCGAGGTGGCCGATGTGTTGTCGAAGAGCGGTCCCGCGCCCGGGTCCGTCACGTCGGCGGGCGGCGACGGCACCTTGTCGTCCTGGGTGATCGACGTGGGGGCCGCGTCCTTGCCCGTGCCCCAGGATGACGGGCGGGCGCCCATCGTGAAGTCCAGGGTGCCGCCGCGGGCCAGCAGTTTGTGCGGCAGCGCGGTGGAATTCCACGGCTTTCCGTTGACCCGCAGATTCTGGACGTAGACGTTCCGCGCGCTGTTGCGAGGCGCGTTGACGACGAGATCGCGGCCGTTCTCCAGATGGACGGTGGCCTTGGTGAACAGCGGGGAACCCACCGCGTATTCGCCCTGGCCCATCACCAGCGGATAGAAGCCGAGCGCGCTGAAGACGTACCACGCGGACATCTCGCCGTTGTCCTCGTCGCCCGGATATCCCTGCCCGATCTCGCTTCCGACATAGAGCCTGGACAGCACCTCACGGACCTTCTCCTGCGTCTTCCAGGGCTGCCCCGCGGCGTCATAGGTGTACGCGATGTGGTGCGAGGGCTGGTTGCTGTGCCCGTACATGCCCATCCGGGTGTCCCTGGCCTCGGTCATCTCGTGGATGACGTCGCCGTAGGAGCCGGCGAATTCCTTCGACGCGGTTTCCGGTGTGGCGAAGTACGTGTCCAGCTTCTTGGCCAGGCCGGCCCGGCCGCCGTAGAGATTGGCCAGCCCGCGGGTGTCCTGCGGCGCGGTGAAGGCGTACGTCCAGGCGTAGGTCTCGGTGTAGTCGTTGCCCCAGACCCGCGGGTCGAACTTCCCGGGCGGCAGCCGCCAGTTGCCCTCGGCGTCCTTGCCCTGGAAGAAGCCGACGCCCTTGTCGAAGAGCTTGACGTAATTCTGGGCGCGGCCCAGGAAATAGTCGGACTCCTCCTTGTAACGGGCTTTATGGGTCTTTGCGTGGAGAGCCCGGCCCATACGGGATATACCGAAGTCGTTGAGATAGCCCTCCAGCGCCCAGGAAGCGCCTTCCTTGGTGTCGGTAGCGGTGTAGCCGAGGAAGGGCGAGGTGTTCATGCCCTTGCGGCCGACGCCGGGGGCGGGCGGGGCGACGGTGGCGTTCTTGACGGCCGCGTCGTAGGCGGCCTCGGCGTCGAATCTCACGCCCTTCACATAGGCGTCGGCGAAGGCCACATCGGAACTCGTCCCGGTCATCAGATCCGCATATCCCGGCGATGACCAGCGGGATATCCAGCCGCCGTCCTTGTACTGCTGGACGAATCCGTCCACCATCTCGCCCGCCCGCTTCGGGGTGAGGAGGGAATAGGCGGGCCAGGTCGTCCGGTAGGTGTCCCAGAAGCCGTTGTTGACGTGGATCGCGCCGTCGACGATCTTCGAGCCGGTGCGGGTCGGGGTGTCGTCGCCGACCCGGGGGGAGAACGGGCTGGCGTAGCGGGTGCGCGAACCGACCTGTTCCGAACCGGAGTTGGGGTAGAGGTAGAGGCGGTAGAGGCTGGAGTAGAGCGTGGTGAGCTGGTCGCGGCTCGCGCCCTCGACCTCGATGCGGCCCAGGATGTCGTCCCACTGCGCCTGGGCCCGGTGCTCGGTCCGTGCGAAGGACGTGCCGGCCGGGATCTCGCGGGTGAGGTTGGCCTTCGCCTGGTCGGTGCCGATCAGGGAGGTGGCGATGCGCAGGGTGACGGTGCGGTCGGCGCCGGGCTTGAAGCGCAGGTAGCCGGTGACGTCCTTGCCCCCGCCCCCGCCGAGCCGGCCGCCCCGGGTGACCGGTGCGTCGAAGGTGCCGTAGACGAAGAGCCGGGTGGCGCCGGTCGACAGGCCGCTCTTGACGTCGGAGAAGCCGCTGACCGTCCCGTGCCCGGGATCCAGCGTGAGTCCGCCCTTGTTGTTGACGTTGTCGAAGATCAGGTTCGCGTCGTCGCCGGGGAAGGTGAAGCGCATCATCGCGGCGTGGTCGGTCGGGGTGATCTCCGTCTTGAGGCCGTTGTCGAAGGTGACGCCGTAGTGGTGCGGCTTCGCGGTCTCGTTCTCGTGGTGGAAGGGCAGCGCGCGGGCCGTGCGGGAGGCGTCCGGGACGCCGTGGGCCGTCGACGGCATCACCTGGAACGTCTGCCGGTCGCCCATCCAGGGGCTGGGCTCGTGGCTGGCGCTGAACGCCTGGAGGGTGGGGAGGTTGTCGGCGTTGTTCTTCTTCGCGTACTCGTAGAGCCAGTCGGACGAGCCCGCATCGGTCACCGGCGTCCAGAAGTTGAAGCCATTGGGGACGGCGGTGGCGGGGAAGGTGTTGCCGCGCGAGAAGCTGCCGCTGGAGAGGGTGCCGCGGGTGGTCGTCGCGTAGTCGGAGAGATGGGCGAGCGGCTTGTCCGGGGGCTTCGGGCCGATCGCGATGTCGTCGACCCAGCCGCGGAAGGCCGGGTCGGTCTTCGGGGCGGCGGGCGCGTCGTAGGCGACCAGGATGCGGTCGATGACCTTGCCCGCGGCCACCGCGCCGATCCGCGAGGTGCGGTCGTTCCACTGGTTGACGTAGAGCATCTTGGCGGCGGCCTGGCCCTGCGGCGTCAGCGGGGTGCCGTGCTGGTCGACGGCGTGCAGCTGGCTGAGGTAGCTGCCGTCGGTGAAGGCCAGGTCGACGGCGACGTGGGTCGCGGGGTAGTCCGCGTCGGTCTTCGCCATCTCAGGGAAGATCTTGTAGGAGAGCGAAGTGGCCGCGGTGACCGGGGTGTTGACGTCGAAGACCTTGTTGTACGCGTAGCCGTGACCGGCGGCGGTGTGGGTGCCGGCGTAGCGCAGCGCGTGGCGGCCGGAGAAGCCCGCGCCCGTCTTGGCGGTGGGGGAGTCGGCGGGTCCTGTGCCGGTGCGGGTGGTCATGCCCGGTGCCGCCGGGGCGGCCTGCGGGCTGACGCCGGCGGCCTTGGGGTGCCCGTCGGGGCCGGTCTCGGGGGTATCGCTCCAGTCGGGCGGCGGCTGGCCCGGCTCGAAGGACGAGCTGAAGACCGCCGCACCAGGCGGCTTTGGCGGCGGCGCGGCCTGGGCGGCCGGGCCGTACGCGGTGAGGACGAGCAGCGCGGCGGCCACGAGGGCGGCGGGCCGGGCGGTCGTCCGCAGGGGGGTGTGCCGGTGTCTGAGCCGCACGCGAGCCCTCTCAACGGTGTTGACATCGTTGTCAGTTGGATAGCGCAGAGATAAGTAACGTGCGTGGCATCTCGGGTGTCAAGGGTGCGGAGCGGACCGGCGCTACGGGCTGCCGCGGAGGCGCACCGGCCGATGAGGTCTCAACTCGGGAAAGACACTGCCGAACCGTGCATTCGATCTTGCCGGTCGACCGGAAGTGGACTATACCTGTCGGCGTCCGAACGGCCATGACAACGGCCCGCGGACCCGGGGGGAAATGCGGGGATCGGATGATTTCCCCGCATATCTCTGGCACGCCCGGTGCACATCCCGTACAACTCAGCTCCATCTGATGACCTGCGGTGCCGGGAGTTCCGGTACTGCCTGAGTCCTGGAGAAGGCGAGGACTTGCGCATGGGATTCACCTCGGAATTCAACCGCCGCGATCTGGTCAAGCGAGCCGCGGCCGTCGGAATTGTCGCCGTTCCGGCCATGAGCGTCCTGACGGCTTGCGCCGGAGCGGGCGGCGGAGGCGGTGACAAGGTCGAAAAGGGCACCAAGTCGGCCAAGAATCCGCTGGCCGTCAACGAATCCGCCGGCCTCGATGTCGTCATCTTCGACGGCGGATTCGGCGACAAGTACGCGAAGGCCGCACAGGGCGAGTACACCAAGGCATTCCCGAAGGCCGACGGGAAGGTCAAGCTGACCTCCACCCAGAAGATTCAGTCGACGCTCCAGCCCCGGTTCAACGGCGGGAACCCGCCGGACCTCGTCGACAACTCCGGCGCGGAGCAGATGGACTTCGGAACCCTGGTCAGCAAGGACCAGCTCACCGATCTCACCCCGCTCTTCGACGCCCCGTCGATCGACGACCCGAGCAAGAAGGTCCGGGACACGCTGCGCCCCGGCGTTCTCGAAATGGGCCAGTTCGGCGGCAAGGAATCCTGGGTCCTCTACTACGCCTACACGGTTTACGGCGTGTGGTACTCCAAGGGGAATCTTCAGAAGCTGGACGCGGAATACCCGGAGACCTGGGACGACATGCTCGCCCTGTGCGCGAAGGCGAAGAAACAGGGCATCGCCGGCTGGACCTATCCGGGCAAGTACCCGTACTACTTCCCCTTCAGCCTCTATCCGTTCATCGCCAAGATCGGCGGCGCCGAAGTGCTGCGGCGCATCGACAATCTGGAGCCGAACGCCTGGCACGACCCGGCGGTCAAGACGGCCTTCGAAGCCTATTACGAGCTGTACAAGAAGGGCTATGTGCTCAAGGGCTCTCCCGGGCTCGACCACCTCCAGTCGCAGAACGCCTGGGCCGAGGGCAAGGCGCTGTTCATCCCCAACGGCTCCTGGGTCGAGAACGAGTCGGCCAAGCAGCTCGCCAAGGACCCGGATTTCCAGCTCTCGGTCGGCGCCCCGTCCAGCTTCTCCAGCTCCGACAAGATGCCGTACGGCACGCTCTGGGCGTCCGGCGGCGAGCCGTACATCGTGCCCAAGAAGGGGCACAACTCCGAGGGCGGCATGGAGCTGCTGCGCATCATGCTCGGCAAGAAGTCCTCGCAGAATTTCATCAAGCAGGTCTCCTCGCTGACGTCGCTCAACGGCGGCACCGATGGCATCACGCTGCCGCCCGGTCTGGCCTCGGCGCAGCAGGCGCTGGAGAAAGCCGGCGAGAATATCGTCAATCCGCGGATGCAGGACTGGTACGTGGCCCTCCAGAAGGAGAAGATCGGGGTCGGCGCCATCGGCGAGATGATGGCAGGCCGTATGACACCCGACGAGGCGATCAAGAAGATCCAGAAGTATGCCGACGACACCCGTGCGGATTCCAGTGTCACGAAGTACAAGCGCTGACCGGTGAGTTCGATGCGTCACCAGCGGCAGCATCCGCAGCCGGAGAACGGGATCGGTGGTCATGCAGCACGGTAAATACCGTTTCATCGCGGGGTTCCTGGCCGTCCCGCTGGCGATTTACGCGGTCTTCGTGATCTCGCCGTTCGTACAGGCCATCTACTACTCCCTGACGGACTGGACCGGGCTCAGCTCGGACATGAAGATGGTCGGGTTCGACAACTACGCACGGCTCTTCAAGGACAGCGTTTTCTGGTCCGCCGTGGGCAACAGCGTGACGCTGTTGCTGCTGCTGCCGGTGGTGACGCTCTCGCTCGGCCTCTTCTTCGCCTTCATGCTCAATGTCGGTGGCCGGCGGCGGAAGAAGGCGGTCATCGGCGGCGTGCGCGGCTCGGGCACGTACAAAATCGTCTACTTCTTCCCGCAGGTGCTGTCGGTCCCGATCGTCGCGCTGCTCTTCCAGTTCGCATACAACCCGGAGAGCGGGGCGCTCAACGCGTTCTTCAAGGCGATCGGCCTCGATGTGCAGCCCGACTGGCTGGGTGATCCCCAGATTGCCCTGTGGTGCGTCATGGCCGCGATGGTGTGGGCGAACGTCGGCTTCTACGTCGTGCTCTTCTCGGCCGGTATGAGTTCCATTCCGAAGGACTTCTACGAAGCGGCGCTGCTGGACGGCGCCAACCGCATCAATACGTTCTTCCGTATCACCCTGCCGCTGCTGTGGGACACCGTGCAGACCGGCTGGATCTATATGGGCATTCTCGCTCTGGACGTCTCGGCCTTCGCTTTCGTGCAGATCATGAGCGTCGGTCCCGGCGGCCCCGACTATTCGACCGAGGTCCTGCCGCTGTACGTGTACCAGAAGACCTTCCGCGACGGTCAGGCCGGATATGCGACGGCCATCGGCGTTTCCCTGCTGATCGTGACCCTCATCTTCTCGGCCATCGTCATGCGGCTGGGACGACGCGAGCGACTGGAGTTCTGATGAGTGCGCAGACCGACCCCACGGGCCTTCCGGGCGCGGCGAACCCGGGTGTGACGAAGGGGAAGACGGCGGACGCGGGAGCGCCGGGACCGTCGAAGGGGGTGGCGGGCCGGCCGGACGGGAAGGGCCGCGAAAGCGGTGTGCTGAACGTCTTCTCGCACGGAGTCCTGGTGATCTGGGGCCTGTTGGTGGCCATGCCGCTGCTGTGGGCCGTGGTGAGTTCCTTCAAGGACGACACCGAGATCTTCGGCTCGCCCTGGGGACTGCCGTCCGTCCTGCATTTCGACAACTGGTCGCGCGCCTGGGATAAGGCGAACATGGGCCAGTACTTCCTCAACTCGCTGATCGTGGTGGGCGGTTCACTGATCGGTACGATGCTGCTGGGGGCGATGGCGGCGTATGTGCTGGCCCGCTTCGACTTCCCGGGGAACCGTTTCCTCTATTTCCTCTTCGTCGGCGGCATGGGCTTCCCGGTCATCCTGGCGCTGGTTCCGCTGTTCTTCGTCATGAAGAACATGGCCCTGCTGGACACTTACCATGGCCTGATCCTCGTCTACATCGCGTATTCGCTGCCGTTCACCGTCTTCTTCCTCAGCGGATTCTTCAAAACGCTGCCGACCTCGGTGGCCGAGGCCGCCCTCATCGACGGCGCCTCGCACACCCGCACCTTCTTCCAGGTCATGCTGCCGATGGCCAAGCCGGGCCTGATCAGCGTCGGCATCTTCAATTTCCTCGGGCAGTGGAACCAGTACCTGCTGCCGACGGTGCTCAACGTCGGCGATCCGCACAAGAAGATGCTCACCCAGGGTCTTGTGGCCCTCGCCGTCAGCCAGGGCTACAAGGGCGACTGGTCGGGCCTCTTCGCGGGGCTGACCATCGCGATGCTGCCGGTGCTCGCCGCGTACATCATCTTCCAGCGGCAGGTGGTCGCGGGGCTCACCGCCGGCGCGCTCAAGTAGTTCGTGCAGCCGGCCCGGCGTCCCGTGCACCCGGGCCGGCACCGCGGGCACGGCCCGCCCGGCCATGGCTCCCGCCGCTCCTGTGGCGGGAGCCGCGTTCGGGCGGGCCGTAGCCGCTCAAGGACTTGACGGGAGGTGGCCGAGGCGCGTCAGCTTAGATTCACATGTTGGAGACAAGCTGGGACCACACTGTTGTGGCCCGGCCCGGCGGGCGGTCGTCGTGCCACCCGCCCCAAGGCGGGAGTGGATGAGTCGATGGAGACTCCGGGGTCGCAGTCCTCGCTGCACCGGGCCAATCTGGAGCGGGTCGTACGCGCGGTGCGCATGGCGGGCTCACTCACGCAGGCGGAGATCGCCCGGAGCACGGGGCTGTCCGCGGCCACCGTCTCCAATATCGTTCGTGAGTTGAAGGACGGCGGGACCGTCGAGGTGACCCCCACTTCCGCGGGCGGACGCAGAGCGCGCAGCGTGTCCCTGTCCGGCGACGCCGGCATCGTCGTCGGCGTCGACTTCGGCCACTCCCATCTGCGGGTCGCCGTCGGGAACCTCGCCCATCAGGTCCTGGCCGAGCAGGCCGAGCCGATCGATGTGGACGCCTCCGCGGCGGAGGGCTTCGACAGGGCGGAACGGCTGGTCAGCAGGCTGGTCGAGGCGACGGGCATCGAGGCGGGCAAGGTCATCGGCGTCGGCCTCGGCGTGCCGGGCCCGATCGACGTGGAGTCGGGCACGCTCGGCTCCACCGCGATCCTGCCCGGCTGGTCGGGCACCAACCCGGCCGACGAGCTGACCGGCCGCCTGGGGGTGCCCGTCTACGTCGACAACGACGCCAACCTCGGCGCGCTGGGCGAGCTGGTGTGGGGCAGCGGCCGGGGCGCCGCCGACCTCGCGTACATCAAGGTGGCCAGCGGCGTCGGCGCCGGCCTGGTGATCAGCGGGCAGATCTACCGCGGGCCGGGCGGCACGGCGGGCGAGATCGGGCACATCACGCTGGACGAGGCAGGTCCCGTCTGCCGCTGCGGCAACCGCGGCTGCCTGGAGACGTTCACCGCGGCCCGCTACGTGCTGCCGCTGCTCCAGCCGAGCCACGGCCCGGATCTCACCATGGCGCGTGTCGTACAGCTGGCCCGCGAGGGCGATCCGGGCTGCCGGCGGGTCATCGCGGATGTAGGACGCCATATCGGCAGTGGTGTGGCAAACCTGTGCAATCTGCTCAATCCGAGCCGGGTGGTGCTCGGCGGGGACCTGGCCGAGGCCGGCGAGCTGGTGCTCGGGCCGATCAGGGAATCCGTGTCGCGGTACGCGATCCCCAGTGCGGCACGGCAGTTGGGCCTGGTCCCCGGCACGCTCGGCGGTCGGGCCGAGGTGCTCGGCGCGCTCGCGCTGGTGCTCAGCGAGATGGGCGATTCGACCCTCCTCGACGGCGCGCAGGGTGTCGAGAGCGCCGCCATCGCCTGAGGCAGCTGACTTCAGGCACCTAACGCATGGCACCGTTGTCATCTCGTTAAGGATTTACTCCTTGACGGTGCGCTGGCGGCCGAGTTGACTTCCAGCCACCTCGGCCGCAACGACGCGGCCACGTCAGGGAGGCAAGCTCAATGAATGTCTGGACGCGTCGCGCCGTCATAGGTACCGCAGCCGTATCGCTGGCCCTCTCGGTGGCCGCCTGCGGCAAGGCCGGTGACGGCGGAAAGGCCGCAGGCGGGGACGGCAAGACCATCGGCCTGCTGCTGCCGGAGAACAAGACCACCCGTTACGAGACCTTCGACCGGCCCCTCATGGAGGCGAAGATCCATGAGCTGTGCAGCGACTGCAAGGTCAAGTACAACAACGCGGCGCAGGAGACCGAGACCCAGAAGAAGCAGTTCGACGCGCTGATCACCCAGGGCGTCAAGGTGATCATCCTGGACTCGGTCGACTACAAGGCCACCAAGTCGTGGGTCAACCAGGCCGCCAAGAAGGGCGTCAAGGTCGTCGCGTACGACCGGCTGGCCGAGGGCGACATCTCCGCCTACGTGTCCTACGACAACGAGAAGATCGGCCGCCTCCAGGGGCAGGCGCTGGTCAAGGCGCTCGGCAGCGACGCCAAGGACAGCAACGTTGTCATGATCAACGGCTCGCCGACCGACCCCAACGCACCGCTCTTCAAGAAGGGCGCCCACACCGTCCTCGACAAGCAGGTCAAGAAGATCGCCTACGAGCAGGACATCCCCGACTGGTCGTCGGACGAGGCCAACAAGAAGATGAGCGCGGCCATCGACTCGCTCGGCAAGGACGGCTTCCAGGGCGTCTACGCCGCCAACGACGGCGAGGCGGGCGGCGTCATCACCGCGCTCAAGCAGCAGGGCGTCAAGGTCCCGGTCGGCGGCCAGGACTCCGAACTGGCGGGCCTGCAGCGGGTACTCAAGGGCGACCAGGCGTTCACGATCTACAAGCAGATCAAGCCGCAGGCCGACGCGACCGCCGAGATCGCGGTCAAGCTGCTCAAGGGCGAGAAGATCGGTTCCCTGGCGCCCACCAAGGTCGACAGCCTCAGCGGCGACGTCAAGGGCATCCCGGCCAAGCTGTTCGACGCGCAGGTCGTGACCAAGGACAACGTCGCGGACACGATCATCAAGGACAAGGTCTACAAGGCGAGCCAGATCTGCACCGCTGACGTGAAGGCGGCCTGCGAGGCGGCCGGCATCAAGTAGCCCGCCGGGCCCGGCCGCCGCATCCCCCGCGGCGGCCCCGCCCCGCCGGCCCGCCCGCGCGCCGGGCCCGGCCGTACCTCGCGAAGCCCCGTGCTCCCTGCACCACCATCCCCGCCGGTGTGAAGGCGGCGAAGGAGATGATTCACGTGTCCGCTACGCCTGTGCTGGCGTTGCGCAAGATCTCCAAGCGGTTCGGCGCCGTCCAGGCGCTCACGGACGTCACGCTGGAGATCCACCCCGGTGAGGTGGTCGCCCTGGTCGGCGACAACGGCGCCGGCAAGTCCACCCTGGTCAAGACCATTTCGGGTGTCCACCCGGTCGACGAAGGCACCATCGAGTGGGAGGGCAGGCCGGTCCGCGTCACGAAGCCGCACGACGCCCAGGAGTTGGGCGTCGCCACCGTGTACCAGGACCTCGCGCTCTGCGACAACCTCGACGTGGTCGCCAACCTCTACCTCGGCAGCGAGATCCGCACCGCCGGAGTCCTGGACGAGATCGCGATGGAGAGGCGCGCCAAGGAACTGCTGGACACCCTGTCCATCCGGATCCCCAGCGTCCGGATCCCCGTCGCTTCGCTCTCCGGCGGTCAGCGTCAAGTCGTCGCCATCGCCCGTGCGTTGATCGGCGACCCGAAGGTCGTCATCCTCGACGAGCCGACCGCGGCACTCGGCGTCGAGCAGACCGCCCAGGTCCTCGACCTCGTCGAGCGGCTGCGCGAACGGAACCTCGGCACCATCCTCATCAGCCACAACATGGCCGATGTCCAGGCCGTCGCGGACCGCGTCGCGGTCCTGCGACTGGGCCGCAACAACGGTGTCTTCGACGTCGAAAGCACCTCCCACGAAGAGATCATCGCGGCCATCACCGGCGCGTCGGACAACGCCGTCACCCGCCGCAAGGCACGCACGGACCAGGTGAAGAAGGAGGACGTGCGGTGAGTGAGCGAACCGTCAAGAGGCGCACGCGAAGCGAGGCCGGCGCATGAGCGACCTGACCAAGCGGCCGGCCGAGGAGAAGGACCGGACCGCGGAAAGCGCGCCGCAGGCCACGGCCGCCGCCGTCGATCCCCGCCTGCTCGTCCGCGAGCAGGGCTTCGCCGGCTACGTGAGCGACTTCAAACGCCGAATACGCGGCGGCGAGCTGGGCTCCCTCCCGGTCGTCATCGGCCTGATCGTCATCGCCGTCGTCTTCCAGCTCAAGAACAGCAGCTTCCTGTCCGCCGACAGCCTCGCCAACATCGGCGTCTACACCTCCGGCCTCGGCATCATGGCCGTCGGCATCGTCTTCGTCCTGCTGCTCGGCGAGATCGACCTCTCCGTCGGCTCGGTGGCCGGCGTCGGCGCGGCCGTCTGGGCCGTGCTGAGCGTCACCCACGGCGTCAACGACGTGCTCGCCGTCCTCATCGCCGTCGCCGCGGGCGCCGTCATCGGCACGCTCCACGGCTTCTTCTTCGCCAAGGTCGGCGTCCCGGCGTTCGTCGTCACCCTCGCCGGCTTCCTCGGCTGGAGCGGCCTGCAGATCTGGATGATGGGCAAGGAAGGCTCCATCAACACCCCCAGCGGCAGCATCGTCGAGAACCTCACCGGCTACTACTTCGAGGACAAGGCCGCCGCCTACGGGCTCGCCCTGATCGCGGTACTCGCCTACGCGGGCTCGCTCCTCCTGGACGCCAAGCGCCGCAAGGCGGCGGCCCTGCCGTCCCGGCCGCTGAGCGAGATCCTGCTGCGCACCGCCGTGGTCGCGGTACTCGCCGTCGCCGTCGCCTTCGTCCTCAACGAGCCGGCCGGCGCCCGCGGCCTCCCGCTGGCCCTGGTCCTCTTCCTCGCCGTGCTGGTCATCGCCGACTTCGTGGTGCGCCGTACGACCTACGGGCGGCAGATCTTCGCGGTCGGCGGCAACGCGGAGGCGGCCCGCAGGGCGGGCATCAACGTCAACAAGATCCGCATCACGGTGTTCGCCATCTCCGGCATGCTGGCCGCCTTCGGCGGACTGTTCATCGCCAGCCTCTCCGGCGGCGCCACGAAGAACCTCGGCTCCGGCAACACCCTGATGAACGTCATCGCCGCCGCGGTCATCGGCGGCACCAGCCTCTTCGGCGGTCGCGGCAAGATCTGGTCCGCGCTGCTGGGCATGCTCGTCATCCAGTCGATCCAGCAGGGCCTGAACCTGCTCGGCATGGCCAGCGAGATCCAGTACATGATCACCGGCGCGGTGCTGCTCGCCGCCGTCGTCATCGACTCGGTGTCGCGGCGGACCCAGAAGACCGCGGGGCGCACATAGGGCGCGGGTGGTCTTTCGTCCGTCGCTGCGCGTCCGGCGCACATAGGGCGCGGGTGGTCTTTCGTCCGTCGCTGCGCGTCCGGCGCACATAGGGCGCGGGTGGTCCTTCGTCTTCTCTGCGCGTCCGGCGCACATAATGCGCGGTCAGCCGTCCGCCCGTCCCGGCCCCCACCAGGCACGTTCCGGTGGGGGCCGGTCCGCGTGCGGGGGCCTGGCCGGATCCGGCCGGTCACCCGAGTGACATACATCGCAAGGCCCGGGGACCGCCGTAGCCGACGGAACATTAGACTCGGCTGATCGGCAACCTCGACCAGTTCGAAGCTCGACAGCAAGGAGGCACAGTGCAGAAGGTGCCGCGCGAAGCGCGCCAGGCCGGGTCGGTCGCTGGAGACGGGCGGGAGTTGCTGACCCGTATCGAAGGGCCACGCGACCTGGACCGGCTCACCTCGGAACAGCTCGTACAGCTCGCGGGTGAGGTCCGCGGCTTCCTCGTCGACGCGGTCTCCAAGACCGGTGGACACCTCGGGCCGAACCTGGGTGTGGTCGAGCTGACCATCGCCCTGCACCGCGTCTTCCACTCCCCGAAGGACCGGGTCCTCTTCGACACCGGCCACCAGTCCTACGTCCACAAGCTGCTCACCGGACGCCAGGACTTCGCGGGACTGCGCACCAAGGGCGGCCTGTCCGGCTACCCCTCGCGGGCCGAGTCCGAGCACGACGTCATCGAGAACAGCCACGCGTCGACGGTGCTGGGCTGGGCCGACGGCCTCGCCAAGGCGAACCAGGTGCGCGGCAAGGACGACCACGTCGTCGCGGTGATCGGCGACGGCGCGCTGACCGGCGGCATGGCCTGGGAGGCGCTGAACAACATCGCCGTGGCCAAGGACCGCCCGCTCGTCATCGTCGTCAACGACAACGAGCGCTCCTACGCGCCCACCATCGGCGGCCTCGCCGACCACCTCGCCACCCTGCGCACCACCGACGGCTACGAGCGCTTCCTGGCCCGAGGCAAGGACCTCCTGGAGCGCACCCCGGTACTCGGCAAGCCGCTCTACGAGACGCTGCACGGCGCCAAGAAGGGCCTGAAGGACTTCATCGCGCCGCAGGGCATGTTCGAGGACCTCGGCCTGAAGTACGTCGGCCCGATCGACGGCCACGACCTGGAGGCCCTGGAGTCCGCGCTGCAGCGCGCCAAGCGCTTCGGCGGCCCGGTCATCGTGCACTGCCTGACGGAGAAGGGCCGCGGCTACAAGCCCGCCGAGCAGGACGAGGCGGACCGCTTCCACGGCATCGGCGTCATCCACCCCGACACCGGCCTCCCGGTCGCCGCGTCCGGCGCCGACTGGACCTCCGTCTTCGGCGAGGAAATGGTCAAGCTCGGCCGCGAGCGCGGGGACATCGTGGCGATCACCGCCGCCATGCTCCAGCCGGTCGGCCTCCAGAAGTTCGCCAAGGCGTTCCCCGACCGGGTCTACGACGTCGGCATCGCCGAGCAGCACGGCGCGGTCTCCGCCGCCGGCCTGGCCACCGGCGGGCTGCACCCCGTCTTCGCGCTGTACGCGACGTTCCTCAACCGCGCCTTCGACCAGGTCCTGATGGACGTCGCCCTGCACAAGTGCGGGGTCACCTTCGTCCTGGACCGCTCGGGCGTCACCGGCACCGACGGCGCCTCGCACAACGGCATGTGGGACATGTCGCTCCTCCAGGTCGTGCCCGGCCTGCGGATCGCCGCGCCGCGCGACGCCGACCAGGTCCGCGCCCAGCTGCGCGAAGCCGTCGAGGTGGATGACGCCCCGACCGTCGTGCGGTACTCCAAGGGCGCGGTCGGCCCGGCCGTCGAGGCGGTCGGACGGGTCGGCGGCATGGACGTGCTGCGCGAGCCCGCCGCCTCGGTCAAGCGTCCCGACGTCCTGCTGGTGTCGGTGGGCGCGCTGGCCCCCATGTGCCTGGAGATCGCCGGCCTCCTCGACAAGCAGGGCATCTCGACGACCGTGGTCGACCCGCGCTGGGTCAAGCCGGTCGACGCCGCGCTGCCCGGCCTCGCAGCCAAGCACCGCGTCGTCGTCACCGTCGAGGACAACATCCGCACCGGCGGCGTCGGCTCGGCCGTCGCGCAGGCGCTGCGGGACGCCGGGGTGGACATCCCGCTGCGCGACTTCGGCATCCCCGAGCGCTTCCTCGACCACGCCTCGCGCAAGGAGGTCATGGCCGAGATCGGGCTCACAGCTCCGGACATCGCACGCCAGGTCACCGGCCTCGTCGCCAGGATCGACGGCCGTTACGAGGACGCCGGCGCGGCGGAGGAGACCGCGGGCGCCCCGCGCCCGGCCGAGGTCTCCGGCGACTGACCTCATAGCCGCAGCCCATGGGCCGACCGGACACCCGTGCGGGTGCTTCGGTCGGCCCATGGGCATGTCCGCCGACGCGTTCCATCGGGTGAATCCCCGCTGCCCGGAGGCCCGCCGCCCCTGACGGCCGCTCAGCATTTCGGAGACTCGGTCAGTTCAGGAGAGTGTCGACGGTCGTCCAGGCGGAGGTTCGCCCATGAGCAGGCAGCAGGGCCCAGGCAGCGACACACGCCGCGACCGCGGCATGTTCCGCACGAAAACGGTCGAACAGTCCATTCAGGACACCGAAGAGCCGGAACACGCGCTCAAGAAATCCCTGTCGGCGCTCGATCTGACCGTCTTCGGCGTCGGTGTCGTCATCGGCACCGGCATTTTCGTTCTCACCGGCAAGATCGCCAAGGAGCAGGCGGGCCCCGCCGTCGCCCTGTCCTTCGTCCTGGCCGGCGTGGTCTGCGCGCTGGCGGCCCTGTGCTACGCGGAGTTCGCCTCCACGGTGCCGGTCGCCGGCTCCGCCTACACCTTCTCCTACGCCTCGCTCGGCGAGCTGCCCGCCTGGATCATCGGCTGGGACCTCATCCTCGAACTGGCGCTTGGCTGCGCGGTGGTCGCCGTCGGCTGGTCGGGCTACCTGCGGTCGCTGCTCGACACCGCGGGCTGGCACCTGCCCGCCGGGCTCTCCGGCACCCACGAAGGCACCTTCGGATTCGACCTGCTCGCCTGCGTCCTCGTCCTGGTCCTGACCGCCGTCCTCGTCCTCGGCATGAAGCTCTCCTCGCGGGTGACCTCGGTGATCGTCGGCATCAAGGTGACCATCGTCCTGCTCGTCGTCATCGCCGGCTCCTTCCTCGTCAGCGGCGCCAACTACCGGCCGTTCCTGCCGCCCAGCCGGCCCACCGAGGGCGCCGGCGGCTACGCCGCCCCGCTCTCCCAGCTGATCTTCGGCTTCACCCCGTCCGACTTCGGCGTGATGGGCGTCTTCGCCGCGGCTGCCGTCGTCTTCTTCGCCTTCATCGGCTTCGAC
This sequence comes from Streptomyces sp. NPDC048644, assembly GCF_043199105.1. NCBI lineage: Bacteria > Bacillati > Actinomycetota > Actinomycetes > Kitasatosporales > Streptomycetaceae > Streptomyces > Streptomyces sp. NPDC048644. The sequence continues at coordinate 124,084 of NZ_JBICVO010000014.1, forward strand.
ATCGTCGCCACCGCCGCCGAGGAGACCCGCAGCCCGCAGCGCGACGTGCCGCGCGGCATCCTCGGCTCGCTCGCCATCTGCACCGTCCTCTACGTCGCGGTGTCCATCGTCGTCACCGGCATGCAGAAGTACAGCCAACTGTCGACCGACGCCCCCCTCGCCGACGCCTTCAAAGCCGTCGGCTACCCCTTCTACGCCGGCGTCATCAGCTTCGGCGCCGCCGTCGGCCTCACCTCGGTCTGCATGATCCTGCTGCTCGGCCAGAGCCGGGTGTTCTTCGCGATGAGCCGCGACGGACTGCTGCCGCAGTTCTTCTCCCGCGTGCACCCGCGCTTCGGCACGCCCTACCGGTCGACCGTCCTGCTGGGCGTCGTCGTCGCCGTCGTCGCCGGATTCACCTCGATCGACGAACTCGCCGAACTGGTCAACATCGGCACGCTGTTCGCCTTCGTCGTGGTCGCCATCGGCGTCGTCCTCCTCCGCCGCTCCCGCCCTGACCTGCCGCGGGCCTTCCGCACGCCGCTCGTCCCGCTGGTCCCCACCCTGTCCGTGCTCTCCTCGCTGTGGCTGATGCTCAACCTGCCGGCCGAGACCTGGCTGCGATTCGCGGTGTGGATGGCGATCGGCTTCGTCGTCTACTTCGTGTACGGGCGCGGACACAGCCGACTGGGACTGCGCAACAAGGCCACCGGCAAGGGGTGAGCGCCGCCGTCGCGGCCCGCAGCGGTGGCACCACGGGACGTCCCTACGCGCTCCCGCCCCGTGCGCCGCGGACCGCGCGAGGGCCCGCCACCCGGGCGCCCAGCGCCTCGACGCGGGCCCGCAGCTCCCGGTCCGCGGTCACCACCAGACAGTCCCGCCCCACACCCTCATCGGCCACCAGCTCCACCATCCGGTCGTCCCCGCTGCCCGGCGCGGACTCCACCCGCACCCCGTCGACCGACGCCACCGCCCGCGCCGCGCCCTCCACCACCAGCACGATCTCCAAGGGCGGCTCGACGAACCCCGGCACCCCGCCCGCCGCGTAGCCGGCCAGCGCGTCCCGCAGCCGCTCCGCCGCGCCACGCCGGTCCCGCCACCAGCCGTCCGGTACCGAACCGACGACATTCGCGGCATCGACGATCACCAAGGAATCCATGGCCCCAGCGTGCCACGGGGGAGGGGAGAGGAAGCCCCGCCCGCAGGAACACCCCACACGCACCGCGGACCGGCTCCGAAGAGCCGGTCCGCGCTGTACCTCAGGAGCCGCTTGCCTACGCGGGCACGCTCGCCACACCCGGAGCCAGGAACTTCTTGCCCGTCACCCGCTCGGAGACACCCTCGCGGTCCAGGTACGGCGTGATGCCGCCCAGGTGGAAGGGCCAGCCGGCGCCGGTGATCAGGCACAGGTCGATGTCCTGCGCCTCGGCGACGACACCCTCGTCCAGCATCAGGCCGATCTCCTGCGCGACGGCGTCCAGGACGCGGTCACGCACCTGCTCATCGGTCAGGACGGCATCGCCCTGCTCCAGGAGCGCGACGACCTCCGGGTCCAGCTCCGGCTTGCCGGAGTCGTAGACGTAGAAGCCGCGCTTGCCTGCCTTGACCACGGCGGCGAGGTTCGGCGAGACCTTGAAGCGGTCGGGGAAGGCGCCGTTCAGCGTCTCCGAGACGTGCAGACCGATCGCCGGGCCGACCAGCTCCAGCAGCACCAGCGGCGACATCGGCAGACCGAGCGGCTCGACGGCCTTCTCGGCGACGGCGATCGGGGTGCCCTCGTCGATGACGTTCTGGATCTCGCCCATGAAGCGGGTCAGGATGCGGTTGACGACGAACGCCGGGGCGTCCTTCACCAGCACGGCCGTCTTCTTCAGCGACTTGGCGACGGAGAAGGCGGTGGCCAGCGACGCGTCGTCGGTCTGCTCCGCCCGCACGATCTCCAAAAGCGGCAGGATCGCGACCGGGTTGAAGAAGTGGAAGCCCACGACCCGCTCGGGGTTCTTCAGCTTCGACGCCATCTCGGTGACCGACAGAGAGGAGGTGTTGGTGGCGAGGATGGCGTGCTCCGGCACGACCGCCTCGACCTCCGCGAACACCTTCTGCTTGACACCCATCTCCTCGAAGACGGCCTCGATGACGAAGTCCGCGTCGCCGAACGCCGCCGCCTTGTCGAGGTCACCGGAGACCAGGCCCTTGAGGCGGTTCGCCTTGTCCTGGTTGACCCGGCCCTTGAGCAGCAGCTTGTCGATCTCGCCGTGGACGTACTCGACGCCCTTGTCGACCCGGGCCTGGTCGATGTCGGTGAGGACGACCGGCACCTCCAGGCGACGGGCGAAGAGCAGCGCCAGCTGCGAGGCCATCAGACCGGCACCGACCACACCCACCTTGGTGACCGGGCGGGCCAGCTTCTTGTCCGGCGCACCGGCCGGACGCTTGGCGCGCTTCTGCACGAGGTTGAACGCGTAGATGCCGGACCGGAGTTCGCCACCCATGATCAGGTCGGCGAGTGCCTGGTCCTCGGCGTCGAAGCCCTGCTGGCGGTCGCCGCTCTTGGCGGCGGCGATGATCTCCAGCGCGCGGTAGGCGGCGGGAGCCGCGCCGTGCACCTTGCCGTCGGCGATGGCCTTGCCGCGCGCCACGGCCTCGTCCCAGGCCGCACCGCGGTCGATCTCGGCCCGTACGACCTCGGTGTCGCCCTTCAGCACCGAAGCGGTCCAGATCAGCGACTGCTCCAGGAAGTCCGCGCCCTCGAAGAGCGCGTCCGCGATCCCGAGTTCGAAGACCTGCTTGCCCTTGAGCTGCTTGTTCTGGTTGAGCGAGTTCTCGATGACGACGGAGACCGCGCGGTCCGCACCGATGAGGTTCGGCAGCAGCACACAGCCGCCCCACCCGGGGACGAGGCCGAGGAAGACCTCGGGCAGCGAGAACGCCGGCAGCGCCTTGGAGACGGTGCGGTAGGTGCAGTGCAGCCCGACCTCGACGCCACCGCCCATCGCCGCGCCGTTGTAGTACGCGAAGGTCGGCACGGCCAGGCCCGAAAGACGCTTGAAGACGTCGTGGCCGCCCTTGCCGATGGCCAGCGCGTCCTCGTGCCGCTTCAGCAGCTCGACGCCCTTGAGGTCGGCGCCGACCGCGAAGATGAACGGCTTGCCGGTGATGCCGACACCGACGATGTCACCGGCCGCGGCCTCCTTCTCCACCTGGTCGACGGCGGTGTTGAGGTTCGCCAGCGACTGGGGCCCGAAGGTGGTCGGCTTGGTGTGGTCCAGGCCGTTGTCCAGCGTGATGAGCGCGAACTTCCCCGCGCCCAGGGGCAGGTCGATGTGGCGTACGTGCGCCGCGGTCACGACCTCGTCGGGGAACAGCTCTGCCGCACCCTTCAACAGCTCAGCGGTAGTACTCACTTGTTCCCCTCGAAGTGCGGGTTCTCCCAGATGACCGTTCCACCCATGCCGAAGCCCACGCACATGGTGGTGATGCCGTAGCGGACCTGCGGCTGCTCCTCGAACTGCCGGGCCAGCTGCGTCATCAGGCGCACGCCGGACGAGGCGAGCGGGTGGCCGAACGCGATGGCGCCGCCGTACTGGTTGACGCGCGGGTCGTCGTCCGCGATGCCGTAGTGGTCCAGCAGCGAGAGCACCTGCACCGCGAAGGCTTCGTTGATCTCGAACAGGCCGATGTCATCGATCGTCAGACCGGCCTTGGCCAGCGCCTTTTCGGTCGCCGGGACCGGGCCGATGCCCATGACCTCGGGCTCCACACCGGCGAACGCGAAGTCCACCAGACGCATCTTGACCGGCAGGTCCAGCTCGCGCGCCACGTCCTCGGCGGCGATCAGCGAAGCGGTCGCGCCGTCGTTGAGCCCGGCGGCGTTGCCCGCGGTCACCCGGCCGTGCGGACGGAACGGGGTCTTGAGCCCGGCGAGGTTCTCCAGGGTCGTCCCCGGGCGCATCGGCTCGTCGGCGGTGGCCAGGCCCCAACCGGTCTCCCCGGCCTCCGCGTTGGTGCGCCGCACGGAGACCGGCACCAGGTCGGCCTGGATCTGCCCGTTGGCGTACGCCTTCGCGGCCTTCTCCTGGCTGCGCACCGCGTACTCGTCGGCGCGCTGCTTGGTCAGGTGCGGCAGCCGGTCGTGCAGGTTCTCCGCCGTCATGCCCATGAACAGGGCGGACTGGTCGACCAGCTTCTCCGACACGAAGCGCGGGTTGGGGTCGACACCCTCACCCATGGGGTGGCGTCCCATGTGCTCGACGCCGCCGGCCACCGCGATGTCGTACGCGCCGAAGGAGACGCCGCCCGCGATGCTCGTCACGGCGGTCATCGCGCCGGCGCACATGCGGTCGATCGAGAAGCCGGGCACGGACTGCGGCAGGCCCGCCAGGATGCCGGCCGTACGGCCCAGGGTCAGGCCCTGGTCGCCGATCTGGGTGGTCGCCGCGAGGGCGACCTCGTCGATCCTGGCCGGATCGAGATCCGGGTTGCGGCGCAGCAGCTCCCGGATGCACTTGACGACCATGTCGTCGGCGCGGGTCTCGTGATAAATGCCCTTCGGGCCCGCCTTGCCGAACGGGGTGCGGACGCCGTCGACGAAGACGACGTCCCTAGCGGTACGAGGCACGTTGGCTCTCCTCCAGGTGCGGGATGGCACTGCTGCGGGGCGCCCCGGGGGACGCGTCACACCCCTCATGCTACTTACGGGTAACCAAGCTGCACAGCCCCCTCGCCCGGAGCGGTGAACGTCACACCCGGCGGATGCCGTCCGGGTGGAGGTGTGATCCGCCCCCGGCCCGCTTAAAGTGCCCTCATGGACACGAAGAGCAAGTGTGTGGTGACACACAGTATGCATTCGACGGGGCCTCGTGCGATCGGCCTCGTGTGCGCCGTCGCCGCCGCGGGCGCGCTGCTCGCGGGCTGCGGAAGCGGGACGGACAAGGGCGCGGGCAACGTGAGGAGCGGTCCCGGCAGCCCGGCGGCGGCTTCCGGGGCGGCCGATCCGGCAGCCGCCACACCGAGCGGTTCGCCCAGCGGTTCGCCGAGCGGTTCGTTCACCGAGGACCAGGCCCAGCGCAAGGCCCTGATCCCGAAGGCCAAGGTCAGCTACGACAAGGCGCTGGACACCGCGCTCGCCGCCGTACCGAAGTCGAAGGCGGTGGCCGTCGAACTCGACGGCAACGACGGCGGCCGGCCCACCTGGGACACGGAGGTGGCCACCGCCGACGGGACCGTCCACACCGTCCGCGTCGACGCGGCCTCCGGGAAGGCGGACAAGCCGAGCGTCAAGGAGGACCAGGACAAGGACGACAAGACCCAGCTGGCCGACCAGCTGCGCAAGGCCACCGTCACGGCGCAGCAGGCCGCGCAGACGGCGACCGGCAAGACGAAGGGCACCGTCAGCTCCGTCGAGCTGGACGACACGGACAACGGCACGCCCAAGTGGTCGGTGGACGTCGTGACGACGTCCGACTGGAACAAGACGACCTTCGACGTCGACGCCACGAACCGCAAGATCCTGCGCGAGCACGTCGACAAGGACTGAACACGTCGACAAGGACTGAGGACGCCCCACGCACGCACCCCGGCGCCCCGTGAGGGGACCGCCGGGGTGCTGTCGCGTGTCAGCCGCCGTTCGCCTCCAGCGCCGCCGTGAGGACCGGCGCGACCTGCTCGATCTGCCAGGCGCGGGCGCCGTGGCCCGCGAGGACGGCGGCGACCGCCTCCTCGGTGGGCTCGGCGGGCGGCTCCCAGCACAGCCGACGCACCGTGTCGGGCGTGATGAGGTTCTCCTGAGGGAGATTCAGCGAATCGGCCAGCGCGGTCACGGCGGTACGGGCCGCCGAGAGCCGGGCCGCGGCCACCGGGTCCTTGTCGGCCCAGGAGCGGGGCGGCGGCGGCCCGTTGAGCGGCGCCCCCGGCTGCGGCAGCTCGCTGTCGGGCAGCGCCCTGGCGCGGTCGACGGCGGCCTGCCACTGCTCCAGCTGACGGCGGCCCATGCGGTGCCCGAAGCCGGGCAGCGCGGCCAGCGCGTGCGTGTTCGGCGGCAGATTCAGCGCCGCCTCCACGATCGCGCCGTCGCCGAGCACCTTGCCCGGCGACACGTCGCGCTTCTGGGCGACCTGGTCGCGCGCCGTCCACAGTTCCCGTACGACGGCCATCTGGCGGCGTCTGCGCACCTTGTGCATGCCGGAGGTGCGGCGCCAGGGGTCCTTGCGGGGCGGCGCGGGCGGCGCCGCGGCGATGGCCGCGAACTCCTGCCTGGCCCACTCCAGCTTGCCCTGTTCCGCCAGTTCCTCCTCCAGGGCGTCCCGCAGGTCCACCAGCAGCTCGACGTCGAGCGCGGCGTAGCGGAGCCAGGGGTCGGGCAGCGGGCGGGTGGACCAGTCGACGGCCGAGTGCCCCTTCTCCAGCGCGTATCCGAGGACGTTCTCGACCATCGCGCCCAGGCCGACCCGGGCGAAACCGGCCAGCCGTCCGGCCAGCTCGGTGTCGAACAGCCGGGCCGGGACCATCCCTATGTCGCGCAGACAGGGCAGGTCCTGGGTGGCGGCGTGCAGGACCCATTCGGCGTCGGCGATGGCCTCGCCCAGGGCCGAGAGGTCGGGACAGCCGACCGGGTCGATCAGTACGCTGCCGGCGCCTTCGCGGCGCAGTTGGACGAGGTAGGCGCGCTGGCCGTAGCGGTAGCCGGAGGCGCGTTCGGCGTCCACGGCCACGGGGCCGCGGCCGGCCGCGAAGGCGGCGACGACCTCGGCGAGCGCTTCGTCGGTCTCGGTCACCGGAGGGATGCCCTCGCGGGGCTCCAACAGGGGTTCCGGCGCCGGTCGGGAATCCGGAGGCGAGTCTCCGGCTGCTCGCAGTGTCGTGTCTGCTGCGGTCTTTTGGGCGTCGGTCACCAGTCAAGGGTATCTGTGTATGCGCATCGCCCGTCGAGGGAACGTTCCCTCGACGGGCGATGCGGTCGTGTGACGGGTCAGTGGATGATGCCGGTGCGCAGGGCGACGGCCACCATTCCCGCCCGGTCGCCGGTGCCGAGCTTGCGGGCGATGCGGGCGAGGTGACTCTTGACGGTCAGTGCGGACAGGCCCATCGAGACGCCGATGGCCTTGTTGGACTGGCCCTCCGCCACCAGCCGCAGCACCTCGACCTCGCGGCCCGACAGTTCGCGGTAGCCGCCGGGGTGGCCCGGGGCACCAGGTGGGCGGCGCTGCATGCGGGCGGCATGGGCGCCGATGGGCGCGGCGCCGGGGCGTCCCGGCAGTCCGAGGTTGGTGCGGGTGCCGGTGACGACGTAGCCCTTGACGCCGCCGGCGAGTGCGTTGCGTACCGCGCCGATGTCGTCGGCCGCCGACAGCGCCAAGCCGTTGGGCCAGCCGGCGGCCCGGGTCTCGGACAGCAGGGTCAGGCCGGAGCCGTCGGGAAGATGGACGTCGGCAACGCAGATGTCGCGCGGGTTACCGACGCGGGGACGGGCCTCCGCGATGGACGACGCCTCGATCACGTCACGCACGCCGAGCGCCCACAGATGGCGGGTGACGGTGGAGCGGACGCGAGGGTCGGCCACGACGACCATGGCCGTCGGCTTGTTCGGGCGGTAGGCGACCAGGCTCGAAGGTTGCTCGAGGAGAACAGACACCGGGCCTCCTGGGGGAGTGGCGAGGGGGGAAGAAATCCGGCTACAGGGGGCGAGCCGGAATGTTCCGTGATTGAAGGGTCACTGACCTCTTCGGCAGCAATACGGCGGGACTTTAGACTTTGATCACGATTTAGTTGGGTGCAATTCGGGCAAATCGGATACGTGATCGATCATACGTGAGCATCGACATGATCAGAGGCGTACGCATGACGAAAGGGCGCCGCACCGGTTCGGTGCGACGCCCTCGTGGTCCGTGTACTCAGCGCGGCTGCGGGCCGCGGCGCTGCGGCAGCGGGACCACCCCACCGCGCGGCGCCGCGTCGAGCGGGACCGGCGGCAGCCCGGCGACCTGGCACAGCAGGTCGCACCACGCCGCCAGGTGCGCCGCCAGATCCGGCACGCCGCCCGGCCCCTCCGCCGGCGTCCAGGAGGCGCGGATCTCGATCTGGGTGGCGGGTTCACGTGCCGCGAGCCCGCCGAAGTAGTGCGAACCGGCCCGCGTCACCGTGCCGCTGGGCTCGCCGTACCGCACCGCGCGGGCGTCGAGCGCGCCCGTCAGCCACGACCAGGAGACCTCGGGCAGCAGCGGATCGGTGCCCATCTCCGGCTCCAGTTCGGCGCGTGCCAGGGTCACCACCCGGAAGGTGCCGGCCCATGCCTCCTGGCCTGCCGGGTTGTACAGCAGCACCAGTCTGCCGTCCGCCAGGTCGGTGTCCTCCCCGTCGGCACCCGAGCCCCGTTCGACGACCGCAGCCTCCAGCGCGTACGCGAACGGGGCGAGCCGTTTCGGCGCGGGTGTCGGGTCGATCTCCATCTCGGGCCGCAGTCGTGCCGCGCGGAGCGACTCGACCGCCTGACGGAAGGGGATCGGGGTCTCGTCCGCGCTGTCCGCGAGGTGTTCGTGAGCCGCAGCCATGCCCGGAAGGTTAGGCGGAACCCGGCCCGCATATGGGGAGGACACCCGGTGCGCGCGTCGCCCATTCGGAGGTGTCGTTGCCTGCATGCGAAGATTTGGGGCGTGAGCGCCAACCACAGCCCCGCGGGCCAGCAGCAGACCGGTACGTACGACTCGGCTTTCCTCAAGGCGTGCAGGCGCGAACCGGTGCCGCACACGCCCGTGTGGTTCATGCGCCAGGCGGGGCGCTCGCTCCCCGAGTACCACAAGGTCCGCAAGGGCATCGCGATGCTCGACTCCTGCACGCGGCCCGAGCTCGTCACCGAGATCACCCTCCAGCCGGTCCGCCGGCACGGCGTCGACGCCGCCATCTACTTCAGCGACATCGTGGTCCCGCTCAAGGCCATCGGCATCGACCTCGACATCAAGCCCGGCGTCGGCCCGGTCGTCGAGAAGCCGATCCGCAGCCGCGCCGACCTGGAGCGGCTGCGTCCGCTGGAGCCCGACGACGTCGCGTACGTCACCGAGGCCGTCCGGGCGCTCGTCGGCGAACTGGGCGCCACGCCGCTCATCGGCTTCGCCGGTGCGCCGTTCACGCTCGCCAGCTACCTCATCGAGGGCGGTCCTTCCCGCAACCACGAGCACACCAAGGCGCTCATGTACGGCGACCCGCAGCTGTGGGCCGACCTGCTCGACCGCCTCGCCGACATCACCTCCGCCTTCCTCACGGTGCAGATCGAGGCCGGGGCGAGCGCCGTCCAGCTCTTCGACTCCTGGGCCGGCGCGCTGTCCCCCGCCGACTACCGCAGCTCGGTCATGCCCGCGTCCGCCAAGGTCTTCGACGCGGTCGCGCACCACGGCGTGCCGCGCATCCACTTCGGCGTGGGCACCGGCGAACTCCTCGGCCTGATGGGCGAGGCGGGCGCGGATGTCGTCGGCGTCGACTGGCGGGTGCCGATGGACGAGGCGGCCCGCCGGGTCGGTCCCGGCAAGGCGCTCCAGGGCAACATCGACCCGGCCGTGCTGTTCGCGCCGCGCGAGGCGGTCGAGGCCAAGGCCCGCGAGGTTCTGGACGCGGCGGCGGGCCTGGAGGGGCACATCTTCAACCTCGGCCACGGCGTGCTGCCCGACACCGATCCGGAGGCGCTGACCCGCCTCGTCGAGTACGTCCACACGCAGACCGCGCGCTGACCCGTCAGACCCCGGCGGCCCGTACCGCCGCCGTGGCCTTCCGGGCCGCCACCAGCACCGGATCCCAGACCGGTGAGAACGGCGGCGCGTAGCCGAGATCGAGTGCGGTCATCTGCTCCACCGTCATCCCCGCGGTCAGTGCGACGGCCGCGATGTCCACCCGCTTGCCCGCGCCCTCGTGGCCGACGATCTGCACGCCGAGCAGCCGCCCCGTGCGGCGTTCGGCGAGCATCTTCACGTGCATCGGGCGGGCGCCCGGGTAGTAGCCGGCCTTGTCGGTCGACTCGATCGTCGCGGTGACGAACCGGAGCCCGGCCGCCTGCGCCTGGTGCTCCAGCAGTCCGGTGCGGGCGATCTCCAGATCGCAGACCTTGCTGACGGCGGTGCCCACGACACCGGGGAAGGTGGCATAGCCGCCGCCCACGTTGGCGCCGATGATCTGGCCGTGCTTGTTGGCGTGGGTGCCGAGCGCGATGTGGCGGGTGCGGCCCGACACCAGGTCCCAGACCTCGACGCAGTCGCCGCCCGCCCAGATGTGCTCCTGGCCGCGTACCCGCATCGACAGGTCGGTGAGCAGCCCGCCGGAGTCGCCGAGCGGCAGTCCCGCAGCGGCGGCCAGCGACGTCTCGGGCCGCACGCCCATGCCCAGCACGACCACGTCCGCCGGGTACTCGGCGTCCTCGGTGGCCACCGCGCGGGCCCGCCCCTCCGTGTCCGTCAGCACCTCGGTGACGTGCGCGCCGCGCACCGTCTCGATGCCCATCGCGCACATCGCCGAGTGCACCAGCGCGCCCATGTCGGGGTCGAGGGTGGACATCGGCTGCTCGCCGCGGTCCAGGACCGTCACCTCGTATCCGCGGCGGATCAGCGCCTCGGCCATCTCGACGCCGATGTAACCGGCGCCGACGACCACGGCGCGCCGGCCGGTGGCGGAGGTGAGCGTGTCCAGCAGCGCCCGGCCGTCGTCCAGGGTCTGGACGCCGTGCACGCCCCGCGCGTCGATGCCGGGCAGGGCGGGGCGCAGCGGCCTGGCGCCGGTGGCGAGCACCAGTTTGTCGAAGCCGGTCCAGGACTCGCCGCCGCCGTCCAGCGTGCGGGTGCGCACCCGGCCGCGGTCCAGGTCGAGTTCGGTGACCTCGGTGCGCATCCGCAGGTCGATGGCGCGGGCCCGGTGCTCCTCGGGCGTACGGGCGATCAGGCCGGCGGGACCGTCGACCTCGCCGCCCACCCAGTACGGGATGCCGCAGGCCGAGTACGAGGTGAAATGGCCGCGCTCGAAGGCGGTGATGGCCAGTTCGCCGGGTTCCCGCAGGCGCCGGGCCTGCGAGGCGGCTGCCATTCCGGCCGCGTCACCGCCGACCACCACCAGTCGCTCCGCAGCCGCCATGTCCTGTGCCCTTTCGCCGGGTTCGCCTGTTCCGCGGTGTCCGCCGGCCGTCCGGGACGGGCCCAGGCGCCGGGTCAGGACCGCACCGCGCCGCCAGGCTACGGTGCGCGGCCGGCCGGCGCGGAGTGCGCAACGGGTACGCGGGCCGTGCCGGTACGACCGCCGCCCCCTACCGTTCCAGTACGAGCGCCAGCCCCTGCCCCACGCCGATGCACAGCGCCGCCAGGCCCGTTCCCGAGCCCAGCGCGGCGAGTTGGTGGGCGACCGAGCCGGCCAGCCGGGCGCCGGACGCGCCCAGCGGGTGGCCGATCGCGAGGGCGCCGCCGCGCGGATTGACCACCGAAGGGTCCAGATCGGGCCACTGCCCGATGCAGCCCAGCGCCTGTGCCGCGAACGCCTCGTTCAGCTCGAACGCCGCCACCTCGCCGAAGCCGCGCCCCGACCGGTCGAGCGCCCGGCGCACCGCCTCCACCGGGCCGAGCCCGAACAGCTGCGGCTCCACACCCGTCACCGCGCTGGCCCGGATCCGGGCCAGCGGCTCCCGGCCGGTGGCCCGCAGGCCCTCCTCGTCGGCCAGCAGCAGGGCGGCGGCGCCGTCGCTGAGGGGCGAGGAGTTCCCCGCGGTGACCGTGCCGCCCGCCGTGCGGAACACCGGCTTCAGCTTGGACAGCGACTCCAGGGATGAGCCCTCGCGGATCGGCTCGTCCCGTGCGAGCGCCACCTCGGGCAGCGCCACCACCTCCGCGTCGTAGGCGCCGTCCCGCCAGGCGCGCACCGCCTTCTGGTGGCTGGCCAGCGCGAACACGTCCTGCTGTTCGCGGGTGATGCCGTGCAGGTCGGCGATCAGTTCGGCGCCCTCGCCGAGCGAGACCGTCCACTCGGGCCGCATCCGCGGATTGACCATCCGCCAGCCCAGGGTCGTGGAGGACAGCTCCTGATGGCCCGCAGGGTAGGCGCTCTCGGACTTGCGCAGGACGTACGGTGCGCGGCTCATCGACTCGACGCCGCCCGCCACCGCGAGGTGCGCGTCGCCGAGCGCGAGGGCACGGGCCATCTGGACGACCGCCTCCAGGCCCGAGCCGCACAGCCGGTTGACGGTCACGCCTGGCACCGTGACCGGCAGCCCGGCCAGCAGCACGGCCATCCGCGCGACATTGCGGTTGTCCTCGCCCGCGCCGTTCGCGTCGCCGAAACACACGTCGTCGATCCGCGCCGGATCCAGCGCGGGGGTGCGGTCCACCAGCGCCCTGAGCACCTTCGCGGCGAGGTCGTCGGGCCGGAGCCCGGCCAGTGCCCCGCCGTACTTGCCGACGGGGGTCCGCACGGCGTCGACGATGTAGACATCCCGTACGCGGTGGTCGGTCATCAGGCGGCGTCCTCGCTGTCCTCGCGCGGTGCGCGCGCTCCCGGCCCGGCGGTGGGCGGACGGCACGAAGATCGTCGCCGTCCGCACCGAGTCTTCGCCCGGTGCAGCCCGGTGTCAACGGGGCCGTCGGCCACCTTCCGGGGGCCGGAAGCGCCGGGCGGGACGGCGCCAAGTGGCCTGCGGGGACTGCCCGTTGCACGGCATCGCGGCGGTACGGGAACGGTGGCGGCGGGCTCAGGAGCGGCCCCGGCGAGGGCGCCGTAAGGACTCTGAGAGAGTGGGGGCATGAGCGCAGCGCACACCAGGACGGGCCGGGCGGCCGGCGGCACCGGTCACGTCATCGTCATCGGAGGCGGCATCTCCGGACTCGCCGCGGCGCACCGCCTGCTCGAAGGCGGTGCCAAGGTCACCGTCCTGGAGGCGTCGGGCCGGCTCGGCGGCAAGCTGCGCGCCGGGGAGATCGCCGGTGTCCCGGTCGACCTGGGTGCCGAATCGATGCTGGCCAGGCGGCCGGAAGCGGTGGCGCTCGCCCGCGCGGTGGGGCTCGGCGACCGGCTCCAGCCGCCCACCACCGCGTCGGCCTCCCTGTGGACCCGCGGCGCGCTCCGCCCGATGCCCAAGGGACACGTCATGGGCGTCCCCGGTGACCTCGGCCCACTGGCGGCCTCCGGGGTGCTCTCCCCGGAAGGGCTCGACCGCATCGGCCGGGACGCGACGCTGGAGCGCACCGAAGCGGGCGAGGACGTCGCGGTCGGCGCGTACGTCGCCGCCAGGCTCGGCCGCGAGGTTGTCGACCGGCTGGTGGAACCGCTGCTCGGCGGGGTCTACGCCGGTGACGCCTACCGCATCTCGATGCGCGCCGCGGTACCCCAGCTCTTCGACGCCGCCCGCTCCCAGCGGTCCCTGCTCGACGGCGTCCGCGCGCTCCAGGCCCGCACCGCCGCCGCGGCGCAGCCCGGCGGCCCGGTCTTCATGGGCATCGACGGCGGCATCGGGACGCTGCCGGGCGCCGTCGCCGACGCGGTCCGCGCGTCCGGCGGGGAGATCCTGCTCCACACCCGCGTCCAGGACCTGCGGTGGCGGGGCGAGAGCGGCTGGGAGGTGCGGGTCGGTGACCGTGCCCTGGCGGCCGACGCGGTCGTCATGGCCGCGCCCGCCGGCGAAGCCGCCCGCCTCGTCGGGCAGGACTGCCCGGCCGCTGCCACCGAACTGGCCGCCGTCGACTACGCGTCGATGGCCCTGATCACCATGGCCTTCCGCCGCGCCGACCTGGACCGGGTGCCCGCGGGCAGTGGCTTCCTCGTCCCGCCGGTCGACGGCCACCGGATCAAGGCGTCGACGTTCGCCAGCCACAAGTGGGGCTGGATCGCGGACGCCGACCCCGAACTGTTCGTGCTGCGCACCTCCGTCGGGCGGTTCGGTGACGACGCCGACCTCAAGCGCGAGGACGCCGAGCTGGTGGACCTCTCGCTCGGCGATCTCGGCGAGGCGGTGGGCCTCGCCGCGCGGCCGGTGGCGTCCACCGTCACCCGCTGGGACGGCGGCCTGCCGCAGTACGCCGTCGGCCATCTGGAGCGGGTCGCGCGGATCCGGGCGGCGGTCGGCGCGCTGCCCGGGGCCCTGCGGGTGTGCGGCGCGGTCTACGACGGTGTGGGCGTCCCGGCCTGTGTCGGCTCGGCCCACAGGGCCGCCGACGAGGTACTCGGCACCCTGGCGCCGGGTTCATCCGGTGACGAGTGAGAATGGTCGGTATGACTGACGCTTCCGCCCCTGAACAGACCAGCCCGGAGAAGGCCCCGAACGCCGGCAAGAAGGCGAAGGACCTCAACGAGACCATCCGCTACACCCTGTGGTCGGTCTTCCGGCTGCGCGAGATCCTCCCCGAGGACCGCAGCGGCTTCGCCGACGAGGTGGAGGAGCTGTTCGAGCAGCTCGCCGCCAAGGACGTCGTGGTGCGCGGCACCTACGACGTGTCCGGCCTGCGCGCCGACGCCGACGTCATGATCTGGTGGCACTCGGAGAGCTCCGACGCGCTCCAGGAGGCGTTCAACCTCTTCCGCCGTACCCGGCTCGGCCGCGCCCTCGACCCGGTGTGGTCGAACATGGCGCTGCACCGCCCCGCCGAGTTCAACAAGTCGCACATCCCGGCGTTCCTCGCCGACGAGAAGGCCCGCGACTACGTGAGCGTCTACCCGTTCGTGCGCTCCTACGACTGGTACCTGCTCCCCGACGAGGACCGCCGCAAGATGCTCGCCGACCACGGCAAGATGGCGCGCGGCTTCCCGGACGTCCGCGCCAACACCGTGCCGTCGTTCTCGCTCGGCGACTACGAGTGGATCCTCGCGTTCGAGGCCGACGAGCTGTACCGCATCGTCGACCTGATGCGTCACCTGCGCGGCTCCGAGGCGCGCCGCCACGTCCGCGAGGAGGTCCCGTTCTACACGGGCCGCCGCAAGCCGGTCGCCGAGCTGGTCGCCGGCCTGGCCTGACCCGGACAGCACAGCGGGCCGCCCGGGGAAGGGCGGCCCGCAGCCGCGTCCGGAGTGCCGTTCCGCTTACGGGTGGACCGCCACGTGCGGCTTCAGCGCCCGCAGGGACCTCTCGGACTGTGCGTCGGGGCGCGGCTCGGCCCGCGGGCCGCAGTAGGCCCGGTGCGCGGGCATCTTCCCGTCCAGCAGGTACGCCTCGGTGTACTTGTTCACGCAGGCGTTGTCGCCGAGCGCGATGCCGTGCGTGCCGGACCCCTGCTCGGTGACCAACGAGGAGCCGGGCAGCCTGCGTTGCAGCTCCAGCGCGCCCGGATACGGCGTCGCCCCGTCCCGCTCGGCCGCCAGCAGCAGCACCGGCGGCAGCGCGCCGGGCGCCGTACGGATGTCGACCGGGCCGTGCCGCCGGTGCAGCGCGCCGTCCGCCTCGGTGGCCGCCACCTGGCGCGCGGCCTCGGCGATGGCGTCCCCGCCCGGTGCCGGTGCGCCGCCGCGCGCATCCTTGGACGGGCCGCCCGCCGCCTTGCCGACCGCCGCCGTCAGGCCGTCGGCCGCCGAGTCCGCCGGCTGGGGCCAGAACGCGCACGGCAGGTTCATCCAGGCGTTGTCCCAGGTCGCGAACGGTGCCACCCGTGCGACGTCGGTGTTGTCCCGGTCCCAGGTGCGCAGATCGCGCGGCCAGGAGGCGTCGTTGCACTCGACGGCGGTGTACACGGCGTTGCTGTTCTCCGCGTCGGCCGCGTCCTCCCGGTGCGATGCCGCCTGGGTGGTCAGCGGCTTCGGGTTGCCCCGCACGTACTCGGCCAGCGCCTTGGCGCGCAGCGGCCAATAGGCGTCGTTGTAGCCGACGTTGAGGAACGACGCCTGCAACTGGGCGGGCCCGACCTTGCCGCCCGCCGGATGCTTGCGTACCTGCTGGAGCACCGTGTCGTAGGCGCGCTGGACGGCCTGCGCTGACGTGCCGAGGTGGTAGACGTCGTGGTGCTTGGCGACCCAGCGGCGCCAGTCGTTCCAGCGGCCCTCGAAGGAGACGTTCTGGTCGAGGTTGTTGCGGTACCAGATCTGCCGGGGGTCGGGGTCGACGATGCTGTCGAAGATCATCCGGCGGACGTGGCCGGGGAAGAGCGTGGCGTAGACGGCCCCGAAGTAGGTGCCGTACGACGCGCCCATGAACGTCAGCTTCCGCTCGCCGAGGCCGGCCCGCAGCATGTCCAGGTCGCGGGCGTTGTTCACGGAGTTGTAGAAGGGCAGGTCGCCGCCCGCACGCCGGGCGCAGCCCTGCGCGTACGCCTTGGCCTGCGCGGTCTTGTGCCGTTTGAACGCCTCGGTGGGATGCGCCTGGCTGTCCGACGGCGCCTTCGCGAACTTCTCCGGGTCCTGGCAGGACAGCGGCGCCGACCGGCCGACGCCGCGCGGCGCGTAGCCGACGAAGTCGTAGGCGCGGGCGGTCCTGCGCCACTCGGGCAGCGACCCGTAGAGCGGGAATTCCATGCTGGAGCCGCCGGGCCCGCCGGGGTTGAAGATCAGCGCGCCCTGCCGTTCCTTGGGCGCGGTGGCGCGGATCCGGCTGACCGTGAGGTTGATCTTCTTGCCTCCGGGGCGCGCGTAGTCGAGGGGGACGGTGAGGGTGCCGCATTCCACGGTCGACGGCAGATGCTCCACGGGCGCGCAGCGGCCGAAGGAGATGGGGTGCACAACGGGCGCGGGCGGCGCGGCCGATGCCCCTGTGGCGCCGTCCGCGGGTGCGGTGGCGAGGGCGCTCAAAACCAGCGACCCGATGGTCCCGTACAACGCGAGTGCTCTCACGAGCCGTCCCTTCGTATGGTGTGTGGCGCACGGCGCGACCCTCCTCGTTCGGCCGCACTGCGTGCATACAAAAGGGATAGTTCGGGTGGGGGTTGTCGAAGTAAAGCACCGGGCACCGGTGTCGGGCGCTATGCCCCGGAAGAGTGGAGCGCGGCCCGCAGCGTGGGGTCGGCGAGGGTGCGGGGGCCGTGCAGGGCGAGCGCGGTGAGGGGGTCGCGGCCCCCCGCGCGGTGCCCGCCGCCGTCGGGTGTGACGCGCGCGGCGGCCCGGCGCAGCAGGTGTTCGCCCGCGGTGGTCGCCCAGCGCACGGAGGGGCGGGCCTCGATGCGTGCCATCGCCCAGGTGCCCGTCGTCAGGACCAGGGGCAGCGCGAACCACGCGAGCAGCAGCCCGGTGCCGAGGCCCTGCGGGCCCGACCACACGGCAGCGGCGGCGGCCAGCAGGATCAGCAGGGTGGCGGCACGGACCTGGCGGACCGCGGCGTCGACACCGCTGCGGCCGGTCGCCGACGGGGTGAGGCCCGTGGCGACCAGACCGTCCGCCAGGGAGCGGAGCGTCGCGGTCCTGGCGAGCCCCTCGCGCACCGCCGGTATCCGGTGCTGCCCGCCGGGACCGATGGCGGCGAGCACGGCGCACTCGACGGCGTCCCGGCCGACCGGGTCGACGACGGTGGCCCAGCCGGTGTGGGCGAGCAGCAGCCGGCGCTGCCTGGCCATCGACACCAGCGTGACATCGGCGACCCGGTCGGGACCGCCGGCCAGGAACGCCGTCTCGTACAGGGTCGCCCCGTCCGGCTCGCGGGGGCCGGGCGGGTGTGACGCGGCGTCACCGGGCAGGGGGACGGCCGCCGCACGGCACACCCGGACGCAGGAGATGACGGCGGCGGCCACGGCGACCGCGAGGAAGAGGAGCCACATGGCGGTGGTTCTACGGGAACGGCGCCCGTGCCGCCACGCCATTTCTCAGTATGCGGAAACCCTCCCGACAGGGCGGGCCGGGTCGCTGGTGGGGGAGGGGGCGCGCCCGCGGGGACGGGGTGCGCGCCGGCGGGCGGGTGTGCGCCCTCTCGTGGTGGCTCAACTGCCGCAGCTGGAGCCGCAGCTGGAGCTGCTGCCACCGCCGCACGAGGATCCGCCACCGCACGACGAGTGGCTTCCGCACGACGAATGACTTCCGCATGACGAGTGGCTTCCGTCCCCGGAGTGACTGCCTCCGGAGTGGCCGCCTCCGCCGCCGCAGCTCGAACCCCCGCATCCCGAACCGCCGTCGGAGCCGGCGCACCAGGCGGTGCCCGGCACGTCGCCCGGCGAAGTCCAGCCGCTGTCACCCGGTGAGGACCCGGTGGAGCCGCCGGGCGCGGCCGTGGCCATCGCGAGCTGAGCATCCGTCAGATGCTGGCGGAGCATCTCGTCGCCGAGCAGGGCCGCGCCGCCCACCGCCACCAGGAGCGCAGCGGGCAGCATCTCCCCGCTGATGGACCGAGCACCGTAGGTGGCCTGCGCGGCGCGCAGGGCGAGGGCGCCGGGCGCGGTGAGCCGCCGGGGCGAGGACCCGCAGAACGCGCCGATGAGAATCCCGACGATCGCCGCGGGGATGATGGCGACGACGGTGGGAACCCCGTGATCGTTGTCCCCGAAGTCGCCGGTCAGCGTCAGCAGCACGGTGACCAGGAACAGCACCGCGCACGCGGCGATCTGGAGCCGGGCCCACAGCCGCCAGCCCCGGCCGCGTTTCGGGTGCCGCAGCAGCCCGCGGTCCGCCAGCCGGTCGCCGATCTCCTGGACGGCGGGGCTCGCCATCGCCCGTGCCCGTACGGCGACCAGCGAGCCGCCTGGGGTTTTGGCGATCACGTCCAGCACGGCCGCCTCGACGGCGTCCCTGGCCGTCGCCTCGCGTACGGTCACCACGCCGGGCCCGCCGACCGCCAGCCTGCCGTCCTCGTGCAGGGCGGCGACGGCGGCGTCCACCACGCGTGCCGGACCGCCGTTGAGGAACGCGATCTCCGCCACGTCGTGGGTCGGCGCGTCGACGAGCCGGATCTTCTGTTTCGGCCGGCGCGCGACGAGCGTGCCGACGACGAGTACCAGCGAGGAAAGGCCCGTCGCCAGATACACCCAGGCTGGGTAGGACACCGCGGTCACCTCCGCTGCAAGGCGAGCCGTACGGCCCGCACGAATCGGGACATCGGGCCGGAGCGGGGCGGCCTCGGCCCCGCGCGGTCCTGCCACCACCGGGTCAGCCGCTGCCGAGCCGCGGGGTCGGACGGCCGCTCCTGGGCCAGCAGATGGGCGGCGAAGTCGAGTGCGTCCTGCCGGTGGCCGCCGGTCAGCGGGCGGCCCTGCGCGTACGCGAGGAACGCGGGCCGGTAGCCGGCGCCGAGGATGCCGGGCAGCTCGGGTGCGACCTTCGCGACCACCGACGCCCGCTTGGCCGACAGCGCCCGGCTCTGCACCCGCAGCCGCTCGTGGTCGAAGCCGTCCGGGACCGGCGCCCCGGCCACCAGGGCCGACAGCAGCGCCGTCTGCGCGAGCGCGAGCCGCTGCCTGGCGGCGTCGGCGCCGGATATCTCTGTGATGCCCGTCGTCGCGGGGGGATCCGGTGCCGTCCCGTCCTGCCCCGCGCCGGGCCCGTTCGCCGTCTCAGGCCGCTTCGGCACCACGGGCCTCCTCCACGACGGCGCGTATCGCCCCGAGTTCGCCGGCCAGCTCCCCGGCCCCGGGGAAGTCCTCGTCGCGCTCCAGCAGCACACCGGGCGGCGTGGTCCTGGCGCAGAGCGCGGCCAGTACGTCGAGCACCGGCCGGGTCACCGGGTGCGCGTGACTGTCGTGCCACACCCCGTCGCGCTCCACCCCGCCCGCGACGTGCACATACGCGAGGGCGTCCAGCGGCATCCCGTCCAGCGCCACCGCCGGGTCCTCGCCCCGGTTGACGTGGTTGGTGTGCAGGTTGGCGACGTCGATCAGCAGGCGCACGCCGGTGCGTTCGACGAGCCCGGTGAGGAACTGGCCCTCCGTCATCTCCTCGCCCGGCCAGTTGACCAGCGCCGCGATGTTCTCCAGGGCCAGCGGCACGGGCAGTGCGTCCTGGGCGATCCGGACGTTCTCGCACAGCACGTCGAGGGCGTCCCGGGTGCGGGGGACCGGCAGCAGGTGTCCCGCCTCCAGCGGCGGCGAGCCGGTGGGCAGCCCGCCCGCGCGGACGAACGCGATGTGCTCGGTGACCAGCGGCGCGTCCAGGGCCACCGCGCGCTCGGCGAGCGCCGACAGGCGGCCGGGGTCGGGGCGTTCGGCGCCGCCGAGCCCCAGCGAGACACCGTGCGGCACGACCGTCATGCCCCGGCCGCGCAACTCCTCAAGGGCGGGCGGCAGATGACCGGGACAGAGGTTCTCGGCCACCACCTCCACCCAGTCCACCCCGGACAGCCCCGCGATGTCCGCGGCGATTTCCGGCCGCCATCCGATACCCGTACCGAGGCGCTCCATACGTCCCCCTCCCCGCTCCGTGCGGTGCGGTATTCCTCGCCCCGGTACGCCCCGCCGAATCCTGTGGACGCGGGTTTCAGAGCTGAATTTGAGCTTCTACGTGCGGCGATGCCGCGCAGCGAGGGGCCGGGTCACCGGCGCCCCGTGGCCGCAGGCTCAGCGTGCGGCTTCCCACCCGACGGCCGCCCCCAGCGCGAGCAGCACACCACCGGTGGCCTGATCCAGCCGCTGCCGCACTCGGGGACGCTGGAGAACGGCGCGCGCCCGGTGGACGGCCAGCGCGACGGCGCCCAGCCACAGGACACCCAGCGCCGCGTGCACGGCCACCAGCAGCAGGGTCGTCGTCACGACCGGGGCGCCGTGCGGGATGAACTGCGGCAGCAGCGACATGTAGACCACCCCGACCTTGGGGTTGAGCACATTGGTGAGCAGCCCGGTACGGAACGCGCGCCGCGGCGTCTCCGGAGGCCCGGCCGCGCCGTCCCGCTCCGCTCCCTGGCCGTCGTCCCCATGGGCCGCCGCCGTGCCGGGCCGCCCGGTACCGGCGGTCCGCTGCGCCGCCCCCGGGGCCCGCCGTATCCGCCGGGCGCCGCGCAGCGCCCGGAAGCCCAGCCACATCAGGTACAGCGCACCGGCCGCCCGCAGGACGTCGTACGCCAGCTGGGACGCGGACAGCATCGCCGTCAGGCCGACCGCACCGGCAAGGCCCCAGACGAAGCAGCCGGCGGCGATGCCCAGCGCGCTGCACAGCGCGGCGCGCCGCCCGGAGCCGAGCGCCGTCCGCAGCACCACGGCGAAGTCGGGGCCGGGCGAGATCGTCAGCAGTCCGGCCACCACCGTGAAGCCGAGGAGAGAGGTCAGCATGAGCCGTACGGTACGGGCCGGGCGCCGCGGCCTTTCCGCGGGCCCCATGTCCGCCCGCACCTGCGTCCGCTCCGTCCGGTGACAACGGAGAGAACGAACGGCATGAAAGAAGCCTCGGCCCTTGCCCTCTCGGTGATTCTTTTCGCATGGCTGCCGTGGAACCTGCGGAACCTTTTCCGCCTCGCCACCGGCCTGCGGAACGGAGCATGGCGACGCCCTTTGTGGTGGACGCGCCTGTGCTCCGTCTCGCTCTTCACCGGTCTCGCATGCGGGATCAGGGGAGCGTTCGCCGGAGCTCTCAACGTCCGTAAAACGTGCCTGTTCACCCACCATGAGCGCTACGACGAGACGTACCGGGACGCGCATGCCGGGGAATCCCGGAAACTCTTGGAAAGGCAAAGGAGAAGCCGGTGTGAAGCCGGCCGGGCGTGGTTCAGCGGCACAGGGCCGTGTCCACGACCTTCCCGACGTGCTCCATGGCGGCCTCGTCGATCGGCTGGAGGGTCACCGCGACGTTGGCGGCGCGGCCGTCGTCGGTGACGCCGCCCCGGGTCTCGTATCCCGGGATGCTGCCGCCGTGACCCCAGGAGACACCGCCGCACGACAGCGGCATGCTCACGAGGCCCAGTCCGTAGCGGGCGCCGGGGCCGAAGGTCCCTTCGGCGGGGACGGTGGTGCGCATCTGGTCGAGCTGGGCCGCCGGGAGGAGACGGCCGGCCAGCAGCGCGGTGAAGAACCTGTTGAGGTCGGAGTTGGTGGAGATCAGCTGGCCTGCCGCCCAGGCCCAGGAGGGGTCCATTTCCGTGACGTCGCGCAGCGGCGCGGTTGCGGAATCTTGGGTGTAGCCCTTGGGGTGGGGCTCTCGGACGGACGCGTCACCGGGGGCGGGGAAGTAGGTGTGGCGCAGCCCGATGCGCTGGATGATGCGCCGGTCCATCTCCTCGGCGACGGGGCGGCCGGTGACCTTCTGGACGATCAGCCCGGCCAGCACGTAATTCGTGTTGCTGTACTCCCACTTCGTCCCGGGGGCGAAGTGCGCCTTGTGCCGGAGAGCGATGTCGAGGAGCTCGCGGGGCTCGTAGTGCCGGAGCTGAAGGTCGTAGTCGGTGTAGTTGGGAAGTCCGCTGGTGTGCTGGAGGAGCTGACGGACGGTGATGCGGCGTCCGTCGATGCCCTCCCCGCGGACGAGGCCCGGCAGGTAGGTGTCGACCGGGGCGTCGAGGCGGATCTTCCCCTCACCGACCAGTTGCAGTACGACCACCGCGGTGAACGTCTTGGTGTTGCTGCCGATCCGCACCTGCCCGTCGTCGGGCACCTTCGCTCCGGTGGCCAGGTCGCCGACCCCCGCGGTGTAGGTGCGGGTGTGGCCTTCGCGGTCCTTGACGCTCGCCAGCGCGGCGGGCAGGCCGTCGGTGCGCACCAGCGCGTTCAGGCCCTGCTGGACGGTGTCGGGCCCGGCGGCGGCGAACGCTGTGGGCGGCGCCAGGGCGCCCATCATCAGGACGCCGACGGCCACCGCAGCCACGGCCGGCACGGCTGCGCACCGGCCGTTCCGCTGCTGCCGCCTGGAAGAACGAAGCCTCTGCCATGCCTGCTCACGCACGTGCCAACTCCTGTGGAATCGTTGGGAAACCAGCGGTATATGCCGGACCCAGCTTTTCCGGATGTGGCCGCCCGGAGCGATCCCGCTACCCTCCCGCTCCAGGTAGGGCTACCCCCCCCGCCGGAGAGAACCGGGACCAACGGGCCGCCCCTCCACGGCAATCGACGGCCGCGCCACGACAGAGGCCGGCCCGGGGCGATCCCACCCACTCCTGTGGAAGCTCATGCACGGAGATCGCGGGCGGTGCCGGTCACCGTGTGCGAAGGGCGGGGTGATCCGCGACGACCGTGGCCGAGCCCGGTCGGATCTCGGTGAATCCGGCGTCCCGGACCATCGGCAGCCCGCTGCGGGTCAGCTCTTCCCAGGCGTCAGGCGACGCGGTCCGCACGGCCAGGGGGAAACCGGCCGCGCGCCAGGCGGCGCGCTCCGGCTCGGACAGCTCCCACCAGGCCAGCTGCGCGCCGTGCCCGGTCTGGGCCATGGTCTTGCCCGCCGACATCTCCAGCTCAGGATTGCACCACAGCACCGGCACCCCGTCGGCCGGCGCGGCAGGCGGCTCCGGGTCGTCCAGGTCGGTGCCCGAGACCTGGAGGCGGGCCAGGTCCTTCGGCCAGCCGTCCAGCGGCACCGGAGGGTAGACCCGCACTTCGGCGCGCTCCCCGGTGACGGTGATGCCGGGCAGCGCCTGCGCGCGACGCCACTCCGCGCCGCGTGCCCGCCGCACCACCTTGCGGATCCTGGCGTCCTGCCAGTCCCGTACCGCCGCGGCCCAGTCGCCATCACCGGTGGCCCGCTCGTCGGTCAGCAGCACCAGTACCGCCCGCGCGGCCGTCACCAACGCGTCCGTACGCGCCGGGGGTCCGGCCCGCTCGATGTGGACGACGAGCGGCAGGACGAACTGCGGCGCGGCGTCCCGGTCGGTCTCCTCGTGGTGGAACGGGCTGCTGCCCGGGGAGCCGCCCGGCGCGGTGGATCCGGTGGGCTCGGCGGGGTCGGGTCCTGTGGTCTCGGTGCTGGTCACCCGCCCAGTCTGCCAGCCACCTGAACCGGGGCCCGCGGGCCGGTGCGACGGGCCGGCACGGAAACGGAAACGGGGCGAGGCCGACGGGAACCCAGCCGCGGCGGCCCGCGTTGACAGGTGCGGGAGACGGGATGTCGGGGGGATCTCATGAGGCTGGACGGAGTCGGCAGGCGGTACGGCGTACGCGGCCCCTGGGTGCTGCGGGACGTACGGCTCGACCTTCCCGGGCAGGCGCTGTTGCGGGTCGAAGGCACCAACGGCAGCGGGAAGTCCACCCTGTTGCGTCTGTGCGCGGGCATCGACCGGCCCACCACCGGGCGGATCACCGGCCGCCCGCGCACCGCGTACGTGCCCGAACGCTTCCCGGCCGCGATGCCGTTCACCGCCGCAGGCTACCTCACCCACCTCGGCCGGATACACGGCCTGAGCGGACCGGCAGCCGCCCGCGGCGCCGCCGAGTGGCTGGAGCGGTTCGGCGCCGCCGGGCACGCGAAGACGCCGCTCGCCGACCTGTCGAAAGGCACCAGCCAGAAGGTCGCGGTCGCCCAGGCGCTGCTCGCCGCCCCCGGACTGCTGGTGCTCGACGAGGCGTGGACGGGCCTGGACGCCGCTGCCCGCGAGGTCCTCGACCGCGCCGTCGCCGAGCGCGTGGCCGACGGCGGCACGGTCCTCTTCGTCGATCACGACCCGCGCCGCCTGGCGGGCGCCGCCGACGCCCGCTACCGCGTGGTGGACGGAGTACTGCGGGCCGAGGCGGAAGGGCCCGCGCCGGACGGCGGGCCCGCGACGGGACCGCAGGTGACCATCGAGGCCGACGGAGGTCCGGCGCGGCCCGCGGGACCGCCCGGCATCCTCGGTGCGGAACTGCCCGGCAGACCCCGTACCGCGACGGGCCCGGACGGCACGGTCCGGCTGACCGTCGCCGCCGCCCACTCCGACGCCCTGCTGCGGGCGCTGCTCACCGCGCGCCCGCCCTGGCACATCCGCTCGGTCACGGCCGCCGCCCACCCCGCAGACGCTCCGCCGGCCGACCACCCTGCAAGCTCCCCGCCGCCTTGCGACAGTCTCCGAAGCGGTCCGCCGGGCAGCGCCGGGAGCGTCCACTCCGAGGAAGCACCCCTGCCATGACCGCACTCCTGCGCTACCAGGCGGCCCTGCTGACCGGCTCGCACCGCTGGCTGCCGCCGGCCATCTGCTACGCCGCGTTCCTGGCCATCGGCGTGCAGACCGGCGGCCCGATCCTCGACGCCTACGGCTGGGCCGCGGCCCCGCTGCTGCCCCTCACGGTCTGGCTGACCCGGATCTGCCTCACCGACGAACCGCCCGCCGCCCGGCACTGCGCCGCCGCGGCGGCCGGGCCGGGCCGGGTGCACCTCGCCGCCGTACTGACCGCCACTTTCGCGTCCTGGCTGTTCGCCCTGGCCGGCACGGCGTTCGTCGCCCTGCTCTCCGACCCGCACTCATCCGACCACCGGGTGGCCGTGCCCGTCCTGCCCGCAACCCTCGCCGGGTTGCTGACGGCCCTGTCCTGCGTGCTGCTGGGCACGGCCGCCGGCGTGCTGTGCAACCGGCCGGTGCTGCGCGGTACCGCATCCGCGATACCGGCCGGACTGACCGCCGCGCTGCTGCTGCTCGTCCTGGGCGCGTCCCCCGCCAACGCCGCCGTGAGCGGCCTGGTCACCGGCTCCGCGCACGGCACGATCACCGTCCCGTGGCTGCCGCTGGCCGCCACCTTCCTGATAGCTGCCGCCGCCGTCACGGCCACCTGCGCCCTCAGTGCACGCCGCGGCTGACGCCGGACCAGGGCCCGCACCCAGGGGCGTAGGCTCGGCCGTATGGACGAGCGGGAGCGGCGGACGGACGGCGCGGCACCGATGAGCACGGAAGCGGGCGCCGCCGGTACGGGACGCACCGGCGGGCCCGGGACGGACGGCGCCCCGGGCCCCGCGCAGGAGACGCCCGCCCCGGCGCCGCCCGCCGCCTGCGTCCTGTGCGGCGAGCCCACCGAGTACCCCGAGACCTGCCCCGGCTTCGTGCTCTGCCCGGTCTGCGCATGGCAGGAGGCGGAGCGCTCGGCCTGCTCCGGCTAGCTCGCTTCTTCGGGCCGGCGCCCGTCCGGCCCGGCAGCCGGCCGCCGGGTCAGTGCGACCAGGGTCCGGTGACCGCGAAGGTGGTGCCTGGCGTGTAGCAATTCACGTACATGCTGCGGAAGTCGGGGGAGAAGGTGATGCCGGCGAACTCGCCCCACTCCGGCTTCTGCGGGGTGCCGATGTTCTGCCGGCCGCGGGCCATGGCGTACACCCGGCCGCGCCGGGTCAGCCCGAAGACGTGCTGGGCGCCGCCGCCGTCCTCGCACACCATCAGGCCGCCGCTCGGCGCGAGGCAGATGTTGTCGGGGGACTCACCGGGGAGCTGGAGGTCGCTGTCAGGACCGAAGACGACGACCAGCGTGAGCCGACGCCGCTTCGGGTCGTACTTCCACACCTGGCCGTAGTGGTCGGCGGCCGAGCCCTCCGCGCTGTGCGCGAAGCTGGAGACGAAGTAGACGCAACTGCCGCCCCAGTAGCAGCCCTCCAGCTTCTGGGCGTGGGTGATGCCGCCGGGCCCGAAGTCCTGGAAGCGGACGGGGGTGTGGCGGGCCAGCGGGTCGGGGACGTCCACCCAGGTCAGGTGGTCGAGGACGGTGCCGGGCTGCTGGACGGTGGACAGGTCGGGGACGCCGGGTACCCGCAGCGCCTGGAGCCGGCCGCCGGCCCGCAGCGAACCGCGTCCGCCGCGCGGCTTGTGGGGCAGGAAGCGGTAGAAGAGCCCGAACGGCTTCTCGAAGGCGTCCTCGGTCTCGTAGACCGTGCCCGTGCCCGGATCCACCGCGATCGCCTCGTGCTGGAAGCGGCCCATCGCGGTCAGCGGCACGGCTCCGGTGCGGCGCGGATCGTAGGGATCGACCTCGAAGATGAAGCCGTGGTCCCTGGTGTAGTTCTCCTCACCGGCCAGATGCTCGGTCTCTTCGCAGGTCAGCCAGGTGTTCCACGGGGTGTGGCCGCCCGCGCAGTTGGTGGACGTACCGGCGATGGCGACCCGTTCGGAGCGTACGGAGTTGTCCGCGTCCAGTTCCAGCGCGGTACAGCCGCCCTCGGCTCCCGGGTCGTACGTCAGGCCGGGGACGGTCGGCACCGGGGAGCGGGAGCCGGTGCGGTTCTCGTGGTTGCGCACCAGGTGGGTGCGCCCGCGGGCGGCGGGGAGGCCGGGGAACGCCGCCATGCCGTCGCAGTTGCTCGGCACCTTGCCCTCGCCGGAGACCAGTGGGTCGCCCTCGCGTGAGAGCACCCGGTAGCGGAAGCCTTCGGGCAGGTCGAGCAGGCCGTCGGGGTCGGGGACCAGCGGCCCGTAGCCGCGCTGTCCCATGCCGCGGGCGGTCGCGGTTCCGGCGAAGAGTTCCGAGAAGCTCCCGGTGAAGGCGATGCCGGCGCCCAGCGCACCGGTTCTGGAGAGGATCTGACGTCGTGTCGCGGACATGGGCAACTCCCTGCTGGCGGACAGGTGACGTGATGCGCATGTGTGTACCACGCCCTCCGGCCGCCGGGAACCAGCCGGGCCGGACGCCGCCTCCGGGTGCCCGAAGCGGTGGCCGGCCGTCCGCTACGGGGTGACCAGCGGGCCCGCGTCGCGCGCCAGCGCCGTCAGCCGGGAGATCGCGCGGAAGTACTTCTTGCGGTACCCGCCGCGCAGCATCTCGTCGCTGAACAGCTCGTCGAACGCCTTGCCCGAGGTCAGGACGGGTACCTCACGGTCGTAGAGCCGGTCGGCGAGTACCACCAGGCGCAGTGCGGTGGACTGGTCGGGCACGGCCTGGACGTCGGTGAGGCAGACCGCCCGGATGCCGTCGCACATCGCGCCGTAGCGGCTGGGGTGCACCTGGGACAGGTGGTCGAGCAGGGAGGGGAAGTCGTCGAGCGAGGCGCCCGGGGTGCGGTGGGCGGTGCGCGTGACGGTCTCGTCGTCGTACGGGGCGGGGGCCTGGGGCAGACCGCGGTGGCGGTAGTCGTCGCCGTCGATGCGCAGCGGCCGGAAGTGCGCGCTCAGGCCCTGGATCTCGCGCAGGAAGTCGGCGGCGGCGAACCGGCCCTCGCCGAGCTTGCCCGGCAGCGTGTTGGAGGTGGCGGCGAGCGCCACACCGGCTTCCACCAGCCGGGACAGCAGGCTGGAGACCAGCACCGTGTCGCCCGGGTCGTCCAGCTCGAACTCGTCGATGCACAGCAGGCGGTGCTCGCCGAGGGTACGGACGGTCTGCTGGAAGCCGAGCGCGCCGACGAGGTTGGTCAGCTCGACGAAGGTGCCGAACGCCTTGCGCTCGGGCGGCGCGTCGGTGGCGTGCCACAGGGAGGCGAGCAGGTGCGTCTTGCCGACGCCGTAGCCGCCGTCGAGGTAGACACCGCGGGGGCCCTTCGGCGCGGCCGGCTTCTTGGCGAACCAGCGGCGCTTGGCTGCGCCGGCGTCCGCTGAGCCGCCGATGCCCGCCGCGAACGTGCCGAGCACCTGGACGGCCTCGGCCTGGCTCGGCTGCTCGGTGTCGGGGATGTACGTGTCGAAGCGGGCGCCCTGGAAGCGCGGCGGCGGCACCATCTCGGCGACGAGCCGGTCCGCGGGGACGTGCGGGGCGCGGGAACTCAGCGCGACGGGGGCGCCCGCACTCCCGCTGCCCGGCGGCCCGGCTATCGGAGCGGACGGTGCGGAGGAGGACGACGACGAGTGCTGGGAAGACGACACAACGCTCCAGCTTAGTCGCTGAGCGGTGTGGCCAGGTGCGCAGGGCGAGGCATGTCACACTGCCGCCTATGCGACGCCTGTACCCGCTTCCCGACCCGGCCGTTCCGCCCGGGGACGCCGTGACCGCCGACCGCGAGTGGACGCTCGACGAACTGGCGGACTCCTACGCGTATCCGGCGGCCGACGATCCGGTGCGGGCCGGACGTGCCGGGTGGCTGCGCGCGAACATGGTGGCGTCGCTGGACGGCGCGGCTCATCACGACGGCCGTTCGCAGCCGCTGTCCGGGGCCGCCGACATGCGGATCTTCGGCGTGCTGCGGGGGCTGGCGGATGCTGTCGTGGTCGGCGCGGAAACGGTTCGTCAGGAGGGGTACAGGCCGGCCCGCGCCCGGGAGGCGTTCGCCGCGCGGCGGGCGGCTGCGGGGCAGGCTCAGGCCCCCGCCATCGTGATCGTGAGCGCCGGGCTCGGCCTGGACTTCACCCTGCCGCTGTTCACCGCGCCGCTGGTGCCGACGGTCGTGCTGACCGGGGCCGGGGCGCCCGCCGGCAAGGTGGCGGCGGCACAGGAGGCCGGGGCCGATGTGCTGTTCGCCGGCGAGGGGCTCGGCGTCGACCCCGCCCGGGTGGCAGGTGTGCTGAGCGGGAGGGGGTACCGTCGGCTGCTCACCGAGGGTGGCCCCGCCCTGCTGGGGCAGTTCGCCGCGGCCGGGGCGCTGGACGAGATGTGTCTCTCGCTGGCGCCGGTCGTGGCGGTGGGAGACGCGCCCCGGATCATGCGCGGCCCCGCCGTCCCGGTGCCCGAGCGATTCGGTCTGGTGTCCGTACTGGAAGAGGCCGGGTTCTTGTTCACCCACTACCGTCGAAGCTGACAATCAGCGGAATTACCCGTTCCGCTTCGCTTCCTTTGGGCAAACTGGATGTCAACAGGCCCCGGTGGCGACGGGGCAGGATGGTTTCTGTGGGGTGCCGTGCCATGCGGCGACCCGGAAGAAGAGAAGAAGGGCGCCCGTCGTGATCACGAGCGTATTGATGATCGAGAAGCCTCTGACGCCCGCCGATGTGGACTTCGTGACCACCCTGCACGGCGACGATCAGGTCTCCTTCGTCGTCCTCATGCAGCCGCGCGGAGCGCAGGACATCCTGCTGCGGGCGATCGACGACGTCGCACTCGGCGAGTTCGACGACGCCGTACGCGAGGGGGAGGAGCCGGAAGGCAGCCGTGCGGAGGCGTCGGCCGAGCAGGCGCTGGCCCACACTCTCGCCGCGCTGCGGGACGCCGGGGCCGAGGCCACCGGCAAGCTCGTCGAGCACCACCCGCTGGATCTGCTGCGGTCCATGGTCGAGGAGACGGGTGCGGACGAGGTGATCGTGCTGACCACCCCGCACTTCGTGGAGGAGTTCTTCCACCGCGACTGGGCCTCGCGGGCCCGGCACAAGGTGGGCGTACCGGTGCTCAAGCTGTTCTCCCACGCACCCGACGACCCGGCCCAGGCCACGGAGGGCTGAGCCGGGGTCTGCCGTGCGGCTCGGCCCTACGCCCCGGTGAGCCGCCCGTCGGTCACCTCCGCGACCGCGTCCACCGCGTCCAGGTGCGAGCGGTCGTGGGTGACCAGCACCGTCGCCGTGGCGCGCCGGTGGGTGAGCGTGGTCAGCAGGTCGAGGACCGCGGCGCCGCGCTCGTGGTCCAGGGCGCTGGTCGGCTCGTCCACCAGCAGCACCGCGGGGTCGTTCATCAGCGCCCGCGCGATGTTGATCCGCTGCCGCTGGCCGCCGGACAACTGGTGCGGACGCTTGCCCGCCTGATCGGCCAGGCCGACGGAGGCCAGCAGCTCCAGCGCCCGCGCCCTGGCCTTACGGGGTGAGCGGCCGTCCAGATGTGCCATCACCTGGAGCTGCTCGGCCGCGGTCAGCGAGGGCAGCAGGTTCGGCTGCTGGAAGACGGTCCCGATGGTGGTGCGGCGCAGCGCCGTCAGGCCGCCGCGGTCGAGCCCCGCGGTGTCCCGGCCCGCGATCTCCACCCGGCCGCTGTCCGGCGTGATCAGCGTCGCCGCCACCGCCAGCAGACTGGACTTGCCGGAACCCGACGGGCCGATCACGGCCGTCAGCGTGCCGGCCGGCACCGTGAGCGACACCTTGTCCAGGGCGGTCAGCCGCGCGCCGCCGTCGGGATAGGTGAGGGTGACGTCGGTCAGTTCGAGGCTCATCGGACACTTCCCAGGGCGGTCAGCGGGTCAACGGACGTGATGCGGCGGATGGACAGCGCGGCGCCCACGGCACCGAGCGCGATCATGATCAGCGCGGGGACCAGCACGGTCGACGGATCCAGGACGAACGGCACGGTCCCGCCGACCGCGGCGCCGAGTCCGGCCGCGAGCGCGGTGCCGACGCCGGTGCCGAGCACCAGCAGGACCACGGCCTGGCCGAGCGCGTCCTTCAGGAGATAGCCGGTCGAGGCGCCCAGCGCCTTGAGCACCGCCACGTCGCCGCTGCGCTGAATCGTCCAGACGGTGAAGAACGCCCCGATGACCAGCGCCGATATCGCGAACAGGAAGCCGCGCATCAGCTGGAGCGAGCCGTTCTCCGCGGTGTAGGAACCGATGCCGTCCAGCGCGGCGGCTGCGGTGACGGTACGGGTGCCGAGCTTCTCGTCGGCGGCGGCCAGGTCGGGCGACCCGGAGGTGGTCAGGGCCAGCACGGTCGCGCCGCCGGAGCCGCCGGGCAGCGCACGCCAGTCACCGAGCGACGTCCAGATCACCGGCGTGTGGCTGTACATCGCCGCGCCGGATACCGCCGCCACCCGCACCGTCCGGCCGCCCAGGGTGATCGCATCGCCGGCCCGCGCCCCCAGGTCGTCGGCGGCCTGCTGAGACAGCACCGCCCGGCCGTCGGCGATCTTGCCCGCCTCCGGTGCGAGCCGCGAGCCGGACCGGACGGCGAACGCCGACAGGGCGGCCGTCCTGCTGCCCGCCTCCGCCTTGGCGGTGGCGATGCCCAGCGGCTCGGCGCTCTCCACACCCGGCACCTGCGACCAGCCCCGCACGCTCTTGCCGGGCAGCCGGGAATCGGCGAAGGACACCGTGCCGCCGTCGGCCGGGGCGGAGAACACCAGGTGATCGGCGGGCAGCGAGGTGATCGCCGAGGTGTTCTCCCGGCCCAGGCCCGCGGTCAGCCCCGACAGCAGGCCGACCAGCACCGTGATCAGCACGATGACGGTGCCCATCAGGGCGAACCGGCCCCTGGCGAATCTCAGGTCTTTCCAGGCGACGAACACAGGTCCGGCCTTCCTTCCTCGCGGCGTCCGGACCCGGTGCCCGGCGACTGGCTCCACCGTCGCGCCCGGCAGGGGGCGCGGGCATCGCGCCGGGGAGTGCTTCACCGGAGTCGAAAGGGGGCTTGGGCGCTCCACCTTTCGATTGATGCCGCCCCCGGAGGCGGCCCTTAATCTGGAGGGGCCGTGACCGACCTTTCCCTCACCCCCGTCCTGCGCGTGCTGCGCGGCTGCCTCCACCTGATGGTGGCCGCACTGCTGGCGCTCGCCGCGGCCCGCGCGGTGGCGGAGCACGCCCCGCACGCCGCCGCCGTCACCGTCACGGCCGTCGTGCTGTTCGCCTGCTACGCCGCAGGGCCCGCGCTGCTCCGCGTCCGTCCGTCATCCGGCGCCGCCGCGCTGTGGCTGGGTGTCGTGGCCGTCGTGTGGATGGTGCTGCTGGCCCTCACCCAGGACGGCATCTGGCTGGCCTTCCCGTTCTTCTTCGTGCAGCTGCACCTGCTGCCGACGCGCTGGGCGCTGCCCGCCGTCGCCGGGACGACCGCGGTCGCCATCGCCGGATTCGCCCGGCACACCCACACCCTCAACGTCGGCACGGTCATCGGCCCGGTGCTCGGCGCGGCCGTCGCGGTCGCCGTCGTCCTCGGCTACCAGGCCCTCTACCGGGAGAGCGAGCAGCGCCGCCGGCTCATCGAGGAGCTGACCGCGGCCCGCAGCGACCTGGCCGCCGCCGAACACGCCGCCGGAGTGCTCGCCGAGCGCGAGCGGCTGGCCAGGGAGATCCACGACACCCTCGCGCAGGGCCTGTCCAGCATCCAGCTGCTGCTGCGGGCCGCCGAACGCGCCCTGCCCCAGCGGGCCGACACCGCCCTGGGACACGTCAGGCACGCCCGTACGACCGCCGTCGACAACCTCGCCGAGGCGCGCAGGTTCGTCCGCGAGCTGAGCCCGCCCGACCTGGAGGCGGGGTCGCTGCCCGCGGCGCTGGAGCGGCTGTGCGCCACCACCGCGCGCGCCTCGGGGCTCGCCGTGCACTGCCAGGTCTCCGGCGTGCCCACCGAGCTGCCGATCCCGCACGAGGTCGCCCTGCTGCGCATCGCGCAGTCGGCGCTCGCCAACACCGTCCGGCACGCCGGGGCCGGCCGCGCCGAGCTGACGCTGAGCTACATGGAGACCGAGGTGGCCCTGGACGTCGTCGACGACGGCACCGGATTCGCCCCGGGCGACGTCCCGCCGGCCGGCTCCGCCGCGGCCACCGGCGCCGGTTTCGGCCTCGCCGCGATGCGCGCCCGCGCCCGCGCGCTGCACGGCACCCTCGCCGTCGAGTCCGCCCCCGGCGAGGGCACCGCCGTCGCCGTCACCCTGCCGGTGCCGGGGCGGACCGGCGCACCGGCGCACACCGGGACGAGGGAGAGCGAGGCCACCCCGTGAAGGACGGCACCCCGATCCGGCTGCTGCTCGCCGACGACCACCCCGTCGTACGGGCCGGGCTGCGCGCCGTGCTGGAGACCGAGCCAGGCTTCGAGGTCGTCGCCGACGTCCCCACCGCCGAACAGGCCGTCACCCTCGCGGAGCGGTCCGGCGTCGACGTGGTCCTGATGGACCTCCAGTTCGGCGGCGAGATGCGCGGCTCCCAGGCCACCGCCGCCATCACCGCCCGCGAGGGCGCGCCCCGCGTCCTGGTCCTGACCACGTACGACACCGACGCGGACATCCTCGCGGCGATCGAGGCAGGAGCGACCGGCTACCTCCTCAAGGACGCGCCGCCCGAGGAACTGGCGGCTGCCGTCCGCACCGCGGCGGCGGGCAAATCGGCGCTGGCGCCGACCATCGCTCTGCGGCTGATGGACCGGATGCGGGCGCCCGCCACCGCGCTGACCCGCCGCGAGACGGAGGTCCTGCAACTCGTCGCCGACGGCCTGTCCAACGCGCAGCTCAGCAAAAAGCTCTTCCTCAGCCAGGCCACCGTCAAGTCCCACCTCGTGCACATCTACGCCAAGCTCGGTGTCGACTCCCGTACCTCGGCGGTCGCGGCGGGCACCGCGCAAGGTCTGATCCGGCGCTGACAGTGCGGGGTGCGAGAATCAACGGCAGCACGACCGCTCGCGACGATCAGGGAGACCCAGCCATGGCATCCGCCATCCCAGCCTCGATGGACCGGCCGCACTTCATCGGCATCGGCGGAGCCGGCATGTCGGGCATCGCCAAGATCCTCGCGCAGCGCGGCGCCGCGGTGGCGGGCAGCGACGCCAAGGAGTCCGCGACCGCCCAGGCCCTGCGCGAGCTGGGCGCCACGGTGCACATCGGCCACGCCGCAGGGCATCTGGCCGACGACGCCACCAGCGTCGTCGTCTCCTCCGCGATCCGCGACGACAACCCCGAGCTGGCCGCCGCCCGCGAACGCGGCATCCCGGTGGTGCACCGTTCCGACGCGCTCGCCTCCCTGATGGACGGCCGCCGCCCGATCGCCGTCGCCGGCACCCACGGCAAGACGACGACCACGTCCATGCTCGCCGTCTCGCTGACCTCGCTCGGCCTCAAGCCGTCGTACGCCATCGGCGGCGACCTCGACGCACCCGGCTCCAACGCCGAGCACGGCAGCGGCGAGATCTTCGTGGCCGAGGCCGACGAGAGCGACCGCAGCTTCCACAAGTACGCCCCCGAGGTCGCCATCGTCCTCAACGTCGAGCTCGACCACCACGCCAACTACGCCTCGATGGACGAGATCTACGAGTCGTTCGAGACCTTCATCGGCCGGGTGCGGCCCGGCGGCACCCTCGTCGTCTGCGCCGACCAGCCAGGCGCCCGCGAGCTGACCGAGAAGATCGCCGGCAGGTACGACATCGAGGTCGTCACCTACGGCGAGTCGCCGGACGCCGACGTCCGCATCCTCAAGATCAACCCGCGCGGTCTGACCAGCGACGTCAGCGTCTCCCTCGCCACCGGCCGGATCCTGACCTTCACCGTCTCCGTCCCCGGCAGGCACTACGCGCTCAACGCCGTCGCCGCGCTGGCCGCCGGCATCGCCCTGGGCCTGCCGCCGCACAACCTCGCCTCCGCGCTCGGCACCTACACCGGCGTCAAGCGCCGCCTCCAGCTCAAGGGCGAGGCGGCCGGCGTCCAGGTCATCGACTCTTACGCGCACCACCCCACGGAGATGACCGCCGACCTGGAGGCCATCCGCGGCGCCACCGACGACAGCCGCGTCCTGGTCGTCTTCCAGCCCCACCTCTTCTCCCGCACCCAGGAGCTGGGCACGGAAATGGGCCAGGCCCTCGCCCTCGCCGACGCCTGCGTGGTCCTGGACATCTACCCGGCGCGCGAGGACCCGATCCCCGGGATCACCAGCGCCCTGATCATCGAAGCGGCCCGCGCGGCGGGCGCCGACGTCACCGCCGAGAGCGACCGCGCCGCCGTCCCGGACGTGATCGCAGGAATGGCCAAGCCCGGTGACCTTGTTCTCACCATGGGCGCGGGCGATGTGACCGACCTCGGCCCCGCCATCCTGTCCCGCCTGGGCAGCTGAGCTGAGGAGACCCCAGATGCCGTACGAGATCGACAAGCCCGACGAGCAGTGGCGCGCGGAGCTGAGCCCCGCGGAGTACCAGGTGCTCCGCCAGGCCGGCACCGAGCCCGCCTTCGTCGGTGAGTACACCGACACCGAGACCGCCGGTGTCTACTCCTGCCGCGCCTGCGGCGCCGAACTCTTCCGCTCCGACACCAAGTTCGCGAGCCACTGCGGCTGGCCGTCCTTCTACGACCCGAAGGACACCGACGCCGTGGAGCTCATCGAGGACCGCTCGCACGGCATGCTGCGCACCGAGGTCCGCTGCGCCCGCTGCGGCTCCCACCTCGGCCATGTCTTCGCGGGCGAGGGCTACGCCACCCCCACCGACCAGCGGTACTGCATCAACTCCATCTCGCTGCGGCTGGCGGCCGACGAGGGCTGAGCCCCGCGGCCCGCGCGAGCGTACGGGTGCCGGCGGACCACTCCGCCGGCACCCGTACGCACACCCGCAAGGACCGTCAGCGCGGCACCGTGATCGCCGTGACCACCAGGCCCGACGCCACCAGCCAGCGGCCCTGGAAGGCGCTGATCCGGACGCCGTCGACCACGGGCCCCTCCACCAGAAGGCGGGCGGTGAAGGTGGCGTCCGTCGGGTCGAGGGTGAGATGGGCCTCCTCGAAGTCCAGCCAGCGGCCGGTGAGCGGGTACCACGCCTTGTAGACGCTCTCCTTGGCGCTGAAGATCAGCCGGTCCCAGTGGACGTCCGGCTGCGCGGCACGCAGCCGGGACAGCTGCTCGCGTTCCTCAGGGAGCGTGACGAGGTCGACCACCCCGGCGTCCCTGACCGGATGGTGGGGCTCCGCGTCCAGGCCGACGGAGGCGAAGTCCGAGGTGCGGGCGACCGCGGCGGCACGGTAGCCGGTGCAGTGGGTCATCGCGCCGACCAGCCCATCCGGCCAGCGCGGTGCCCGGTCGGGGCCAGGCAGCAGGGGCGCGGGCGCGATGCCGAACTCGGCGAGGGCGGCGCGGGCACAGGCGCGTACGGTGCCGAACTCGCGCTGACGGGCGGGGACCGCGCGGGCCACCGCCGCACGTTCCTCCGGGAACATGTCGGACAGCGGACGGTCGTCGAACGCCTCGGACACCACGATGGGCCGGGGCAGCAGCTTGTCGATCACGCCGTCGCTCCCACGGTCACCGGCGGCAGGATCTGCACCGGGCGGCCGGGTTCCTTCGCCCGCCCGCGCCATTCCCGCGGGTAGCCCAGCGACACTTCCTGGTGCGGGACACCGTCGCAGGTCAGCAGCCGCGGAATGTGCAGATGCCCGTAGACGACGGTCGCGGCACGGAAGCGGCGCGGCCAGTCGGCGGTCGCCTCGCTGCCGCACCACAGGGAGAACTCCGGGTACCGCAGCGGTCGCAGCGGCTCGCGTACCAGCGGGAAGTGGTTGACGAGGATGGTGGGCAGCTCATCGGGGATCTCGGCGAGCCGGGCCTCGGTGGCCGCCAGCCGCGCCCGGCACCAGGCGTCGCGGGTGGGGTACGGGTCAGGGTGCAGGAAGTACTCGTCGGTGCAGACCACTCCGGCCTCGTGGGCGACGGCGAGCGCCGCCTCCTTGGTGTCCGTGCCCGGGGGCCGGAACGAGTAGTCGTAGAGGACGAAGAGCGGCGCGATGACCGCGGGCCCGCCCTCGCCCTCCCACACCGGGTACGGGTCTTCGGGGGTCACCACACCCAACTCGCGGCAGATCTCCACCAGGTGCTCGTAGCGGGCCACGCCGCGCAGCTGCACCGGATCGTTGTTCGGCGTCCACAGTTCGTGGTTGCCGGGAACCCAGACGACCTTGGCGAAGCGTTCGCTGAGCCGGGTGAGCGCCCAGCGGATGTCGTCGACGTGTTCGCCGACGTCCCCGGCGACCAGTAGCCAGTCCTCGTCCGACTCCGGGGCCAGCCGTTCGACGATGTCGCGGTTGTCGGTGTACCTGACGTGCAGGTCGCTGACGGCGACCAGTTTGCCGCCCCGGGCGGCAGGGGAGGGCCGGGGCCGGTCGGTGGCGGTGGGCAGCGGGCCGGTCGCTCGGGTCTCGTAAGTCACATTCGCAGTAAAGACGGTGGGGGAGGGGCGACGAAAGGGGCGGGCGGGGTGACGGGGGTGATCGTACGGCCGGGTGATGGTGTCATGCGGGCCGCCGGGTTCGCCTGCCGGGGCGCCCCGGCAGGCACGCGGGAGCAACGGCCGCGTGCCCTCCGTGCCGATCGCGCGGGCCCGCGTACCGCGGCGCCGGCCCCTTCCCGGGCCAGGAGTCGATTCCCCGTTCGCCGAGGGAACTCCCATCGCGCCGATGCCGGAGGCGGGCTGCGGGGTTACGGGACAGAGGGTAATCCTTTCGAGTGGCGGGGGATCGATTCCGCTTGCGCTGAACGGGTGACACGCCGGGTCGGTGCGGATCCCGGGGGCATGCACAACTCCCAGCACCATCACGGCACTTGGAAGGTCGAGATGAGACGTCTTCGTATCCCGGTCCTGCTGTCCGTCGCGGTTCTGGCCGCAGGCGTGGCCACGGCGGCCGTGGCACACGACAGCGGCGCGGACCAGCAGACCCCGAAGCGCAATGCGGCACCGAAGGCCGCCCACCCACAGGTCTTCGGAGCCCCGGTGACCATCCCGTCAGGGGACAACCTCCTGGCCTCCGTAGCCTGTCCGGCCGGCACGGTGCCCACCGGGGGAGGTGGCGTGACCCAGGGCTTCAGAGTGTTCCTCACCGACTCGTTCGTCGCCAGCACGGGTCAGTGGAGTGTCCGGGGCACGAACACCGACCCCAACCCTCAGTTCCTGAGAGCCTTCGCGATCTGCACCACTCCCTAGGTACAGCGCCCTCTCCGCACCTGTACGGGCCCGGTCCTGGCGGTACAGGTGCGGCGTCATCGCGAGGCGTCGGTGACGGCGCCGCCCGCGGGTGGGGTGCCGCCGCGACGGATGCGGGTGGCGAGCCACAGGTCGAAGCGGTCGTCGGCGTCGTCGAGCCGCCGCCCGGTGAGGGCCATCACCTTGTCCAGACGGTTGCGGACGGTGTGCCGGTGGACACCGAGCCGCCGGCTGGTGGCGTCCCAGGCGCCGCCGGTCTCCAGCCAGGCCGCCAGGGTGGCCAGCAACTCCCCGCCGTTGTCCGCCAGATCGAGCGGTCCCAGCACGCTGTCCGCGTAGCCGAGCAGGGTGTGCCGGTCGCCCAGATCGAGCAGCAGCCGGCTGGTCTCGCTCTGCCGGGCCTCGGCCGGCTCGCCCGCCGCCCGGCTCACGCCGAGCAGCCCCGCGGCCTGCCGCAGCGACACCCGGACCGACTCGGGCGCCGTGGCGGGGCCGATACCGGCCGGGCGGTGCGGCGCGAACCTGCCGAGCACCTCACGGATGCCCGATTCCTCGCCCGCCACCGCCTCGATCGTCCCGCCCGCCACCCGGACCAGGCCGCCGGGCAGCGCCAGCGCCAGCGCCGCGGCCATCTCCTGCGCCGCCGCCTCCCGCGCCCCGTCGTTGGGACCGCCAGGCGCCTCGACCACGACACCCCGCACCCGGTCGGCGGCGAGCCCCGCCGACGCCAGCAGGTCACGGGCCCGCTCGGCGCCGGGACCTTCACCGGCCAGGAGTTCGGACAGCAGCGCCGACCTGCGGCGCCGTTCCGGCTCGTCGTGCAGATGACGGCGCTCCAGCTCCAGCGAGAGCAGCGAGACCAGGCCGGGTACCACCGAACGGGCCGCGGCGTCCGGGCGGCCGGTGAGCAGCAGCAGTCCGCGCAGCGTGCGGGCGCCGAGCGGCTGGACCTCCAGCTGCCGCCCGGCGACGGTGCTGGCGGCGCTGCCGCGGAGCCCGCGGGCGGCGACCCGCTCGATCAGGTCGCGGGCCTCGTCCGGCGGCGCCCCGTCCGTCCCCGTGCCGGGGTCGCCGCCCGCGGCGAGCAGCCGGCCCAGCGGGTCGAGCACCGCGGCCCCCACGCCGGTCGCTTCCGTCCACTCCTGGAGCATCGGCCGCAGCCCGTCGCCCGCCGCCGCCGCGGTCAGCCGGCGCTGGGTGGCGAACGCCCGCGCCAGTACCTCGCGCTGCTCGTGGGCCCGCGCGTCGAAGACCGCTTTGGTGACCGCGATGAACGGCACCTCGTCCGGCACGGTCAGCAGCGGCAGCCCGGCCACGCGCGCGGCGTCCACCAGCGGGCCGGGCGCCTCCTGGTACGGCAGTCCCTGCCCGAGCCCCAGCGCCAGGCAGGCCGCGCCGCCGTCGGCGACGTCCTGGACGTACGCCCGGCAGGCGGCGGGCTCCATCGGCAGCAACAGGCCGACGAACATCAGCAGTTCGCCGCCCTGCAGCCACTTGCCGGGTTGCAGCAGATCCGAGACGGTCGCCGCATCGACCGGCCGCGCGCGCAGTGGCTCCGGGACGTCGTAGGCGACCGACAGGGCGAGATCGGGCCTGGCCAGCAGGTCGGAGATACGCAGGGGCATGGACGTAGTGTCCACCACGGGGGCGCCGGGTGGACGGCCGGGCGAGCGGGGGAGCGGCGGTGCCGAGGCGGCTGCGGCAGACGGGCGCGGGCGCGGCGCCTGGACGGCAGCGCACCCGTGCGGGCAGGGGTACATCGCCTGGACAGCGGCTCGCGCGCCCCGGAGAATCACCGGCATGACTTCGCTCGAGTTCCCCGCGCGGCCGGCGCGCCCGTCGGACGCGGACCGGGAACGTGCGCTGCACCTGTTGCGGG
Organism: Streptomyces sp. NPDC048644; assembly: GCF_043199105.1. Lineage (NCBI taxonomy): Bacteria > Bacillati > Actinomycetota > Actinomycetes > Kitasatosporales > Streptomycetaceae > Streptomyces > Streptomyces sp. NPDC048644. The sequence goes on from NZ_JBICVO010000014.1 coordinate 164,082, forward strand.
AGGGCGCGGCGGAGGGGCGGCTTTCCCAGGACACCTTTCTGCGGCGGCTCGAACTGGTCCTCACCGCCCAGGAGTGTTCCGAACTCTCCCTGGCGACGGCCGACTTGGAGAGTCGCGGCAAGGTCCAGGGTGCGGTGCTGCGGATGGTGGGCCGGGCGTCGGCCTTCCACCTCAGGGTCCGCCGGGCGTGGCGCACGGAGCGGCTGCCCAAGCTGATGCTCCCGCCGCCTGGCCCCATCCCGCTGACGATCGGCCGGGCGCCAGGCGTCGGCCTGCGGCTCAACCACGAGACGGTGTCGCGGTCCCACGCCGAGCTGCGCAGCGAGGGCAAGGGCTGGATGCTCCGCGATCTCGGTTCGACCAACGGCACCTGCGTCAACGGCCGCCGGGTGGTGGGCGAGGTGCCCGTGGGGCCCGGCGACCACATCATGTTCGGACATGTGGATTACGTCCTGACGGAGCGCTGAGCGGGCCGCCCACGGCACCTCTGGGACGGCCCCGCTCAGCCGCCCGTGAACCCGCCCGGCAGGGACACCCCGGCCGGCAGCGGCCGGTCCCCCGACGGGTGCGAGGTCCACCGCCCCTCACCCCGGGTCAGCCCCGGCAGCAGTTCCTCGCAGGCGCGGACCCGGCGGGCCGGAAGGACCCCGGACACCAGCCAGCGGTCCCGGCCGCCGGACGTCTCGCGGATGTCCGCGCCCTGCGCCGCCAGCCGCGCGCAGACCGCCGCGAGCGCATCGGGCGGCACCTCCGCGTCGAACGCGTGATACGGCTCGTGGACGCGGGTGCCCGCCCGCCGCAGCGCGCTGCGCAGCACCTGCGCGGTGGCCGTACGGAAGTCTCCTGCGCAGCTCAGCGGGCCGACGAACCCCGAACGTGTCAGCACCACCCGGCAGTCGGTCACCGCCCAGCCGTGCGGCCCGCGGCGCAGGCCGTCCAGCACGCTGTCCTCGACGGCCTGGTGGAAGGCGTGCGGCAGGGCGCCCAGTTCGGTCTCGTAGGCGAAGACGGGGCCGGAGCCGGGGGCGCCGGGCTCGACCCGCAGGCCGACGGTGGCCCAGGGGCCGTCGTGGTCGCGCCGGGCGATCTCGTGGCAGGACTCGCCGGTCCCGGTGGGGCGTTCGGTGCACACCACCCGGCTCGGCGTGAAGTCGGCGGCGATGCCGTGCTCGTCGTGGAGCGTGGCGGCGATGATCTCCTTCTGCACCTCGCCGTGCAGCAGCAGCGAGGTCGCCCCGCCGTCGGCGGCGCGGATCTGGAGCAGCGGGTTCTGGTCGGCCAGCGCCAGCAGCGCGCCGCGCAGCGCCGCGGCGTCGGCCGGGCGGCGGGCCCTGACCAGGGTCTCCAGCGTCGGGGCGGGGAACAGCCGCCCCCCGTCGGCTCGTTGACCTCCGGTATCGGGTGCGTCAGCGGGGCCCAGCACATCGCCGGTACGGATCCCGGGCAGGCCGCGCAGCACCGCGATGTTGCCCGGGGTGAGCGGGCCGCGTGCGCCGGGCGGTGCGCCGACGACGTCGAGGGCGGTGATCCGGCCGGTCAGGGTGGTGCGGGTGCCGTCCGGGCCGGTGCGGTGCAGGGCGATCCGCTGGCGGGGCCGCAACTCGCCGTCGTAGAGCCGCACATGGGCGGTCCGTTCGCCGTGCGGCGGCTGCGTGACGGCGAACACCGTGCCGTGCGGCAGGCCCGTGCCGCCCACCGGGGCCGGCGGGATCAGCCTGGCCATGCCGTCGATGAGCGCGCCGACGCCCTGGCCGCCGAGCGCCGAACCGAAGTACACCGGGTGCACCGTGCCGTCGGCGGTCCTGGCGGCCAGCGCCGCCCGCACCTCCCGGACACCGGGCGGCGGGCCGTCGACGACCCGTGCCAGCAGCCCGTCGTCGGCCTCCGCGACCGTCTCGGCGAGGCGTTCGCATGCCGCCGGATCGTCCGGGCCGCAGGCCGTCACCCGGGCCCGCGGCGTCCCGGCACCCTCGACGGCGGCCATCGGGACCGGGACAGGGACGAGGGCGCGGCGGATGTCGGTGAGCAGCTCCGCGTCGCGCGCGCCCGCCCGGTCGATCTTGTTGACGAAGAGCAGGGTCGGCAGCCGCAGCCGCCGCAGGGTCCGCATCAGGACGCGGGTGCCGGCCTGTACGCCCTCGACGGCGGACAGCACCAGGACGGCGCCGTCGAGCACGCCGAGGGCGCGTTCGACCTCGGCGATGAAATCGGAGTGCCCCGGGGTGTCGATGAGGTTGATCCGGACGTCGCCGACGGTGAAGGAGGCGACGGCCGCGCGGATGGTGATGCCGCGCCGCCGCTCCAGCTCGCCGGTGTCGGTACGGGTGTCACCCGCGTCGACGCTGCCGAGGCGTGTCAGGACGCCGGTGTCGAAGAGCAGCCGCTCGGTGAGGCTGGTCTTGCCCGCGTCGACGTGCGCCAGAATCCCGATGTTCAGGGTGTGGCGGACGGGGCCGGAGGGGCCTGCGAGCGTGGTGTCACCGGAGCACGGGGTGGTCTTCCTGAGGTGCATGAGTGGTCGGGTCCTCGAAAACTGTCGTCAGGTCAGGGCGCTGAGAAGCTCCGAGGAATCCGCGCATGACGATGCTCCCGAGGTGTGACGAGACGACAGGTACCCGCGATGTTCGCCTGACGGCAGCGGTCGGCGCAACCGGATTTCCGCCGCCCGGCGCGCACCGCAACCCCCGCCTCCCGCTGACGACTTGTCGCTTCCTCCGACGCGGGGTGCCACCGGGCCGTCCGCCTTCGTACGTCCCGCCGCTGGGGCCCGGCGGCGGGGGACCGGAGGCCGGCCGACGCGGACCGGTCCCGTCCGTGAGCGGCGGCCGGCCGTGCGTCAGGTGGGGCGCTGCAACACCAGCAGGCTCCGGCCGCTGAGCGCCAGACGGTCGCCCGCCTTGACCCGGGCGCCCGAACCGTCGGCGACCGTCCTGGGCCTGGCGGTGTCGACCACGATCCGCCACTGCCGCCCGTGGTGCACGGGGACCGTGAACTCCTTCTCGTGCGCGTGGGCGTTGAACATCAGCAGGAACGAGTCGTCCACGATCTGCTCGCCCCGGGGTCCTGGCTCCGAGACCGAGCTGCCGTTGAGGAACACCGTCAGGGACTTGGCGTGCGCCGACTGCCAGTCGCGCGGTCCCATCTCCGCGCCGCTCGCGGTGAACCAGGCGATGTCGGACAGCGCGTCACGAGTGCCCTCCACCGGGCGCCCCTGGAAGAACCGCCGGCGCCGGAAGACGGGGTGGTCGCGGCGCAGCCGCACCAACTGCTGGACGAACGCCGCCAACTCCCGCTTCCCGTCGTCCTCCCCGTCACCCGCCGCATCGCAGGAACCGCCGGCATCCGACGCCTCCCCGCCCTCCCGCGTCCCTCCGTCACCACCGGGCCAGTGCACCCACGACACGTCGTTGTCCTGGCAGTACGCGTTGTTGTTGCCGCGCTGGGTGCGCCCGAACTCGTCGCCGTGGCTGAGCATCGGCACGCCCTGCGACAGCATCAGGGTGGCGATGAAGTTCCGCGTCTGGCGGGCCCGCAGCGCGCGGATGCCGGGATCGTCGGTCGGGCCCTCGGCGCCGCAGTTCCAGGACCTGTTGAAGCGTTCGCCGTCCCGGCTTTCCTCGCCGTTGTCCTCGTTGTGCTTGTCGTTGTACGCCACCAGGTCGTGCAGCGTGAACCCGTCGTGGCAGGTCACGAAGTTCACCGAGGCGATGGGCCGCCGGCCGTCGCCCTGGTAGAGGTCGGAGGAGCCGGTCAGCCGGGAGGCGAACTCGGCCAGCGTGCGCGGCTCGCCCCGCCACAGGTCCCGCACGGTGTCCCGGTACTTGCCGTTCCACTCCGTCCACAACGGAGGGAAGTTGCCCACCTGGTAGCCGCCCTCGCCGACGTCCCACGGCTCCGCGATCAGCTTCACCTGGCTGACGACCGGATCCTGCTGCACCAGGTCGAAGAAGGACGACAGCCGGTCCACCTCGTGGAACTGCCGGGCCAGCGTCGCCGCCAGGTCGAACCGGAAGCCGTCGACGTGCATCTCCTGCACCCAGTAGCGCAGCGAGTCCATCACCAGCTGGAGGACGTGCGGGCTGCGCATCAGCAGGGAGTTCCCGGTGCCCGTGGTGTCCGTGTAGTGGCGCCGGTCATCCGCGAGACGGTAGTACGAGGCGTTGTCAAGACCCCGGAAGCACAGCGTCGGGCCCAGGTGGTTGCCCTCCGCCGTGTGGTTGTAGACGACGTCGAGGATCACCTCGATCCCGGCGCGGTGCAGCGCCCGCACCGCCGTCTTGAACTCCAGCACCTGCTGCCCGCGGTCCCCCGATGAGGCGTAGGTGTTGTGCGGGGCGAAGAACCCGATGGTGTTGTAGCCCCAGTAATTGGTGAGCCCGGCGTCCACCAGCCGGTGGTCCTGGACGAACTGGTGCACCGGCATCAGCTCCAGGGCCGTGATCCCCAGCTCCGTCAGGTGGCCGATGACCGCGGGGTGCGCCAGCGCCGCGTAGGTGCCGCGCAGCTCGTCCGGGAGATCGGGGTGGCGCATCGTCAGGCCCTTGACGTGCGCCTCGTACAGCACCGTCTCGTGATACGCGGTGCGCGGCGGCCGGTCGTCGCCCCAGTCGAAGTACGGGTTGACGACCACGGATGCCATGGTGTGCGGCGCCGAGTCCAGGTCGTTGCGGGTATCGGGCTGCCCGAAGTGGTAGCCGTAGACCGCTTCGTCCCAGTCGGTCCGGCCGCTCATCGCCCGCGCGTACGGGTCCAGGAGCAGCTTCGCGGGGTTGCAGCGGTGCCCGCGGGACGGCTCGTAGGGGCCGTGCACCCGGAAGCCGTAGCGCGCTCCCGGCATCACCCCGGGAAGGTAGGCGTGCCGCACGAAGGCGTCGGTCTCCCGCAGTTCGACGGCGGTCTCCGAACCGTCGTCGTGCAGCAGACACAGCTCGATGCGCTGCGCGGCTTCGGAGAACACCGCGAAGTTGGTGCCGGCGCCGTCATAGGTGGCGCCCAGCGGATACGTCTGTCCCGGCCAGACCTGCATGCGTAGTCTCTTCCACCTTCGTCGGGGACTTCGGCCACTCCACGACACGCGTCCGCGGAACGCATCGGCATCCTTCCCCACCGTGCTGCTCGAAGGCGGCATGTCGCACAATCTTCGCCGAAAGGTGGGCAAACGCGGCGTCATATGGGGCCGTAGTCCGCGGCGTACCGGCCGTTTCGTGGAGGGTGCGTGCGTCTCCTGTGACGGATGTGGAACCGCATACCGCGTACGGGGGCATTCCACCAGTACCTCTCCGGCCAATCACAGACCGACGCACGGCCGACCGTGTCCCCTGGCCGGGTCAACGCCAGGCCGCGAAACCACTCCATCGCGTGGGCCGGACACGCACTCCCGGCACCTCGCGCACGGCGCCGACCAGCGGCGCTGCCGGACGGCGGCGCGGCTCCCGGCCTGGCGTCACACGGAGTCGCCGGGGCGGCGCCACGGCGTCATCGGGGTGAAACCGATATGAATCCGCTCACGCCCGCCGTGCCCGCCGGGTACAAGAGGCAGTCAGAATAAGGGGAGTTGGTGGACGACTCGACCCATCCTGCTGCACCGCCCCCCGTGCCGCAGTAGTCTGCCTTGATCGTTGGCACGGAGGTTCGGAAGGCGGTGGCAGGTGAGCGGCGGGCTGGAGTTGCCCCCTGGTGACGAGGGTCACGAGGGCCATGAGGGCGGCTCCGTCGACGTACCGCCCGGCACGGTGTCCCTGGCGCGGCCCCTGGAGATCGGCGCGGAACTGGACTGGGGCGCCGACGCCTGGACCGAGGTGCGCACCCGCGCCCGGCGGGCCGGTCGCGCCTACATCTGGCTGAATCTCGTCGAGCAGCGACTGCGAGCCGTCGTCGCTGCGGTGCTGCGCCCCATCTACGAGCCGGTGCACGGCGACGAGTGGGTGATCGCCGCGGCCGGGCCCGCAGGCCAGGAATGGGTCCAGCGCGCGGTGGCGGTCCGTGAGGTCAGCCGCCGCAAGGGCTATCTCCTCGACCCGGCCGACGACAACATCGTCAGCTTCCTGACCCTCCCGCAGCTGCGTGAGCTGATGGTGCAGCACTGGCCCTGCTTCGAGCCGTACTTCGACGACCGCCGCGAGGTCGAGCTGGCGCTGGACGAGTTGGAGGTCGCCCGCAACATCGTCTCCCGCAACCGCGCGCTCTCCGAGACCGTCCTCGCCCAGGCGGAGCGCGCGTCCGCCCGGCTGCTGGACATACTCGGCTCCGGAATCGGCACCCGCAGTTCGGGCCGGCTGCCCATCGACGCCGTCGAAGACCTGGTGGGCGACCGCTACGCCGACGTCGTCGGGGTGCACGCCGACCGGGTGCGGCTCCAGCGCCAGCTGCCCGCCGAGGACCTCTTCGGGGGCGCCCGCCGGCTCGACGCGGTGGGGATAGGTCTGAACCTCCTCGTCCAGAACTACTCGGGCCGGCGCCTGGTCAGGCTCGCCGAGTCGGGCTGCCGCATCCGCCTGCTCTTCCTCAACCCCGCCAGCAGCGCCGTCCGCCGCCGCGAGCGCGAAATAGGGCTGAAGAAGGGCGAGATGAGCCGCTCCATCGAGATGAACATCCTGCACATGCGGCGGGTACGGGCCCGCCTGCGCGACCCGGGCGCCTTCGAGATCCAGGTCTTCGACGAGACCCCGCGCTTCACCGCCTACCTGGTCGACGGCGACGGGCCCGACGGCCTGGCCGTCGTCCAGACCTACCTCCGCAGGAGCCGCGGCATGGAGTCCCCGGTCCTCGTGCTGCGCGGCGGCGGGCGCGAGGTGGTCAGGCAGGCCGCGGCCAGGGAGGGCGGCGACGGCGAGGCCGGGCTGTTCGAGACCTACCGCGAGGAATTCGAGAGCGAGTGGGCGGACTCCCGGCCGGTCTCCTGACCGGCGGCGCCGGCCCGTGGGCGGCGGGCGCCGGGCCGGTTGTCAGTGCCGCATGCGAGAGTGTGCGAGCAACGGGGGACGCACCACCGAAGGAGGCCGCCATGAGCTGGCATCAGGACGTATTGGTCAGTTTCGATCTGGAGACCACAGGCACCGACGTCGAGCGGGACCGCATCGTCACGGCGGCGCTCATCCGGCTGGAGGGCGACGGACGGGCGGCGGCCCAGCAGACCTGGCTGCTCGACCCCGGTGTGCCGGTACCGGACGAGGCGGCGGCCATTCACGGCATGTCGACCGCCTACGTCCAAGAGCACGGCGCACCTCCGGCGACGGCCATAGAGGAGATCACCGAATCCCTCGCGGACGCGCTGCGCGCCGGCATCCCGCTGGTGGTGATGAACGCCAGATACGACCTCTCGCTGCTGGACCGCGAATGCCGCCGGCACGGCCTGCGCACCCTGACCGAACGCCTCGGGCACACCCCCGCGCCGGTGATCGACCCGCTGATCCTCGACAAGCACGTCGACCGCTTCCGCAAGGGCAAGCGCGCCCTCCAGGCACTCTGCGGCCACTACGGCGTCCCGTTGAACGCCGCACACGAAGCGGGCGCGGACGCCGCGGCGGCGGCCGGAGTCGCGCGCCGGATCGGCGAGAAGTACCCCGCCGTCGCGGGCCCCTCGCCCCGCGCGCTGCACTCCCTCCAGGAGACCGCCGCCGCCGAACAGGCCGCCGACTTCCAGGCGTATCTGCGGCGCTCCGGCAATCCCGGGGCGATAGTCGAGGCGGCCTGGCCGCTGATTCCCTACCAGAGGACGCACGGCTGAACCGGCCCCAGGGGAGCGGAGGTACGGCCGTGGGCCGGATCCCTCCCGGCCGGCGTCCCGCCCCTCCCCGCAGGGCGTCGGTGACGGAAAATGCCGGGATGACCCGTCCCAGAATCCGTGTCGCCGCCTACGTGATCCGGCAGCGCGCCGTCCCCGCCCTTCTCGTGTTCGACCACGTCGGCATGCCGGAGGCCGGTACCCAGGTCCCCGCGGGGGGCGTCGCACCGGGCGAGGAGCAGGCGCAGGCCGTCCTGCGGGAGGTCGCCGAGGAGACGGGGCTGCTGACCGCCAGGGTGATCCGGCAGCTCGCCGTGGAGGACAAGCCGCACCCCGGCACGGGACAGCCGCGCAGGACCGCATTCTTCTTCCTGCAAGTGCCGGTCGATGCCCCCGATGCCTGGGAACACCGGGTCGGCGGCGAAGGAGACGATGCCGGGATGACGTTCGCCTGCCGCTTCAGGCCGCTCCCCCTGGAACAGCCGCTGGCCGACGCCCAGGGCGCCTGGCTGGGCCGCATCGACCCGCTCTGGACCACCGCCACCGGCGGCAACCGGTAGCCGGGCGCCGGGCGTTCACCACTGCCCGCCGTCGCGGCGCCGCCGCGCGCCGGATCAGAAGGGGTACCACCGCACGGTCGCGTCCTTCTCCCGCAGGGAGGCGATGCGGCGGGTGAACTCCTTACGGGCGGCCGGGTTGCCCGGCGCGTGCTGGGAGACCCAGGCACAACTCGCCGTCTCCCGGGAGCCGCGCAGCACCGCGCAGCCCTCCCAGTCCCGCACGTCCCAGCCGTAGACCGAGACGAAGGTGTCGTACGCATCGGCCGCCAGACCGTAGCGGTCGCGGCTCAGCGCCATCACGACGAGGTCGTGCTCCCGAAGGTCGGACGAGAAGGTTTCCAGGTCGACCAGGACCGGCCCGTCGGGGCCGACGTGGACGTTACGGGTCAGCGCGTCGCCGTGGATGGGGCCGCGGGGCAGGTGCGGCTCCAGCGCACTGGCGGCCGTGGCGAACGCGTCCCTGCGGCCCCGCAGATATTCCGCGTCCTGCGGGGAGACCGCGTCGCCCGCCAGCCGGAGCCAGCGCTCGACGCCGCCCAGGAGTTCGCGGCGCGGCAGCGGGAACGGCGGTTCCGGCAGGGCGTGCACCGCCCGCAACAGGGCGGCCAGATCGCCGGTGGCCGCGGGCCTGACGGCATCGGGCAGCCGCCGCCAGTACGTCACGGGATGCCCGTCGGACAGCTGCGCCACCGGCTCGGCGGCCCGGACGGCGGGTACCCCGGCGTCCTCCAGCCAGTGGGCCACGGCGAGTTCACGTTCGGCGCGCTCCAGGAGTTCGGCGCTGCGGCCCACCCGGATGACGGGGCCGCTGTCGCCGAGCGCGAAGACGGCGTTCTCGCCGAGCGAGAGCAGCCGGGCGTCCGCCGCGGCTTCCGGCCGCCCGGCGGCGGCCAGGACGGCACGGGCGCGCGCCTCGGTGAAGGCGCCGGGGCTCGGTTCGGTCATCGTGCTGCCTCCTGCGGTGCGTGATCGTGACCAGTCTCGCAGGTCCGGGCATCCACCCAGGTGGGGAGATCCTTCACGGAATCCGGCCGGACGCTTGACTGCGGGTGCGCCCCTCACGACGATGACGGCGGCTGCCTGCCCCCGAATCCCTTCCGTACGGCCGCGCCGCCGAAGGGAGACGCGGTACGCAGGACCGCACCGGGACTCCCGGTACGCGAGCGAGCAGCACACGGGCAGGGGCGCCGCCGCGCGAACGGGCAGGCGGCGGCCACCGGGGGAACGGGAGGGGGAGCCGTGACGGCAGCAGCGCTGACGGCCCGAAGGACCCGCGCGGCGGGCCCGGGGCGGCGCCCGGCGTCCCCGTGGCACCGGACCGCGACGCGTACCGAAGAGGCCCCGCCGTGACCTTCGTGACCGCGCCACGGCGGTCCACCGTAAGGGGCGCAGGCCGCAGCGGCGCGCGGCGCGCGGACCACGGCGCGTGGTTCCTCGTGCTGCCCGCGCTGCTCCCCATCCTGGTGCTGAGCGTCGGCCCGCTGCTCTACGGCATCGGGCTGGCGTTCACCGACGCGCAGTCGGGCCGTACCCGCTCCGCCCGGTGGACCGGGCTGCTCAACTTCTCCGACCTCCTCCACGACACGCTGTTCTGGGAGTCGTTCCGCATCGGGCTGCTGTGGGCCGTCGGCGTCACCGTCCCGCAGTTCTTCCTGGCGCTCGGCCTCGCGCTGCTGCTCAACCTCGAACTGCGGATGCGCTGGCTGGCCCGCGCGCTGGCGATCATCCCGTGGGCGATGCCCGAGGTGGTCGTGGGCATCGTGTGGCGGCTGGTGTACCACCCGGACGCCGGGATCCTCAACGAAACGCTGCGCAGTCTCGGGCTCTTGGGCGCCACCGGCGGCCGGGACTGGCTGAGCGGGCTGGCCACCGCGCTGCCCGCGGTCATCGTCGTCGGCGTCTGGGCCGGGATGCCGACGACCACGGTCTCCCTGCTGGCCGGGCTGCAGAACGTCCCCCAGGAACTGCACGAGGCCGCCGCGATGGACGGCGCGGGCGCCTGGCGCCGGTTCCGCACGGTCACCTGGCCCGCCCTGCGCCCCGTCGCGCTCGCGGTCACCGCCCTCAACTTCATCTGGAACTTCAACTCCTTCGCGCTGGTCTACGTCCTGACCGACGGCGGTCCCGGCGGCCGTACCCGGCTGCCGATGCTGTTCGCCTACGAAGAGGCGTTCCGCTACGGCCAGTTCGGGTACGCCGCGGCGATGGGGCTCGCGATGGTCGCGGTGATCTCGGTCCTGCTGGCCGTCTATCTGGCGGGCCGGCTCAAGGGGGAGGACGCGGCATGAGCCGGACGGCGGGAGCGCGTGACGCGGCCAGGGGCCGCCCTCGGCGCGCGACGAGCCGGGCCGTCCGGGGCGCTCGGGCCGCCCAGTACACAGCGCTCCTGGGCTACCTCCTCTTCCTGGCCTTCCCGTTCCTGTGGCTGGTCTCCACCGCCTTCAAGCCGCCGCGCGAGCTGGCCCGCGCCCATCCCGCCTGGATCCCGGACGCGCCCACTCTGGAGAACTTCCGGCGGGCTTTCGACGAGCAGCCGCTGCTGCCCGCAGCCGCCAACAGCCTGCTCGCCGCCGCGGTTTCGGCGGTGGTCGCGATCGTGCTCGCGACTCCGATGGCGTACGTGCTCGCGCGCTACCGCAACCGCTTCTCCCGGGCGGCCACAGGGTGGGTGGTGATCAGCCAGGCGTTCCCGCTGGTGCTGGTGATCATCCCGTTGTTCCTGATCCTCAAGTACCTCCAACTGGTGGACTCCCTGGGCGGTTTGATCCTGGTCTACGTCGTGTGGTCGCTGCCGTTCGCCCTGTGGATGCTCACCGGATACGTCCGGGCGGTGCCACCCGAACTGGAGGAGGCGGCGGCCGTGGACGGCGCGGGCCGGCTCCGTACGCTGGTGTCGGTCACCGCGCCGCTGCTCATCCCCGGCATCGTCGCCACGGCGCTGTTCGCCTTCGTCACCGCGTGGAACGAGTTCTTCTTCGCGCTGGTCCTGCTCAAATCCCCCGGGAAACAGACCCTCCCCGTGGTGCTCACCCACTTCATCGGGGCCGAGGGCGTCGCCGACCTCGGCCCGCTCGCCGCCGCCGCGCTCCTCGCCACCCTCCCCGGTCCGGTCCTCTTCGCCGCCATCCAGCGGCGGATCACCGGCGGGATGCTCGCCGGGGCGGTGAAGAGCTGATGCGCGGACAGCTTCCCGCCGTGGCCGCCGCACCCCGGCCCGGCATCGGCCGCAGAGGGCTGCTCACGGCCGCCGCCGCGCTGCCCGCCGCGGCCCTGACGGCCGGCTGTTCCGGTGGGGCGCCACCCGCGCGGGGCGGCCGGATCACCCTGCGCTTCCAGTCGCTCGCCTGGCAGCAGGACTCGGTCAGGACGAACAAGAAGCTGGTCGCGGACTGGAACGCCCGGCACCCCGACGTCCGCGTGGAGTACGTCCAGGGCTCCTGGCCGACCGTCCACGACCAGTTGCTGACCTCCTTCGAGGGCGGCGAGGCGCCGGACATCATCCACGACGCGTCCGACGACCTCGCGGACTTCGCCTACGGCGGCGACCTCGCCGACCTCACACCGCTGCTGCCCGACCGTCTCCGGCGTGACATCCCGCGGCACAGCTGGGCCGCCGGCACCTTCGACGGGCGGGTGTACGGCGTCCCGTTCCTCCAGGAGCCGCGGGTGCTGCTCGCCAACCGCGCCCTGCTGCGGCGCTCCGGGGTGCGCCTTCCCGACGCCCGACACCCCTGGACCTGGGACGAGTTCGCGGCGGCGGCCGGGCGGCTGACCCGAGGTGACACGTACGGCGTGGCCTGGCCGCTGAAGGAACCGGTCTCCGTGACCCTCAATCTCGCGCTGTCCACCGGGGGCCGGGTCTTCCACCGCCACCCCGGCGGCAAGGTGGAGATCCGGTTCGACGCCACCGACCGGGTGGTGCCCCGGCTCATCCACGACCAGCTGAACGTCGACTGCAGCGCGTCCCGTTCCACTCTGGGGATGGGCGGCGCGGACACCCTGCCCGGCTTCTTCGCGGGCCGTTACGCGATGGTGCCGCTCGGCTTCTCGTTCCGTCAGCAGATCGCCCAGCAGGCGCCGGGCGGCTTCGAGTGGACGGTCCTGCCCGCGCCCAGGGGCAGCACGACGGACCAGGGCGTCAGCCCGCAGACTCTGTCGGTGGCCGAGCGCTGTCCGCACAAGGAGGAGGCGATGGCCTTCATCGACTTCCTCCTCAGGCCGTCGAACACGGTGCGGCTGGCCCTGGGGGACTGGCTGCTGCCGACGGGGCGGAAGGCCCTCGCGGACCCGGCGCTGCGGGTCTCCCGTCACGACTGGGCGACCGGCACCGCGCTCGCCGGCTCGCTGCGCCCCGCCCCCGCGCAGTCCGTCCGCGGCTACCCGGAGTGGAAGGACAAGCTCGCGACGCCGGGCCTCCAGGAGTACTTCAGCGGCGGGATCGACGAGGACACCCTGTGGGGGCGGCTGGTCGATGACGGGAACCGGGTGCTGGCGCGCTATCAGCGGTGAACGCGGGCCCGGCGGGCGGCGGATGAACGGCGCCCGGTCCGTGCAGGTGTGACGGGGCGACGGCCCGGGGAATGCTTTCCATACGAACGGCACACATCTTGCAGTGCGCGAGCTTGTCACACCAACAGAGGCCAGAGGGAGGGGATTCCCGTTCCGTTGCCTTGTATTGCCGCAACGTAAACGGAGTTGAGCACTGAACATTCAACTACCCGCGCCTTATTGACCACTTCAGACCGTTTTCGCCTTTATGCAGGGTTGTTGCTTATCTCACACGGCCCGGCTGGCCTTGAATTGAACTCGTCAATCCGACATGGTTTCGAACCAGCCCGGTGCGGATGTTCCTGTCGAACCGGGCTGTTGCGCAACGCTTTCCCCCCACACCACGAACGAGGAGAACCCTCGCAATGGCTCACAAGCGTTCCAGCAAGAAGCGGCTCGTCACGGCAATAACCGCCGCGGTCGCCGCCACTGGTATCGCCGCCGTCACCGCGGTCACCGCCGGTGCCTCGCCCGCCGCCGAAGGCAAGATCTACGGCGCCGAGGCCAAGGGCGCCGTGAACGGCAGCTACATCGTCATGCTCAAGAAGTCGGTCAGCAGCGCCTCGGTCGGCGCCGCTGAGCACAAGGACCTCGCCTCCAAGTACGGCGGCAAGGTCAAGCGGAACTACACCGCGGCCCTCGACGGCTTCTCGGCGACCGGCCTGAGCGCCGACGAGGCCAAGCGCCTCGCCGCCGACCCGGCCGTCGACAAGGTCGTGCAGAACAAGAAGTTCCACATCGATGCCACCCAGGACAACCCCCCGTCGTGGGGCCTGGACCGCATCGACCAGGCGGACACCGAGGGCGACAAGAAGTACACCTACCCGGACAGCGCGGGTGAGGGTGCCACCGCCTACGTCATCGACACCGGCGTGCGCACCACCCACAAGGACTTCGAGGGCCGCGCCTCCTCCGGCTTCGATGCGGTGGACAACGACGACGACGCCACCGACGGCAACGGCCACGGCACGCACGTCGCCGGGACCATCGCCGGCAAGGCCCACGGCGTCGCCAAGAAGGCCAAGATCGTGGCCGTCCGCGTGCTGGACGACCAGGGTTCCGGCACCACCGAGCAGGTCGTCGCCGGTATTGACTGGGTGACCAAGAACCACAAGGGCCCCTCGGTGGCGAACATGTCGCTCGGCGGCGGCGCCGACGAGGCGCTCGACGCGGCCGTGCAGAAGGCCATCGCCTCCGGCGTGACCTTCGCCGTCGCGGCGGGCAACGAGTCGTCCGACGCCTCGCAGGGCTCGCCGGCGCGGGTGAAGGAGGCCATCACGGTCGCCTCCAGCACCAACAAGGACGAGCAGTCGGACTTCTCCAACTTCGGCAGCATCGTGGACCTTTACGCGCCCGGCTCCGACATCACGTCGGACTGGAACACCGACGACAACGCGACCAATACCATCTCCGGTACGTCCATGGCCACCCCGCACGTCGTGGGTGCCGCCGCGGTCTACCTGGGTGCCCACAAGGACGCCAAGCCGGACGAGGTCGCCAAGGCCCTGACCGACGGCGCCACGCCCGACAAGATCTCGAACCCGAGTGAGGGCACGCCCAACAAGCTGCTGAAGGTCGTCGAGTAATCGGCTCCACCCCCTCAGCGCCACACGCCGGCCGCCGCGCTCGCCCCCACGGGGCGCGGCGGCCGGCGCCGTGCTGTGCCACGACGATCCGCTGCCGCACCGGAGTTATCCACAGGAGGGTTCCTCCGGAAACGGCCAACGCGCAATCCGGCTACGGTCGGTGACATGCACGGAGGACTGCCGTTCATCGGCATCAGCACCATCGTCTACGGCCTGATCGGTCTGGCCACGCTCGTGGCCGGCTCGGTCCGCAGCACAGGGGGAGTTCGGCATGCACACCATCACCGTCATCGTTCCCGCTCACAACGAGGAGGAGGGACTGCCGGCCACGCTGGAATCGCTGGCCGGGCAAACCGTCCCGCCTGACCGCGTCCTCGTGGTGGACGACGCGTCCACGGACCGCACGGGAGAGGTGGCCGCGTCACACGGTGTCACCGTCCTGCGCCCGCCGCGGAATCTCGGCAGCAAGGCCAAGGCGCAGAACTTCGCGCTGCCGCACTGCACCACGGACCTCGTCCTGGCCGTCGACGCGGACACCGTCCTCGCGCCGGACTACATCGAGACCGTCGTACCCGCCTTCGACGACCCGGCCGTCGCCATCGCCGCCGGCACCGTCCGCACCCGCCACACCCGCACGATCTGGGAACGCGGCCGGTCCACCGAGTATCTCTTCGGCTTCCACTGGCACCGACCCATCCAGGCACGCGCCAACAGCCCCATGGTGTGCTCGGGTTGCTGCTCCGTCTTCCGCCGCGACGACCTCGCCGCGTTCGGCGGCTTCCCCGAACGCACCATCGTCGAGGACATGGATTTCACGTGGTCCCAGCAGATCGCGGGACGCAAGGCGGTCTACGTCGCCGACGCGGTGGCGCTGGCCGCCGACCCCGAGGATCTGACCTATCTGCGCAAGCAGGTCTGGCGCTGGATGGCCGGGTTCTGCCAGAACGTACGGCTGCATTTCGGCGGGCTCGTCCGGCACAAGCCGCTGCTGGCGGTCTGGGTGCTGCTCGCCCTGCTGGAGATCGTCACCGCCCCGCTGTGGTGGGCGGCGCCGTTCGTCGCCGCGGCGACGACGGACCGGCCGCTCGCCGTCACCTTCGGCTGGTGGGTGGGAGCGGACCTCCTTCTGACCGCGCCACCGCTCGTCTACGCCGCCCGCCGCCGCGAACTCCCGCTGTCCGGCGTGCTGGTGAACATCCCCTGCGTCTACGCGACGAAGGCCGTCAACCTCGTCTACGCCTGGAAGGCTCTGCTCGTGGAACTGCTGCTGGTCCCGCTCCATCTGGCCCGTGGCCTGACCGTCTACGAAAAGGGCAGGGCCGATACGCCGATGGCCGCCGCACGGGGCGGGGCCGCGGCCCTGGCGGGGGCGGCCGGGTGACGCGGATGCCGGGGAGCGAACGGCCGCCGAGCGGGAACGGCGGTTGTGCCGCGTCGGTACGGACCGGGAGGACGCCCCCGTGCGGTTCAGGCGATGAGCGCGGGCAGCCGCAGCAGGGCGTCTGGGGCGGGTGCCGCCTCGTCGTAACGGCGGAGCAGGAGCCTGGCCAGTTCGGGGGCCGGGCCGAGCACCGGCGCCAGGACGTCGGCACCTGCCTCCCGGGCACCGTGGGCGATGCGGTCGGGGAGGCGGCCGGGGGCGATGACGTACGGCGCGACGGCGACGCGGGCGGCGCCTTCGGCCCGCAGGGCCCGCACGGCGTCCGCCGTGCGGGGCAGAGATGCGGAGGCGAACGCAGGTCGCACGGCACACCAACCAGAGGTGCGCCGCCACTCCCGCGCGGTTTCAGCGATCACTGCGATCGCCTCCGGGTCACTGGAGCCCGCCGCGGCCAGGACGACCCCGGTCGAGCGGCGGTCGCCGGGCCGCAGCCCGGCTTCCTCCAACCGCCGCTCCAGCGCGGCGGTCAGGAGGACGGAAGGGCCGAGCACGTCGGCCTGGTGCACGGTCAGCTGCGGCAGCCGTGAGGTGGCCTCCCGCAACACCGCAGGGATATCGGACTTCGCGTGGAAGGCGCGGGTGAGGAGGAGAGGCAGCGCCACGACGTCCCGCACACCCTCGGCCGACAGCCGCTCCAGCACCCGGGGCACGGTGGGCGCGTTGAAGTCGAGGTAGCCGACCTCGACCCGCAGCCCGGGGCGCAGCGCCCGTACCCGCGCGCAGAGCGCGGAGACGGTCGCCGCGTGCCGCGGGTCGCGGCTGCCGTGGGCGATGACGAGGAGCGTGGGCGATGCGTCCATGGGTCAGCCCTTCACGAGGAGCCCGCGGCTGCGCAGCACCCGCCGCTCGATCGGGGCGAAGATCAGCAATTCGATGCCGATACCGACGATGAGGATCAGCAGGATCGCCGCCAGCACCCAGGACATGTCCTGGAACTCGCGTCCCTGCTCCAGGAGTTGGCCGAGTCCGGTGCCGAGATCGGGCGCGTTGACGATGAGTTCGGCGGCCATCAGGGAACGCCAGGAGAACGCCCAGCCCTGCTTCAGACCGGCGAGGTAGCCGGGCAGCGAGGCGGGCAGCAGAACGTGCCGTACCCCCGCGAGACCCGTCGCACCGAGGGTGCGGCCCGCCCGCAGGTAGAGAGGAGAGATCTGGTCGACTCCGGCCACCAGGCCGTTGGCGATGGACGGGACGGCGCCGAGCAGCACCACCGCGTAGATGGTGGCGTCGCTCAGCCCGAACCAGATGATCGCGGCCGGCACCCAGGCCACCGACGGCAGCGACTGCAGTCCGCTGAGGATCGGGCCGATGGCGGCGCGAACCGCCCTGACCCGGGCGACGACCAGGCCGAGTGCGGTGCCGATGACGACCGATGCCAGGAAGCCGAGCGCGCCGCGCGAGACGCTGGTCCACACGAAGCTCAGCAGGGTGCCCTCGAGCCACTTCTCCTGGAGGGACCGACCGACGTCGACCGGGCTCGGCAGCAGGTAGTGCGGCTTGAGTTCGAAGTGGTAGGCGAGCTGCCACAGCCCCAGCACGATGACGATCGCGATGAGCGGAGGGAAGGCTTTCGATGCGAGGGAACGCAGCCACGGCTGCCGGTCGACGACCGTGGATTCGAGGGCGTCGAGCCCGGCCTCAAGACCGGCGAGGTCTGCCGAGGTGTCCTTGCCCTGCCCGTCGGCGGGCGGGGCCGGGGCAGCCGCGGTCCCGGCGTCCGTGGCGGGCCCGGACGCCGCGGCCCCGGGAGCGCCGTCGGTGGGTGTGCCGTCGGCGGACTGGGCCCTGGTTTCAGTGCTGGCCATGGCGGCGGATCTCCCCACGCAGCTGTTCGGTGATCTCGACGGAAAGGTCCGCGACGGCGGAGTCCTCGATGCGGCGCGGCTGCGGGATGTCGACCTGCCATTCGCGGGCGACCCGGCCGGGGCGCGAGGACAGCAGCACCACCCGCTCGGCGAGCCGTACCGCCTCGCGGACGTTGTGGGTGACGAAGAGGACGGACAGGCCGCCGGTGGTGGAGCCGCCCTCGTTCGACACCCGCCAGATCCGGGTCAGTTCGTCGTGCAGCACGTCACGGGTGATGGCGTCCAGCGCGGCGAACGGCTCGTCCATCAGCAGCAGCCGGCTGTCCTGGGCGAGCGCGCGGGCCATCGCGACCCGCTGGCGCATGCCGCCCGAGAGTTCGTGGATCCGCTTGCCGTACGCGCCCTTGAGCCGGACGAGTTCGAGCAGCCGCTCGGCCTCGTCCCGGCGGTCCGCGCGCGGCACCCCGCGCAGCCGCAGCGCCAGTTCGATGTTGCGGCCTGCCGTCAGCCAGGGGAACAGGGCGTGTTCCTGGAACATCAGCGCCGGCCGGCCGCCCGGCGTCTCGATCGAACCGGCCGAGGGCGCGTCCAGCCCTGCCACGAGATTGAGCAGGGTCGACTTGCCGCAGCCGGACGCCCCCAGGAGGCAGACGAAGGCGCCCGGCGCGACATCGATGCTGATGTCGTCCAGTACGTGCTGTTGCGCGCCGGGACGGCCGAACGACTTCGAGACATGGTCGATGCGAGCGGCGTACGAAGCCGTGGGGCCCGCATCCGGCGCCGCCTGGTGCTGCTTGGTGAGGGTGGTGGTCGTCATCGGTGTCACCTCCTGGGGGTCTGCGGTGCTGGAGCGGGGGCTACTTGCTGCCGAGGCCGGCGTCGTCGACGGCCGGCTTGCCCTCGGCCTTGAGGACCTTGTTCAGCAGCCGCAGGTCGTAGATGCCCTTGAGGTCGGGCTTCTCCAGCAGGCCGGCCTTGACGGCGTGATCCGCCTCCTGCTGGAGCGTGGCGGCCAGCGGGTCATCGGTGACGTCGGTGTTCTTGAACGCCGGGTCGATGATGTCGGCGGGCAGTGCCTTGCCCGAGATCTGCGGGTCGGAGAGCTTGTCGTTCAGCGCCTGCCGCGCCTCGTCCGGGTGCGCGTGGATCCAGGTGTTGGTCTTGACGGAGGCCCGCAGCACGGCCTCCACCGCCTTGGGGTGCTCCTTGAGGAACTTCTGCGAGACGATCATGTTCGTGATGACGAACTTGCCGTCCTTCCACAGCTTCTTCTCGTCCAGCAGCGTCTTGCCCCCGACGCTGACGAGCTTGGCGGCGGTCGGCTCGGGCACCCACGCGGCGTCGATGCTGCCCTGCTGGAACGCGGTCGGCGTCACCTTGTTCTCGGTGCGCTGGACGGTGACGTCGCCCTTGCCGGTGGTGGGGTCGACCCGATAGCCCTTCTCGGCCAGGTAGTTGAGCAGCGCCACGTCCTGGGTGTTGCCCAGCTGCGGGGTCGCGATCGTCTTGCCCTTGAGATCGGCCAGGCTCTTGATCTTCTTGGGGTCGACGACCAGCGAGACGCCGCCGGACGCCGAACCGCCGATGATCTTCAGGCTCTTGCCGTGCGACTTGGTGTACCCGTTGATCGCGGGGGAGGGGCCGATCCAGCCGATGTCGATGGCGCCGGAGTTGAGCGCCTCGATCTCGGCGGGGCCCGCGTTGAAGACGGACGACTGCACCTTCGTGCCGCCCAACTCCTTCTGGAATATCCCCTTTTGCAGGCCGACCAGCGGAGTGGCGTGGGTGGTGTTGCCGAAGAAGCCGATCTTCACATCGTCGAGACCGTCGGTCTTCGGACCCTTGGCGGTCACATCGGCCGCGGAGTCCTTCTTGGCCTCGGAGCCGTAGCCGCAGGCGCTCAGCGCCCCGAGCAGCAGCGGGACGGTGGCGGCGGTCGCCAGAAGGCGGTGTCGGACGGCAGGCACGGGAGGTGTTCCTCTCGTAGGGCCGGGTCAGTACGCGCCCCTTCAGGGCACGCCCGGCGGAGATCTTCGGAAGGGCGGGTTCGGGCACATGAGGTGATGCATCGTCAGCGCACACATCGGCCGACTCCGCCCTGCCCGCTGCCGAGGGCGCCGCTGCCGATGCGGCCCCCCTCCTTCGCGAAGGTCGAGAACACGTCCTGGTGGGTCATCGTCAGAAGTCCCAGCTCTCGTCGTCGGTCGCCGCGGCGGGCGCGGTCTCCGCCGCCGCGTCGGCGAAGGCGGTGCCCGCCATCCCGGCGGTCAGCGTCGTGCCGTCGGAGGGGTCGATGAGCAGGAAGGAGCCGGTGCGGCGGGAGTCGGCGTAGGCGTCCAGGGCCAGCGGCTCGGCGGTGCGCACGACGATCCGGCCGATGTCGTTGGCGGCGAGTTCGCCGGGGGCCGGGTGCTGGGACAGGTCGTCGAGGGTCAGCCGCGACGGGATGTCCTTGACGAGCGCCTTCACGGTGCGGGTGGTGTGCTTGAGCAGCACCCGCTGGCCCACCTTCAGGGGGCGGTCGGCGACGTGGCAGATCGTCGCTTCGATGTCCTGCGAGGTGACCGGTGCGGAGGCGCTGGGGGTGATCAGGTCGCCGCGTGAGATGTCGAGGTCGTCGGTGAGCTGGACGGTCACGGACTGCGGTGCCCAGGCCGCGTCCACGGCCCGGCCGAGCACGTCGAGGGCCTCGATGGTGCTGGTGCGGCCGGAAGGGAGGACGGTGACCCGGTCGCCGACGCGCAGGATGCCGGAGGCGATCTGGCCCGCGTAGCCGCGGTAGTCGGGGTGGGTGGCGGTCTGCGGGCGGATGACGTACTGGACGGGGAAGCGGCCGGGGTCGTGCGAGGGGTCGGTGTGCACCGGCACGGTTTCCAGGTGCTCCAGCACGGTCGGGCCGCCGTACCAGTCCATGTGGGCGGAGGGGGTGACGACGTTGTCGCCGGCCAGCGCCGAGATCGGGATCGCGGTGATCTCCGGCACGCCCAGGGACGCCGCGTAGGAGGTGAACTCCTCGGCGATGGCGGCGAAGGCGGGTTCGGCGTAGTCGACGAGGTCCATTTTGTTGACGGCGAGGACGACGTGCGGGACGCGCAGGAGGGCGGCGACGGCGGCGTGGCGGCGGGTCTGTTCGACGACGCCGTTGCGGGCGTCGACGAGGACGACGGCGAGTTCGGCGGTGGAGGCGCCGGTGACCATGTTGCGGGTGTACTGCACGTGGCCGGGGGTGTCGGCGAGGATGAAGCGGCGGCGGGGGGTGGCGAAGTAGCGGTAGGCGACGTCGATGGTGATGCCCTGCTCGCGTTCGGCGCGCAGGCCGTCGGTGAGCAGTGCCAGGTCGGGCGTTTCCTGGCCGCGGCCGAGTGAGGCGCGCTCCACGGCTTCCAACTGGTCGGTCAGGACCGACTTCGAGTCGTGCAGCAGGCGGCCGACCAGCGTCGATTTGCCGTCGTCGACGGAGCCGGCGGTGGCGAAGCGCAGCAGGGAGGTGGCGGCGGTGTCCAGGGTGGTGGTGTTGCTCATGGTTAGAAGTACCCCTCGCGCTTGCGGTCTTCCATGGCGGCTTCGGACATCTTGTCGTCGGCTCGGGTGGCGCCGCGTTCGGTGAGGCGGGAGGCGGCGATCTCGGTGATGACGGCGTCGATGGTGTCGGCGTCGGAGTCGACGGCGCCGGTGCAGGACATGTCGCCGACGGTGCGGTAGCGGACCTTGCGCCGCTCCAGGGATTCACCGTCCTTGAGGCCGCCCCAGTCGCCGGGGGTGAGCCACATGCCGTTGCGGGAGAAGACCTCGCGCTCGTGGGCGTAGTAGATGGCGGGCAGTTCGATCTTCTCGCGGGCGATGTACTGCCAGACGTCGAGTTCGGTCCAGTTGGAGAGGGGGAAGACGCGGACGTGTTCGCCGGGGGAGTGGCGGCCGTTGTAGAGCTGCCAGAGTTCGGGGCGCTGGCGGCGGGGATCCCAGCCGCCGAATTCGTCGCGCAGGGAGAAGACGCGTTCCTTGGCGCGGGCTTTCTCCTCGTCGCGGCGGCCACCGCCGAAGACCGCGTCGAAGCGGCCCTGCTCGATGCCGTCGAGCAGCGGGACGGTCTGGAGCGGATTGCGCAGGCCGTCGGGGCGTTCGCGCAGTTCGCCGCGGTCGATGAAGTCCTGTACGGCGGCGACGTGCAGCCGCAGTCCGTGCTCGGCGACGACGCGGTCGCGGTAGTCGAGTACTTCGGGGAAGTTGTGGCCGGTGTCGACGTGCAGCAGGGCGAAGGGCACCGGCGCGGGCGCGAACGCCTTCAGCGCCAGGTGCAGCATCAGGATGGAGTCCTTGCCGCCGGAGAAGAGGATCACCGGCCGTTCGAACTCACCCGCCACCTCGCGGAAGATGTGCACCGCCTCGGACTCCAGGGCATCCAGGTGCGACAGCGCGTACGGGCTGCCCTCCCCGGAGCCGCCGCCGGTCTCGTTCAGAACGGTCGCGGTGGTCACGCTGCGCCCCTTTCGTTTGCTTCTGTGCCGGTGCGGCGCACGGCCGCGGTCAGCGCCGCGCTCCGCACGGCGGTCGCAGGTGACTGGCTCACAGCAGTCCCCTCTCGCGGAGCAGCCCGTACAGCGCGGCGGCGGACTCCTGCACGGTCTGGGTGTGCGACTCGATGCGCAGGTCCGGCGATTCGGGCTGCTCGTACGGGTCGTCGACGCCGGTCAGGCCGGAGATCTCGCCCGCCGCCTGCTTCGCGTAGAGGCCCTTGACGTCCCGCTCGGAGCACACCTCGACCGGCGTGGCCACGTGTACCTCCAGGTACGCGCTGCCCTCGGCCTGGTGGCGCTTGCGGACCGCCTCACGCGAGTCCGCGTACGGCGCGATCACCGGCACCAGGGCGGTGACGCCGTGCCGGGCCAGCAGTTCGGAGACGAAGCCGATGCGCTGGACGTTGGTGTGCCGGTCGGCCCGGCTGAAACCGAGGCCGGCCGACAGGAACGTACGGATCTCGTCGCCGTCCAGGACCTCGACCCGCCGGCCCTCGCCGCGCAGCAGCTCGGCCAGGGCGTAGGCGATGGTGGTCTTGCCGGCGCTCGGCAGTCCCGTCAGCCACACGGTGGCGCCGGTCATCGGTATCTCCTGAACATCCGCTGCGTTCCCCGCAGTTGGTCGGTCGGTCATCAGTGCAGCCCGCACTCGGTCTTGTTGCTGCCGGCCCAGCGTCCGGCCCGCGCGTCCTCGCCCGCCAGGACCCGGCGGGTGCAGGGGGCGCAGCCGACGGAGGCGTAGCCGTCCAGCAGCAGGGGATTGGTGAGCACGCCGTGCTCGGCGACGTAGGCGTCCACGTCGGCCTGCGTCCAGCGGGCGATCGGCGAGATCTTCACCTTCTGCCGCTTGGCGTCCCAGCCGACGACCGGGGTGCCCGCCCGGGTCGGTGACTCGTCGCGGCGCAGTCCGGTCGCCCAGGCGTCGTAGCCGGTCAGGCCCTCTTCGAGCGGCTTGACCTTGCGCAGCGCGCAGCACAGGTCCGGGTCGCGGTCGTGCAGCTTCGGCCCGTACTCGGCGTCCTGTTCGGCCACCGTCTGCCGCGGGGTGAGGGTGCGGACGCGGACGTCCATCACCGCGGCGACCGCGTCCCGCGTCCCGATGGTCTCGGGGAAGTGGTAGCCGGTGTCGAGGAACACCACGTCCACGCCGGGAGCGGCCCGCGAGGCGAGGTGCGCGACGACCGCGTCCTCCATGGAGGAGGTGACGCAGAAGCGCGGGCCGAAGGTCTCGGCCGCCCAGCGCAGGATGTCGAGCGGAGCAGCCTCTTCCAGTTCGCGGCCCGCGCGCTCGGCGAGCTGCGGGAGATCGGTCGTGACGCTCACGAGGTACCTCCGTCGGACGGGGATGGCGCGGCGGACAGGCCCTGGGACAGCAGGCCGAGAAACTTCAGCCGGAAGGCGCGGTTGCAGGAGCGGCACTCCCACGCGGCGCCCGTACCGCGCTCCGACGCCACCTCGGAGGGGCGCAGGTCCTCGTCGCCGCAGTACGGGCAGTGGAACGGGGCGGCGCGCTCGGTCACTTGAGCGCACCCTCTTCGGCGCGGGCCACCCACTGGGCGAACCGCTCGCCGTCGCCGCGCTGCTCCTGGAAGGCGGTCAGCAGGCGCTCGACGTAGTCGGGGAGCTCGTCGGCGGTGACCTTCAGGCCGCGCACCTTGCGGCCGAACCCGGCCTCCAGGCCCAGGGCGCCGCCCAGGTGGACCTGGTAGCCCTCGACCTGGTTGCCGTCCTTGTCCAGCACCAGCTGCCCCTTGAGACCGATGTCCGCGACCTGGATACGGGCGCAGGCGTTGGGGCAGCCGTTGAGGTTGATGGTGAGCGGCTCGTCGAACTCCGGCAGCCGGCGCTCCAGTTCGTCGATGAGCGAGGAGCCGCGGCCCTTGGTCTCGACGATCGCCAGCTTGCAGAACTCGATGCCGGTGCAGGCCATCGTGCCGCGCCGGAACGGGGACGGGGTGACCCGCAGGTCCAGCGCTTCGAGACCGGAGACCAGCGAGTCGACCTGCGCCTCCTCGACATCCAGCACGATCATCTTCTGCTCGGTGGTGGTGCGCACCCGGCCCGAGCCGTGGCCTGCGGCCAGTTCGGCGATCTTGGTGAGGGTCGCGCCGTCCACCCGGCCGACGCGGGGGGCGAAGCCGACGTAGTAGCGGCCGTCGTTCTGCCGGTGCACGCCGACGTGGTCGCGCCACTGCTGCTCGGGCTGCGCCGGGGCGGGACCGTCGGCCAGCTTGCGCTTGAGGTACTCGTCCTCCAGCACCTGCCGGAACTTCTCCGGGCCCCAGTCGGCGACCAGGAACTTCAGCCGGGCGCGGGTGCGCAGCCGCCGGTAACCGTAGTCGCGGAAGATCGAGATGACGCCTTCGTGGACGTCGGCGGCGTCCTCGGCGCTGACCCAGGCGCCCAGCCGCACCCCGAGCTTCGGGTTGGTGGAGAGCCCGCCGCCGACCCAGATGTCGAAGCCGGGGCCCAGCTCCGGGTGCACCACGCCGACCAGCGAGATGTCGTTGATCTCGTGCGCGACGTCCAGCAGCGGCGAGCCGGAGACCGCGGTCTTGAACTTGCGCGGGAGGTTGGAGAAGGCGGGGTTGCCGACGATCCGGCGGTGGATCTCCTCGATGACCGGGGTGCCGTCGATGATCTCGTCTTCGGCGATGCCGGCGACCGGCGAGCCGAGGATGGCGCGCGGGGTGTCGCCGCATGCCTCGGTGGTGGACAGGCCCACCGCTTCCAGGCGCTGCCAGATCACCGGCATGTCCTCGATGCGGATCCAGTGGAACTGGACGTTCTGCCGGTCGGTGATGTCGGCGGTGCCGCGCGCGAACTCCTGGGAGATCTCGCCGATCACCCGCAGCTGATCGGTGGTCAGCCGGCCGCCGTCGATGCGCACCCGCAGCATGAAGAACTCGTCGTCCAGCTCCTCCGGCTCCAGGACGGCGGTCTTGCCGCCGTCGATCCCGGGCTTGCGCTGGGTGTACAGACCCCACCAACGCATCCGGCCACGCAGGTCGTTGGGGTCGATCGAGTCGAATCCCCGCTGCGCGTAGATCGTCTCAATGCGTGTCCGCACATTGAGACCGTCGTCGTCCTTCTTGAACTGCTCGTTGCCGTTGAGCGGCGTGAAGTGACCAACGGCCCACTGGCCCTCGCCGCGGTGGCGTCCGGCCTTGCGGCGGGTCGTGGCAGCTGCGGGTCGATCCGGGGTGGCGGCCATGGGAGTACGTCCTTCTGGGCGGCTCAGGGTGTGCGGGCTTGACGGGATGCACCCGCTGACGACCTGTGCAGGCACACCGAAGGGCGGCGCGTGGCGACGCGTCGTGGGTGAGGTGCGAGGTCAGGGGTGTCGGCGCGTCCGCGGCGATGGGGACGGCGTGGGATGCGGTGGTGCCGGCGGTGCTGCCGGGGCTTCGGCCCCAGGTCAGTGCAGCGTCAGCGCGCCGAACAGATGGCGCTGGACAGGCGGCCGAGGTCGACGTGCCGCCGGCTCACCAAGGCAATTCCAGCTCGAGACATGACGGAAGCGTGTCACGCCGTTCTTGGGGCAGTCCACCATTATCCATTATGTGGACATCATGGTCCCGTATTGCGAGACGATGTGGTGCCGGTCACGTTTACGTCTGTGTTGTCGCCCCCGTGGTCTGCGGGGCCGGTACGGCCTTCGGTCCCTGGCCGGGCGCGGTGTCGCCGGCTCCCGGCCACGGACCGGGGGTGGCCGCCGCCGGCTCCTCGCTCACCTCGGTGTCGTACAGCCGGA
Organism: Streptomyces sp. NPDC048644; assembly: GCF_043199105.1. Classification (NCBI taxonomy): domain Bacteria; kingdom Bacillati; phylum Actinomycetota; class Actinomycetes; order Kitasatosporales; family Streptomycetaceae; genus Streptomyces; species Streptomyces sp. NPDC048644. Next base: position 190,013 of record NZ_JBICVO010000014.1, read on the forward strand.
AACCGCGCCGCTCGTAGTTGCTCATCGCGTACCGGCCGTCCTTGCTGCACGTGTGCAGCCACACCCGCCGCACCGGCTCCCAGCCCGAACGCCGGTCCGCCAGGTCCCACGCGCGCGCCGTCCCGTACGAGAGGAGGTGGCCGCCGATCCCGCGCCCCCGGAAGGCCGGGATCAACCCGAAATAGGCGATCTCCGTGACGCCGTCGGGTCGCCCCTCCAACTCGATGAAACCGGCCGGCGTCCCGTCCTCGTACGCCACCCACGTCTCCACACCGGGCCGCGCCAGGTACTCCGTCCACTGCGCGTACGACCACCCCAGCCGGTCGGTCCACAGGATGTCGCCGCCCACGGCCGAATAGAGGAACCGGCTGAATTCGGGCGACGGCCGTGCGGCGCGCACCATGCGGACACCCTGTCCGGCCGGTGGACACGCGGCGGGTATCAGATCGGTGGGCGCGGTCTGTTCGAGGTACCAGGTGGTGACGGTGACGGTGCTCATGGCGGCAGCCAATCACGCGCCCCGGAGCGCCGGAAGGGCAGCCCGGTCCCGCTCGCCCTCGTCGCCCGGTACGTCCTGGACGGTCTTGGCCAGCCGCGCGAAGACGACGACGTTGCCCGTGTACCCGGCGCCGGCGGAGTAGCCGCCGCCGCAGGTCAGCACCCGTAGCTCCGGCCGGCCCCGGCTCCCGTACACCGTCGCGGCGGGGAAGTCCTTCTTGTCGAAGACCTGCACGCCGTAGACCTCGAAGACCGCGGTCCTGCCGTCCTTGCGGGCCACCCGGACGGTGCTCCCCTTCTTCAGGGAGCCGAGGCGGTAGAAGACCGCGGGGCCGCTGAAGTCGTCGACGTGACCGACGACGACGGCGGTGCCCCGCTCGCCCGGCGTCGGCGCGTCCCGGTACCAGCCGGTGAGACCGGGGCTGCCGGGCGGCGGCGCCTCGATCCAGCCGTCCGCGTCGAGCCCGAGCGGCACGACCGGCGCGGACACTCTCAGATCGGGGATGACCACCCGCGACGGGGCGGAGCGCGGCAGCGGCCCCGCGCCACCGGGCGGACGGTCCGCGGGGGACAGGGACGTGGCGGCGGAGCCCGGCTGCGGAGGGCCGTCCGCCAGTCCGCCGCGCAGCATGGCGATGCCGGTGAGCCCGATCAGCGCGATCACGCCCCACCGGGGGCGGCGCACGGGCGGCGGGTCGGGGCGCGGTGCCTCCGGGCGGCCCAGGGGATGTCCTGGCGGGCTCATCGCTCTCCTCCCGCGGGGCGCGCACGGCCCGCAGTCGGCACGCTAGGCATGCCGGCCGGCCGCGGCGAGACCTGCGGGCCGATCGGGTGGCGCGCCGTCGCACGGGCCGCGAGGCGACCGTCCCGGTCGGCGCTGAGCGGCGTCAGCGCCCCGGCGGGTACGGGCAAGTGGCGGGCAACGGGCGGGAGTTGACGGGAGCCCGGGGTCCGGGACGGACCGCCCCTTCACCGGCCACCACATCCCGGGACGATTGTCCACGTACTGATACGGCACGCCGCCTGCCCTTCCCCCTCACCCCCGCCGGGCCGCCGCCACCGCCGGTGCCGAGGAATGGGGCAGCAGATGCACGGACAGCGGCGGTGTCCGCAGCTCCAGTTCGACGCCGTCCGCGAAGCGGTACGGGCGGTGCGCCAGCACCCCGGGGAGGTGGCGGCGCAGCCGGGACAGCTCGGCGCGGACGGTGACCGTACGGCCGCCGTCGCCGAACAGGTCCTGGGCCAGTTCGGCGGCGCTGCGCCCTTCGGGGTGCGCGGCCAGCAGGAACAGCAGCTCGGCGTGGCGCGGGCTCAGCGCGTGCGTCCAGGCGCCGGCCGGCCCGCTGACCGTGATCGCGGCGCCGTCGCGGCCACTGACGTCGAGCAGCACCCGGCTCGGCTCCGGGGCCTGCTCCTTGCCGACGCGGATCAGCCAGCCGCCCGGCAGCGGCTCCAGCGTGCAGTTGCCGTACCGGGGCAGCCACAGCGGCCCGGCCTGCGGGGACTTGGGCAGCGCCACCCGGTCGGGCGGCGGCATTCCGACGGCCCCCGCGGTCCAGCCGTGCGGGTCGACGGCGAGGGCCAGGCCGCCGATCCGGGCGAGGACGGGAGCCGCGCTCGACCGCAGCCGTTCGACCGCCGCGTGGTGCCGGGAGCGCAGCTCGCCCTCGGCGAGCCCGGCCACGGCGGAGACCAGCGACAGAGTCGTGGGGTGGAAGGTGTGGGCGGGGCCGCTGACGTCGACGGTGCCAAGGAGTCGCCCGTCGCGCGGGTCGTGCAGCGGGGCGGCGGCGCAGGTCCACTGGTGGTGGGAGCGGACGAAGTGTTCGGCGCTGTGCACCAGGATCGGGCGCCTGGCCACCAGCGCGGTGCCGATCGCGTTGGTGCCGACGACGTCCTCCGTCCAGGCGGCGCCCTTGTCGAAGCCGTGCCGGTCGGCCATCCGGCGGATCGGCGCGCAGCCCTCCCGCCACAGGACCAGTCCTTCGGCGTCGGTGACCACCATGATCTGCTGCGCCGCGTCGGCGGCGGGCAGCAGCGCGTCGTTGAGCACCGGAAGCACCGCCGCCAGCCGGGATTCCTGTCTGCGCTGCTCCAACTCGCCTACCGAGAGCGGGCGTTCGCGGCGGTCGTGATCCGGGTCGACGCCGGAGCCGAGCACCCGGCGCCAGGAGTCGCCGATGACGGCCCGGGGCGCCTCGGGTGCCGCGCCGCCCGAAAGCGCGGCCTCGCGGGCCGAGGCGAGGCGGTGTGCGGTGGCGCGGATGTCCTGGGCCGACCTTATGGCGCTGCCGATCGGGCTGTCGTTCAAGCTGCTCTCCGTTGTGCCGTCTCCCCGGGTCCGGCCATGGTGCCGTCACCCGGCCCGGACGGATGCACCATTGCACCGCCCGACTGCAACGAAGTGCAACCGTTGTGGCCCATGACGTGCACGGGGAACGTGTTCCGGGCGGCCGTCGACGCCCCGCCCCCCCCGGGGAACCCGGGCCGGTCGCCGCCGGGAACACCGGCGGTCCTGAGCGGTACGGCGCGCCCCCTGACGTCCCGGTGATCACAACCGCCGGATGCCCCATCCGCACGGTGCGGGAGGAGAGTTCACCATGGTGGCCACGGCTCCGCGTGTCGTGGTGATCGCAGCGGACGACGGGCAGCGCGCCGCGCGGGCCGTCCGGATCGCGGCGCACTACGGAGTACCGAGGCTCACCGCGGCCGACGTCCTGGCCGATCACCGGCGGCTGCCCGACGAAGGCTACGTATTCGACGGCGCACCGCAGTTGCTCGACCGGGTGGCAGGCGCAGGCCCGCTGCTCCCGGTGTTCGCCCGCGCGGATCTCGTCGTGTACCTGCGGGTGCGGGACGGCGGCGGTACGGACGACGCCTACCGGGTCATCCGCTACTACGAGGCGCGCGGGGTGCTGGCCGGCTTCCGGCCGGACGCCCCGGACGACGACGTCGTCGTGGCGGTCGAGGCGGCGCTGCGCGCACGTCCCGACGAGGGGCCGCCGCGGCTGCCCTGACAGCCCGTGTCCGAACTCCAGGTCGCCCGGCCGGAGCTCGGGCACCGGCCCCTGAGACCGGGAGCGGTGCCGGGTCGGCGCGGCACCGCTCCTGAACGGCGCGGCGGCGGCCCCGTCCCGTCCGTGCCGTCGGACGGCCGGAAGGGACGGGAGCCGCCGCGCCGGTGATCCGCCCCGGCCCGCCGTCAGTCCGCGGCGACCGGACGGGCCCGGTCCACGATCGCGGCCGTCCCGAGCGTGTGCGGCAGCGTCCCGAACGCCGCGCCCGCGTCGCCGCCGAGCCGGGTGGCGCAGAACGCGTCGGCGACCTCGGGCGGCGCGTACCGCACCAGCAGCGAGCCCTGCAACACCAACGCCATCCGCTCCGTCAGCCGCCGCGCCCGCGCCTCGATGGCCTCCAGATCGGCCAGTTCGGTGAGCAGGCCGTGGACCGCGCGGTCGAGCCGGTGATCGGCGCCGCGGGTCGTGCCGATCTCCGTCAGGAAGGCGTCCAGGGCCGCGGGCCCGGCGCGCAGCGCCCGCAGCACGTCCAGCGCCTGGATGTTGCCCGAGCCCTCCCAGATCGAGTGCAGCGGCGCCTCGCGCAGCAGCCTGGGCATGCCCGAATCCTCGACGTAGCCGTTGCCGCCCAGGCACTCCAGCGCCTCGACCGCCACCGGCGTGCACCGCTTGGTCACCCAGTACTTGGCGGCCGGCACCGCGAGCCGCAGGAAGTCGCGGTCCGCAGCGCCGCCGCCGTCGTACGCGGCGGCCAGCCGCAGCGCCAGCGTCGTCGCCGCCTCCGACTCCAGCGCCAGATCGGCCAGGACGTTGCGCATCAGCGGCGCATCGGCCAACGGGCCGCCGAACGCCGCCCGGTGGGTCGCGTGGTGCACCGCCTGCGCCACCGCCTGACGCATCAGGGAAGCCGCTCCGGTGACGCAGTCCAGCCGGGTCGCCGCCACCATCTCCAGGATCGTCGCGAGGCCGCGGCCCTCGTCGCCGACCCGCTGCGCCCAGGTCGTCCCGTCGAACTCGACCTCCGCCGAGGCATTGGAGCGGTTGCCGAGCTTGTCCTTGAGCCGCTGGATGCGGAAGGCGTTGCGGCTGCCGTCCGGCAGCACCCGCGGGAGCAGGAAGCAGGTGAGCCCGCCAGGCGCCCGCGCCAGCACCAGGAACGCGTCCGACATCGGCGCCGAACAGAACCACTTGTGGCCGGTCAGGACGTACGCGCCCGGCGCGGCCAGCGGTTCGGCGCGGGTGGTGCACGACCGTACGTCGCTGCCGCCCTGCTTCTCCGTCATCGCCATCCCGGCGAGCGCGCCCGGCTTCTCCGCGACGGGCCGCAGCTCAGGGTCGTACACCCGGGAGGTCAGCAGCGGCTCCCAGACCGCCGCGAGGGCGGGGTCGGTGCGCAGGGCGGGCACCGCGGCGTGGGTCATCGACAGCGGGCAGCCGTGGCCGGCGTCGGTCTGGCTCCAGACGAGGAAGCCCGCGGTGCGCCGGACGTGCCCGTCGGGGCGTGACCAGGCGTCGGTGAGCCCGGCGGTGACGGCGTGGCCGAGCAGTCGGTGCCAGGCCGGGTGGAAGTCGACCTCGTCGATGCGGTGGCCGTAGCGGTCGTGGGTGCGCAGGGTGGGCGGCGAGGCGTTGGCCTGCTCGCCCCAGCGCTGGGCCTGGGCGGACCCCGCGGCCGTTCCCAGGGTGGTCAGCTCCTGACGCACCTCGTCGATACGGGCGGGGGAGACGTACCGCTCGACGCCTTCGGTGAGGGCCTGGTCCGCGCCGAATACGTCGTACCCGGTCAGCGGCGGGGGCTGGTTGGTGACCGTGTGAGTCGTTGCTGCCATGCCGGATACGGTAAGGAGGTGCAGCCGGAGAACGAACCGACCGAGCGGCCCGCGGGCCGTCTGACCAGGGCCAGGGTCCTCTATCGCAACGTCTCCAAACGCCGGCTCGGCTGGCTGCTCGTCAAGGACATCGTGCACTCCTGCATGGAGTACCGGGTCACCGGTCTGGCCGCCGAGGCCGCGTTCTTCTGCCTGCTGTCGCTGCCGCCGCTGCTGCTCGGACTCATCGGGCTGCTCGGCTACATGGAGCCCTGGATAGGCCACGACACCATCGTCAGCATCCGGGACAACATCCTCACCGCGTCCGGCACGGTGCTCTCCGGGCAGGGTGTGGACGAGATCGCCCGCCCGCTCCTCGACGACGTGTTCACCGGCCGCCGCCCCGACGTCATCTCGCTCGGCTTCGCCATCGCCCTGTGGTCGGGCTCCCGCGCGCTGAACGTCTTCGTCGACACCATCACGATCATGTACGGCCTCGACGGCAGGCGCGGCATCGTCAGGACCAGGCTGCTGGCGTTCGCGCTCTACCTGGCCGCGCTGGTCGTCGGCGCCGTCGCGCTGCCGCTGATGGTGGTGGGGCCCGACACCCTGGTGAGCTGGCTGCCGGCCGGTGCGGACGTCATCAGGGCGCTGTACTGGCCGGTGGTGCTGATCCTGTCGGTCGCCTTCCTCACCACGCTCTACCACGCGTCGGTGCCGGTGCGTTCGCCCTGGCCCGAGGACATTCCGGGCGCGGTGGTCGCCCTCGCGATGTGGGTGCTCGGCAGTCTGCTGCTGCGGATCTACCTGACCGCGACGGTGGAGGGGCCCACCATCTACGGGTCGCTGGCCGCGCCGGTCGCGGTCCTCCTGTGGATCGGGGTGTCCGCGTTCGCGGTGCTCGTCGGCGCCGCGATGAACGCCGCGCTGGACCGGGTGTGGCCGTCGGTGGCGACGGCGGCGGCACGGGCGGAGAAGGAGCGGCTGGCGGCGCAGGCCGCAGCACCGGCCGATGCGGACGGCGCCGCGGACACCGATGGCGGGACCGCCGACGACGACGGTGACGACGATGAGGACGACGGCGCCGATGACGACGAAGGGCCGCCGCCCGCGGAGTACCCCGAGCGCTGGGCCCGCTTCCTGCCGCCGGATGACGTGCACGCAAGGCTCCGCCGCCGGCGCGGGCACCGGCGCTGACCGACGGCCCGTCCCGCTGCCCGTCCCCGCGGGCGGGTACCCCACGGCGGCACACCGGCCGCCCGGGAAGCGAGCCTCAGCGCTCCTCGCCGTGCGGCTCCCGGAAGCGGACCAGCAGCATCGCCGCGTCGTCGTGCAGCGGTCCCTCGGCATGCTCGACGACGTCCTCGCGCACCGCCTGCAACGCGGCCTCCGGATCGGGGTCCTTGAGCAGATCGGCGCGTTCGTCGAGCGGATAGAAGCGGCCGGCGCCGTCCCGCGCCTCGGTGACCCCGTCGGTGTAGAAGAGCAGCTGGTCGCCGGCGGCGAACGGCACCTCGTACGGCTGCGGCGCGTCGGCGCCGTGCAGGGACAGGCCGAGCGGCAGGGCACGCTCGGGCGGCTCGGCGTAGCCGACCGAGCCGGTGGGGCGGACCACCAGCGGCGCCGGATGCCCGAAGTTCAGCAGCGTCGCGCGCGGCCCTTCGCCGATCTCGGCGAGCACCGCGGTCACGAACCGCTCGCCGCTCAGGTGCCGGTTCAACGCCCGCTCCACCCGCTCGCCGACGGCCATCAGATCCGCCTCGTCGTACGCCGCCTCGCGGAACGCGCCCAGCACCACCGCCGCGCTCTCCACCGCCTCAAGTCCCTTGCCCTGCACGTCCCCGACGATGACCCGCACCCCGCCCGGCGCGTTCACCACCTCGTACAGGTCGCCGCCGATCCGGGCCTCCGCCACCGCCGATGTGTACGACACCGCGATCCGCAGCGGCCCCGCCCCGCGCGGCACCGGCCGCAGCAGCACCCGCTGGGCGACCTCGGCGATCGACCGGACGCTGGCCAGCTCCGCCTCGCGGCGCTGGCGCATCACCGCGGCGACCAGCCCGGCGGCCGTGACCCCCGCGACCGAGAGCAGTGCGGTCAGCCCGCGCCTGTTGTCGAAGAGACCGTCGTACATTCCCAGGCCGAGACAGAGCACGAGCGCGGTCAGGCCCACCACGGCGGTCCGCCGCCAGCCGCCGACCAGCCCGGCGAACGCGGGCCCGAGCGACACCAGCGGCAGGAAGCCGACACCGGAACCCGCGGTCACGTCCACCGTGGTGACCACGGCCATGACCGCGTAGGGGAGAGCGCACAGCACACGGGAACTGATGCGCTGCCTCCTGTTCTCCACGGCCAAGGTGTACTCCGTCGTTCGGGTGGCTGATGCGGGCGGGCGCGGGCCGTCGGCGCTGCCCGGAAGCGGCCCGGCGGCCTGAGCATATGCAACATTTCTGTGGGGGAATTACCTCGAATGCGCCCCCGTTACCGAATCGCAGCAGGCCACGGCCCGGGTCTGGTCCGGCCGGGGCACCGGTGGCCGACGGGGCACACGGGAAGTGTTCGCGCCCGGCCGGTGGCGGGGGCGCACCGGCCGGGCGCCCGCGCGGTTCAGTTCCGGTTCTTCTCCAGCGCCTCGATGTAGCGGTCCATCAGGTGATCGCGCACGCCGTCGGACGCCGGTGCGAACGCGTCGGCTGTGAGGCCACGGGCGCGGTCGAGGAGGCCGCCGAGCGCCGGCACGGTGTCGCGCAGCGTGCCGTCGGAGTCGATGTAGCGCAGCGCCTTGACGTGGTGGAACACCGGCTCGGGTGGCAGCTGGGGGACGATGTCGTTGTTGTTCACGAAGCGGTACATGCGCCGGGTGAAGACCTTGTCGAACGCTCCGGCCAGCAACCGGTCGCAGGTCCGCGGCTGGCCGAAGGTGTAGACGCCGTCGGCCGTCAGGCGCGGCTCCTCGAAGTGCAGCCGTGCCCCCGCGAGCATCGCCAGCGCCCCGCCGAGACTGTGCCCCGTGAACCACACCGTCTGCGCGTGGTCACGGAACTCCTGGACGGCGCCCAGGATGTGGGACCACGCCGCGTCCAGCGCCTCGGCGAAGCCGTAGTGCGAGAACCCCGTGCCGCCGGGGCCCGGCCGCGGCGGGGTGGTCGCGTCGGACAGCCAGTCGCGCAGCTGGACCGGTTCGGTGCCCCGGAAGGCAGTGACGATCATGTCGTCGTCGGCCATGGTGTACGCCTGGGTGTCCGTCAGGGGGAACGGCGGCTGAAAGGCCGTCACATGGTGGCGGACCCGGTCGAACCCCCAGTCGCGTGCGGTGGATTCGATGGTGCTCTCGTCCTGGTAGGCGAGCTGGGCCGCGCGGGCCAGGCACAGCGCGCGGTCGACGCTGTACTCGGCGCTGCGGCGGTCGGTGATGAAGGTGGTCACGTGGGTCTCTCCTGACGGCGTGGGGGTGGGGCGAAGCGCTACCGTGTGATTACGCAGCGCTTGCTGTGACTACACAGAGTAACAATAGTGTGGTGTGCGGCCCGCCGGGCAGCCGTCAAACCACTCGTACGTGCCACGCGGACCGATCCGGGCCTCCGGTCGCACGCGCCCGTCGGCCGGGTGAGCCTGGACCTGTCGGCTCCTAGAGGAAGGCCCCACAGTGAACAGCGCGCAGCACGCGAACCAGCCGGGACAGCCCGGACCGGTCAGGGGGAAGGAACAGGCGACGCCGCCCGAACCGGCGTACCACCCGGAGGCCGAGGTGGTCGTCGAGCTCACCGAATGTGCGACGGAGGACGCCCACAGCGTCTTCAGCGCGCTGCGCACCACCTTCGTGTGCGACCGTGCGCCCGACGACGTGCCCAAGCCCGTGGCCGGAGCCGGGCCGACCGTGTGGACCGCGACCTTCGACGTGACCGACCTGCGGGGCACGGCCGAGCCGCGACGGCTGACCGAGCCCGTGACCGTCAGCCTCCAGGGCGGCTACTGGGCGGTGGCCAGGCTCCGCGAGAGCCTGACACCGGCCTTCGCCGTCCGGGTGGTCGGCACCGCGGCGGGCGACCAGGAGCAGGAGGTCCAGCTCCTGCTGGAGAACCGCTGAAACGGTCCAGGCAACCCGCCCGGGTGCCCCCGCGATGCGCCGTCCGCCGACGAGCGCGGGCCGCGGACTCCTGGTAGGCAGGAGGCAACTTCCCTGTCCCGAAAGGCGAGCGCGTGGAGCCCACCGCACCTCCCCAGGACGCCGCAGGACCGCCGCCGGGCGACGGGGCCTCCGCCCTGGTCCTGCACGTCAACGGCACAGCGCACCGGATGACCCTGGATCACCGCACCACGGTCCTCGACGCGCTCCGCGAACAGCTCGGCCTCACCGGCGCCAAGAAGGGCTGCGACCACGGCCAGTGCGGCGCCTGCACCGTGCTCGTCGACGGCCGGCGCGCCAACAGCTGCCTCCTCCTGGCCGTGGCCCAGACCGGCCGGGCCCTCACCACCGTCGAAGGTCTCGCCGACGGCGACCTGCTGCACCCGCTCCAGGAGAGCTTCCTGGACCGCGACGCCCTGCAGTGCGGCTACTGCACCCCGGGCCAGATCTGCTCGGCCGCCGGCGTACTCGGCGAGGCGGCGGACGGCTTCCCCTCGCACGTCACGCCGTACACGGCCGTATCGGGCGCCCCGGTGGAGCTGACCGCCGACGAGATCCGGGAGCGGATGAGCGGCAACCTGTGCCGGTGCGGTGCCTACCCCCGGATCGTCGAGGCGGTCGGGGACGTGGCAGCCCACGACGGGCGGGCCGCCGCAGGACCCGTCGCCCCCGCCGGCCAGGAGGTGGCCTCATGAAACCGTTCGGCTATCTGCGGCCGGCCACCGTCGCCGAGGCCGTCCAGGCCAGGGCCGCGCACCCCGGCGCCCAGTTCCTCGGCGGCGGCACCAACATCATTGACCTCATGAAGCTCGGCGTGACCGCCCCCGACCTGCTCATCGACGTCAGCCGGCTGCCGCTCGACCGGATCGAGGAACTGCCCGACGGCGGCCTGCGCATCGGCGCCGCCGTCCGCAACAGCGACCTCGCCGCCGCCCCCATCGTCCGCGACCGCTACCCGGTGCTCTCCCAGGCCCTGCTGGCCGGCGCATCGGGGCAGCTGCGCAACACCGCGACCACCGGCGGCAACCTGCTGCAGCGGACCCGCTGCGGCTACTTCCAGGACACCTCGAAACCCTGCAACAAGCGGGAGCCCGGCACCGGTTGCCCGGCCCGCGAGGGCGCCCACCGCGACCTGGCGGTACTCGGGTACTCCGCACACTGCGTCGCCACCCACCCGTCCGACATGGCCGTGGCGCTCGCCGCCCTCGACGCCACCGTCGATCTGCAAGGCCCTGACGGCGAACGGACCGTCCCGGCCGCCGCCTTCCACCGGCTGCCGGACGAGAACCCCGAACGGGACACCGTCATCGCACCCGGCGAAATGATCACAGCGGTGCAGCTGCCACCGCCACCGGCCGAGGCGCACTCCCTCTACCGCAAGGCCCGCGACCGCGCCTCGTTCGCCTTCGCGCTGGTCTCCGTCGCCGCCCAACTCGACGTCCGCGACGGCATGGTGCGGCACGCGGCGCTGGCCTACGGCGGCCTCGCGCACCGGCCCTGGCGCGCCACCGCGGCCGAAGAGGTGCTGCGCGGCGCCCCGGCCACCGCCGACACCTTCCGGCGCGCGGCGGACGCCGAACTCGCCGCCGCCAGGCCGCTGCGCGACAACGGCTTCAAGGTCACCCTGGCCCGCCGGCTCACCGTCTCCGTCCTGGGCGAACTCGCCGTACGCCGCCGATGACCCGCCGCCCGCCGGACACCCGGCGACGGCACGCCCCGCCGCCCCGCGCAGCGCACCCGCGGCGGACCACCACCACGACGCAAGGACCACGTGAGGACGCGCGCCATGAGTCACGATCCGCACCCCGCCCCGCCGCGTGCACCCGGCCACGTACTCGGCGCGCCCGTCGTACGCCGCGAAGGCCGCGAGAAGGTCACCGGCAGCGCGCGCTACGCGTTCGAACAGGCCCCGCAGGACTGCGCGTACGCCTGGCCGGTGCCCGCCACCATCGCCCGCGGCCACGTCACCGCGGTGCACACCGCTGACGCCCTCGCGCTCCCCGGAGTGCTGGCCGTGCTGACGTACGAGAACGCGCCGCGGCTCGAACCGCCCGACGACCCGACCCTCGCGGTCCTCCAGGACACCGCGGTCCCGCACCGGGGCTGGTTCGTGGCGCTGGCCGTCGCCGAGACCATCGAAGGCGCCCGCGCCGCGGCCGATGCCGTCCGCGTCGGCTACGAGACGCTCGACCACGACGTCGTGCTGACCGCGGACCACCCGGGGCTCTACATCCCGAAGGAGGCCAACGGCGGGCACGCCGGGGCCCGCGAGCGCGGCGACTTCGACACGGCGTACGCGGGTGCGCTGATCACCGTCGACGCGACCTACCGCCTGACCCCGCTGCACAACCACCCCATGGAGCCGCACGCCTCCACCGCCTGGTGGACCGAAGGACGGCTGACCGTCCGCGACTCCAGCCAGGGCTCCACCCCGGTACGCAACGATCTCGCCGCCGCGTTCGGCCTGCCGCGGCACGCGGTCACCGTCATCTCCGAGCACGTCGGCGGCGGCTTCGGGTCCAAGGGCACCGCGCGGCCCCAGGTGGTGCTCGCTGCGATGGCCGCCCGGCACACCGGCCGCCCCGTCAAACTGGCCCTGCCCCGGCGCCAGATGGCCGCCGTCGTCGGCCACCGCGCGCCGACCATCCAGCGGGTGCGGCTGGGCGCCGGCGCCGACGGCGTCATCACCGCCCTCGCGCACGAGGTGACGACCTCCACCTCCACCATCAAGGAGTTCGTCGAGCAGGCCGCCGTACCCGCCCGCACCATGTACACCTCGCCCAACAGCCGCACCGTGCACCACGTCGTGGCCCTGGACGTGCCCAGCCCCTCCTGGATGCGCGCACCGGGCGAGGCCCCCGGCATGTACGCGCTGGAGTCGGCGATCGACGAACTCGCCGTCCTCCTGGACATCGACCCGGTGGACCTGCGGCTGCGCAACGAACCCGGCACCGAGCCCGACACCGGCCGCCCGTTCAGCAGCCGCGGCCTGGCCCGCTGCCTGCGGGAGGGCGCCGACCGCTTCGGCTGGCGCCCCCGCGACCCGCGCCCCGGAGTCAGACACGAGGGCGACCTGCTCATCGGCACCGGCGTCGCCGCGGCCACCTACCCCGTGCTGATCATGCCGTCCAGCGCACAGGCGCACGCCGCGGCCGACGGCAGCTTCCACATCCGCCTCAACGCCACCGACATCGGCACCGGCGCCCGCACCGTGCTCGCCCAGATCGCCGCCGCGGCACTCGACGTGCCCGAGGAACGGGTGCACCTCGCGATCGGCCGCAGCGACCTGCCGGACGCCTCCCTGGCCGGCGGCTCGTCGGGCACCGCGTCCTGGGGCTGGGCGGTCCACAAGGCGTGCGCGGCGCTGGGGGAGCGGCTGCGGGAGCACGAAGGGCCGCTGCCCGCAGAGGGGCTGACCGCCGACGCCGACACCGGCGACGAGGTCGCCGCCGGATCGCCCTACGCACGCCACGCGTTCGGCGCGCAGTTCGCCGAGGTGCAGGTCGACACCGTCACCGGCGAGGTACGCGTCCGCCGGATGCTGGGCATGTACGCGGCCGGCCGGATCCTCAACTCCCGTACCGCACGCAGCCAGTTCATCGGCGGCATGACGATGGGCATCGGCATGGCGCTGACCGAAGCCAGCACCGTCGACCCGGTCTTCGGCGACTTCGCCGAGTGCGACCTGGCCTCCTACCACGTACCGTCCTGCGCCGACGTCCGCGCGATCGAGGCGCACTGGCTCGACGAGGAGGACCGGCACCTCAACCCCATGGGCAGCAAGGGCATCGGCGAGATCGGCATCGTCGGCGCCGCCGCGGCCATCGCCAACGCGGTACGGCACGCCACCGGCGTGCGGCTGCGCGACCTGCCGCTCACACCGGACGCGCTCCTGCCGCACCTGCCCTGACACCGGATCTGTTGCGCGTGCCGCCCGGTGGGGTGACGATGGTTTTCACTCGTAAGTGACCACTGCTCACTCTTCGTGTCGGTCGTCGGGGAACAACGCGGTGCAGCGGGTGAGCCTCGCGGTGAGGAGCCACGACCATGACCCTGTCCAGCAACCGGCGCTATACGGTCGAACTGCCCGCTTCGGCGGAGCGGGTGCCGCAGATCCGGCGCATCGTGGCCGCGCATCTGCGCCACTGGCACCTGGAGGCGCAGGTCCCGGCCGTCTGCCGCGGGGTGGCGGAGCTGCTGACCAACGTCCACCGGCATGTCGGCCCCGACGCCGTCTGCGTGGTCGAGGTCCGCTGGAGCGGCCGGCACCTGACCGTCTCGGTCACCGACCGCGGCCCCCGGATGCCGCGGCTGCGCGGCGTGGGCGACGGTGGCCTCGCCATGGTCGCCGCCCTCAGTGACAGCTGGGGCACCTGCGGCACCGCCGACGGCAAGGTCGTGTGGTTCACCCGCCGGGTGGCCGCGGCCCGCCGGACGCGGCTGTCCGCACGGCCGCCGCTGCGCAGCGTGCCGGACGCGAAGCCGCGGCCGGGCGCCGAGGTGCCGGAGCCCGGATCCCGGCCCGGTGACAGCGGGTCAGGGGCCAGGCCCGACGAGGCGTTGCTGGTCTGACACCGGCCACCACGGAGCAAGCGAGGCGCCCGCCCCGACGGCGGGCGCCTCGCCGTCGTCCGCGCCGTCCCGGCTGTTCCCGGCGCGGCCCCGCACCGGTCACTCCCGCGCCACCACCCCTTCCCCGGCACTCGGTCCTCTTGGAAGACTCTGCTGACTCCTGTCCCCGACCCGCACGTCCATGTCAGCTCACCCCCCACCCCAAGAGGTTCCCGGACTCATGCCTGAACTCAACCGGCGCCGCTTTCTCCAGATCGCCGGCGCCACCGCGGGCTTCGCCGCCCTGTCGCAGAGCATCGCCCGCGCCGCTGCCATCCCCGCCACCCGCAACTCCGGCTCCATCAAGGACGTCGAGCACATCGTCGTGCTGATGCAGGAAAACCGCTCGTTCGACCACTACTTCGGCTCCCTCAAGGGCGTACGCGGCTTCGGTGACCCGCGCCCGATGGCGCCCTCGGGCAAGCCGGTCTGGCAGCAGTCCGACGGCACCAAGGACGTACTGCCCTACCACCCCGACGCAGAGAACCTCGGCATGCAGTTCATCGAGGGCCTCAACCACGACTGGGCCGGCGGCCACCAGGCATGGCACGACGGCAAATACGACCAGTGGATACCCGCCAAGTCCGCCGGGACGATGGCCTACCTGACCCGCCAGGACATCCCGTTCCACTACGCGCTCGCGGACGCCTTCACCGTCTGCGACGCCTACCACTGCTCGATGATCGGGGCCACCGACCCCAACCGCTACTACCTCTGGTCGGGCCACGCGGGCAACGACGGCAAGGGCGGCGGCCCGGTACTCGGCAACGACGAGGCCGGCTACGACTGGACCACCTACCCCGAACGGCTGGAGCAGGCAGGCGTCTCCTGGAAGATCTACCAGGACACCGGCGACGGCCTGGACGAGCCGGGCGGCTGGGGCTGGATCGACGACGCCTACCGCGGCAACTACGGCGACAACTCCCTGCTCTACTTCAACAAGTACCGCAACGCCAAGGCCGGCGACCCGCTGTACGACAAGGCCCGCACCGGCACCGACGCCAAGAACGGCGACGGCTACTTCGACCACCTCAAGGCCGACGTCAAGGCCGGCAAGCTCCCGCAGATCTCCTGGATCGCCGCCCCCGAAGCGTTCTGCGAACACCCCAACTGGCCTGCCAACTACGGCGCCTGGTACGTCTCCCAGGTCCTGGACGCCCTCACCGCCAACCCCGAGGTGTGGAGCAAGACCGCGCTCTTCCTCACCTACGACGAGAACGACGGCTACTTCGACCACCTCGTCCCGCCCTACCCGCCGGCCTCCGCCGACCGCGGCGCCTCCACCGTCGACACCGCCCTCGACTCCTTCCCCGGCGACGTCCGCTACGCCGCGGGCCCCTACGGCCTCGGGCAGCGCGTGCCGATGCTCGTCGTCTCGCCCTGGAGCACCGGCGGCTACGTCTGCTCCGAGGTCTTCGACCACACCTCCGTCATCCGCTTCATGGAGCGCCGCTTCGGCGTGGCCGAGCCGAACATCTCGCCCTGGCGCCGCGCCATCTGCGGCGACCTCACCTCCGCCTTCGACTTCGGCCTCAAGGACACCGAACCGGCCGCGCTGCCCGACACCGCCGCCTACGAGCCGCCGGACCGCGACCGGCACCCGAGCTATGTGCCCAAGCCGCCCGCACAGCCCGTGCTCCCCAAGCAGGAAGCGGGCTCCCGCCCGGCCCGCCCGCTGCCGTACGCGCCGCTGACGGACGCCTCCCTGACCCCGTCGACCGGGAAGATCACCCTCGCCTTCGGCGGCGGCGATGCGGCGGGCGTCTGCTTCCTGGTCACCGCGGCTGACCGCACGGACGGCCCGTGGACGTACACCACCGAGGCCGGCAAGCAGCTGTCCGACACCTGGAACACCGCCTATTCCAAGGACGGTTACGACCTCACGGTGCACGGCCCGAACGGATTCCTGCGCACTTTCCGCGGCCCGGGGAAGACCGCGGGGCCCGAGGTGACGGCCCGCCACGACGCGGCAGGCGCCGTCGAGCTGACCCTCACCAACGCCGGCGCCGCCGACTGCGTACTGACCGTCGCCGAGAGCTACCGCGGCACCAGCGAGCAGGTCACGGTGCCGGCCGCCGGCCGGGTCACGCACCGGGTGGCGCTGGGCGACGGCGCGCGCTGGTACGACCTGAGCGTCACCGGCGAGGGCGACGGCACGTACCTGCGGCGCTTCGCGGGCCACGTCGAGAACGGCAGCCCCGGGGTCAGCGACCCGGCGATCATCACCGGCTGACGGCAGCGGCGACGGGCGGCGGCCTTCCCGCTCGCCGCCACCGTGGTGCCGGGCGCCTTCGTAGTGCCCGGCACCACACCGGACCAGGGACGGCGTCCGGATCGCCCGGGTCCGGGACGCCATAGAATCGCGGTGCACGCGGCGTGGGCCCGTGGTGCGCGACCACGAGGCGAGGGCGGTGAACGGCGTGGTGGTGGAGGCTGCGGATCTCGCGCGGCGGTATGCGCAGGGCGCGTCGGGCTCGGCCCCCGCGTACCAGCGGGTGAAGGACCTGGTGACCGAGCAGATCATGAGCGGCCGGTGGCGCGAGGGCGACGCACTGCCCTCGGAGAGCCGGTTCGTGGAGGCGCTCGGCCTGTCCCGGATGACGATCAACCGCGCGCTGCGCGAGCTGGCCGCCCAGGGCCTGATCCGCCGGGTGATGGGCGTCGGCAGCTTCGTGGCCCTGCACAAGGGCAGCTCCGCGCTGGTGGAGGTGCACAACATCGCCGACGAGGTGCGCGGGCGCGGGCACCGGTACCATGCCCAGGTGCTGTTCGTCCGCGAGGAGGCGGCGGAGCAGGAGACCGGCGAACGCTTCGGTCTGGGGGAGTGGGCCCGGGTCTTCCACTCCCAGGTGGTGCACTTCGAGGACGAGGTGGCCATCCAGCTGGAGGACCGCTACGTCCATCCGGACTTCGCGCCCGGCTACCTGGAGCAGGACTTCACCCGGCGCACGCCGTTCACGTTCCTGTCCGAAGTGGCGCCGCTGGGCAAGGGCGAGCACGTCGTCGAGGCGGTGCTGCCCTCGTCCGAGGAGTGCGGCATCCTCGGGGTGGCCCCTTCGGAGCCCTGCCTGCTGATCCAGCGGCGTACCTGGTCGGGCGACGCGCTGGTCAGCATCGCGCGGCTGCTGCACCCGGGGTCGCGCTACCGGCTGAAGGGCACGTTCGATTCCCGCTGAACCACCGCGCCGCCGCCGTCGGCCATGGGGCGGTGCAAGGGGGCGCGCGAGCCGTTCGAGCGGCTCGTGACGGAGGTGGGCGGTGCCGATCTCGAAGGCGGCGACGCCGAGGCCGTACGCCTGCTCCTGGGGGAGATACACGACAAAACCGCGATCGATGAGGATCGCCAGGATGCGGTAGGCGGACGAACGTGGGAATCCGAGGTCGCGGGCGAGTGCCGGGGCCCGTACCGGACCGGTGCGGGCGGCGAGGTGCAGGAGAGTGTCCAGCGCCCGCCCGGCGGCGGGTGAGGCACTGGACGCCGGCTCGCGTTCACGCACTGGATCACCTCTTGACGTGCCTGTCTATACAGGAATGTACAGACGCTCTTCCGGTCACGCGAGGGGTGTTACCGACCGGCTCGGCCAGGCCGTCGTACATCCACGCCACACGTCAGGGACGGACGTGCTGTTCCCGAAGGAGGGGCATTCTTTGACCACCGACACAGCGACCTTGCGCAGGGGCCTGCGGTCGCGCCACATACGTTTCATCGCGCTGGGTTCCGCGATCGGCACCGGCCTCTTCTACGGATCGTCCGAGGCGATCCAGGCAGGCGGCCCCGCAGTCCTCCTCGCCTATCTGATCGGTGGAGCCGCCGTCTTCCTCGTCCTGCGCTCGCTCGGCGAAATGGCCGTGCACCACCCCTGCGCGGGTTCGTTCGGTGAATACGCGACGAAACACCTCGGATCGCTCGCCGGATTCACCACCGGCTGGACCTATGCGTTCGAAATGGTCATCGTCTGCATCGCGGACATCACCGCCCTCGGCGTCTACATGGGCTTCTGGTTTCCCGATGTGCCACGCTGGATCTGGCTGCTGGCCGCCATCGCCGTCATCGGCGCCATCAACCTGCTCCACGTCAAGGTATTCGGCGAGCTGGAATTCTGGCTCTCACTGGTGAAGATCGTCGCCATCATCGCGATGATCATCGCCGGTATCGCCATACTCGTCCTGGGCATCAAGGGCGGCGGCGCCCACGTCGGCATCTCCAACCTCTGGAACAACGGCGGCTTCTTCGCCCACGGTGCCCACGGATTCATCATCTCGTTCGCGGTGGTGATGTTCGCCTTCGGTGGCACCGAAATCATCGGAGTCACGGCGGGCGAGGCGGAGAACCCGGAGAAAACCATCCCGGGAGCCGTCAACTCCATTCCGCTGCGCATCGTGCTGTTCTACGTGCTGACGCTCGCCGTCATCATGTCCCTGGAGCCGTGGCAGCACGTCGGGTCCGACGGCAGCCCGTTCGTCCAGATCTTCGTCGGCCTCGGCATCAAATCCGCGGCTGCCGTCCTGAACATCGTCGTCGTGGTCGCCGCCCTGTCCGCGATCAACAGCGACATCTTCGCCGCCGGCCGGATCATGTACGGCATGGCCGAACGCCGCCAGGCACCGTCGATGATGCGCAGGCTCTCCCGCAACGGCGTCCCCACGATGACCGTCGCCATCATGATCGGCGCGCTGCTCCTCGGCGTCCTGCTGAATTACCTGATCCCCGACCGGATCTTCCTCATCATTTCCTCCATCGCCACCTTCGCCACCGTCTGGGTATGGCTGATGATCCTGCTGACGCAGATCAAGGCCCGCCGCGCGATGCCGGCCGAGGAATCCGCCGCACTCGCCTATCCCGCGCCCTTCTGGCCGTACGGACAGATCATCGCGGTGGCCTTCATGGTGGGAATCACGGCCTTGCTGGCATTCTCCGCGAGCACCCGGATCGCCCTGATCGTGGGCGCCGTCTGGCTCGCCCTGCTGGCCGTGGTGCACCTGATCTGGATCCGCCCGCGAAACGCCACCGCACCGGACCCCACAGGAAAATCACCGGCCGATACGGCACCGGCCCCCGCCGAATAGCCACACGAAAGAACTCCGGGCCCCGCGGTACGCATCAGGCGATGCATACCGCGGGGCTTTTGCGCGTCCGGGGAGATCCGCGCGCCGGACGGCCCGGCCGGTCCGGGACACCGCGGCCGTCGGATCACCACGGTTTCGACCACTCCGTACTACGCGGCCACCGGGGTCACACGGCCCCTTCTTCGCGCATGGGGATGCGGACGTGGCGTTCGGTGGCGACGTTCTCGGCGATGTCGTATCCGGCGTCCACGTGACGGATGACGCCCATGCCCGGGTCGTTGGTCAGCACCCGGCGGATCTTCTCGCCCGCCAGCGCCGTCCCGTCCGCCACACACACCTGACCCGCGTGAATCGACCGGCCCATCCCCACACCACCACCGTGATGCAACGACACCCACGACGCACCCGACGCCACATTCACCATCGCATTCAGCAACGGCCAGTCCGCAATCGCATCCGAACCATCCAGCATCGCCTCCGTCTCCCGGTACGGCGACGCCACCGAACCACAATCCAGATGATCCCGCCCGATCGCCAACGGCGCCTGCAACGCACCCGACGCCACCATCTCGTTGAACCGCTCCCCCGCCCGGTCCCGCTCCCCATAACCCAACCAGCAAATCCGCGCCGGCAACCCCTGAAAACGCACCCGCTCCCCCGCCATCCTCAACCACCGGTGCAACGACTCATTCTCAGGAAACAACTCCACAAGCGCCCGGTCCGTCGCCGCGATATCCGACGCCTCACCCGACAACG